>CAUWCX010000008.1:0-64152 GCA_963557105.1 uncultured Oscillospiraceae bacterium
ATCCATGTAGTGGTTGATGAGCGTCAGCAGATTGTATCCGTCCGAGCGGGTGGGGTTTCGCAGGTCAATGACCGCCACCTGATAGCCGTAGCACCGGGAGGCAATGGTCCCGTAGTTCCGCGCCAGATCCCCTTTGGTATCCAGAGCCAGAAAGCTCATCCCGCAGGCGCAGGCGTATTCCAGATTGGGGTAGAGAAAGAAGGCCGTCTTGCCGATGCCGGATGCGCCGATCATCAGGCAGTGGATATCGTCGGTATCCACCAGTGCCTGAACGGTGGGGTGTTCAGGGCCCTTCTTTCTCTGCTTGAAGATTTTGGTCCATATTGGACCGATGTCTGGACCGCCGCCCACACACCCAAGTACCAATCCTTGGTCAGTCGGAAGATCCAACCCTTTACGCCACGCCACGGGACGAAAAGGGATGTGTTTAAAGGTCTGCTGGATTTCCTTTTTGGTGGCCCATCGGGCAGTACCATGCTGGCCATCGCCCACCGTCTTGGATTTGATGTGGTCCAGATTTCCCTGGCCAGTTGTGTGGGCGACAATGGCGATCAGCAAAAAGGCACCGCCCATGATCACAAGGGGAATGATAGCCTGTATTGTCATGGTATCATCCTATTTGCTGGACCATCTGTACAGCATGATCCCGTTCGGCCAGTTCTGTCAGGTCGTTGTTCCAGTCCTTATTCTCCGAAATCAGGCGGCTTGAGGCGATCCCAAACTGCTCCGCAATCTGTTCGGCCAGACGGAGGCTGGCGGTATGGCCCGCCTTGTCGTTGTCCAGACAGAGACAGACATCCCGCAGGACAGGATTGTGTTCCAGCATCCAGAGCACCGGCAGACTGGAGGTCCCGCAGCAGGCCACATAGTTGTGCTGCCGCCAGTCCTCTGGGTGGAGCGTGATATAAATATCACCTCTTGACTATGGAATGGAATATGCTATACTGTAACTAGAAAGGCGGTGAGCAGGATGCAGTCGTTTAAAGATTGGTGGGATGACCTTCCTAATGATTGGAAGTATATCTGGATTGCGTTCTTTATTATCGCAATCATCTTTGCAATATTCTCCATCATTACTGACGCCATTTACCCCGTATAACATACTCACCCCCGCCGCTCTCCCGGGCGGCGGTTTTTCACGCCCTTCTACGGGCCTCCCGCCGGTCCTCCAGCTCCTGGAGGGCGAAGGCCTCCACCAGATCCCGGCCACCCTGGCCCTGGCTGTACACCGCCCAGGGCATGACATTCTTGTTGACGAACAACCAGTACAGGAGGGACAGCTCCGGGTCGCTGCCCTCCCTTAGCCGTTTTTTACCTCACGGATGGTGTCCCGGCGGTAGCCGCTGAGCCGCTCCACCGCCCGGCTGAGATCGGCGATCTCACCGGGCAGGAGCATGGCCTTCACGGTCTCCACCGGCGTGGCGCCGCCAAACTTGGCCTGCAGCGCAGGGTCGGCCAGCTCCCGGCACCCCGCCAGGAGGATGTGGATCTCCACATCCCGCTCCATCTCCCGCAGCTCCTGGGTCTTGCCGTAGGGCAGGGCACGCAGCGTCACCGTCACCGGCTCCCCCGCCAGGCGGCTCAGCCGCTTGATCTCGTACTCCGCCGTGGGCTGCTGCTCCGCCACGCTGGGAATCTCCGGCCGCAGCAGCTGGTCCAAAAATTTGCTCATGATGATCTCCTCCTATGTATGCCTCTGCCTCCGCCCGGCGCACCGGGCGGAGGCTGTTGCTGTCTTATCTGGGCTGCACCACATCCAGCCACTCCCGGCGGCTGAAGGTGAAGGGGTGGCTGGTCTGGCCGGCCTTCCCTGCGGCAAAGTCCATGATGGTCTCGTCGTCAAAGCTGACGTCGTACAGGGCCACCCGCTCCGCGCCGAAGGCGTCCGGGTCGGCCAGTTTCATCACGATAGTGGCCCGCACATCCCGGCCCTCCATGATCTTGTCGCTGCGGCTGATGTTCCGGGTGTAAACCTTGTGGACGGTCAGGGAGCCGCGCCCCCGCATGCCCACCACCTTGGTGCCCTCCGGCATACTGCCGCAGAGGTTCACGGTGGTCTTGCTGTACTCAAACTTGGCCTGGGCGCTCTCCAGTTCCGCCCACAGCTGGCCGTCCACCCACACCTCACCAAAGGTGCCGTTCATGATCCGCTGATCTAACATCTCTGTCCCTCCTTAGATCTCCACGATGATGTCGATGTCCTCGATGGCGTCCAGCAGCTTGCACCGGATCACCAGGAAAACGTGGGAGCCGGTGTCCGCCTCCCGGATCTCCTGGGCGGTCATGGCGCTGGTGTCCACGCCCTTGGACACCAGGAAGCGCTCCTGGGCGTCCACATCGATGTCCACGGTGTAGCCCGGCTGCACCAGGCTGTCGGCCTGCAGGCCCATGAAGTAACCCCGTATGGCCGTCACCAGCAGCAGCTTGTTGTCGTAGGTGTTGGCGTACTTGCCGATGTAGTCGTCCTCAGCCGTGGCGGTGATGTCCGTGCGGATGAGATCCATGATCTCCACCAGTTTGATCTTCTTGAAGCTGTCCAGCATCCCCTGGCTGGTTGTGGTGAGACTGGTCACCGCCCGGTCCACCTTGACCTTCCGGCCGTCCCACCGCAGCACCAGCTTGCCCGCGTTGACCGCGTTGTCCAGCTCCTCCCGGGTCATGCGCTTGACGTCCGTCAGCTCCGGCAGGGGGGCGTAGGTGGCGGCGATGTGCATGGGGGTGCCCGCCAGCAGGCCCGCCATGCGGGAGCAGTACTCCGCCGCGGTGTAGGTGTTCTTGCCGTCGGTCATGCCGGCGGCGGCGAAGTTGACCACGAAGTATTTATCCGCTGCCTGATCCGGCAGCACCGCCTTGTACTTGGCGCCCGCATTGGTCCGCTGGCTGTCAACCCAGGTGGCGATAGCGGCGGCCTCCTCGCTGGAGCAGTCCGCCGGGCCAACGAGGTAGTCGAAATCCTGGGTGGCCATGTAGGCCAGGGCCTTGGTCAACAGGTTGTCCTCCGCCTTCGTGGTGTACACGATGACCTTCTTGGGCGGGTTCACGTAGCCCAGGAAGGTCCGGCGCAGATACGCCTGATTTTCCGCCCCCAGGGTCTCGGGGATCTGGCTGGCCTGGGTCAGGGCCATGGGCTCCACAGAGGCGGTGTCCCGCAGAATCACGGCCACCGTGCCCTTGGTGCCCCTGTTGATGGCGGAAATGCCCAGCTCCGTGAATTTGACGGTAATGCTGGGCGAATTGAGATTAGCCATAGATTGTTGCCTCCATTCTGGTGTGCAGGTCCTCCATAAGGGGGGCCTGCGGAATTGTGTCAAAGTCTGCACGGCTGAGGGTGTAGGAGAAGGTGGCCTTGGCCGCGGCGAAGTCCCAGCCACCCTCCAGCTCCAGCCCCACCACCTTGGGGGCCCGGTCCTGCACCCGGATGTACCCCGGCAGCAGCAGGCCGGTCAGCACCATCTGCCGCCGGTTCAGCTCCCGCAGATGGCTGTGGTGGTACTCGTCCACCACCACGAAGGTGGTCATAGTGATGACGGGCCGAAGCTCAATGGCCTGGGTGCCCATGTGGATGTCGGTCTTCCACGGCTGGCCCAGCTCAACCAACGTGCTGGGCCGCTTGAAGTCCACCGGCACCCGGTCCATGTAGACCTTCTCTTCGGGGAACTTCCCCCGGATCTGTTCGGCCAGGGCGTCCATAATGTCTTGTGGATAGATCATGTGCTCACTCCTCCAAATGCTCCAGCAGCTCCTCCAGCACCCGCCGGGCCGTCCGCTGGGCCAACTCTTGCACCAGGGGCTTGGCGTCCTCATAGAAGGGCCTGCCGGGAACGTGCTGTTGTGGGATAAGAATACGTTCCTTGTAATATTTCCTGCCGCTGGGGGTTGGGAACCGGTGGCCACTGACAATGGCGTTGGTGACAGCGCCCACGGCGTAGCGGTTGCCCGCCTTCTTGGTGGCCTCGGTCCAGGTGTCCTTCTTGGGCCGGACGGCGGCGTAGCCGCCCCGGGAACCCACCTGGGATGCCTGCCACCGCTGCACCTTCCCCACGTTCCCCTCCAGTGCGGTGGAGATAGAGTAATCCACAATGCGCTTGGCCTCTGTTGCCGCCGCCTGGAAGGCCTCCCGCTTGGCCCTGGCCATGATCTCCGGGGACTTGGCCAGCTTCTGGGCCAGCCGGTCGATCTGCTCCAGGCCCCGCAGCTCGATCTCCTGCACTACAGATCCACCAGCCTCTCCACCTCG
The DNA here is from genome assembly GCA_963557105.1 of uncultured Oscillospiraceae bacterium. Taxonomy (GTDB): domain Bacteria; phylum Bacillota; class Clostridia; order Oscillospirales; family Oscillospiraceae; genus Pelethomonas. The sequence goes on from CAUWCX010000008.1 coordinate 4,238, forward strand.
TACTCGTTGACGTACGGCCCCAGGGTGTGGGCCAGCCGGATGGGCCAGCTCACCCCCGCCACCTCCACCAGCCGCCCGGGGGTCAAGCTGATGGCCTTGGGGGTGATGAGCATATGGCGCAGGACATTGATGTCCTGGGGAGCCAGCTCGTTGAAGCGGAGATACCGCTCCGCCAGGATAGCGGGGAACTCCACGTCCCGGTGCCGGTCGGCGCAGGCGCTGACCTCCACCAGGGCCGCCTCCACCGTTAGATACCCCCGCCCCTGGGAGGAGATGGTGACGATGTGGCAGTGCTGCCCCCGCCACCGCAGGGCGTGGGCCAGGGAGATGTCCTGCCGGCGGATGGTCAGCTTAACCCCCGCCGCCCCCACGCCGTAGGCGCTGAAGGCCTGCCGCCGCCCCGTTAGCTCCACCGCCGCCCAGGTCCGCCGCTCCACGGCCCAGCTGTAGCGCCTTGGGGCCGTCTCCTGCAGGTGGAGCACCTCCACCCGCTCCTGCAGCTGCCCTGCGTCAATGATCTTGTCCATGCTCGCCTCCCTCCGGCCATGTGTCCGAATTGGACACAAAAAAGCCGCCTTGTCATCCTTGACAAAGCGGCTGGGTCTGCTATAATGAAGATAGAAAGGGCGCTGCTACAAGCGGTTAGCCCTGAACGTCGCTAAACAGATGATCTGCTAGCCGTCCGGTGGCCGCCGGGCGGCTAGCACGCTTTTGGGGCAAAGTAAACCGCGATCGTCATGACCACGGCGATACATGCCAGGAGACGCAGGAACTTTTTCCCACGCTCAGTACCCATCAGCCTCACCCCCTTTCTCAAGGGAGTGGCAAACCGCCTGTTATGTAACAGCGCCCGGCCCCTCTCGGGGCCGTCTTCATCCTAGCACAGGCGCCGCTTTTTGTCAATTTTACGGAACCATCCGCTCTTGACAATGCGGCTGTGCCTGCTATAATAAAGACAGAAAGGGCGCTGCCGGCAAACGGTCAGCTCCTTACATGTGCGATGAAGTAACCGCCCATCTGTGGAGCCAGGGGGGCGGTTACTTCTTTTTTCCGAACTGGATGACCAGGTTCAGAAGGCCGATGATCACAAGACAGAACTGAAACAGTTCTGAATATGTAAGCATAAGCATCCCCCTCCTCTCTGGAGGGGGCGGAAGCCTACCCCCTCCGGGTGGAAGGAGCTTTACCGCCTACCGTTATGGCAGCGCCCGGCCCCTCTCGGAGCCGCCTTCATCCTAGCACAGGCGCCGCTTTTTGTCAATTTTCCCCTCTGCGTCCATCCGGGCGCAGAGGGCTTTGTTTTCCCCTAGAACCATCCCCCGCCGCCAGTCAGCTTGAGCTGATTGAGCTGCCGGCGGAAGGCGGGATTCTCGGTGTAGCTGCCGGGGGTCCAGGCGTCCCGGTGGTCCCAGGCGTCCAAAATCATGTAGTTGACCACCTGGTCGTACATGGGCCTGCTGGAGGCCTCCGGCTCCGGCGGGGCGATACCCGCCCCGGCCAGATATGCCTCAGCATCGGCCGCGAAGCGGGGAATCAGCTCCGCCACCTCCGGGTCGTCGGCCAGCTCCGTCAGCTTGCAGTAGGCCAGCACCTCCGCCAGCCGCTCAGCCGTCAGCATTGATTAAGCCTCGGGAGTGGCCTTGGGGGCGGGTGCGGACATGACCGCTGCAGCAGCGGCGGTGTCAATATAGCCATTCACGAAGGCACTGTCGTCCCGCTTGGTGCAGTCGTCCCGCAGGGCACCGCGCCACAGGGTGAGATCCTGCTCGAAGGCGTTGAGGGTACCCACCACGGCAGTGTCGCTGACCTTGACGCTGAACTGCTGGCGGTCCCAGTAGGCCACGCCCTCCTTGAGGTCGCCCAGGATCATGGGGACCTTGGTGCCGGTGTTGGGCATGGTGTCGTTGTCGTAGGTCTTTACGGGTAGGATGTGGGGGCCGGCGCACAGCTGCAGCTGCTTGGGGTCAGCGGGGTTGGGGCTCAGCAGATACCGGCCAGTGGTGTCCTTCAGGGTGGCCAGCCAGGCCAGGCCGTCATCGTTGGTGTACAGCTTGCTGCTGGCCCGGAAGGTGGAGCCCAGCTTGATCCATGCGGAGATAATGCCGTCCAGATCCTTGAGATCCGTGGAAGCGTTCTGTGCAATGACGGCCAGGACCTCCTTGTTGCCGGTGACCCGGGCCTCGTCGCTGAGCCACTCCACCGCCAGGGCGGCGATCTGCTCGTCGCTGTCGGCGATGAGCTCGTTGGTCACGGGCAACACGCCGCCCCGCTTCTTGATGGTGTAGGTCAGGGTATCGAACTGGGGCAGGTCGGTCTTGGCGAACTTAGCGGCCTCAGCCACGGTGGCGAAGCCCTTGTGCTGGCCACGCTTCTTGATGGTCCGGCGGCCGCTGGCGGTGCGGACAGGGTAGTGGGTCACCTCGGTCAGCAGGCTCTCCTTGCTGTCCCGCAGGCGCAGGATGCGGGTGACGATGTCCTGGGGCACCAGGTAGCCGCCGTCGGCGTCCACCGCCTCCTGCATCTGGTCTCCGGCGGCCTTGGTCACCCGGAAGCCCTCCCGGGCCGCCTGGGCAAAGGCCTTGACGGCCTTGGTGTAGCCGTCCTCGCTGGCACCGCCCTTTGCCAGAGTGGGGTCCTGGCTCTGGCCGGGGTCCTGGCCGAAGCGCTCCTGCTCGCCCAGCAGCCGCTCCACGGCCTCGATCTGGGCGTTGAAGCCCTTGACCCGCTCCATCTCCGCCTGGTGCTCCTCCATCTTGCCGGCGTCCAGCGCCGCAGCGGCGGCCTCCAGGGCCTCGGCCCGGTCGTTCTTCAGGGTGTACAGTTTCTGCTTATCCATGGTTATCTCCTCCAAATCTGATTTTTTCCATTTCCATCCTGGCCCGCGCCAGGGCAATCACCTGGTCATCCGCACGCTGCGGGGTGCTCTTGGCCGCCAGCCGCGCCGCCACCAGATCCGCCCAGCGGTCCAGTGCGGCCTCTGACAGCCCAGTGAAGCCCATGCCCTTAATGACACCGGCATCCCGCTGGGCGGGTACCGCCACGAAGCTCCACTCGTAGGCGTCCTGAGGGTCGCTCAGCACGAAGTGACAGGTCTTGCCGTCATAGTCCATGCCCGCCCGGTGGCCGCAGCGGCCCCGCTGGCCGCCGCAGATGGAGCACAGGCACTGGCCCATGCTGGCGCCCACGCTGACCTCCCGCTTGATCCCGGTCTCGATCTCCCGGATCAGGGCCTCGTTGGCCTCCGTCCGGGGCATATAGGCCCAACCCTTCAAATAGCACAGGGTGTCCCCCGCCGCCGTGGCCTGGCCGGGGACCTCCACCACCTCCGTTTTGTACAGCCGGGCGGTCTGACCCTGGGCGGTCCAGCGGTGGTCGAAGATGCCGGGCTTGCCCACGAACAGCTCCGCCAGCTTGTCCAAAGCGGGGCGGTCGAACCGCTCACTGTCCCGGTCGACCTCGTTGTCGCACAGCCGCAGGGCGAAGGTGAACACCTCCTCCGCCGTCACCGGGGACAGCGTGAGGCCGTTGATCAGCGCCAGGTCGGCCTCGCTCACCTGGCTGCTCTTGATAATGGTCTCCATGGTCTACTCCTCTCCATTTGGCTCTCTGCCCAGGGCCCGGATCACGCTCAGCCGTGCCCACTCCTCCAGGGGGCCGTAGTTCCACGATGCGTAGCGGCTGCCGCCGCCGGGGACATTGGGCAAGTCTTCGTACCCCCGGATGTCGTCCGGGCTGTAGACGCCCACCTCCCGCATGGCCTTATACCAGGCGGCCTGTGCCGTGGTGTCCCCCCGCAGCAGGGCCTTGAGCTCCCGCTTGATCCGCAGGCCCGCCTGCCGCTCCCGGGGCAGGAGCAGCTTGTAGCTGTCCTCCTGCTCCCGCTGGGTGACGATGGGCTGCAGCGTGAACTTGGCGAACTCGATAGCGTTCTGCTCGTTGGAGCTGTATGCCTGCTTACCGGCATACACCATGTGCAGGGGCGTGCCGAAAAACCGGCAGATGTCCGCCACCCGCAGCTCCTCGCTCTCCACGAACTGGGCGTCCGCATTGCTCATGGCGATGGGCTGATATTTAAGGCCGTTGTCCAGCACCGCCACCCGGTAGGCGTTGCCCGCCCCCACATGGATGCGCTCCCACTCCCGCCGGATGCGCTCCTTCTTGCTGATGGTCTCCTTGCTGCCGTCGGCGTTGACGATCTCCACATTGCCGCCGATGTCGGAGTCCACCGTCAGCACGCCGGAGGGCCGCCCGCCGTTGCGGTACAAAGCCTTCTGGCAGGACTGGGACGCCAGTCCCGTCTCGATGGCGGCGGATGCCCGCTGCAGAATGGACACGCCCACGATGCCGTCGGTGGAGTATGCTTTGTAGTGGAGCACGTCCGCCGGGTGCAGTTTGGACATCTCCCCTGTGCGGGGGTTCGTATACACATACCACAGGACCCCGCCGGGGTCCAGGAAAGGGAGCACCTGGTCCGGGTCCAGGGGGATCAGCTCCCGGGGCCAGCCCGTGCGGCCGTCCCGGTTGAGCCAGGCGTAGGCATTGCCCCGCAGATCCAGGTTGACCTGAAGCAATCGTTCGTAGTCGAAGCGGGTCATAGCCTCATTAGGCCTCTCCCACAGGACCTTGCCAAGTCGGTGCTCCCGCAGCCGCTCCTTGGTCCCCTCGTTGAAGAGATACACCGGCAGGGACGCCACCGTGGAGGAGCGGATCTCCACGCACCGGTTGACAGTGCTCAGCTTCATGGCCCTGTCCCGGCTGAGGCCGGACTGTTCTACATCGTAGAACGCCTCCAGGCCATAGACATCCCGACCGGTGAGCACGCCGCTCAGACCGCCGGGCCGCCCCGCCGCCTTTCGAATGCCACTGGCCAAACTCACGCCCCATCACCTCCAATCACCATCAGCACACCGGCCGCCAGGGCCAGCACGCCGCCGGTGATCCACCCCGCCGCCGGGGCCAGCAGGGCAGCTCCCGTGGTGATGGCCACAGCCCCCACCAGCAGCAGCACCTGGGGCGCGATCCGCCCCCACAGCTGCCCCAGGCTGGGGCGGTCACGCTGTTTCTTGTCCATCCGTACTCCTTTCCCCTCCCGGGGCTGTGCCGGACAGGGGGACCTTGCGGTCCCCGCTGCCAGGAGGAAAGATCCGGGCAGGCCCGCCCCCTGCCCGGCACAACCCCGGGGAAACTTAAAGACTGAAATCCGGCCGCTCCAGGGCCTCCGCCAGTGTGGCGGGCCGCTGCTGGCCGATGGTGGCCGTGGCCATGGCAATGATCCAGGCCACCAGCATGTCGATGCGGCCAATGGACCGGTTTTTCATGGGCTTGATGTTCTCGTTGCCATCCGCCGCCATGCGCACATTGCCGAAGCACCACCGCAGGGCGGTGTTGTGGACGTGGAGCATCTGGTGGCCGCGGATGAGCCGCTCCAGCTCCTTGGTGGGCGGCGACATGTGGAGCATGGTCTGGGGGATCTCCACGATCTCCAGCCCGTCCTCCCCCAGCCGCTGGGTGAGGCTCCGGCTCATGTAGGGGTCCACCCCCAGCAGCTTGAGGTCGAAGGCCGCCCGGGCCTCCTGGATGGTGGACTCTACCATGGTGTAGTCCACCATGTCCCCGGGGCAGAGGGTAATGAACCCCGCCCGCGCCCAGTCCCGGTAGGGGACATGGTCCCGGACCTCCGCCTCCACCGCCGTGTCCGCCGGCCGCCAGCCGTGGACCAGGGCCACCCAGGTGTCCAGCCCCTCCTGGGGTGGGAACAGCAGGGCCAGGGCCGTCAGGTCCGTGGTGGTGGAGAGGTCCAGGCCGCCGTAGCAGGTCTTGCCCCGCAGGCGCGCCAGCCACGCTCCCCGCTCCCCCTGGGGGGATGGCCCCCACTGGGTCTTGTCGTAGATGGTCAGGGGAATCCACCCCACGGCCTTGGTGGAAATCCACTGATTGAGCCGCAGCCAGCGGAAGTTTCGCTCCGCCGCCTCGCTCTGCTTGGCCGCCCGGGCCTCCGCCCGGAACTGGCGGGCCTTGATGGTAACCCCGAAGCTGGGGTTGCAGGCCCGCCACACCGCCTCGTCCCAGATGTCCAGGCCGGCGATGCGGTCCGGGTCGTCTCCGGTGAGGGCGCTGACCCCGTACATGATGGGGCACCACTGGGGGTCATCGTCGTCCATGGGCCGCTCCGGCTCCCCCCGCCGCCAGGCCAATATGCGTCGGCACTTCTCGTGGATCTCCCACCCGATGCTCCCCCGGTCCGGGTCGTCTCCGGCGGTGGTCAGGACGATCACCGCCTGCTGCCGCCGGGCGGCGTCAGATCCCACGGTGAGGACGTCCCACAGCCGCCGGTTGGGCTGGGCGTGGAGCTCGTCGATGATGACGGCGGAGAACGAGAAGCCGTGCTTGGTGTCGGCATCGGAGGAATAGACCTTCATCACCCCGCCCCACCGGGTGCGGATCTCCCGGGTGCTGTCACGGCACCACACCAGGGGGTCGTGCTCCGGCTGGCCCAGGGCGGTGTGCTCCACCATGTACTTGGCGCACTGGTAGATAATGTCCGCGTTGCTCTTGTCCGCGGCGAAGATGCCCACCTGGGGGCGGCTCTCCCCGTCGTAGACCAGGTGGTACAGGCCCAGGGCCGCCGCCAACTCGCTCTTGCCGTTTTTCTTGGGGATCTCCGTGTAGAGGAATCGGCGATACCGCACCCAGCGGCCGTCCTCGTCCTCCACCTGCACCCCGTAGAACTGACCAATGGCCTCCAGCTCCCAGGGCAGGAGGCGGAAGGGCTGGCCCGCCCACTCGTTCTGGCCGAAGACCAGCAGCCCCAGGAACTCCAGCACAGCGTCCACGGCCTCCTGGCTGTAGCGCAGCTTCAGCCCCTCCTCCGGGGCGGGGACCAGGATGCCCTCCCCCAGCTCCAGCAGCACGGGGGCGGTCACTGCGTCCACGGCGATCCCTCCCCCTTGAGGACGATCCGCCGCAGCCGCCGGGGCGGATCACCACCCATGGCCTGCACCAGCAGCAGCCCCGGCTGGGGGCCGTCCACCTGGGGCCGTACCCGGGCGGCGCCGGTGACCACCAGACGGCCCAGGCACGCCGGGCATAGGGCATCCGCCGGAGCCCGGCCCTCGTACACGTCGCCGCAGTCGGCGCAGACGAAGCGCATCAGCTCTCTCACGCCTGCCGCCTCCTCTCCAGCAGCTGCACCAGGGGGTTGTCCTCCGCCCCCACGGGTTTCTCCGGCACCACCAGGCGGCACCGGGCGGAGATAGTGAGGCCCAGATCTGTGGCGCAGTCCCGGGCCTGCTTGAAGAGGCGTGCCTGCACCCGGCCCCAGCCGTCGGCGCTCTCCAGGTCCCCGTCCCCCAGGGCCCGGTTGACCTGGCCGGTGGCGTAGAGCCACTCGGCCCTGGCCATGCAGTAGGTGGCGATGGTCTCCCCGTCCAGCCGGGTCACCATGGAGGGCATCAGGGCGATGAGACCCTTGGATACCCGGTTGAACTCCTCCCGCTGGGCCTTGGGCAGCCAGTCCGGCGGCGTCAAGCGCTTCACCGGCTCCGGGTTGCGGACCTCCCCGGCCTCCCGGGCGGCCCGCTCCGCCTTACTCAGATGCTTGGCCCCCCGGCCTTCAATGACCTCCAGGGGAATACGCTGTCCTGCCATATAGTCACCTCCTCGTATAATTAAAAAGCGCCAGGGCCGAAGGGCTCCATCTCATAGGGAAACAAACTGAACCCCCAGGGGCACTACCGGTACGGAACAAACGGAATAGCCGCAAGCTATCGTGTGATGGCTTGCGGCTATTCATATTATAGGCTGTCTAAAATCGTTTTTAATGCATAGGGTTTAGCATATTTCAAATGCGCATCACTCACAAAAATGGTGTTTTCTTCTATTGGCTTTGTCCACATAGCCGGATATACTACTACTTTCTTTTTGCTATAACACCCCTCTGCCCAAACTGATTCGTGATTAACATCGATATGTATGCCGGAAATCTGGAGAATTTGTTCCAAGGATTTCAAAAGATACTGCTGTTTTTCGTATGGGATTGCAGATACTCTTGCCCCTGTTTCTCCCCAGTTCAATAAATCAAGTGCGGCCTTACGATCGAGAACGCTGTGGATGTATTGATTTCGATAGTGCTTTAGACACCTGTGGCAAGCACTGTCACAGGTACAGCTTTCGAGAAGTTCTCGAGTTTTGGTAAGTAGCTGTCGAATAGAGGATTCAATGCTAACAGCATAACCTGCACCACTTGAAAGGCTATCATACAAGTAGATATCAACGAAATCTCCATTGCGATTTTGTCGAACACGAAAACCAGTCACAAGCTCTGTAAATTCAATGTCCAATTCCTGACATGCTGCCAAGCGCAGGCCTTCTGCAAGAGACTGTCCAGCACGGTTAAGCCAAGAATTCCTGGTGGGATTAATATCGATCTGCTGTCGATCCAAAGCAAATTCCAGAACAAGCATATCTGTAACAAAGTCATATCCAAGATTCACATTGATTGTATCGCTATGCTTGCAACGTGTTTTGATGAATTTGGATCTATACGGACGCAAAACATCCTTAAGAACCGCGGGGTCATCTCCGGGCATTGCAGCACCGCAGTCGCAGCAGATTGTGAATCCCTTACCACTAACACCATTGTTAAGCATGATGATTCGCTGATTGGGACGAACAGCCATTCGGATGTTGGCACATCCATTAACCGCCGTAACATCATCTGCATCGGGTAGTGTGGAATATAGAGGTTGCTGAGTTGCTGAGTATTCTTCATTCAATTGTGCCGTTTCAATGGATGTGGCATTTCGTGGTGCGAATCCCCATGGGCGTAGCATTGGCAACATATTTGTCAATGCTTTATTGCCGCAGAAAGGACAAGTATCAGGGTTATCCTCTTCTAAGCCAAACCAACCACACTGACTGCAGGTACGAATGCTTTTTCGGTAGCTTGCATCCTGAATAAATGCTTTGGCTGGAGATGCAGCAGTTCTTTCGCTCCGCTCTCCTCCGGGATAATACAAACCACCAATCTGGTAGGTCGTCTTATCAACAACAATCGCTCTGCCAGGCGCATATTCACCAATTGCAACATCCAACCCTCGTTCAACCTGATATTTTACCTTCCCGCTGACATCGGAAATATATGTGCTAACAACATTTTTGGGGAAAGAATAGGTAGGTATAACACCCTCTTCATAAAGCGCATCCAAAAGCGATTTTTTCCCAGAATCACTGCTATCATCTGTTTCAAACAATTCAGGATGATCATCTCGTTTTTGCTTCAGCGCCGACAGAGATTTTTCAAGTTCACCTTTGTAGCTATCTAATGCACCTTTGGAGCTAACGGGCACAAGAATATCATCTTTGCTAATTTCAAAGATTGCCAAAAAGCTGCTGAAAGGCTGTAGGTGTTCATCCAGAAATTCAATGGCAGGGATAGCATCCAAACTGTTAGACTTCTCTCTCAGATAGGTTTGAAGTGCAACCATACCAAGGTGGCGCTGGGTAATTTTCTCACTGCTGATATCAATCCACGGTCTTCTGGGATTGCCTCTGAACATTGGTACTGGGTTGGAAAAGTACAAGGAATCATGGGGGCCATCCTCGCAAAAAGTAACAATCGTAGACAGACTTGAACCGCGACGGCCAGCACGACCAGCACGTTGCTGATAATTCTCACGCATAGGAGGAATATTGCGCAAACCGACAGCAACCAACGATCCGATATCGATACCTACTTCCATTGTAGTTGTGCTGCTCAGAATATCTACAGGCGCCTCGCCATTCTGCAAAAAATCCTGGAAGCGAAGTTCATACTGCTCTGTCCTGGACCAGAGTTCATCCCGCTGATCTTTATGGGAAAGTTGGGCAGTATGTTCTTCAGTATCAATTACACGAATGGTGTCACCTTGAAGCGCATCCTCAATGGGCTTGCGCCAAAAAGCCAATGCATCAATTTCTTCCGTTGTCATGGGATGAATCTTTTCGCACTGACAACTTGGGCATTTCCCCTTTAATAAATACGGCGTGAGCTCTGAGCAGCGTTCACAACGGAACCACGTGTGTTCTAAATCAAAACGCGGTTTTATACGAGAAAGATCAATATAATACTTTCCGTTGGAAGACGAACCTTCGTCCATAAATGTTTCCCGCAAAATCTGGCTCCACTTTGCAGCAACAGAATCATTATCGCTCCATCCCATTATTTCGCGGATATCGGTCGAAAACTTTTTGCTCTTATCAATGCCATATCCCACATAGTTTGGCCGCACTTTTTCACGAATCACATCCGGGATGGTATGTCCAAGAATCACGGAAGTATCACAAGTTGAAAGAATCCATGCATTAAAGAATTCCATGAATTCTTCCTCACTTATTTCGATGCCTGCTTCCTCTAACGCATCAAGTGCATCCCATTTTGCGGCATCCGTAGGCTCTATCCAACTGAGGGCTGAATCAACCAGCGTATTATATCCTCCACAGTAAAAACGAATGAGCTGTTCCTTCATTTGGGTAGGCGCATTATCAATAGTAAAACGAGGAGTGTACTGTTGCCCACGTTTCTTTGCACGTGTGTAATTCTTCAGTGCCTGTGTTCCATGCTCAATTAACCGTTCTCGTTGTTTTTCTGTCTCGCTATCATGGAAAATTTGAACATGATGCTCCACAGCTACCATTGCAAAGTAGTCATAGAAATAGTTCATGGACTGCTCTGCAACTTCGTGTTCCATTCGATCAATGGCAAGCACCGCAAGCTGTCGGGCCGCAGTCATATCAGATGCGTCAGACATATCTCTTGCCAGCTTAGCTGCACGTTGGCGGCTATCTGAGAAAAGCAGAACTTTCCGCCCCTCGTTTGGAAGTCGATCGGGATCGCCTGTTTTCCCTGGAACCGCAGGTTGAGCTTGGAATTGCGCTTTAATCAGATTGAAGAAGGACTGGTTGCCTCTTGTATTAAAAGAGGTCAGTTGCATCTTAGATAGTTCATGCCGACAATGCGGACAGGTGGAAAATGTCAGAATGTCCGGTCGGGCCTTTGCTGTGAAGCCGCTATAATACAGCTTTCTGATGCCCTGCTTTCCATCCAAGGAATCATCAGAAAAGTCGATGAAGCCGCTTTGAACATCTAAGTAGCAAGGCGAAATTTTATTCTGTCCTTGACGTTCCGGCAATCGATAACCTGCAGACGGAATGAAAAGATGTATTTCTTTAACCTCATCTTCATTTATCATACCAGGTTGATGCCAGAGGTATGTACGTCTTCTGGCTTCAAAATCTTGCTTCAGCACAAAACCTCTGAAGAAAATACTACCGCACCGGCGATCATTGTATAACTCATAAATTGTGCTTCCGCATTCTTTGCAAGTAAGATTACCATCCGAAAAATAGACCTCACCCAATGTTAATCCGTTTTCCGTGTGCGAATGAGGACATTCTGGATTAGTACAAGCGTAAACGCCCTTGATTCCACGAAAAAGCATATGCATTCTTGCTGGAAACAAAACACTTCCACTTTCGCTTCGCGCCAAAGGTGCGATCGAAAGCATAACACTGACAGCGTGCAGGGCATCTTCTAAACTATTATCAGGAAAGATAGACTCCGCTAATTCTTGTAAAGAGACTGCTGTTCCGCGGCAAAGTTTGAACATTTGGCAGAATGGTACATAGTCTACCAGATGGTCGTATAGCCATTGGTATGCATCTTCAGAAGAAACGAATGGAGCAGGACTATTGGCAATACCTGTCCAAAATCCATTGAGTGCCATAAGGCGTTCCGGATCATCGCCCTCAAACGCATCCGGAAGAAATTCTTTAAATTTACTGAAGGGAATATGAACTGCACTTCCGCTGCCTATTTCCTCTCGTTCGCCAGTAAGATAACAGAACGGATGCATGTCGTCGGATGCAGTCAATTCATTTGCAAATGTCCTGACGGCCTTCCTGTCATTCTCGTCATTGTTGGGCATACTTGCAGTAGTCAATATAAATTGAACTCTACTGCGATTAATGCCCAAACGGTGGAATAAGCGCCGAATGAGCAATGATACCTCGCCGCCTGCAGAACCACGATACATATGCGCTTCATCAATGACAAATAGAAGCTTATTATTCGGATCTGCATTTAGCCATGCCTGAGTATCTGACCATATTTTATGCTCTCTTGGCCGAAGAAGCATATATTCAAGCATGGAGTAGTTTGTAATCAAAATATCGGGGCAGAATTGCTGCATTTCAAAACGAGTTACCAGTTCTGCATCCTCATCGTTCGGAATATGTTTTCCGTTATAGAGTTTTTCAAGAAATTCATCAAAATTTTCTTTGGCCGGTAGTTTTCCGTCCTTAATGAGTTTCTCTAAAAAAGCTTTTTCTTCGTCGTTTTCAGGATTGACCATACGAGAATATGTTGCCGCAAGTGAACGGTCCTCACTACGTCGGGGCTCCTTACCAGCATAAGGAGTTCTGCCGGTATACATGCCGAATTGAGGCCGGCGGGAATTATTTCCACATGCGGTGCGGAATATATTTATAAATCGGTGGTCTGGATCGCCAATCAAACGACGCAAACGACTAATCTGGTCAGAAACCAGGGCGTTCATAGGATACATGATAATCGTTCGGACACCACGCATAGCCCAACTATCAGGGTTATTTCTTGCTTCTGAAGCAAGTTTTGCCATCAAGGGCCACATAAAGCATTCTGTCTTACCAGAGCCTGTACCTGTTGACACGAACAAATCCTGACCTTCAAATGCCGCTTCCAAAGCGGAAATTTGGTGACAGAAAGGTGATGGATATACGCCAAGATTTGCATCTGATAGCGCCTTAAAATAGTCTTTCAGCCAATCAGGTAGCTTGGGAGATAACTGAATTCCGTTTGGCGAACTCTTGTAGGCGGGTGATGATTCAACATACGGTTTTTGATAAAGAACACCTTCTTGATTCAGCTTATTTTGTGCAGCAGACAGCAAGATAGGTGACTTCCCAAAATATTGAGACTTTATATAGTTTTCCAGAGCTTCACGCAGTTGCAAGTGAACTCCGTTTGCACCATTGGACATAATCATTCCTCCACAAAGCAGTAACCCATTGATTCCAACTCATGTTTGAACATAGGATAGATTTGCCTTGCCATCATTCTTGTAAAGACTTGGGGCGTTTTTGATGTAAAATCATATCGCACAGGCCAGCTATAGAGTTTGAAGAAGTTTTCTTCCGAAGGTGGCAGACGATAACCAAGTTTAATTTCTACCAGACTTCCCCTTGCCTTCGTTTTGATTTCTGGAAGTGTTCCATGTTTTTTTAGAAGTGATATTGCAATCCTTCTATATTCGCCGTGGTTGCCTGGAACATTCGAAAAATAGTCCCGCATTCTCCATTCTGGAATCGGTGTATTCAGAAATACCCCATTACTGTATCGATAAAATACAAAAATTTTATTTGGTTCACCATATCTTGCAAGGGATATATGGTCATTTTTTTCGGGAATCTGTTGCCAATACCCCCATTTAAATGGAGGATCAAGCCGCAGAAACTCTGAGTTATCTGGCCATTCTATTTGTTCCCATTCGCAATGCGCCAACAGTTCTTCGAGATAGCTTTCAAACGACTGCTTCTGCAAACCAAACATTGATGATATTGTCCTGTCGGAAGTTGAAGTTTGAACGGAATAGAAACCCAATCCGCTCATAAATAACTTCAAGTCAGGTGAAATACCTCTGTGAAGAACAAGATCCCCATTTCCTCCAGTTGCAAGAGCGGTTGGGGATATTTGATAAGCGGAATGATAAAAGAACCCATTTCGCAGATAGATAGAGTACATTTCCTCAATCAAATCCGTCTTGTCATGCGGGAGGAGAAATCCAATCTTCGGATAAATGCCTTCATAAGCATCAAAAATCTGGCCAATTCTGCTTTTGAAGTGCTGAATAGAAACTGAACCTCCATCCTCGGTGTGATCCCAAAGCGAAGCGAGAGCCATTTGCCCAGCAACACTATAAACGACCCGACAAACCCATTCGTTGTCATCTGACTGAGGAATATTTAATTGCCTTCCAATTGAAACAATTAGGTCGTTTATCATATCGTTCACTCTTCCTCAATATATCTTGCAACTTCAGCTTTTACCGAGCTGGAGATTCCGCTCTCGCCTTCAATAACATCCTTTAAGACATCCAATCTCCCGGTAAGTACGCAGAGAGGAAGCACACCAAAGAGCAGTTCCAAGTCCTTATCTTTTGCGGGATTCTCCAAAATGCATTTTGCATCGGACAGGACACGAGTTAACTGGCCCAATAGGAGTTTGCTAAGGCCTAAACGCTTAAATGCAGATATCCGGAGAGACTGTTTTTCCTCAGAAACATATGGTTGGAACTTCTCAGCGCGTTTACTTGGCCATGTCTCGAGAGCAGGTAAACTTCCTATAAAACATTCACTCAGGACAGGGAGCATGTAATTATAAAGGCCTTTCGGCTCAATAAGCATATCCTCGACATATGGATGGGTCCAGATTATCTGCTTTTTGAGTCTTGTAAACTTCTGCGGTAATGCATCCGTCCACCCTTTTCCGAACATATTTTGAACCGACACAATAGAATCGTCAGCCTCGCTGATTCTTTCCACTATAGAAAGGTCACATTCATCTCCTAAAGTCAATTGTCCTGCTCCGTTTGCGTACATCGAAACAGACAGCACCTCAGCAATATCCTGTCCCCCAGGGCCTGCAATCAAAGTTGGCACATTGTTGATATGGGTTGCATACAGAAAAGCAGTGAGCATTGAGCAGAAGTCTGGTTCAATGCCCAACGCACATGACAAATTCTGATAGATTGCATCATATTCATTGCGCCAGCTTTCTGCGAGTTCAATATCCTCATCAGAATATTGGCCACTGGTACTGCTGTATTGCCATGAGGCAGGGGGATTCCCATACGGCAAGGTTGCATTTGACTGAGGCAGAAAAACAGAAATATCAGCAATGAATCCTGCCATATCTTTTTGCGCGTCAGCAATTTTCTGGCGCACTGCGACCAGCGTTTCTTTTCCAATCGATTCATATTGCGCTATCTCTGCAAGTAACCGATCAAGTTCACCTTGTTTTGTGGCAATTTCTGCAAGTAGTTCACTATGCTGCTTTTTTGCAATGGATATTGTTTCTTCCATTTCTGAAACTTCTGCCTCAGCTTTGGCAATTTCAGCAGCATGAGAATTATGCCATTCCACGGATACGGCTTTTTCGCATAATTCTCTTAATTCATCGTGATTCTTTGCAATTTCAGCCAACACATTAACATCGATATCGCCGACTTTAATCAATGCATCTGCTCGATTAACAAAATCATCAACTGTCTGTTTTGCTTGGTCCAGAGTACAATTTAGTTTTTGAACAATCGCGTCGTACAAAGATTCTCCGCAAATCTTCTCAAGAAGAAGTTTGCAATGTTTCCATTCAGCCTTGGTGGCACCAATACACTCCTTAAACAAAGGCCATGTGGTGCGTTCAAGAATGAGCGTGCGAATAACCTCGTCTGTATTTCCTATTGAAACATATCCAGAAGGCTCTCCCACCTGAAGTGTTTTTAGAAATCTTAGGTTACGATCATCCCAATTATAGATATCCCCGGAGGAAATTGTGTAGCTTGGCAGGGAGTAGACAGTTTCCGAAAGTTTTGCACATCGATCCGAAATGTTGAACTCATTTGCACGACACAGTACGCCTGCGAACTGCCCCCATTTAGGTTCATAGCAAAAAAGTGTATCGCAAAAGTAAGCTTGTGTACGAGCAGTTCCATTCTGAAGTTGTTCAACCACTTCGTCTAAAGACTTTGCCATAAGAACTACTACACGTACCGGCGAGTAGTCTTTGACATAGTACGACTGGACATAGTCAATTGCTGGGTTATCCCTATTAGGAATTGCTGTCCACTCCCAAATACCGACCGTTCCAAGCGCAGTAGGCCCATCGTTGCGGTACAGTCTATCTCTGTTTTCAAAATAGTTATCCGTCCGTTCCGACTTGAATGGTGTATGTAAAATATCATCTTCCACATCTGCTAAACGGTTCAGCCATATACGCCCTTCGTAATCTACTGTAATGTAGCACAGTGATGTGAAGGAAACTTCATTGTCAATCATCATTATCCCTCCCAGGATTATTTTGAATGGTTTTCCTGAGCAAATTTAAAGCTGTACGGGAAATTTCGCCTCGCCGCAAAGCCTTGCAGAGCCATTTTTGCGTTTGGGGATATTTCGAGAATTTACTGACAAAACTTCCAACTGCATGCGTTACAGGAATCATCGGGCCAGAGCAAGAACTCAATTTTTTGACAAGCACAGCATCCAGCAACATAACATCCATGTTGACGGTTTCCTGCTCAAAACGAATGGAGCGAATGTAGTCGCAGCCTTGATAAAAATGTATCTCTGTGCCAAATGATAGTTCGTCGATTGTTAAATGCTCCTCGCCAGAAAGCTTGTAGATATATTCGGTCTTACCGTTTCTTTGAACCACAGCCTTCCCATCATACGGGCAAGAAACTGATATGCACTTTAATTTAGGGAGTTTTGCATAGCTCTCTTCATTTAGCGTGTTGCCAGAATGATCAGATATAATTATTGCTGGTAACGGCGCCTTTTTGCGCAGGGGTTGCTTTACCAAATAGGAGAATCCCAATGCTCCAGACTTTCCAAGTGAGATTAACTGTTCTCTTTCCCTGGTATAGAGCTTGTATAATTTCCCGTCTTGAGTACCCAGCACATTCGCAGTTGCGGGGTATGATTTCAGTTCGGCATCATCACCGCATAAATAGAAGTAAAATTCCGCTGAGTTGTGGTATATAAAATACGGATCCTGGATGTATGCTGGCCATATAGGATAGAATTTGGTTGGTTTTTCAGTTAAGAAAATAGCATATTTAAGGAAAAACTTTGCGGAGCGTTCTGAAAACTTTTTAATGCGAATTTTATATAAATACCAACTATTGAAAGAGTTTGCGCGCGTTTTGGCTATTTCTATTGCTTCGATATCTGCAGGAAAAGTATATATTGGATGCCGTTGCAATAAATAATAGAAATTTCCGGCATACGCCTTTCCGCCAGATTGTAGAATCTGGCCAGTTCGTCCGTCAAAGAAGGAGCCAGCCTGGTTGATTCCCGGTATATTGTTGGACCAAAATCTTCTTAATTCGGGATTAGCATTTATGTATTCAACACAGTAAATCTGGCTTGGAATAGAGCCAACACTCAAGTAGGTGGTTCCAATCCGCTCAATTCGCTCAAACGAGTACTCATAAACTTGGTGTGAATCTCCGGCTATCTTAATTTTGTCGCAGTGTGCCTTGTTGTCTGGAGGGTAGAAGAACCCTAATTGTAGAGAAAATATCGATCCTGTTACAACAAGGCGCAAAGGCATTATATGGCTGTTAAGTGCTCGTAGCGATCGACCGTAGTTTGGATCAAAAGAGGCTTGGCGTTCGTCGCATTCTTTATTGGGAGAGGCCGGATCATGACGGAAGTGTTGAACATTCATACCAGGGACGGTAAGTAAAACATTTTGTGCGCATAATTCACACACAAAATGGCCGCTTCGTGCTGATGCACCATAGGGATACATCTTGCAAGCCTCTTCTACTGTGATACGACGATATCCAATTTTAGAATCCCATACGCATACATGAGTTAATGGCATCCCTCGTCACCCTCGTTCTTGTTACAACGACTCGGAATTGTAAGCCGATGTGTCATCTCTGATAAAATCCATCATTTCTCCTGCATTACAATTCATAACATCTGCAATTTTAAGGAGAACCGATAGATTTACTTCTTGATTTTTGCGAAGTTTAGTGAAAGTAGCAGAAGAAAGTCCTGCACGCTTGCGAAGCTCAGCTTTGCTCATCTCTCGTTCAGCGCAAAGGACCCATAATTTTTTGTAAGTTACTTTCATGGTTTCACCCCGAATAAGAAGGATTTATAAAATTATACTACTACGAACCACATCTGTTTTCAACATATTTCGCTTTTTCACGAGTTGTTTCGATTGTATAAATTAAAGTTATCGCGAATCTAAACGCTTTTTGCTTTACGAGTGATTTTTAAAATATTTTGTTGGCTATTCCCCTCGTCCTGTGATATTGTGTGTTGCTACCAGGAGGTGCAACGCATGAAAACACGACTTAAGACCCTGTATGACTGCTTCTATACCCCGCCTGAGTTTTCGGAGCAGAAGCAGGAAGTGAAAGAATGCCACCAGGCACTCATTCAAGTGCTGGAGAAGCCGGAACGGCGGCTGGTACTACGAATCATGGATGCCCAGAGTTTGATGGCAGAGGAACGCTCCATCGACAGCTTTATCTCTGGATTTGAGCTGGCGTGGCAGCTCTCCATGGAACTGAATCAATTTGAAAAAGAGCGCTCAGTCTCTCGCTGTACGGCGAAGAGATCGGGCGCTCTTTCCATGTCCGAAAAGGAGGAAGCAACATGAAGAAACAAATCATCCCTACTGCAGCGTTTGCCGCCTGTCTGGCACTGTGTGCCGCTGTGTGGCCGCAGAAGCAACCAGCCGAGGCAATCCCCGCGCTGCCCACGCCAGCTGCTGTAATCGCCACACAGCCCGAAGTTCCAGAGATAGCAGAGATGGAAGAAGTCATACCGCCAGAGAAAGAAAAGGCGGAAGCAACACAGCAGGAACTGGTCGAGGAAACTGACATTGTCCCGGAGCCATCGCCTGCTCAAGCGCCCCCAGAGAGCGAAGTACAGGCTCCCTCTGAACAGGATGCCACACCACAGCAAGAACCGGAGCCTACCCCGGCACCTGACAGCAAGCCGGACAACATGGTCTATGTGCCAGGCTTCGGCTGGATAGAAAGCCAAGGACCCAACCATGCGGAATACGCCGAGGACATGTACGAGAACGGTAGTAAAATCGGGATCATGGGATAAATGAAAAGCAGTGCGGTATCAGGTCAAAGTCTGGTGCCGCACTGCTTATTCTGTTTCCTGCTTCAATGCGTCGCTGAATATCTCATGGACGTGGATCAGCGAAAAAACTTCACAGAGAAACCGCTCTGCCAGTTCTTTTTCGTCCAGCCAGGTGGTCTGCGGCGGCACATAGTAACCGGAATCAGCCTCTGCATCCGCTCTGGCTTTGTGAATGGCTTTCTGGATGGAGAGCCACTGACCGTAAGCGCCGCCTTTCAACTGTTTTCTCAGTTTCCGGATGGCAGCCTTATACGCTTTCTCCGCCCCGCTGGGGCCGTTATAGTTGAGCCGGATGGCCAGTTCCTGAAAAGTCGTGCCCTGCTCGTTGGGCTGACCGATCCCCAGATAACAGCGCACCAGATTTAGTTCTCTGGGGCTCAGCACCTCCTCCATGCGCTGCAGGAGCAGCGTCCGCCGCATGGAACGGTCGTAGGCCCTGGCCGGGTCGCCGCCATATCCCGGGTCAAAGACGCCCTCGCCCAAACACTCGACCTGAAACACGGTACGGTATTCTTCCAGCAGACGCCTGGCGACTTTGGCGGAGACAGTCAGCTTCTCTTGGATGGCCGGCAGAAGATCTGTTTCGATGTCCCGCTCATGGGTGGCATAGAGGAAAGCCACCTGGCGCAGCTGGTGGTAACGGTCCAGCGGGAGCGACAGAGAAAAAGAACCTTGGGCGGCGCAGTCCCGCATGGCCGTCTCAATGGCGGGGGTCGCATAGGTCAGCAGCTTGGTCCCCATAGATGGGTCAAACCGCCCCGCTGCATCCAGCAGTGCCAGCGCCCCCTCCTGCTTGAGGTCGTCCACCAGAAAATCCTGAGAAAACTGCTCGCAGTAGCTTGCGGCCAGCATGGTCAGGTATCCCTCGTTCTGGGAGAGCAGGAGCGGGGCGGCCTGCGGATCGCCTTCCTGTATGCGTTGGGCCAGCTGCTCGTTGCTGGGGCAGGGAGTGTCACAGTGGTACATGCTCATGGCCGGGCCTCCCGGGCAAGGCGCGCTCTCGCCTGGGTATAGATCGCTTCCTGCTCCATATCGTGTGCATAGCCGCTGGCGGCATAGTCGTTATCCATGAGCGCCTTATCCCGCAGGCTCTCCGCTACATACAGCGCTTCATTGCGCAGCTCGTCGGAGATCTTTCCTCTCTGGTGGTGCTTGCGGATGGTGTTGGTGCGGGTGGTAAACAGGCGGTAGACCGGGTGCTGTTTGTTCTGCTCCTTCTGCCGCATCATGGCGCCATACTGCCGGCAGGTCATGCGGGGATCCTGGGGAGCAATGCCATCGCAGTATTTCGGCATATGGCCGTTGGTGGTGAGAAAGTATGTTCCGCAGCCACAGCACCGGCTGGGCGCATGGCCGTGCTGCAGTCCGTTCATCAGGTCAAAGATGTAAAAGCTGATGGCGTGGTCAAAGAAATACCGGTTCACAAATACGGTTTCCTTTTCCTGTTTCGGGTGTCGGGCAAAGACATAGGAGGATCTCAGGTTCGGTGTGATGGTGAATGGCTCAACGTCCGGTACCGGCAAATCACGCATCATATCCCAGAACCATTCGCTGTTGAAGCAGTCGTGGGCGGCCATGGCGAAGAAGGTCTCCGTCCGTTTCTTCAGCCGCCGCAGATAGCCCTCCTCAAAGTATCGTGCCGCCACGGCAAAGTGCTGGATGCCCAGGGGGATGCTGAAGGCAGCGACCAGATAGCGGAAGAAAAATTCCCGGACAGGCGAAGCTGGCTTCAGCAGGTCGTTGTGGGATGCCGGGGAAAACATCACCTCCAATGTGTGCTGCTCCTGCCCTTTGTCCATCAGGCTGTACGGTGGACATTGCCACAGGGCATCCAGCAACTTTTCCAGAGAGGCGCGGGTTCCGTCCAGCATTTTGATAAATTCACCTCGCCCGGCTAAGGCCAGAGCCTCCACCTGATGGCTGATGGCACCGCCGTGGGTGACCAGTTCCCGTATGGTCTCCTCGGGGACATTCAACAGTTCGGCGGCAAAGTGGCCGGCTGGGTAGACGGTCTCGTTGAAAAAGATCTGATCCTGCCAGACATCCATCGTCAGGTGCAGAAAATTGTTGTTCTGTTGGATCCCCAGTGGCATAGGGCCACCCCCCTCTGTCCTATATCTGTTTTCCGCCTGTCTTACGATATTCTCATTTTATCAAAATTCCCCCAATAATCAAGTGAAAGGACAAGAGCCACGGTGGCCGCGTGGTCTCTGTCCTTATCTTTTTATAAGGGGATGATCCTATGAGCAAAACAAAACGACTACAAACCATTGACGGCGAGAGCCTGATGAGCCTACCGCTGACGCCGCTCAACTTCGTGGTGGACACGCTGCTGTCACAGGGGCTGCACAAGAGTAGGGATGGGGGTGATCTGATGTTGTACGTAGTACCGCTGGAGGGCGGCCTGGTAGGCCTCCTGGTCGATCTCCTCCGCAGGGCGGAACATCTCCTCGTAGTAGCTGGGCCAGCTTCTGCGGGCCTCCTCTGCCTTTCTGTTGATTTCCCCTATCTGGTATCCAAGAACGGCCACAAAGACCACAGCGGCCACCAGAACGCCGCACAGGGCCGCTATGATGGTTATCTCCACTGCCCGGCGAATGTCCCGGCGGCGCTGCATACGCGTTTTGCTCACACCGTCACCCCCTAGCAGACGCAGTCAATGGCATCCAGCTGGAGCAGGCGGTCCCGGGTCAGCCGGGCCAGGTACACGGCCCCGTCCCTCAGCCACAGCCGGCAGTGGTCGCCGATATCTTCCACCATCCAGATCTCTTTGGCGGTGTAGCGGTCCCGGATCATCTGACGGATCATTATGGTTTTGGTGGTCTTTCGCAAACAGGCGGCATAGCCAATGTCCCACTGGGCCACCGCGTCCAGCTCCTCCAGGGACAGATGGTCCCTCCACTCCTGGGTCTCCGGGGCCTCCGTCTCGCTGCTCCACAGCTCGTACAGCTCCGCTCTGCGTTCAATGGTCATGACGCACTCTCCTCCTCTCCCTTGTAGCCCATGTAGGCCAGGAACGGCAGTCTGGGGATACGGACCCGGCTCCCCATGATGATGGTGGGGAATCCCAGCAGATCGGGCCGCTGACGGGCACACACCCGGATACTCTGGTCTGTGGTGCGCAGCAGCGGCGCCACCTCCGCGGGGGTCAACACTTCCTTGGTGCTGATGGCGATCTCTTCTAGGGTCATGATGCTTCTCCTTTCTCCGGTGCAAATAATTCGTTGATGGGTACGCCCAGGGCGTTGGCCAGGGCGGGCAGACGGGACGTCTTGGGGTTGTTCCTCCCCTTTTCCCACAGGCAGATGGTCACCGTGCTGACGCCGATCAGCCGACCCAGCTCGGACTGGCTCATCTCTTTGGCCTCCCGCAGCTCCCGAATCCGTAATTTCGACATAGCCTCACCTCCTCGAACGGTTGTTTTTATTCTTGCTTTTTGATTGGTCGTGTGATAGGATTTATTTAAGGTGTTGTTAACACCCCTAATTGCATTAGCAGCACAACTAGGCTTACTGCAATTGCAATGACGTTGAACGCCATCGGGATAAGCCATCGCCAACGGCGCCAGCCTCTTTCTTCCATCTTCTCACCCCCCCTTTTCTAAAATCAGTTTCGCCCTAGAGGAATTTGAGCAGAAAGAGGAGCAGCTTCGCCAGCAAAAAGCCGATAAACATACAGATCGCAGGTTCCAGATATTTTATATTCTGCTTGGTGCGCTCCTTACGCTGCTGATTGAGCATGGGGCGAGGATCTTTGCCTATCTGAAGGCCGTTCTGGGATAGCTTAGATTCAAACAAGGACCAGAAGCGCTCAAATCGAGCAAAGGCTTGATCGTCATTCGGATCAGGGAGCAGCCCGGCCTGTATTGCGGCCATTATGGCCATGCCCTTGGGTGTTAGGATAACGTATCCTTCGGTTGGCGTTGTGTCCATTTCTTCTCACCCCCTTTCGCCCTTTGCTTAAGCACATGATAAAGCCTAGATTTAGGATTGTCAATAAGATAATCTTAAATTTAGCGTTTTCGCCGTTATCACCAATTTTTAACTCTGGATGTGCATATGGATACTGTTTTTTTTGTAAAAAACGTAAAAGAGATTTGCAAGAACAAGGGCATCAAGCCTACTGTCGCCTGTAAAGAGAGCGGCGCCGGTGCAAATTTCATCAATAATATCGAGGCACAGGGGAGCATCCCCTCCGTGGCCAAGGTCCAGATGCTGGCTACCTACCTGGGCGTCACCACCAGTGAGCTGCTGGGGGAGGATCTGCCCGGGGCGGCGGAGCGCCCGGAGCTGCTGGTGAAGTTCGACCGGCTCTCCCCCGAGGGCCAGAAGGAGCTTCTGGCCTTCCTGGACTTCAAGCTGGGCTTGGAGTCGGGCGGGGAGGGGTAGGCGCACCATGTTGAGCAAGAATTGCCGGAAGATTTTGAGGAAACTCAACCAAATCACCGAGCCTGCCAGCGGGTTAGCGCCCAATAGCATCGCTAAATTGGCGCAACTCACAGAGGTAGATTGCCGGCGTGCTATCGATCACTTGACCCAAGAGAATTACTTAAAAATCGTGGATTATTCTTCCATCCCCGGCCGTAGCCGGACATACAGCGACTCGTTATACATTCTGACAGAGAACGGAGCATGTTATAGGGCAATCATGCGAAGAGCATTCTGGTCGTACATCGCAGATAAGTGGATCGACATCTTCGCCTCCTTGATTTCTCTGGCTGCACTCATCATCTCGATAGTAACAGCAACCCGATCAGCCGGATGAGCGAAAGCGACAGTACAATAAAGACCACCAGAGGTATGACAGAGGTCAGAAACATAGCCAGCGATAACAGAAAATCACCAATGTCAGTAAGATCAATTTTAGGTTTCTTCATCCTTCTCACCCCCTTTCGCCATTCTTTTGGGGCTAAACCAAATCTTTCAGATATGCCGCAATCAGCGCCAAAAGAGATACGATCAGTGAGATTCGGTCAATTAATGGATAGCTGCTCCATTTACGAAATCCATTTTTGTAGCGTGGGTAGTCAGTCATCCTCTCACCCCTTTCGGTCTAACCTAAGCCAGCGGCGGAGCACCGCCTCTGTGCAGCGGTGAAGCTCCTTTGCTGACGGCTCTACATAGTCGTTGGTCGCCATGTAGTACAGGATCGCATAGGCGGAGAGCTTCCACTTGAGCCAGCCGATTGCAAACAGGATTGCCGCACATAACAGAAGTATCGTTTTCATCCCTCTCACCCCCTTTCGGGCTTTGCTTAAGTACATGATAAGTCCTTAATAGTGAATTTGTCAATCATTAAATCCACTATCAAGGAAGTTTGTGCAATCTTACAACTTTCTTTAATTGGTGATACCTATGGACAAAGAATTATTTGTACAAAATGTCAAGAGGTTTTGTGAATTGAAAGGCGTCAAACCCACTGTAGCGTGCAGAGAGAGTGGCGTTGGTTCAAGCTTCATCAATAACATTGAAGCTCGCAATCAGACCCCCTCTGTGGAAAAAGTGCAGATGCTGGCCACCTACCTGGGCGTCACCACCAGTGAACTGCTGGGGGAGGCGACGCCTGAAATGAAAAAAGGCATCTGTATCCCTGTCCTGGGGGAGATCCCCGCCGGGATACCGATCGAGGCCGTGGAGGAGATCCTGGACTGGGAGGAGATCCCGCCGGAGTGGGTCACTGGGGGCCGCCAATACTTCGGGCTCAAGGTTAAGGGGGACAGCATGTGGCCCAAGTACCTGGACGAGGACACGGTGATCCTGCTGAAGGAAAACTCCTGCGACAGCGGCGACGACTGCGCAGTGCTGGTCAATGGGGATGCGGCGACCCTCAAGCAGGTGTATATACGCGATGATGGCAGTATGGAGATCCGCCCGCTGAACCCGTCTTACCCGCCCAGGACCTTCACCCCCAGCGAGATCCAGAGTCTGCCCGTGGCCATCGCTGGCGTGGTGGTTGAGCTGCGGCGGAAAATAAAATAGCGTGTCCAAATTGGACACGCAAAATAAGAAAGGGGTAGTTTCAAAATGGATTTTGTAGATCAGTTAAAGCAATTTGCAAAGCGCGTTGAGTCTATCCGAGGGACGATTCAAACCGAAGAAGCGACAAAAACAGCAATTATCATGCCCTTTTTCGCCATGCTTGGGTACGATGTGTTTAATCCAACCGAGTTCGTTCCTGAATTCACAGCTGATGTCGGCATCAAAAAAGGCGAAAAAGTAGACTATGCGATCATCAAAGACAACGAACCTGTAATCTTAATCGAGTGCAAGGCAATTTCCGAAACGTTAGAGAAGCATAATTCTCAACTATTCCGGTATTTTGGCACTACCCCTGCCAAATTCGCCATTCTTACAAACGGTTTGACTTATCGTTTTTATACCGATTTAGACAATCCAAATAAGATGGACAGTAATCCCTTCCTCACGATAAATATTCTTGAGATCCGTGATAATCAAGTGCCAGAACTGAAAAAATTCTGTAAATCTGTGTTTGACATCAACTCCATCTTCAGCACTGCATCCGAACTGAAATATGCAAACGATTTTAAAAAAACGCTTACCGAGCAATTGGAGAACCCCTCTGATGAATTTACTCGTTTCTTCCTTCAGGGGTGTTATTCAGGCCAAAAGAACCAAGCTGTTATTGAGAAGTTCCGTCCAATCCTAAAATCTGCATTGAATAGCTTGATCAGCGAAATGATGAACGACAAGATCAAAAGTGCTTTGGGCGGATCTGGAGGGAGCGTGTCCGTCCCTGAACAGAAGGCCACTGTAGATGATGTGGCAGCATCCGAAACAGAGGTAAAAAAGGGACCTACTATCGTTACGACGGAGGAGGAACTGGAGGCATATTTTATTGTAAAGAATCTTTTGTCGGAGGAAGTCCCTATCAGCGATATTACATACAAAGACACGGAATCATATATTAACATTCTTTACAAGGGGAACACCAGAAAATGGATCTGCCGCCTGGCATTTTCTTCCAGTCGACAGACTCTAATCGTCCCGGACGAGAACAAAAGAGAGACAAAGTACCAGCTCAACGATATTTACGATCTTGCCAAATACAAGGAAAACCTTCTTGCGGTATTGCGTCGGTATTTATGATCTAACAAAAAGTAGCCGCCTCGATGAGGCGGCATACTTTTACCCAAATATCCGTACATTCGTACCATGTAAGCAAATATAAAAATATTTGCTATTTTAGTTGACAAATAGTTTTGTATGTGCTATTATAGTATTGTCAGGAGGGAAGGCGATGAAAAGCTACTCATCCAGGGAGGTTATCCGGGCGCTGGAAGAAGACGGCTGGTATCTCGTAAATACTGTTGGCAGTCATCACCAGTACAAACACCCCACCAAGCCGGGCCGCACCACAGTAAAACATCCCGACAAAGACATCCCACGAAAAACCCTCGACAGCATCGAGCGGCAGTCCGGGCTACGGTTTCGGTAGCCCGGGCCACCGCCGCACAGAATGGAGGTTATGATTTTGAAGAAAGCTGACACCTACCTCTACCCCGCCGTTTTCGGGTACGCTCCCGGCCAGGAGATCTCCGTGGTCTTCCCCGATCTGGATGTGGCCACCAGCGGCGTGGATGAGGCCGACGCTATGGCCTCGGCCCGGGAGCTGCTGGGCATTACGCTCTTTGGGCTGGAGGAGGACGGAGAGGCCATCCCCGCCCCCACGCCGCTGCCCAATGTGCAGACAGATCCCAGTGAACGCGCCGTCTTGATTGACGTCTTCATGCCCGCCATCCGCATGGCCCAGGTGAACCGATCCGTCAACCGTACGGTCACGCTCCCCGCCTGGCTCAACGCCGCTGCCCTGGAGAAAAAGCTGAACTTCTCCCAGGTGCTCCAGGACGCCCTGAAGCAGCAGCTGCATCTGGACTGATTGACCAGATGTAGGAAACCTTAAAAAAAGTAGCCGCCTCGATGAGGCGGCATACTTTTACTCGCATATCCGAACACATGTATCACAAAGGAGGCTAAGACATGACTTGCAGCCGCTGCCGCGCCGACCTGCCCGAAGGCGCCCGCTTCTGCCATATATGCGGGGCGAAGCTGAACCTCACGCAAAGAAGTAAAAATCGCGGGAATGGCCAGGGATCTGTATACCAGTTGAAAAACAAGACCTGGTGCGCCGTGAAAACGGTTGGGTACTGGACGGATGATTCAGGAAAGGCCCACCGCAGCACACGGTCCAAATATGGATTTCGAACCAAGAAAGAGGCCCTGGATGCCCTATCCACTATTGAGGACCGGCGGGCCAAAAAGATCCCCACGCTGAAGGAACTCTATGATCTGTGGGAGCCAACGCACCGTGCCGGCCGGGATACAATGAACTGTTACAAGGCCGCCTTCGCCTACTTCCGCGTGTTATGGAACATCAAGATCAACAATATCGACATTGACGACCTGCAGGAGTGCATGGACGACTGCCCCAAGGGGAAGCGCACCCGTCAGAACATGAAGGCGGTGTGTGGGCTGGTCTACAAATACGCTGTCCCCCGCGGGCTGGCCCAACTGAACCTTGGCCAATACCTCATCGTCGGGGATGGCGAGGACAGCAGCAAGGAGGGGCTGCCACCGGAGGAGCTGGATAAGCTGTGGAGCATCGCCAGCAGCCACACCGGGGCCGCCTACGCCGTTTGCCAGTGCTACCTGGGGTTCCGCCCCTCCGAGCTGCTGGCGCTGGATGTGGAGCGCTACAGCGCCCAGGAGAGGGCCTTTGTGGGTGGGGCCAAGACCGAGGCTGGACGGAACCGCACAGTGACCGTCTCCCCCAAGATCCAGCCCCTGGTCGATCGGATCATCAACGGCCGGACCTCTGGGCCGGTGTTCTGTGCCAATGACGGGAGCCGCCTTTCTCTAGAGATCTATCGGACAATGTTCTACGCCGCCCTGGAGGCGGCGGGGATCGACAATCCCATCAGCGAGCGCAACGGGATAAAATATCACCGGTACACGCCCCACAGCTGCCGTCACACCTTTGCCACGCTGATGAAGGGGGTCCCCGCCCCGACGGCCGACAAACTGAAATTGATCGGGCATACCACCGATGCCCAGCTGCGATACTATCAGGATGTGGACATCGAAAATCTACGGGCAATCACGGACCAAATCTGACCAAAGCCACCCTGCAATAGCCCTGCAATAGGCCGATTTTTTTAACGACCCCAGAAATTCCCACAACGCAAAAAAGTACCGCAAACCAGCCTTTTCGACTGATTTGCGGTACTTTTGGTCCGAGTGTCGAGATTCGAACTCGAGGCCTCTTGAACCCCATTCAAGCGCGATACCAAACTTCGCCACACCCGGATGGACCGTTTTGCTGAGCTCTCGCTGTCAGCTTAGTTAGAATACCATACCCCAAACTAAATTGCAAGTCTTTTTTGAAAAAAACTCAGAAAAAAATAGACAAAAGACATCCATAATTTTCCATTCTGTTTGTGCGATTTTTTGTGTTGACAAAACCGCCCCCTCGTGGTAACATTTTAGACGCGCCTGAAACCGATTGGGAGAGATGTCCGAGCGGTTTAAGGAACCGGTCTTGAAAACCGGCGATGTGAAAACATCCGTGGGTTCGAATCCCACTCTCTCCGCCATTTTTCATCACCGCCGCGCAAGTTCATATCGTTTGCAGAAGTACCCAAGTGGCCGAAGGGGCTCCCCTGCTAAGGGAGTAGGCGTGTAAAAAGCGCGCGAGGGTTCAAATCCCTCCTTCTGCGCCAAAAGAAACCGTTGTATTCGTTATCGAATCAGCGGTTTCTTTGCATTTTAAGGCTGATTCTGATATTAAAAGTTGAATGCACAATCCCGTCAAAATCTGTTTACCCCTAAATTTACCCCAAACAGATAAAATACCCCGCCGAACAACTCCTTCGGCGGGATATTTTTACGCCTGCTTGGCGGCCAGATTATTATAGTATGTTTGCATCCGGGCAGCAGTGTCCTTTTTCATTTGGTCGCTGGTATGGGCATAGACATTCAAGGTAAAGCTGGCAGTAGCGTGTCCCAGCATATCCTGTACGCTCTTGATATCTGCACCGGCGGCAATCGCAACCGTGGCCGCTGTGTGCCGAAGATCGTGGGGCCGTGCATCTGGCCTGCCGATGCTTCCCGCAAGACGTTTAAAGGCTTTGTAAAAGGTGGACACCGCCAAATGCTTCCCCAGTTCATCCGTGAAAACGAGGTTGTCCGGGTTACTCCACAGCGGGCCAGCGGCCAGTTGATTTTCAGCTTGCCGCCGCTTCTCTGCCCGCAGATATTGAAAAGCGATTTCGGGCGGCTCTATCTGCCGGGGCTTGCCACTCTTTGTACTGGCGGCAATATAGTATTTTCCGCCCTTCTTCTTTTCACGCTGCAACTGCTGACTGATGACAATACGCCGTGCATCAAAATCGATTTGTCCCCAGGACAGCCCCATGCACTCCCCTTCTCGCAGTCCAGCGAACAGGCAGAGTGCAAAAGCATTCCCCATTGGATTTCCTTCAATGGCTTTCAGAAAGAGGGGAATCTCTGCATCCGTGAGCGGTTGGATTTCTTTATGTATGGCCTTCGGCAGTTCGGCGGCGTCACAGGGATTCGCTTGTATCATACCCTGCTTCAACGCCACAGAAAACGCTTTGTGCATGATTGCAGAGACGTTTTTAACCGTCTTGGGTGAAAGCCCGTCAGCAGCCATTGCGTTATAGAGTTTTTGAATGTGGATACCGCGGACTGCCTGTAACCGAAGCGCACCTATCTGCGGTTTGATGTGGTTTTTGATTGCCGCCTCATAGCTGCTGTATGTCAGCGGTTTCAGCTTTGCAACACAAAATGTTCCCATCCAGGTATCCAGCCAGCTGGAAACCGTGGTTTTATCCGTTGGCCGATACGTCCCGTTATCAATTGCCCGCTGGGTATCCGTCATTTTTCGGCGGACTTCCGCCTGTGTCTTTCCATAGATGGATTTCCGAACCGGCTTTCCTGTTCCCGGATCAGCGCCAACGGTCAACCGCCCTTCCCAAGTGCCGTCCGGCCTCTGCCGGATTGTCCCGGCCCCTGCCGCTGCACGAGTATTCGATTTTCTAGGCATTGCAAATCCTCCTTCAGTTGTGGTAAGATGGAGGAGCAGTAGGCGTGGGAGTTTACTGCCCCCCTACCATAAGCGCAGAGGAAACGGAATTGGACGCAGGCGCTAGAAAAAACAGAACAAAAATCAAGAATGTGTTCCAGCACCCCCACTGAATCATCCCTATTTTCAATAGTCTGGATATTTTTCATGATTATTTGTTCATCAGCAAAGAACAGTATCAAAAGCCGCTGACAGGCGGTAAACATATTTGTGTGTGAGGTAAAGAGAATGGGGAAAGTATTCGGGGTTATTGTATTCCTTCTTTCATCGTTTATTTATCATGCAATAGGCAGTATGTTTTTTCCTGTGGATGAAGTAACAAATACACTTCTTGCGCCAGATTGGTATGTATTTGTTATTCTTGGGCTAGGTGCAGCTACTACATTTGGATTAAATTTTTTGATAAAGAAAAGATCAAAATCCGATGTTTTAGGAGCGAGAAATCATATTGCTGAAGAAAATCTTCCTACTTTGTACGGAGATGCTATTGATTTGATTTTTAAGTACGACCAAGCTTCTGCAAGCCTGCTTCAAAGATATTTAAAGATCAGTTTTAGCAACGCGGAAAGCATATTGAAGTGTTTTGAATCAGCCAAAATAGTATCTGAGTTTTCTGGAACCTATCCGAGGATAATACTCGCAAGCGACCCAGCTTTTGCCAAAAGAATGTTAAACAGGTGGTTAGTTGAAAACGGTTCCTTGAGCAAAGGATCAACTGAAAATTTGGGGGATAACGATTCAGTGAAACCAAATTTTAGCAAAATCGATTTTATGGCTGGTCATGATTTTGAATACTGGTGCGCTGACTTGTTGCGAAAAAATGAGTTTAAAAATGTAGAAGTTACAAAGGGGAGCGGAGATCAAGGCGTTGATGTTTTGGCCGAAAAAGGTGGCATCAAGTATGCTATTCAGTGCAAGTGCTATTCTAGCGACTTGGGAAATACGCCAATTCAAGAAGTTGAGGCAGGGCGTATTTTTTACGGTTGCCATGTGGGCGTTGTCATGACAAACCGTTATTTTACAAAAGGCGCAAAAGAGCTTGCCGAAAAGACAAATACATTACTCTGGGATAGGGACTTTCTTTTCTCTCTTTCAAAAAATGTTGCTTTAGGAAAGGAGTAACACGAGAAAAGCACTAATGATAATCCATGTGTGCATCATTGCTCTATGGTTATGGCGACAGTTGGGTTTTCCCATCTATTTCCAGCCTGTTAGCGTTGGCATTTGTTTTAATCAGCTTGCCCATTAACAGACTTTTCTCCTTGTGGAACATGCAAACCTTAAAATTAAAATCCCCGCCGGGTTATGAGTGTTTTGTGATCGGATTCCCCCCTCCTTCTGCGCCAATCCGCAATCCATGATTTATCAATGGATTGCGGATTTTTCTTTATCCCCTGTTCAGCAAGAGGCCCCGCCCATCACCGGGCGGAGCCTCTTTTCTTTTTGTTTCGTTTCTAAACGATCCCCAGTGTATTTGGCGGGCAGCGCATCAGGCGAACTCATCCTCCTGTCGCTGCTGGATCATGCGGTAGCCCACGCCGATGTGGGTCTGGATGTACTGGGGATGGCTGGGATCGGCCTCCAGCTTCTTGCGCAGCGTGGCCATGAACACCCGCAGGGACGGGGTGTCGGCGGCCGTGGGGCTGCCCCAGACCTCCCCCAGGATATAGTTGTGGGTCAGCACCTTCCCGGTGTTTTTCGCCAGCAGGCACAGCAGCTTATACTCAATTGGGGTCAGGTGGACCTCCACGCCGTCCCGGTAAACGCACCCGGCGGCGTAGTCGATCCACAGTCCGCCGTTCTCGTAGACGCTGGACTCCTCCCGGGCCCGCTGGCTGTCATAGCGCACCCGGCGCAGAGCCACCCACAGCCGGGCCAGCAGCTCGTCCACAGAGAAGGGCTTGGTGAGGTAGTCGTCCGCCCCGGCGTCCAGGGCGGCCACCTTGTCGCTGTCCTCGCTGCGGGCAGAGATCACAATAATGGGCAGATTGCTCCAGGCCCGCACCTTTTTGATGACCTTCACCCCGTCCATATCGGGCAGGCCCAGGTCCAGCAGCATCACATCCGGCCGGTAGCTGAGGGCGTCCATAATGGCCCCCGCCCCGGATTTGGCCCGGTGGTACTGATAATTTTGCGTCTCCAGCGTTGTGGCGATGAGATTGCCCACAGCGGCGTCGTCCTCTACAATCAAGATCTGCGGCTTATTCACAGCCTGTCACCTCCGAAGTTTGTAAGGTAAAGCGGAATACCGTCCCGTGGGGCGGATTGTCCAGGGCCTCAAGGGTCCCGCCGTGGGCCAGGATGATGGACCGGCACAGGGCCAGTCCCAATCCCATCCCCCGCCGGCCATCCCCACGGGCGTTGTTTCCGGTATAAAACATCTCAAACAGCTTCCCCCGGGCCTCCGCCGGGATGCCGGGGCCGTCGTCGGCGATCTGCACCTGGACCTGCTCCCCCAGCCGCCGGGCGGAGAGGACGATGTGGGACCCCTCCGGCGTATATTTAATGGCATTGTTCACCATGTTGATCACCACCTGCACCATGAGCCGGGCGTCCATATCCGCCATAAGCAGGTCATCCTCCAGGTCCACGGCGATCTGGTGGCGGCTGGCATTGCGGTCCAGGTGGCCCAGGGCCTCACTGAACACATCCTCGATCAGCTCCGGCTGAAGGTTCAGCTTCATGGCGCCGCCCTCCATCCGGGTGATGGACAGCAGGTTCTCCACCAGGCTGATGAGCCACATGGCGTCGTCGTAGATGGAGACATAGAGGCCCTGCCGCTTCTCCTCGTCCAGCACCGCGCCGTTGCGCATGAGGATGCCGGCGTTGCCGGATATGCTGGTGAGCGGGGTCCGCAGGTCGTGGGAGATGGCCCACAGAAGATTGGCCCGCAGGGCCTCCTGCCGTGCCTCCTCCTCCACCCGCTGCTTGGCGGCCACCATGCGCTCCTTCTCCAGGGCCAGGCCGCACTCGCCCAGAATGGCGGTCATGAGGTTCTTCTCAAAGGCGTCCGGCCTGCGCCGCGCCGTCACCGCAACGCCCACCACCGCCAGGACACGGCCGGAGCCCCGCACCGCCATGTAGAAGCACGCCGCATCCGGCAGCGTGCCGGTGGTCGCCCCGGCGTGCTTGTTGTTTTTGCACACCCACTCCGCAGCGGCCCGCTCCTCCCCCGTCAGCAGGGCGTCCATATCCGCCTGCGCCAACACGGGGAAGCGCATGGCCTCCTGCAGCTCTCCCGCCTCGTCCACCGGGTAGATCACCAGATCCCGCTCCAGGAGCTTTTTCAGCTGGGTGGCGGTGACGGACAGTATGGCCGCGTCCCCCTCCGCCTTCTGCAGCTTCCGGCTGGTCTCCAGCAGCACCTCCGTGCGGTAGGCCTTGTTGGCGCTCTGGACCGCCTGGCGCTTGATGCGGGTGGTCAGGGAGCTGCCCAGCAGAGCCACAATGAACATCACCCCAAAGGTGGCCAGGTAACTGGGGTCGCTCATGAGGGTGAAGTAGGGGGAGGTGAAGAAAAAGTTGAAGATCAGCACGGAGAGGACCGACGCCGCCATGCTGTAGCTCCGGCCAGTGGTGACCATGGACACCCCCAGCACTCCCAGGATGAAGAGCGAGCGTGTCTCGCCGGCCCAGATCATTATTCTGGGCTTTCTGTTTTTGATCCTGGGCGGCGCGCTGCTGCTCACCCTGCCCATTGCCACCAACGGCCCCGGCGGGGCCTCCTTCTTCGACGCCCTCTTTACCGCCACCTCCGCCACCTGCGTCACCGGCCTGGTGGTCCACGACACCTCCCTGTACTGGTCGCCCTTCGGGCAGCTGGTCATCCTGCTGCTGATCCAGATCGGCGGCATGGGCGTGGTCACCACGGCGGTGGCCATCTTTATGTTCTCCGGCAGGCGCATCGGCCTGAAGCAGCGCTGGGTCATGCAGGAGTCCATCTCCGCCCCCCAGGTGGGCGGCATCGTCCGCATGACCAGCTTCATTTTAAAGGCCGCTTTCTCCATCGAAGCCGCCGGGGCCATTCTGCTGGCTCTGCGCTTCTGCCCCCAGTTTGGCTTTTGGAAAGGGCTGTGGTACGCCGTTTTCCACGCCATTTCCGCCTTCTGCAACGCAGGCTTCGACCTCATGGGCACGGAAAGCGCCGCCTACTCCTCCCTCACCGCCTACACCGGCGACCCCCTGATCAGCGGGACCATCGCCGGGCTGATCATCCTGGGTGGCCTGGGCTTTCTCACCTGGCACGATGTCCGGGACCACGGCGTCCACTTCCGCCGCTACCGCCTGCAGAGCAAGCTGATCCTCTGTACCACGGCGGCGCTGCTGCTGGGCGGCTTTCTCTTCTTTGCCCTCTACGAGTTCCGTCTGCCCCAGTGGCAGGGCCTCACCGGGCAGGAGCGGGTGGTGGCCGCGGCCTTCCAGTCGGTGACCCCCCGCACCGCCGGGTTCAACACCGTGGATCTCACCCAGCTCAGCTCCCCCAGCCTGCTGCTGATGATCCTGCTGATGCTCACCGGCGGCGCCCCCGGCTCCACCGCCGGCGGCTTCAAGGTCACCACCCTGGTGATCCTGCTGCTGAGCGTCCGGGCGGTGTTCCGCCGAAAGGACAGCGCCCAGTGCTTTGGTCGCCGCCTGCCGGAGGATGTGCTCCCCAGCGCCAGCGCCATCTTTATCCTGTATCTGCTGCTGTTTTTGGCCAGCGGCGTAGCCATCTGCTGTCTGGACGGCATCCCCCTCATGAGCGCCCTCTTTGAGACCGCCTCCGCCATTGGCACCGTGGGGCTGTCCCTGGCCGGCACCGCCGCCCTCTCCGTCCCCTCCCGGATGATCCTCATCTTCCTGATGTACTTCGGCCGGGTGGGCGGCCTGACCATGATCTACGCCGTCATCGCCGGCGGGCGCAGCTCCGGCGCCCAGTACCCCCAGGAGCGTGTTACTGTTGGATAAACAGAGAAAGGAAAACTGATGAAATCTGTATTACTGATCGGCCTGGGCCGCTTTGGCCGCCACATGGCCCAAAAGCTGCGGGAGCTGCACCACGAGGTGCTGGCGGTGGACAGGAACGAGGATCGGGTCAACGACGCCCTGCCCTACGTCACCAACGCCCAGATCGGCGACAGCACCAACGAGCAGTTCATCGCCTCCCTGGGGGTGCGGAACTTCGACCTGTGCGTGGTCACCATCGGCGACGACTTCCAGAGCTCCCTGGAGACCACCGCCCTGCTGAAGGAGCAGGGCGCCCCCTTCGTGGTTGCCCGGGCCAACCGGGACGTCCACGCCAAATTTCTGCTCCACAACGGGGCTGACGATGTGATCTACCCGGAAAAGCAGATGGCCGCCTGGGCGGCGGTGCGCTACAGCAGCGAGCACATCTTCGACTATGGGGAGCTGACGGAGGACCACGCCATTGTGGAGACCGCCGTCCCCGCCAACTGGGTGGGCAAGACGGTGCTGGAGATCGATGTGCGGAAAAAGTACCGCATCAACATCCTGGCCACCCGGCGGGGCGGGAAGCTGGAGCCTCTGCCCGGCGCCGCCCACTGCTTCCAGGGGGATGAGACCATGTTCATCCTGGGGGACAACAGAGACGTGCAGAAATTCCTGCACCTGTAACCGTCTGCAGCCAACAAACCGAACTGCCCCGGACTTGTACCGCTCATGCAGGTCCGGGGCAGTTTCTCATCAGCGGCAGCACGGCGGAATCCCCGGGCAGATCCGGCAAGGTTTCCCTCCCACAAGCTGCAGCTGCTCTTCACCGCACTTTTTTACTCTGCTCCGAAAAAGAATCTTTTGCATTCTTCCTCCTGTTGGTGTAGAATAGAAGCCGTGTAATTCCGAAAAAAGGAGATATCCTACCGATGAACAACTGCGTCATCCCCGCGGGCTACCGCACCCCGCTGTATGGCTACGATATGCAGCGGGCCATCGAATTCGTCAAAAGCAGCTTTCAAGAAAACTTGAAATTCGCCCTGAATCTCCGCCGGGTCTCCGCCCCCCTGTTCGTGGACCGGGACTCCGGCCTCAACGACAACCTCAGCGGTGTGGAGCGGCCGGTGAGCTTTGATATCCCCGCCGTGGGCGGCGCCACCGGCGAGGTGGTCCACTCCCTGGCCAAGTGGAAGCGCCTGGCCCTGAAGCGGTACAACTTCTACCCCGGCAACGGCCTGTACACCGACATGAACGCCATTCGCCGGGACGAGCGCCTGGACAACATCCACTCCGTCTATGTGGACCAGTGGGACTGGGAGAAGGTCATCACCCGTGAGGAGCGCAACGAGGCCTATCTCAAATACACCGTCCGCTCCATCGTGGGCGCTGTGTGCGACACCTGCGACGCCCTGCGCCGGGCCTTCCCCCAGCTGAACATCAAGCTCAGCCGGGATGTGACCTTTATCACCACCCAGGAGCTGGAGGATATGTTCCCCGAGCTGACCCCCAGCCAGCGGGAGATGGAGATCTGCAAGCTCCACAAAACCGTTTTCCTCATGCAGATCGGTGGCAAGCTCCGCTCCGGCAAGCCCCACGACAGCCGTGCCCCGGACTACGACGACTGGAGCCTCAACGGCGACATCCTCATGTGGAACGAGGTGCTGGGCCGGGCCTTTGAGATCTCCTCCATGGGTATCCGGGTGGACGAGGAGAGTCTGGACCGCCAGCTGAAGCTCTCCGGCTGTGAGGACCGCCGGGGTCTGCCCTACCACCAGATGCTGCTGAACGGCCAGCTGCCCCTGACCATCGGCGGCGGTATCGGTCAGAGCCGCCTGTGTATGCTGATGCTGGGCTGCTGCCACATCGGCGAGGTGCAGGTGAGCCTGTGGGACGAGGAGACTATGGCCGTCTGTCAGGCGGCTGGGGTGCATCTGCTGTAGGTTTTTCTGGTTTTTTGGGGGAGATTCGCCCTTTGCCGGGGGAGACGAAGAATTGTTCTTCTCCAACCTTGTGGGGCTGCCCACCCCACGCCCCGGGGCGCTCGGGGTCTGCCCGGCCCCGGGCCCCGGGTTTCCCCGGGGATTCCATCCCCGAACCCCGAGTTACTTTTTGCTCGTGCAAAAAGTAACCAAAAACACGCTCAGGAGGGGGACACTTTCGATTGTGTCCCCCTCCTGAGAACCACCCCCCGCAACGACCAAAAGGGGGCGCCTGCCCCCTATTTGGATTCTCCCCGCCAGCCCTGATAGTTGTTCTACCTCAACAACATGGCACCGCGCCGCCGCGGCGCGGGGTTTTGCGGGGGCTACCGCCCCCCATCCCCCCGAGATTTTCGTGGGGGCGTATCCCTACCTCTACAAAAGCCACTCGCCCCTGGGGCGAGAATCAAATTGACCAAGACGAGAGCAGACTACCGTGTGGTCCCGGAAATGTCGGTGCCGCACCATTACCCAGCTTCTTGTGGTGCAACCTGCCCCCAGGGCAGCTCGGGGGGTAGCCCCTCTGGCGAGGGGGCGAAGCCCCCTTGAAGATGTCGTTGCGGGGGGTGGTTCTTAGGAGGGGGACACAATCGAAAGTGTCCCCTTCCTAAGTGCCCCTTTGGTTACTTTCCCGGCATGGGGAAAGTAACCCGGGGTCCGGGGGCGGAACCCCCGGGCCTGCCGACAAGCAGAATCTCCCTCCCCCCCAAAACAAAAACAAAATCTCTATTTTCCGCCGCCACCGGCGGCGGAGGAAAGGACGATCAATGTCAACCATTCTCTCTACCCTTGAACCCAAGGCGGTTTTCCACTACTTTGCGGAGCTGGCCGCCATCCCCCACGGCTCCGGCAACACTGCCGCCGCCAGCGCCTGGGCCATGGACTTCGCCAAGGCCCACGATCTGCCCTGCCGCCAGGACGAGGCCGGCAATGTGGTGATCTGGAAAAAAGCCAGCCCCGGCTATGAGGACCACCCCGCTGTGATCCTCCAGGGCCACCTGGACATGGTCTGCGTCAGCGACAGCGGCGTGGACCACGACTTCACCCGGGACCCCCTGGAGCTGGTGGTGGAGGACGGCTTCGTCAAGGCCCGGGGCACCACCCTGGGCGGCGACAACGGCATCGCCGTGGCCATGGCCATGGCGGTCCTGGCCGACAACACCTTGGTCCACCCCCCCATCGTGGCGGTGTTCACCACCGACGAGGAGACCGGCCTGCTGGGGGCCAACGCCCTGGACTGCAGCGATCTGAACGCCAAGCTGCTGCTGAACCTGGACAGCGAGGACGAGGGCGTCCTCACGGTCAGCTGCGCCGGCGGCGCACGCTGCGACATTCAGGGCCAGCTGCCCCAGGAGAAGGCCCAGGGCCTGCGCTTTACCACCATGGTCCACGGCCTCCAGGGCGGCCACTCCGGCATGGAGATCAACAAGGGGCTGGCCAACGGCAACAAACTGCTGGGGGATCTGCTCCACCACCTGAACAACGCCGCCCCCATCCGTCTGATCTCCCTCCTGGGCGGACACCAGGACAACGCCATTCCCAAGGAGTCCACCGCCGTCTTCCTGGCAGACAGCAGCAGTGAGGAAGCTATCCGCGCCGCCGCCGCCAGCTGGCTGGAGTCCGCCCGGAACGCCTTCCCCGCCGATCCCGGCCTGGAGCTGACCCTCTCCGCCGAGGCCGGGGAGGATTCAGCCCTCTCCGAGGCCGACACCTGGAAGCTCATTGCCCTGCTGGACGCCTACCCCAACGGCGTGCTGGCCATGAGCCAGGACATCGACGGTCTGGTGGAGACCTCCCTGAACCTGGGCATCCTGCGGCTGGAGGACGGCGCCTATATGCTCTCCAGCTCCATCCGCTCCAGCGTGGCCCAGGCCAAGGCCGATCTCGCCCAGTCTCTCCGGGATCTGGCGGAGCGCTTCGGCGCACAGTACGGCCAGCGGGGGGACTACCCCGCCTGGGAGTTTAAGAAGGACTCCCCCCTGCGGGAGACCATGATCCGGGTGTTCCGGGAGCAGTACGGCCGTGAGCCGGTGGTGGAGGCCATCCACGCCGGTCTGGAGTGCGGCCTCTTCGCCGGGAAGGTCCCCGGCCTGGACGCCGTCAGCTTCGGCCCCGACCTGCGGGATGTCCACTCCCCCCGGGAGCGGATGGACATCGCCTCCGTGGCCCGGACCTGGACCTACCTGCTGGGAATCCTGGCCGCCCTGTAAGGCGGATCAGTATAACCTCTATACTATATTATATATAAGGAGAACGCGATGAACTTCAAGGATATGCCCTACACCCGTCCGGACCTGGATCAGCTGAAGGCCCTCACTGCCGACACTCTGGCGAAGCTCTCCGCCGCCACCTCCGCCCAGCAGCAGGCGGAGGCCTATCTGGCCTTTGACAAGGCCACGGATGACGTCATGACCAACCTGGCCCTGGCCAGCGTCCGCCACACCATCGACACCCAGGACCAGTTCTACGACCAGGAGAACGACTACGCCGACGAGATCCAGCCCGCCATCCAGGAGCTGGGGCAGCAGGTCAACCAGGCCCTGCTGTCCTCCCCCTTCCGCCCCCAGCTGGAGGAGCAGCTGGGCAAGCTGCTGTTCACCAACCTGGAAATCGCCGTGCGGTCCTTTGACCCCAAGAACCTGGAGCTCATGGCCGAGGAGAACAAGCTCCAGAGCCAGTACCAGAAGCTCTACGCCTCCGCCATGGTGGAGTGGAACGGGGAGAGCGTCCCCCTGCCCAAGCTGGGGCCCTTCAAGCAGAGTCCGGACCGGGCCGTCCGCAAGGCGGCCTACGAGGCGGAGGGCCGCTGGTTCGACGCCCACCAGGAGGAGCTGGATGCGCTGTACGACAAGCTGGTGAAAAACCGCACCCAGCAGGCCCGGAACATGGGCTATGACAACTACCTGCAGCTGGGCTACGACCGCCTGGGCCGCAACTGCTACGGCCCGGAGCAGGTTGCCGCCTTCCGGGAGCAGATCGCCCAGGACATGGTCCCCATTGTGGCTCAGGTGAAGGCGGACCAGGCCCAGCGCATCGGCGTGGAGAAGCTGAAATTCTACGACGATCTGCTGCTGTTCCCCGACGGCAACGCCGATCCCCAGGGCACCGCCGACCAGCTGCTGGCCGCCGGCCACCAGATGTACCGGGAGCTGAGCCCCGAGACGGCGGAGTTTGCCGACTTCCTGTGGGGCAACGGCCTGCTGGATGTGCTGAGTAAGCCCGGCAAGGCCCCCGGCGGGTACTGCACCACCTTCCGCTCCTACCAGGCCCCCTTCATCTTCTCCAACTTCAACGGCACCAGCGGCGATGTGGATGTGCTGACCCACGAGGCGGGCCACGCCTTCGCCTTCTTCCGGGCCATGCGGAAGAACTACCCCTCCGCCCTGATGGAGGCCACCATTGAGGCCTGCGAGGTCCACTCCATGTCCATGGAGTTCCTCACCGCCCCCTGGCATGAGAAATTCTTCGGCCCCCTGACCCGGAAGTACGAGATCGGCCACTGCGAGGACGCCCTGATCTTCATGCCCTACGGCTGCATGGTGGACGAGTTCCAGCACCGGATGTACGAAAACCCCGATCTGACCCCCGCCCAGCGCAACGCCCTGTGGCTGGAGCTGGAGAAGAAGTACCGCCCCTGGAACGACTTCGAGGATCTGCCCTTCTACAGCCGGGGCGCGGGCTGGCAGCGGCAGCTGCACATCTACCTCTACCCCCTGTACTATATCGACTACTGCATGGCCCAGACCGTGGCCTTCCAGTTCTGGATCGCCGCCATGGCGGACCAGAAGGACGCCTGGACCCGGTACCTCCGCTTCGCCGACGCCGGCGGCACCATGACCTTCGAGGAGCTGGTGAACGCCGCCGGGCTGAAGGTGCCCTACGCCCCCGGCTGCATCCGGGAGATCGGCCAGGCCATCAGCCAGTGGATCGAAAACAACCCGCTGTAGAGCCATTTGTCCCCCTGCCGAAAGCAAGACGGCAGGGGGACAAATTCTCCGCTCTATAAAAACAAAATAATTTTGGTAGAATATGCAGCATGTCTGCCGCCACTCAACTCCCTCTCACGTTGTCCGCCCAGGCCGGACTTTTTCTTCCTTTCTGTTGTCCAAACGGGGCTCCTTCCACGCATTCTGCGACATCACCGACAAATTCTCCGGCGGCACTTTTTCACCGTTCTGACGAAAGTTTGGCATTTATATACAGAAAATACAATTTTGTACCGGCATATTTCCCCACACTTTTACATATTAGCGAAATTTCAAAATTTCTATCAACTGGCAGTTGGTTACACTTGAAAAATCAGCGGTTATAGATTATAATATGTAAAGGTTTGTCGCCGAATACTTGTATACCGCCGGCCGGCGCCGGGGATCAGAAAAATTATTTTGATTTTTGCCCCCCACCCGCGGCGAGGAAGGAACCATGGCCGAAGAGAAAAAAAACAATCGCCGGGGCAGAAAAGCCTACCTCAACGACTTCAAATCCACGGTAAACGGTGAATATATTTACGCCGGCGCCCACTACCTCCTTGCCGGGGGAGAGGCAGCGGGAAAGGCGCTGCTGCGGCGGCTGTGGCTGCTGACCCTGCCCCTGGCGGTGGGCGCTGTTGCCGGGGGATGCATCCGGGCCCCGGGGGCCATGGACTGCTTCTACGTGCTGGGTCCCTACATCGCCGCCCTGATCTCCGCCGTGTCCCTGGTGTGGGCCCTGTGCCGCATGGGCGGCGGGGGCGCCCGTCTGCGGGAGTATGTCTACCGGCACTCCGTGGATGCCATCCCCTCCCGGGCGGTGATCACCGCCGTATTCGCCGGGCTGGCCCTGGCGGGGGAGGTCCTGTACGTACTGCTCAACGGGACGGAGGGCATGGCCCTGGGCATGGTCCTGTTCCTGCTGTCCATGGGGGCCACCCTGGCCGCCGCCCTGGGACAGCGGCTGCTCATCGTCCGCAGCCAGTGGACCGTCCAGGACGGTCAGAACTGACCAGACCCATTGGGGAAAAGGGGTCCCTTTTCCCCGGCCAGAGTGTCTCCGGCCCATCCAAGCGTGAGTTATGGGCATTTCGCCCTTTCAAATAGCTCAAATATTTTATGGAGGATCAAAACCATGAAAAGAAGCACCAAACTCCTGTCCCTGCTTCTGGCTGTGGTGATGTGCGTCGGCCTGTTCGCCGGCTGCGGCAAGAAGAACAACGCCGCTCCCGACAACAAGCAGCCCACCGACACCAACAACACCCAGACCGACCCCAGCAAGGACCAGGAACCCAGCACCGATCCCGCTGAGGACAAGACCCTGGTGGCTGCCAGCAACCACTTCGAGGGTAAGTTCTCCCCCTTCTTCGCCGCCTCTCACGAGGACCAGAATATCGTCTCCATGACCCAGATCGGCATGGTCACCACTGACCGTGTTGGCGCCGTGGTCATGAACGGTATCGAGGGCGAGACCCGTCCCTACAACGGCACCGACTACACCTACTACGGCGTCAGCGACATGACCATCACCGAGAACGAGGATGGCACCGTCACCTACGACCTGACCATGCGCGACGACCTGGTGTTCTCCGACGGCCACCCCATGGACATCGACGACGTGATCTTCTCCATGTACGTGCTGTGCGACCCCACCTATGACGGTTCCAGCACCCTGTACGGCCGCCCCATCAAGGGCATGCAGGAGTACCGCTCCGGCATGACCACCATGGCTGCTGCTATCGCCGCTGCCGGTGAGGACAATGCCGACTTCACCAATTGGACTCAGGAGCAGCAGACCGCTTTCTGGAACGCTGTTAACGAGGGCGGCGTGAAGTTCGCCGAGGACATCCTGGCCTTCTGTGTAACTGCCGGTGCCAATGTCGAGACCGACTCCGTGGCTGCCAAGGCCGCCAACTGGGGCTATGCTGATCTGGCCGCTGACGCCACTGCCAAGGACTTCTTCCTGGCTATCGGCAACAAGTACGGCTGGAGCTTCTCCGCCATGGAGGCCGAGGTTGCTGAGGGTGCTGCCGCGCTGAGCGAGCTGATCCCCGAGGATGTGTACGCCATGTCCACCGTTGGCGTCTCCACTGGTGAGTCCGCCCCCAACATCTCCGGCATTGAGCGTACCGGCGACTACAGCCTGCGCGTGACCACCACCGAGGTGGCCGTGGACATGGTGTACCAGCTGGGCGTCACCATCGCCCCCCTGCACTACTACGGCGATGAGTCCCTGTATGACTACGAGAACAACAAGTTCGGCTTTGAGAAGGGCGATCTGAGCAAGGTCCGCTCCGTCACCACCAAGCCCCTGGGCGCTGGCCCCTATGTCTTCAAGGACTACAAGGACGGCGTGGTCTATCTGGAGGCCAACCCCCACTACTTCCAGGGCGAGCCCAAGATCAAGTACCTGAACTTCAAGGAGTCCCTGGAGGACGATAAGACCGTCGGTATCCAGTCCGGCGACCTGGACATCTCCGATCCCAGCTACTCCACCGAGGTCATGAACCAGGTGGCTGAGTACAACGGCGGCGACACCTCCTTCGACGGCAATGTGGTCACCGTGAAGCTGTACGACTTCCTGGGCTACGGCTACATCGGCATCAGCGCCAACAACGTGAAGGTTGGCGATGATCCCGCCTCCGAGGCTTCCAAGAACCTGCGTAAGGCCATCGGCACCGTTCTGGCCGTCTACCGTGACGAGGGCATCGACTCCTACTACGGCGAGATCGCTACCGTCATCAACTACCCCATCTCCTCCACCTCCTGGGCCGCTCCTCAGGTCACTGACGACGGCTATCAGGTGGCCTACTCCGTGGATGTCAACGGCCAGCCCATCTACACCGAGGGCATGAGCGCTCAGGACAAGTACGCCGCCGCTCTGCAGGCCGCTCTGGGCTACTTCGAGGCCGCTGGCTACACCGTGGAGAACGGCAAGCTCACCGCCGCCCCCGAGGGCGCCAAGCTGGAGTACGTGCTGAACATCGGCGCCAACGGCAACGGTGACCACCCCTCCTTCCTGCTGGTGAAGAACGCTTCCGACGCCCTGAAGACCATCGGCTTCACCCTGACCGTTCAGGACTGGTCCAACGCCGCTGATCTGTACAACACCTATCAGTCCGGCGTGGCCGAGCTGTGGGCCGCCGCCTGGGGCTCCACTCCCGACCCCGATATGTACCAGCTGTACCACAGCAAGGGCAGCACCAACTACTACCAGATCAACGATCCCGAGCTGGATGAGCTGATCATCGAGGGCCGCCGCTCTCCCGACCAGACCATCCGCAAGGGCATCTACAAGGGCGCCATGGAGATCATCATGGACTGGGGCGTTGAGGTGCCTATCTATCAGCGTTCCGAGTGCTTCCTCATCTCCACCGAGCGGGTCAACGTCAGTACCCTGACCCCCGACATGACCCCCTACTGGGGCTGGATGAGCGAGATCCACACCCTGGAGATGAACTGATCCCTTACCCCGGATCACCGCGTATAACCTATGCCTTGCGGCCCCCTCGGGGGCCGCAAGGTCCTCTGTATATTGTTTTATCGCTTTACTGTACTGAACCAACCTACTGCATATCAAGGAGCCGTTCGGTCGGCCGGCCGGCCGCTTGATATGCAGCAAAAAAACCACCGCTGGACAACGGACAAGCACCCGGCGGCGCATATCAACAAATTACTACGAAAAGAAAAGAATGGGAGGAGTGTTTCCGTGCGGAAATATATCTTTAAGCGAATTTTGATCTCGATCCTGATCCTTTTCTGCGTGTCCTTCATCGTCTATGGCGTGCTGCGGTGTCTGCCCAGCTCCTTCGTCGAGACACAGGCCATGCAGCTGGCGCAGGCCCCCGGCGCGAAGCCCTACGAGGAGTGGCTGGAGCAGCTCAACGCCTCCTACGGTCTGGACCAGAACATCGTCCCCGGCTTCTTCACC
Source organism: uncultured Oscillospiraceae bacterium (assembly GCA_963557105.1). GTDB lineage: Bacteria > Bacillota > Clostridia > Oscillospirales > Oscillospiraceae > Pelethomonas. The sequence goes on from CAUWCX010000008.1 coordinate 49,135, forward strand.
TGGCTGGGCCAGGCGCTGCAGGGCAAGTTTGGTGACAGCTGGAAGTGGACTGTCCCCGTACTGGATAAATTCCGCGAAGTCATTGGACTGAGCTTTGTCATGGGCGGCATCGCCTTTGTTTTGGAGATCCTCATTGCCATCCCCCTGGGCGTTATCGCCGCCACCAAGCAGTATTCCCGCGCCGACTATCTCATCACCGCCGGCGCACTGGTGGGTATCTCTCTGCCCACCTTCTTCTTCGCCACCATTTTGAAGCTGGTCTTCTCCGTAAAGCTGGGGTGGTTCGACCTATTCGGCCTGGTTGGGCGAGATTATGCCCAATTGGACGCCTGGGGACAATTCCTGGATAAGGCCCACCACCTGGTGCTGCCCATTGCCACCCTGGTCATTGTGTCCATCGGCGGCCTCATGCGCTACACCCGCACCAATATGCTGGAGGTGCTGAACTCCGACTACATTCGCACCGCCCGGGCCAAGGGCCTCAGCGAGAAGAAGGTCATCTATCACCACGCCTTCCGCAACACCCTGATCCCCCTGGTGACCATCATCGGCGGCTCCCTGCCCAGCCTGTTCGCCGGCGCTCTCATTACGGAGACCCTGTACTCCATCCCCGGCATCGGCTACACCTCTTACCAGTCCCTGGTCATCGGCGATATCCCCTTCTCTATGTTCTACCTGACCTTTATGGCCGTGCTGACCCTGGCGGGCAACCTGATCTCGGATATCCTGTACGGCCTGGTGGACCCCCGTGTCCGGATCGCTTAAGAAAGGAGAGAGTGCATCATGCGTGAAAATAAGGATAAACTGAATGTGGCAGGCCAGGCCCCCGAGAAGGAGCAGCTGAGCCTGAACGACGACCGCCGCGTGGAAGTCCTCTCCCCCGGCGCCCTGGTCCTCAAGCGTTTCTTCCGCAACCGTCTGGCGGTCATTGGTCTGACCATGCTGATCGCCATGTTCATCTTCTCTTTCATCGGCGGCCTCATCAGCCCCTACCGCCAGGACGAGCAGTTCTACACCATCGAGATGCAGAGCAAGCAGTACCTGGGCGTGGTGAAGAACGACACCCTGCGCTACACCGTGGCCCCCGGCGGGGAGTTCGGCTCCGTGGTGCAGTCCAAGCTGCTCATGGCTATGGGCAAGGGTGAGACCTCCTTCACCTACAAGGACATCACCTATGACATCCAGGAGGAGGGCGACGACCTGCTGGCCATCTACACCGGCGGCGAGCTGCTGGCCTTCGGCGCCAAGGACATCATCAACCTGGACGACAGCTTCACCGGCGAGCTGAGCTTTGAGACCCGCCACGAGGCCCTGAAGGCCTATGTGGCCGGCGAGAGCTCCTTCTCCACCGAGGGCAAGAGCTACAAGCTGGACGGCGATGGCAACATCCTGGACGGCGACACCGTGGTGGCCTATATCAGCCGCTTCGTGGTCTCCCCCGTGGAGAACGGCGTGGTGCTGACCCGGGCCTTCAAAGAGGAGCTGGAGGACACCATCGACAGCGGCGCTGAGGAGTTCATCTTCACCGGCGAGGACGGTGTGGAGTACACCTACACCCTGCACTACGACCCCGCCACCCTGAACTGGGCGGTGAACCAGGATAAGGAGACCTACGTCTACGACCGCTACGCCTCCCCCAGCAAGGAGCACTGGCTGGGTACCGACACCAACGGCATGGATATGCTGACCCGTCTGATGTACGGCGGCCGCATCTCCCTGGTCATCGGCTTCATCGTGGTGGCCATCTCCGCCGCCATCGGTATCGTCCTGGGCGGTATCGCCGGCTACTTCGGCAAGTGGGTCGATAACCTCATCATGCGCGTGGTGGATGTGTTCTACTGCATCCCCTCCACCCCCCTGCTGATCATTCTGGGCTCCGCCATGGACGCCGTCCGCGTTGACCCCCAGATCCGTATGCTGTACCTGATGCTGATCCTGGGCTTCCTGGGCTGGCCCTCCATCGCCCGCATGGTCCGCGGCCAGATCCTCTCCCTGCGTGAGCAGGAGTTCATGACCGCCACTGAGGCCTGCGGCATCAGCGTCTCCCGCCGGATCTTCAAGCACCTGATCCCCAACGTCATTCCCCAGCTCATCGTCATCTGCACCATGAGCCTGGGCTCCACCATCATCACCGAGGCCACCCTCAGCTTCCTGGGACTGGGCGTTAAGTTCCCCTTCGCCTCCTGGGGCAACATCATCAACGACGTCAACAACGCCTACGTCATGACCAACCACCTGTTCGTCTGGATCCCCGCCGGTATCTGCCTGCTGATCACCGTTCTTGGCTTCAACTTCGTGGGTGACGGCCTGCGGGATGCGTTCGACCCGAAAATGAAGCGGTAAAGGAGGAAATGAAGAATGTCTAAGAAAAAAGCCGAGGGCTATCTTTCCGCCAAGGAATCCCGGCGCATCTCCCGGGAGAACCGCCGCATCACCTCCGCCTTTGAAAAGCAGCACAAGCGCAAGAATGTGCCCGAGAGCGAGTATATCACCCAGATGAAGGACCCCCGCAACGCCGTGGAGTTCGATAACCTCCACACCTACTTCTTCACCGACGTGGGTACCGTCAAGGCCGTGGACGGCGTCTCCTTTGAGGTGCCCATCGGCAAGACCGTGGGCGTGGTGGGCGAGTCCGGCTGTGGCAAGTCCGTCACCAGCCTGTCCCTGATGCAGCTGCTCCAGCGGCCCCAGGGCCAGATCGTGGACGGCGAGATCCGGCTGAACCTGGGGGACAAGGCCATCAACATCGCCAAGACCCCCACGGTGAAGATGCAGGAGCTGCGCGGCAACTACGTCTCCATGATCTTCCAGGAGCCCATGACCAGCCTGAACCCGGTGTTCCGCATCGGCGACCAGGTGGACGAGGTCATCGCCCTCCACGACGGCGAGGGCAAGACCGCCGAGGAGATCAAGGCCCGCACCATCGAGCTGCTGAAGATGGTGGGTATCGCCAACAGCGAGGGCGTCTACAAGAACTACCCCCACGAGCTGTCCGGCGGTATGCGCCAGCGTGTCATGATCGCCATGGCCCTGGCCTGCAGCCCCCGGATCATCATCGCCGACGAGCCCACCACCGCCCTGGACGTGACCATCCAGGCCCAGGTGCTGGATCTGCTGCGGCAGCTGAAGGATAAGATCAACTCCTCCATCATGTTCATCACCCACGACCTGGGCGTTATCGCCGAGATGGCGGACTACGTGGTGGTCATGTACGCCGGCCGCGTGGTGGAGAAGGGTACCGCCGAGGAGATCTTCGAGCACCCCGCCCATCCCTACACCATCGGCCTCATGGCCTCCAAGCCCGTGGTGGGCAAGCGTGTGGACAAGCTCTACTCCATCCCCGGCAAGGTCCCCAACCCCGTGAATATGCCCAACTACTGCTACTTCAAGGACCGGTGCGAGATGTGTGTGGCCGGCTGCTCCGGCGAGTATCCCCACGAGATCAGCCTCAGCCCCACCCACAAGGTCTCCTGCTACCGGTATTACGACAACGCCAACGTCACTGAAAAGGAGGGAAAGTAAATGGCTCTGAATAAAGGCGTGGCTGGCGCCGCCGGCCGCTACCATCCCGGCGATCCCAGCCAAAAATCTCCTCAGGAGATCGAGGAGGAGATGAAGAAGCGCGAGGAGCGCGTGAAGAAGGGCCTCCAGGGCGAAACAAAGAATAACCTCCTGGTCACCAACGACTTCACCCCCGTGGAGTACGATCCCCAGTATATCCTGATGGTGAACAAGCTGAAGAAGTACTTCCCCATCAAGGGCGGCATGGTGTCCAAGACCGTGGGCTATGTCCGGGCCGTGGACGGCATCACCTTCAACCTGAAGCGGGGCACCACCATGGGCCTCGTGGGCGAGTCCGGCTGCGGCAAGACCACCACCGGACGGACCATCCTGCGCCTGTCCGGGGAGAAGACCGGCGGCCAGGTGCTCTTCAACGGCAAGGAGGTCTATGACTTCTCCGCCAAGGAGATGCGGACCATGCGGACCAAGATGCAGATCATCTTCCAGGACCCCTTCTCCTCCCTGTCCCCCCGTCTGCCCGTGGGCGAGATCATCGGCGAGGCCGTCCGTGAGCACGGTCTGGTGAGCAAGGCGGAGTTCAACGACTATATCGACCAGGTCATGGACAACTGCGGCCTGCAGCCCTTCCACAAGGACCGCTACCCCCACGAGTTCTCCGGCGGCCAGCGCCAGCGTATCTGCATCGCCCGCGCCCTGGCCCTGAACCCGGAGTTCGTGGTCTGCGACGAGCCTGTGTCCGCCCTGGACGTGTCCATCCAGGCCCAGATCATCAACCTGCTGAAGGATCTGCAGGAGAAGTACAAGCTGACCTACCTCTTCATCTCCCACGACCTGAGCGTGGTGGAGCACATCTCCGACACCGTGGGCGTCATGTACCTGGGCAACCTGGTGGAGTACGGCGCCACCGACGACATCTTCCGCAACCCCCTGCACCCCTACACTAAGGCCCTGTTCTCCGCCATCCCCATTCCCGATCCCAAGGCCAAGATGGACCGCATCGTGCTGGAGGGCTCTATCCCCTCCCCCGCCAATCCCCCCAGCGGCTGCAAGTTCCACACCCGCTGCGCCAACTGCATGGAGCGGTGCAAGCACGAGGCCCCCGAGCAGCGTGAGGTGGAGCCCGGCCACTTCGTGGTCTGCCACCTGTACGACAAGTAATGGCCAAAAATCGTAGGCCCCTGCCGGAGGACGACGACGGCCGCACTGTGGCGGACATGAGCGGCATCGAGCTGCCCTCCATGTGGCTGCCCCGGCGGCCCAAGTCGGACACCGCCCCCGCCGTACCCCAGCGGGAGGAGACGTCACCGGCGGAGGACCGCCCCTGGGAACCCAAGCCCGGGGAGCTGTCCCCCCAGGACCGCAAGCTCTACGTCCTGGCGGCGCTGAAGGCGTCCCTGCTCATCGGCCTGGCCTTTGTGGCCGGCCTGGGCCTGGTGATCCTGCTGCTGCTGGCACTGTGGTCATAAGAAAACGGACCGCACACCGATTGGTGTGCGGTCCGCTCGTCTTTCCGCGATCAGAACGCCCAGTTGCCGTCCTTGAAGATCTGCACCTCCCGGCCATCTCGGGTGCGCCCGGTAATGGACAGGTCGTCGCAGCCGATCATGAAGTCGGTGTGGACCATGGAGTCGTTGACCCCCTTCGCCCGGCACTCCTCCAGGGTGTACTGGCCGTAGTCCCGCAGGCAGTTGGCAAAGCCCATGCCCAGGGCCAGGTGGCAGGCGGCGTTCTCGTCAAAGAGGGTATTATAGAACAGCATGCCAGAGCGGCAGATGGGGCTGTCCTGGGGCACCAGGGCGCACTCCCCCAGCATGGCCGCCCCCTCGTCCATGGCGATCATGGTCCGCAGCAGCTCCTCGTTGCGCTCCGCCTTCACCTCCACCGCCCGGCCGTTGGCAAAACGGATGGAGAAATTCTCGATCAGCTCCCCCTGGTAGCTCAGGGGCTTGGTGGAATAGACGACCCCCTCCGCCGCCCCCCGCATGGGGGTGGTGAAGACCTCCTCCGAGGGGATATTGGGGTTAAAGGGGATGTCGCTGCCCAGGGTCCGCTCCTGTCCACCCAGGAAAAGGGCGTCGGGGATAAGGCCAACGGTGAGGTCCGTGCCGTTGCCCGCCGTATAGTGGAGGCTCTCCAGCCCCAGCCCGTTGAGGTAGTCGCACCGGGCGGCCAGATCCGCGTTGTGGGCGTCCCAGGCGGCCATCGGGTCATCGTCCACCCGGGAGGTGGTCAAAATGGCCTCCCACAGCTTCTCTATGGCCTGGGCCTTGGTCATGCCGGGGAAGAGCTTTTTGGCCCAGGCCACCCCAGGAACGGCAGCAATACACCACTGGTAGCGGTTCTCCATCTTGTCCTGATAGGGCTTAATAATGCCGTACTTGGCCTGCTGGCTCTTGGCCAGCTTGGTCTGATTGATGCCGTTGAGGCCGTCGGGGTCCTCGCTGTCCAGATAGATCACGGCGGGCAGTGCGTCCACCCGATGCTGGAGCTTGGCCTCCTCCCACGTCTCCACCCTGGACAGGGTCTTTAAGCTGCGGTAGCGGACATGGACCTTGGTGAGGGGCTGGTAGTTCCACTCCACCGTCACCTTTCCGGCCCCGGCCTTGTAGCAGGCCTCCACCACCAGCTTCACAAAGTCGGGCTGATCCAGATCCGCCTGGACGATGACCTCCTGGCCCTTCTGGATATTGACGCCCTTCTCCGCAATGAGCTGGGCATATTTCTTCAAGACTGCTTTTTTCATACTGCATCCTCCCTCGTATTATCCTTTGCTCCAACTGCTCCCGGTTCTCCGCCCCGGGCTACTGCTCAAGCTGCGCTAAGTACTCCTCCAGGCAGATCCCCTGCTCGTAGATCTCCTTGGCCGCCGCCCGGCCCACATAGCGGTAATGCCAGGGCTCGTAAATGATCCCCGTAATGTCGCTCTTGTCGCTGGGGTAGCGGAGAATAAAGCCGTACTCCCAGCTGTGGGCCATGAGCCACTGCTGCACCGCCGTCTCCTCCTGGGCCTCGTCCAGCACCTGGTAGCTGGTGTCCACGATGTCCAGGGCGAGGCCCAACTGGTGCTCGCTGGTGCCGGGCACGGCAACCACCTTGCCCGCCTCCTCCGGGGCCAGCTCCGGGTCCACACCGGCGTCAATAAGCCGCCGGATCTTGTTCTGATACAGCTTTTCCTGCTTCTCCCAGGTGCGGTAGGAAGAGCAGATCAGCGGCTCCAGCCCATCCGCCCGGCAGGCGTCCATCATCTCCTGGAGGTCGGGGTAGCAGCGCTCGTCCACAGCCTGTCCATTTTTCAGCTGGGTCAGGGTGAGCTGGTAGTCCTCCGCCAGGGGCGTCCAGGGGTTCACCAGCAGCAGCGCCCACGCCTCTCCGGTCTCCTGGCCAGCGGCCGCCTGGTGCTGGCCGTCCGCGACGGGCGCTTGCTCCCCCCGGCTGTCCGCGGGCTGAGCGGACTCCAGCTTTGTCCAGTTCTGGGTGTCCGTCTGGCCCTTGGCCCCGGCTGAGCACCCCGACGCACCCCCAAGCATTGCCAGCAGCAGTAGGGTGGCTGTCAGCCGCCGCCCCATGTAAACGCAAACCTTTTTTTCCATGCTTGTCCTTTCTTTTCTCTGTTCCCCCACCGGAATTTCGGCAATTGGGGACTTTTTTCTACTCGTGGCCTATCTTACCGGAACATTTTTTCCAAAATATGACCGCATTGCATCAAAGTTCCATCATTTGCCGTCGCCCTCCCCGGCCCACAATTTTCTTCAACTGTTTATATTGCAAAAGAGCTAAAGTCGTGTTATGATAGGGGGGCATCGCAAAGCCGGAGGCTTTGCATCAGGAAATGCGGAGGGAAAATCTATGGATACGAAAAAGAAACACAGCGCCCACGGCTTTGGCAGCCGGTGGGGCTTCATCCTGGCCTCGGTGGGCTCCGCCGTGGGCATGGCCAATGTCTGGGGCTTCCCCAACAAGATGGGCAGCAATGGCGGCGGCGCCTTTTTGCTCATCTATCTGCTCTTTGTCTTTATCTTCAGCTATGTGGGCCTCCCTGCGGAGTTCGCCATCGGCCGCAGAGCCCGCACCGGCACCCTGGGCGCCTACGAGAACGCCTGGAAGACCCGGGGCGAGAAGGCGGGGAAGGCCGGCGGCCTTCTGGCCTGGCTGCCCCTGGCGGGCTCCATGTGCATTGCCATCGGCTACGCCGTCATCGTCTCCTATGTGCTCAAGGCCCTGGTGAACTCCCTCACCGGCTCACTGATGACCGCCGACGCCGCCCAGTGGTTCCAGTCCTTCTCCACCACGCCCTACTCCGTGGTCCCCTACCACATCATCGTGGTGGCTATCACGCTGCTGACCCTCTTCTTCGGCGCCAAGAGCATCGAGAAGACCAATAAGATCATGATGCCTCTGTTCTTCGTCCTCTTCCTGGTCCTGGCGGTGCGGGTGGCCATGCTCTCCGGCAGCGCGGAGGGATATCTCTTCATGTTCATCCCCCGGTGGGAGAGCCTGAAGGACCCCATGGTCTGGATCTGGGCTATGGGCCAGGCGTTCTTCTCCCTGTCCGTTACCGGCAGCGGCATGATCGTCTACGGCGCATACCTGGGGGAGAAGGAGGACGTGGTGGCCGTCTCCCAGAAGACGGCTCTCTTCGACACTATCGCCGCCGTGGTGGCCGCTCTGGTCATCATCCCCGCCTGCTTCTCCTATGGGATGGACGTGGGCGCCGGCCCCGGCCTGCTGTTCGAGACACTGCCCACCATCCTGCAGGACATCCCCTTCGGCCAGTTCTTCGCCATCATCCTCTATGTGGCCATGATCTTCGCCGGCATCAGCTCCCTACAGAATATGTTCGAGGCCGTGGCGGAGTCCCTGCTCCACAAGTTCCCCAAGCTCAGCCGCGCCGCTGTTCTCTGCCTGCTGGGCGTGATCTGCCTGGCCTTCGGCCTGGGCATGGAGCCCATCTTCAAGTGGGGCCCCTGGATGGACACCGTCTCCATCTACATCATCCCCATCGGCGCCACCCTGGGCGCAGTCTCCTGGTTCTGGGTCATGAAGCGGGAGGACCTGCTGCTGGAGATCAACCGGGGCACCACCGGAAAGCGTGGCCGCCTGTGGTACTTCGTGGGCCGCTATGTCTACGTCCCCTTTGCCGCCATTCTCTGCTGCGTGGCCCTGTTTAAGCAGGTGGCGTTCTAAGAACATCCAAAACGTACAACGATTGGTTTCGATCACCGAAGGAGCCGCCGGCAAAATGCCGGCGGCTCCCTTGTCACTTTTCTTCTATTACATGAGGAATCTGGCCCAGTCGGCCACCAGGCCCAGGACATTGGACACGAACCGCTTCATGGTCCCCATCTGCTGGGGGGTGTGCCCCTCCGGGGCAATGCTGGTATCCTCGTCCACCACCGTAAGGGCGGCGTCCGCATACCGGGACATCTCCCGGCGGAGAGCTTCCGTGACCTCAGGGCTGTCCATGACCACCATCAGCTCCGTGTCGATGTAGGCGCTGCGCATATCCCAATTAAAGGACCCCACCACAGCCAGATGGTCGTCACAGTGAAGCACTTCCCGTGGTAGGAGATCCCGCCGTCGTACTCCAGCACCTTTGTCCCCGTCTCCAGAATCTCCCCCTTGTGGAGGCGGTAGTCCATGGCCCCGCAGGGGTTGCCGTTGTTGGCCACGGAGTTGGTCATCATGGTCACCTCCGGCACCTGCTGGCAGACCTTCTCCAGCCGCTCCATCATCCAGCCGTTGCAGATCATGTAGGGGGTGTGGAATACCACAGACTCCTCTCCCCGGGCCATGAGCTCGGTGATGGTGTAGAAGGCTGTGGGCTCCTTGGCCCCGGTATGGATGGGGTTGCTCACCAGCCGGACCTGGCGGGTGGGCAGGGTCAGGTGGCGGTAGTTCATGGGGGCAAACCAGTCGGGATGGGCCTCCTGCTTCTCCAGGAGACGGGAGGCCAGCTCAGCCTGGGCCTCCACCACCCGCTTTTTCTCCAACTCTTGGACATCATCATGGTAGAGATGGCAGGCCGGAGAATCCCAGACCTTCGCAAAGTAGTCCAGAAGCTGGTGCAGAGAGCTGTCCGACCGGTCCTCCTCCTGCCACACCAGCACATCCCAGTCGTAATTCTGCTTGCCGTCGTGGTCCCCCAGGAAGTAGTCGTGGGTATTCCGCCCGCCCAGGAGGTAAGCGGTGTTGTCCACAATGAGGTATTTGTCGTGGAGCCGGGCCATCAGCGTCCAGGGCTTCAGGGGGTTGACCGGGTTGTAGATCTTGATCTCTGCATTCTTCCGGGCAGAGAGGGTAACAAAGTAGGGGTCCCCGGTCATGCGGGTAAACCCACAGAAGCCGTCCACCACCAACTTGACCTCCACGCCCCGGTCCGCCGCGGCGATCAGCGCCGCCAGCACATCCTTGCCGCTCTCGTCGCTGCGGATATCAAAGGTGGACAGGATGATTCGCTCCTTCGCCTGGGAGATCATCTGCAGCCGCCGGGTCAGGGCCTCCCCGTTGTCCGCAATGATGCGCGCCCGCTCCGTCCCCTGCTCGCTGCCGGTATACGCTGTCTCCGCCACAGCCCGGCGGGTCTCCTCGCTGACCTCCGGGTGGGCGGTAAAGGGCAGGATCGCCCCCAGCAGCAGGTACAGCAGCGCCCCCAACAGCATAAGCAGCAGAACTTTCTTTACCGTGAACTTCATATACCGTCCCTCCAAATCAGCACACATTGGCTTTCTCTTTCTGTCCCTATCATACTGCCGTCCGGGAAAAAAGCACCGGACACTCCTCTGTCCCTGTGGAAATTTAGGACAGGCGAAAAATATGTTACCTTTTGGGACAGACCGGGCAAATTGTCCCTGTCTGCCCGCCGTTGTTTCGGGTATGCTAAAGGTAAATCAACTGTGAAAAACAGGAGCGACCGACATATGAAACTGGATATGAACCGTATGCTCATTGAGACCGCCATCCGGCGGGCGCTTCAGGGGATGGAGACCTCCCCCGAGCGGAGCATCCGCAACCTCATCGACCTGGGACTCAACTTTTCCCAGGGAGAACTTCAGCAGAAGCTTCTCCACACCGCCAAGGATATGCTGCGGGACCAGAACAGCGCCTATTACGCCCTGCTCAAGGACACCCTGGTCCATGTGGATATGGAGAAACTCATCACCCTGGGCATGGACCTGGGCTACAACAGCTGCACCAAGGGGGCCGCAGCCATCCGCCAGCTGGAGGCGCAGCAGGGCTTCAACATCCCCTGGCTGCTGTCCATGGCGGTGAATTGCGCGTCTCTGCCGGATCGTGCCGACGACTACGCCCAGATTCTGGCCCAGGGGACGGATCTGGGGATCTACACCTACGCCTTCTTCCCCGACGGAGACCCCACCCCCCTGCTGCCCCATCTGCGGGCGCAGCGCAGCTGCGCTTTCTTCCTCCTTCTCCCCAGCGGCCAGCTGACGGAAGAGCTGACGGCGGAGCTGAAGCAGCTGGACAACGTCCTCACTGCGGTACAGGCCGATCAGGACGCCCCGGCAGCCTGCGCCCGTCTGCGGGCGGAGAAGCTGCCCTTCGCCGTCTGGCGGCGGTACGGACAGGCGGATCAGGCGGACATCCTCTCCGGCCATTGGCTGGAGGATCTGCTGCCCGGACACCCCCTCTTCGCCCTGCTGCTGCCCGAGGTGGGCTGCCCGGCGGAGACCCGCTCTGCGGTCTGCGCCTATCTCCACACCCTGCGGGTGGCGCAGAAGACCCCCGTCATCCCCATGGAGCTGCTGCAGGACGGGCTGATGATCGACGAGATCATCTCCAACAACGGCTGTCTGGTGGGCTTTGACCAGGCGGGCGAGCTGTACACCCACGACGGCCCCTGTCCCCACAGCGGGGTCAACCTCTTCCGCACCCCCCTGGAGGATATCCTCCGGCGGGTACAGACCATGCGGGAGGCCAAACCATAAAAATATCCCCGGCGGACCGTCCGCAGACGCTCCGCCGGGGGCAACAAACCTATTTCTCCCCCAGATCCTGGACGATCTTCAGGGATGTGCCCACCAGGCACTTCTTCAGCAGCTGCGAAAACTCCTCCGCCGTCACGCTGTCCCGGCCCAGGAGCCACCGCTTGATGGCGCAGACAAAGGCGTCGGCGTAGAAGTCCACCATGAACCGCCCAGTCTCCTCATCCAGGGGGCCCTCCTCCGCATTCTCCGCCAGAATAGCGGCAATAATACTGCGGAAGTACTCCGAAAAGGAGTTCTGCCCATCCACGCTGAGGGTCTTGCGGTAAAACGAGCGGTTGTCATAAAAATACTGGCACAGGGCCTCCACCAGGGACCACCCGGTCTGTCCATCCGACTGGCGCACGACGGTGATGAACTCCGTGTCGTAGATCCAGTTGACCAGGTCATACTTATCCCGGAAGTGGTAGTAGAAGCTCTTGCGGTTCATCTCGCACCGCTCACAGATGTCGCCTACGCTGATCTTGGAGAAGGGCTGGGTCTCCATCAGCTCCTTCAGCGCTGCCGACAGCGCGCGCTTCGTAATGTTTGAATCCGCCAAAGGCCCGCCTCCTTCCTGTCTTTAGGAAATCATCGTATCACATCTTCCGCCCGATTTCAACAAAAATCGTTTTTGGACACTTGGATAAATTTGTCCAAAAACGTAACACTTCACCCACCGCGGGGAAAATCACGACAGTTCCCCGTTCTGTCCCCTGTCCGTGGTGCGTAAACCTGCTATAATAGAGTCACCAAACAAAGGAGGAATCCGCGTTGCAATTTCATGACAAGACCAGAGAGGATGTGCTCAGCCACCTCTCCACTGACCCCCAGCAGGGCCTGCGGGGCGATCAGCTGCCCAAGCTGCGGGAGCAGTACGGCCCCAACAAGCTTCGTGAAAAGAAAAAGAAAACCAATCTCCAGCGATTCTTTGACCAGTTCAAAGATGTAATGATCCTGATCCTCATTGCGGCGGCGGCAGTTTCCTTTGCCATCGCCTGCACCCAGCACGACCCCATGGAGTTCTTTGAGCCGGTGCTGATCCTGCTGATCGTGGTGCTCAACGCCATTATGGGTATGCTGCAGGAGAGCAAGGCGGAGAAGGCCCTGGACGCCCTGAAGAGTATGTCCGCCCCCCACGCCCGGGTCATCCGGGACGGCCAGGAGGCGGTTATTGACGCCAGCGAGCTGGTCCCCGGCGACATCATCCGCCTGGAGGCCGGCGACTTCATCCCCGCCGACGCCCGCCTGCTGGAGAGCGTCAGCCTGAAGAGCGAGGAGTCCGCCCTCACCGGCGAGTCCGTCCCCTCGGAGAAGGACGCTGACGCCGTGGTGGCGGAGAAGGCCCCCCTGGGCGACCGGAGCAACATGGTGTTCTCCGGCTGCTCCGTGACCTACGGTACCGCCCTGGCGGTGGTCACGGCCACCGGTATGGACACGGAGATGGGCAAGATCGCCGGCCTGCTGGACGGCGAGGGCGACACCCAGACCCCCCTGCAGAAGAAGCTGGCCCAGCTGGGCAAGTACCTGGGCATCCTGGCCCTGGCCGCCTGCGCCGTCATCCTGGTGGTGGGCCTCTTCAACGGCATCCCCGTCATGGAGATCTTCATGACCGCCGTGTCCCTGGCTGTTTCCGCTATCCCCGAGGGCCTGCCCGCCATCGTCACCATCGTGCTGTCCATCGGTGTTCAGCGGATGGTGAAGAAGAACGCCCTGATCCGCCGCCTGCCCGCCGTGGAGACCCTGGGCAGCGCCTCCATTATCTGCTCCGATAAGACCGGTACCCTGACCCAGAACCGCATGACCCTGGTGAAGGGCTATCTGGACGGTCAGGAGAAGCCCCAGGATATCACCGACCACTGCGGCGAGGATCTGCGCCAGCTGCTGTGCCTGGGTACCCTGTGCTGCGACGGCTCCGTGGTGGTGAAGGACGGCCAGGAGCAGCATATCGGCGACCCCACCGAGACCTCCATCGTCCTGGCTGCCCACAAAAACGGTATGCCCAAGGACGAGCTGCTGCAGAAGTATCCCCGGGTGGGCGAGCTGCCTTTTGACTCCGACCGCAAGCTCATGAGCACCATCAACCGCATGGACGGCAAGCTGGTGGTCATCGTCAAGGGCGCCTTCGATATGATGGCCCCCCGCTGTATCCACGGCGATCTGGACACCGCCCGCCGCCTCACCGAGGAGATGAGCGCCGACGCCCTCCGCGTCCTGGCCGTGGCCTACAAGGAGATCGACGCCATTCCCCAGGAGCTCACCAGTGAGGATCTGGAAAACGGCCTGACCTTCCTGGGCCTTGTGGGCATGATCGATCCCCCCAGACCCGAGGCCCGGGAGGCTGTGGCCACCTGCCGCCGCGCCGGCATCAAGCCCATTATGATCACCGGCGACCACGTGGTCACCGCCTCCGCCATCGCCCGGGATCTGGGTATCCTGGAGGAGGGCGACCGCGCCATCACCGGCGCCGAGCTGGACGCCATGAGCGAGAGCGAACTGGACCAGCAGGTGCAGCACATCTCCGTCTACGCCCGCGTTTCCCCTGAGAACAAGATCCGCATCGTCAAGGCCTGGCAGCGCCGTGGCGAGGTGGTCTCCATGACCGGCGACGGCGTTAACGACGCCCCCGCCCTGAAGGCCGCCGACATCGGCTGCGCCATGGGCATCACCGGCACCGACGTGGCCAAGGGCGCCGCGGATATGACGCTGACCGACGACAACTTCGCCACCATCGTGGACGCTGTCCGCGAGGGCCGCGGCATCTACGCCAACATCCGCAAGGTGGTGGGCTTCCTGCTGGGCACCAATATCGGCGAGGTCATCACCGTGTTCGTGGCTATGCTCCTGTGGCACAAGACCCCCCTGCTGAGTATGCAGCTGCTGTGGATCAACCTGGTCACCGACAGCCTGCCCGCCATCGCCCTGGGTATGGAGGCTGTGGAGCCCGGCGTCATGGACCAGAAGCCCAAGCCCAAGAACGAGGGCATCTTCGCCCACGGTCTGGGTCTGCGGGTGGTCCTGCAGGGTTGTATGTTCGCCATTCTCTCCCTGGTGGCCTTCTGCGTCGGCGAAAGCTCCACCGGTCTCCTGGCCGGCGGTCAGACCATGGCCTTCATGGTCCTGGCCCTGTCCCAGGTCATCCAGGCCTACAACATGCGCTCCGAGCGCTCCCTGTTCAAGATCGGCGTATTCACCAACCGCCGTCTGAACCAGGCTTGCCTGGTGTCCATCCTGCTGATGGCTCTGGTCCTGTTCACCCCCGTGGGCATCGCCTTCGGTATGGTGAAGCTCTCCGGCAGCCTGTACCTGCTGGGTCTGGGCCTGTCCCTTGTCCCCGTGGTGATCATGGAGCTGTCCAAGGCCTGCGGCCTCATCAAGCATCAGCACTAACCCCCTGTAACGCACCTCCCCCTTCAGCGAGTCCTACAGCGCCCTCCGGCCACAGCCGGAGGGCGCTGAGACTGTCAAAAAAGTGCAAGCACTTTTTTGAGTTGCACTCCGCTTCGCGCCTTGCGGC
>CAUWCX010000009.1:0-58339 GCA_963557105.1 uncultured Oscillospiraceae bacterium
ACGACTCTTCAAGGGGGCCAAAGGCCCCCTCGCCAGAGGGGCTACCCCCCAGCAGACTTGGAGTTGCGCTGCACCTCAACGACATGGCACCGCGCCGCCCCGGCGCGGGGTTCTTCGGGGGCTACCGCCCCGCAGCGTTAAGCAAACAGGCCGGTGGCCTGTTTGCTTAACGCTGCGGGGCCGGCAGGCGAAGTCGGACGAGATACCCGGCCGAGATCAGATCCCCGAAGGATCTGAAATTCAGTGGCTGGATGCCATCATCCCCCCCGCCTGCACCGATGAGGCAAAGGATTCCAAAACCATGGGTTTTGGCGCATTTTTGGTGACTTTTTGTGCGAGCAAAAAGTTACCGGGGGCTCGGGGGCGCGTAGCCCCCGAAGCAACCAGCTTAGGGGAAGAAGAAATCCCCTTCGCCCCCAAAGGAAAGAGAAAACACCACCCGCCGCCGGAGGCGGCAAAAAGAAGGTGACAACGATGAAACACATCTTTATCATCAACCCCACCGCCGGGAAGCGGGACTGCACCGCGGAACTCATGTCCATGGCCAAAGCCCTGGGGGCCCGCCACGATCTGGAGGTGGAGTGCATCCTCACCCAGCGGCCCGGCCACGCCGCCGAGACCACCCGGGCCATCGCCCGGACGGGACAGCCGGTGCGCTTTTATGTCTGCGGCGGCGACGGGACCCTCAACGAGGTGGCCAACGGGATCATCGGCTTTGCCAACGCCGCCATGACATGCATCCCCATTGGCACCGGCAACGACTTCATGCGGAATTTTGGCGATACCGCCCCCCTCTTCTCCGATGCGGAGAACCTCTGGGACGGCCCCCAGTTCCCGCTGGACGCCATCGACTGCAACGGCCGGTGCGCCCTCACCATCGCCTGCTCCGGCTTCGACGCCCAGGTGGCCCACGACGTCCACCGCTTCGGCAAGAGCCGTCTGCTGGGCAGCCAGGGCAGCTACATCGCCTCCCTGTCGGTGAACTTCCTCCTGCGCAGCCTGGGCCACCCCTGGACCATCACCCTGGACGGGCAGCAGGTCACGGGAAAATTCGTCCTGGCCACAGTCTGCAACGGCCGCTACTACGGCGGGGGCTTCATGCCGGTGGCCGAGGCCCGAATGGACGACGGCGTACTCCACACCCTGATGGTCAAGCAGGTCAGCCGCCCCACCTTTTTGAAATTTGTGGGCCACTACGCCAAGGGGGAATACTACCTCCTCCCCCAACTGGCCCAGTGCTCCACCGCCAAGGAGATCGTCATTGAGAGCCACGGCGACGACATCGTCACCTGCCTGGACGGGGAGAGCATCCACAGCCGCCGGGTGGTCCTGCGCCTGGCCGAAGGCAAGGTCAACTTTTTCGGCCCCCGGGGCTGTGACCCCAACGCCACCTGCATCCCCCTCCCCACGGAAAAAACGCCGGTAGGCTGCGGTTTGTGAACTTTTTGTAAAAGGCCCAAAATTTTCTGCAAACCCTCTTGCAATCTGCCAACAGATGATGTAAGATAAGCACCGTTAGCACTCCAGGAGAAAGAGTGCTAACGGTGTCGAACTTTGTTTAGAAAATATTCATATAGGAGGAACCAACTATGAAACTCACTCCCTTAGCTGACCGTGTTGTCCTGAAGGCCATGGAGGCAGAGGAGACCACCAAGGGCGGCATCATCCTCACCGCCAGCGCCAAGGAGAAGCCCTCTGTTGCGGAAGTCATCTCCGTGGGTCCCGGCGGCATGGTGGACGGCAAAGAGGTCGTCATGACCGTGAAGGCCGGTGACAAGGTCATCACTGACAAGTACGCGGGCACCCATGTGAAGATCGGCGACGACGAGTTTGTCATCGTTCGTCTGGGCGACATTCTGGCCATCGTTGACTGATCGGTCCTCTCCCCAGATCCTCTCCCCCGGGGAGAACAAAATTGATAAAATTATGGAGGTAATCCACTATGTCTAAGCTTATCAAGCGCGGCGACGAGGCCCGCAAGGCTCTGGAGGCCGGTGTCAATCAGCTGGCCGATACCGTAAAGATCACCATGGGCCCCAAGGGCCGCAATGTGGTGCTGGACAAGAAGTTCGGCTCCCCCCTCATCACCAATGACGGCGTCACCATCGCCAAGGAGATCGAGCTGGACGACCCCTTTGAGAACATGGGCGCTCAGCTGGTGAAGGAGGTCTCCACCAAGACCAACGATGTGGCCGGCGACGGTACCACCACCGCCACCCTGCTGGCCCAGGCCATCATCAGCGAGGGGCTGAAGAACCTGGCCGCCGGCGCCAACCCCATCGTCATGAAGAAGGGCATCGCCAAGGCCGTGGACGCCGCTGTGGCCTCCATCCGCAAGGACGCCCAGAAGGTCAACGGCACCGCTGACATCGCCCGCGTGGGCACTGTCTCCTCCGGCGACGAGGCCATCGGCACCCTGATCGCCGAGGCCATGGAGAAGGTCTCCGCCGACGGCGTCATCACCATCGAGGAGTCCAAGACCGCCGACACCTACAGCGAGGTGGTGGAGGGCATGATGTTCGACCGCGGCTACATCACCCCCTACATGGTCACCGATACCGAGAAGATGGAGGCCGTCATTGATGACGCCTACATCCTCATCACCGATAAGAAGATCTCCGTCATTGCCGACATCCTGCCCATCCTGGAGCAGCTGGTCCAGTCCGGCAAGAAGCTGGTCATCATCGCCGAGGATGTGGAGGGCGAGGCCCTCAGCACCCTGATCGTCAACCGCCTGCGGGGCACCCTCAATGTGGTTTGCGTCAAGGCCCCCGGCTTCGGCGACCGCCGCAAGGAGATGCTGCAGGATATCGCCATCCTCACCGGCGGCCAGGTCATCAGCGAGGAGCTGGGCTACGAGCTGAAGAACACCACCCTGGATATGCTGGGCCGTGCCCGCCAGGTGAAGGTCACCAAGGAGAACACCGTCATTGTCGACGGCGCCGGCGACAGCGAGGCCATCAAGAGCCGCGTGGGCCAGATCCGCAGCCAGATCGCCGTCACCACCAGCGACTACGACAAGGAGAAGCTGCAGGAGCGCCTGGCCAAGCTGGCCGGTGGTGTTGCCGTCATCAAGGTGGGCGCTGCCACCGAGACCGAGATGAAGGAGAAGAAGCTCCGCATCGAGGATGCCCTGAACGCCACCAAGGCCGCTGTGGAAGAGGGTATCGTGGCCGGCGGCGGCACGGTGTTTGTCAACGCCATCCCCGCCGTTGAGGCTCTGCTGGAGCAGGCCGAGGGCGACGAGAAGACCGGCGTCCGCATCATCGCCAAGGCCCTGGAGGCCCCCACCCGTCAGATCGCTGCCAACGCCGGCCTGGACGGCGCAGTGATCCTGGAGAAGGTCCGCACCTCCGGCAAGACCGGCTACGGCTTCGACGCCTACAAGGAGGAGTACTGCGACATGGTCTCCGCCGGTATCGTGGACCCCGCCAAGGTGACCCGCTCCGCTCTGGAGAACGCCGCCTCCGTGGCCGCCATGGTGCTGACCACCGAGTCCCTGGTGGCCGATAAGCCCGAGCCCCCTGCACCCGCTCCCGCTCCCGGCATGGGCGATATGGGCGGGATGTACTAAGCGTTCCTCTCAGCCCGTTGAAAACGAGAGTGACCACCGTAGGTACAACTGCGAATTTACGATAAACTTACGACAATTGTCACAAAAAGCACCCAATATGTCCGAAGCCTCCGTCTGCATTGTGCAGACGGAGGCTTTTTCTGTATAAAAACTTGTGCATTGATACAGCGGACTTCGGGGGATTGCACTTCTGGGGATGCCGTGTATAATGGAGCTAGATCGTGTTAAAAGGTAATTCATGGAAATCAGTTTACGTAGGAAGGAGCACCAATAATGGATGCAATTTTTAGCAATTACTATCCAACCTTTCTTTATGTGGACAAATATGCTTTCTCCGACAGATGGGTCTATCAAGAGGATAATATTCCATACTCCATGTTTCGCTATATTTGTTCTGGAAGCGCTCGCTTTGAAGTGGATGGAGTCCCGTATGAAGTGGGACCGGATGATGTGTTTTATATTCCCCAAGGGTGTGCCTTGGGCTGTTTTGCTCATGAGGACATTGTTTTTTTGAGTGTGCGGTTTCTCGGTTCGATTCAAGTTCCCGATGTAGATATGCTACAGCAATTGTGGAATGTTAGGCAACTGTATAATTTTTCTGGGCAGCCCGAAATGAGACAATGGTTCGAAAAGATTTACCACTGTGCACTGTCCCGTGTAACCTATAAACGTCTTGAAATCAGAGGATATCTGAACTTGATCTGTGCTGAAATCGCAAAACAGACTTCTTTAGCGGAAGAGACTGAAGAAATTCTTCAGCGCGAACAAGAAATGATGGAATCCCTTTTTGACATGAAATATATTCGACGTCGGGCAATGTCCTCACATCGTAATACTGATCCAAGAATTCGCATTTTGGTCGATTACTTAACTTTGCATCCGGAGAAAAATGTAAGCCGGAAAGAGATGTGTGAAATGTGCGGCGTAAGTGACAGCTCTCTCCGCCGCCTATTTAAGGAACAAACAGGTAAAACTATTTATGAATTTGTTCGTGAGATCAAATTAGCCTGTGCAGCAAATTTTCTTGTAACAGGCAATGAAACGATATCAGAGATCGGCTATAGGTTGGGATACGAGTCCCCCAGTTATTTCACTAAAATTTTTAGGGAGAACTATGGCGTCAGCCCGCAGGATTATCGGCGTCTATCGCAGGAGGCATGATCGCGTATTTGATCATTATGCACAATTTTTAAAACGTGGAATTGTGCATTGTGGTAATCAACGATTATTTTATGAGCGATTTGTTATAGTATTTCTCTGAAATTGTATAGCGGAGACGTGCAATTCTAATATATACTGTTCCCGTCAGGAAAGTTCTGGCGGGAACTTTTTCGTTGAAGAAACGGCGAAAAGAATAATTTTAGGAGGAATTATGATGAAATCGAAGAAACTGATTTGCCTGTTGCTCGCGTCAATCATGCTTCTTTCCCTGCTGGCTGGTTGTGGCAGCAAAAACAACTCAAGTACGACGGACAAGCCGAATAATTCTCAAAGCGAAACGAACAAACCCTCCGAAAGCAAGGACCCTGCTGCTCCCGAAGAGCTAGAAGGCGAGATCACCTTCTGGCACTCCTTTACCCAGGGGCCCCGTCTGGAAACCATTCAGGCTGCCGCAGATGCGTTCATGAAGGATAATCCCAAGGTCAAAATTAACATCGAGACCTTCTCTTGGGCGGACTTCTATACCAAGTGGACAACCGGCCTTGCCTCTGGCAATGTCCCTGATATGAGCAGTGCCGTTGCAATTCAGGTCGTTGAAATGATCGATGCTGATGCCATCCGGCCTTTGGACAATCTGATCGATGATATCGGCAGAGATAAGTTCTTCGAGAAAGCGCTGACCGAGATGACCGCTGAGGATGGTTCCTGCTACGGTGTGCCTCTGTATTCCAATACCGAAGCAATGTGGTATCGCAAGGACCTCTTGGAGAAGTACAATCTGGAAGTTCCCGAGACCTGGGAGGAGATGTACGAGGCAGCTAAGATCATCACTGAGGGCGAGAATGGTGCTGTTTATGGTGCCGCTATGCCCATGGGTACAAACGATATGCTTGCCACCCGCTGGCTCCACCTGTATGTCCGCAGCGCCGGGGAGACCCTGATCACCGAAGATGGCAAAGCAAATCTGACTAGCCCCACCGCTATTGAAGGCATCAAGTACTGGGTCAAGGTGTTCAAGGATTGCTCTCCCGCTGATGCTATCAACTACAATACTCTGGACGAAGCGACCATGTACTACCAGGGTAAGCTGGCGTTCGATTTTAACACCGGTTTCCATATTAGCGGCGTTGAGTCCAACTCCCCTGACCTGATGGATGACATTGATTGCGCTCCCATCCCCCGCGTCAACAAGGGTGACCCCGAGGTTGGTTGTGAGACGAACAATACTCCTCTGGTCATTTGGAAGAACTCCAAGCACCCTGAAATCTGCGAGGCGTTTATCAAGTACTTCTATGAGCCCGATCGCTATGTCGACTTCCTGCTCTCCGTCCCTGTTGGCATGATGCCCGCTTTGAAGGGCGTTACTGAGAACGAGAAGTATCAGGCTAACGAAATCGTTCAGGAATTCCAGCATGCTGACGCTGTTCTTCAGCAGATGCTGTCTGGCAGCACTTCCATCGGTATGGAATATGGTCCTCGCGCAGAGGCTGGCCTGCTGACTTCTCAGCGCGTAATCGAAGAGATGTTCCAGGATATCGTAATGAATGATACGCCTGTTGAGGAAGCTGCAAAGGCTGCTGAGGACAAGCTGAACGACCTCTTCGAGACTGTCGGCTAAGTCCGCTCATAAGAACTTAGACTATCCCGAATTGTGGCGGGGGCGATGCTCGCCTCCGCCACAATTGCGAAAGGAGATTTTAGCCAATGAACAATAGGCGGCTCAAGTCACAGCTCGCAGGCTTCTGCTTCATTTTGCCCGCCGTGGCAGTAGTCGGGCTGCTTCTGCTGTACCCTGTCCTCACAAGTCTTTTCTACAGCTTTACCTCTAAGCATCTAATTAAGTCATCATACGAATTTGTCTGGTTCAAAAACTACATTGCAGTTCTGACCGATCCAGATTTTTGGACATCATTTTTTACGAATGTAAAATGGACGGTTGCTTCTTTGGCTGGCCAGATCCTGGTCGGATTTACCGCTGCTCTTGCCCTTGAACGGGTCCGTCATGGCAAAGGAATTTTTCGGACGCTGCTGATCATTCCCTGGGCGTTTCCCTCTATCGTCATTGCGCTATCTTGGAAATGGATCCTGAATGGCGTTTCTGGATTCCTGCCGAATTTCTTGGTCGAAATTGGACTCTGTGATACGATCCCTCAGTTTTTGACCAGTACAAATCTTGTGTTCCCCACAATGGTGTTCATCAATATTTGGTTTGGCGCTCCGCTTATCATGGTCAATGTTCTTTCGGCCCTTCAAACGGTCCCAAAAGACCAATACGAGGCAGCACAAATCGACGGTGCAACATCCTTGCAGTCTTTTATTCATATTACCATCCCCCACATCCGGGTAGTCATGGGCTTGCTGGTAGTCTTACGTACCATTTGGATATTTAACAGCTTCGACATGATCTATTTGATCACCGGCGGTGGCCCTGGCGGCCTGACGCAGACAGTTCCCATTTACGCCTACAATGTTGGTTGGGGATTGAAGCTCCTTGGCAGATCCTCTGCGGTCACGGTGCTTCTGCTCATCTTCCTGCTGATGGTGTGTATGCTGTACTTCCGTCTGCTTAATAAGTGGGAAAAGGAGGCCAAGTGATGAAACGGAAAAAGGTGTTACGCAGAGGCTGGGCTAGTGCGACTATCAGTTATGCCTACCTCTCCATTTTGGCCGTTGTCGCAGGGTTTCCGCTGGTTTGGATCCTTTTGTCTTCTGTGAAAAGCAAGGGGGAGCTTGCTGGAGATCCGACAAAGTTTTTTCCATCGGAGATCACCTTTGATCACTTTAAGGCGGTATTTCAGCAACTCCATTTTGGAAACAATGTGCTGAACAGTATTTTGATCGCTGGCACAACAACGCTCGTGGCGATTGCAATATCTGCACTCGGGGCATATGGTATCGTACGATTTTTCCCCCGCTTTGGCAAGGTGTTAACGCGCGTTCTAATTACAACGTATATGTTTCCCCCCATCCTCCTGGCGGTTCCATATTCTATCATTATGGGTAAGCTGGGAATGATGAATAGCCGCCTTGGCCTGGTCATCGTCTATATGTCCTTCTCCGTCCCCTATGCTATTTGGCTGTTGGTCGGCTTCTTCCAAACGGTTCCTTTGGATGTTGAAGAGGCTGCCCGAGTTGACGGTGCCAACAAAATTCAGGTGTTCTATAAAATCGTTCTTCCCATTGTTGCACCCGGCATCGTCGCCGTAGCGATCTATACCTTCATCAACGCCTGGAACGAGTTCCTGTATTCCCTGATCCTGATGAATAGCAGTGAAAAAATGACCGTTGCAGTTGCGCTGAAGTCTCTGCAAGGGCAGGAGGTCCTTGATTGGGGCGTTATGATGGCCGCTTCCGCAGTTGTTGTTATTCCCTCTGTGGTTTTCTTTATGCTTATTCAGAAGAAGATTGCTGGTGGACTTGCTGCCGGCTCTGTGAAATAACCCAAAATTATAAAAGGAGATTTTCGTTATGAAAACAATCGGATATGCTGTCGTTGGCGTTGGATACTTTGGAGCAGAATTGAGCCGCATTATTAAAAGAATGGATGGCGCCAAGGTTGTAGCGGTTCTTGATCCTGAGAACGCCGAAAGCGTTGCACAGGAAATCGGTTGCGATGTAGAGACTGATCTGGACCAACTGTGTGCTCGTCCCGATGTTGATGTTGTTGTTGTCGCCTCCCCCAACTATCTCCACAAGGAGCCTGTTTTGGCAGCTGCCCGCCACGGTAAGCACGCCTTTTGCGAGAAGCCCATTGCGTTGAGCTATGCGGACTGTGATGAGATGGTCAAGGCTTGCGAGGCCGCGGGCGTTACGTTTATGGCCGGTCATGTGATGAACTTCTTCAATGGTGTCCGTCTGGCCAAGCAGCTGATCAATGAGGGACGAATTGGCAAGGTTCTGTATTGTCACTCGGCGCGTAATGGCTGGGAGCAGCAGCAGGAGTCTGTCAGCTGGAAGAAGATTCGTTCTAAGTCCGGCGGACATCTGTACCACCATATTCATGAATTGGATTGTATTCAGTTCCTGATGGGTCCCGCCACTACTGCGACCATGGTAGGCGGCAATGTTGCCCATTCCGGCGAACACTTCGGTGATGAAGATGATATGTTGTTTATCACCCTGGAGTTCGGCAACAATACCTATGCTGTTGTCGAGTACGGTTCCGCTTTCCGCTGGAGTGAGCACTATCTGCTGATCCAGGGGACTAAAGGTGCCATTCGTCTCGATATGAAGGATACCGGCGTGACTCTTCGGACACCGGAAGGCGACGAGCATTTCCTCCTGCACCGTACAAAGGAGGAAGATGATGACCGCACACTGACCTATAACACAAAAATGGAAATGGATGGTGCCGTTCTGTATGGCAAGCCCGGAAAGAAGCCGCCGCTCTGGCTGCATGGGATCATGGAGATGGAAATGGACTATCTGAACGGCCTTATGCACGGTGCGCCTGTTACCGATGAATTTAAGCCTTTGCTTAACGGCAGTGCCGCCCGTGCTGCAATTGCCACTGCGGATGCGTGCACTCGTTCTCTGGCTGAAAACCGCAAGGTTGCCGTATCTGAAATTACGGGCTAGTTTTCTTGCATCGTGCAGCGCCCCAAGCAGCCTGCAATTCCAAGTGCATGCTTTAGCTTTCATTTGCTCTTAGGGATAATTAAGTGACTAAAATTAGGTGGTCAAATAATTTGTTGAGAAGGGAGAACTGCTATGAAGAGCATCCGGAGAAAACTTTATTCACTCTGTATAGCAATCGCACTGGTCTTTACCACGAGCATTCCCGCACTTGCTGCATACGATAATCGTGATTTCCATGATAGGTATTCATATTCTTCGACATGGGAATCTCCCGTGCTGGATGTAGAAAATGTGGACATTGCCAGTGGAATGGTTCATGATTTGAGTGGTGAAGCGGCGGCCTCCGAAATATACAACTTGACCGAAGGGACAGTTTATGTAGAATTCCTGTGTACAAGTTCTACCCAGTATCAGTCCCTGTTCAGTGTGTCGAATCCGACCATCGGAAATATGTATCGCCATTTTCACCTGTATGTTACACCTAATGGTGTTGTGGGAATGGAATTACGGAATACCGATGAGGTGTTTAAATACACGATGGAATCCGATCCTGTATTGCTGCAGGGCCAGATGAACAGAGTTGCATTTGCAGCGGATTCTCTAACTGGTACATATAAGCTGTTTGCCAACGGCGTATTGGTTTCTGAGCTGTCTAAGGATGATTTTAAGTTCTTTGCTGACATTACAGGACTCGATAATATTTCCCTCGGAGGAACCATTCGTGACCAAGAAGTCAAGTATCCCTTTGGAGGAACTATTGCAAGAGCGTCTGTGTACGATGTTCCCTTGAGTGACGATGTGCTACTTGAAATGACCACTCCTCCAGAGGCAGGACCTTTGATGGAGAAGAATGACATTGCAATTTCCGCAGGGAGCTTGTACGATTTAAGCAATGAAACAACCGCCCCTATTGTTGAATCTTTGTTCCAAGGTACCATTATTGTTTCGTTCACACCTTCTGATTCAGGTACTGGTGTTCAGTCTTTGTTCAGCGCCGGAAATAGCACCTTTGCTAATAGGGACAGGCATTTCCATTTGTATATTACCGATACTGGTACTCTTGGCATGGAATTGCGCAACACTGACATCGGGTTTAAGTATACCTTGAACAGACCTGCCGCTTTACAGGGGAGATATCACGGAGAGCCAGCAATAAATACCGTTGCCTTTAAGGCAGATGCTGCAGAGAAGAACTATAAACTTTTTGCAAATGGTGAGTTATTAGCGACACTGTCTGTTGATGATTTCAAATTTATCAATGACATTAAGGGTGTTGATAATGTAGCACTCGGGGCAACAGTGAGAAACGGGGAAGCCTTCTATCCGTTTGAGGGAACGATTAATCACTTTGAAGTGCACAGTGTTCCCCTTAGTGATGAGGATCTATTAGCGATTACAGAAGAGACTCGCTATGGAAGTGCTATTTTCCGTTCTGGGGATGCAACAAATTCTAATTATTTCCGAATTCCTACATTGCTCACCCTGGAAAGCGGAACTGTTGTGTCGAGTATTGATGCACGGTATGGTGGCACCCACGATGCCCGTAGTAACATCGATATCGCTTTTGCGAAAAGTACCGATGGAGGAAATACTTGGAGCGAGCCGACCCTTCCGCTGGTCTTCGATGACTATGCCCCGCAAGCGCTTGATTGGCCGCGGGATAACACGGGAAAAAATGTACAATTGAACGGAAGTGCAGCATTTATCGATACGGTTCTGCTTGAGGACCGGGAAATCGGCAGATTGTTCCTCTTTGCAGATGCGTTCACTTCTGGCCGCGGATTCAATAATTGCGTCGGTGGTACTGGTTATAAGGTAATTGGCGATCAGAAATATTTAAAACTTCACTGGCACGAAGATCTTCCCAATGCGTATAATTACACTATTCGTGATGGTGTTATTTACGATGACCGCACAAATGAACCGACTGCATACTCTGTTGATGGTGAATATCGGCTGTTATACAATGGTGAATACTTAACTCAAAAGCAGTACCAAGTTCGTATTAATGGCTCTAAAGTGATTGAAGAAAAAACCGATGTAGATGTGAATATGTGTGTATTCTATAAAGACTCTCTGTTCACACTTCTCCCCACCAATTACCTTGTCATGAAGTATAGCGATGATGAAGGAGCTACATGGTCCGATATGAACATTCTTGGAGATTTCCGGGATGTCTCTGGGCGGATGGTTCTTTTCGGGCCAGGTGTTGGAACTCAGATCCAAAATGGTCCTTATGCGGGGAGACTTCTGGTGTCTTCTTACAATAGTGTTTCAGGGGAGTATGGGTACCTCTATAGCGATAATCACGGAGAGGACTGGCAGTTTGTTGATACAGATTTGGGCGGGAGCGGGAATTTTGCCGAAGCGCAGATCGTAGAATTTCCTGACGGAACACTTCAAACCTATATGCGGACAAACATTGGGAAAATTGGGTATATTACCAGCGTTGATGGCGGAATGACTTGGAGTGAAACAAAATATATTCCCGGGGTTTCTGTCGCATCTTATGGTACCCAATTGTCCGTAATTGGTTATTCTCAACTTGTTGATGGTAGGAATGTAATACTGCTATCGACTCCGACTTCCAGTGATGGCCGGCGCAACGGAACGATTTTTGTTGGTGTTGTCAATGATACTGGTAACGCCGGTTATGACCGGTATACTGTTGATTGGGACTACCAATATGAAGTTGACTTGCCGGGATATGGGTTCTCATATTCGTGCATGACAGAATTGCCTGATCACCGGATTGGCATTCTGTATGAAAAGTATGATTCCTGGTCTCGGAATGAGCTCCACCTCAAGGATATTATGCGATATGAAATCTACACGATTGAAGAGCTCATGGGATAGGCAAAACGTTAATAATTACCCTTTAGTGTAAGTAATGCCTAACATATACGGATTCTACACATCTAACAGCAGGGCGGGGAGTGAGCAGATCACTCCCCGCCTTTTCTTTTGCTCTATGGTAAGTAGAATCGAATTAACAAGGCCGGGAACACCTAAGTGTTTCCCGGCCTTGCAAGGAAGGATAAGAACGAAGCAAAATGATGGGTGTGTGGTATATCCCCTGTGAATTACCTCGCCGAACAAATAAATTTGTCGTCGGTTCTATCGAACCAGTGCTAGTCAGATATTAGCTACTAAATTTTATCTAAACTCTAATTTTGCCGACCAGCTTTTTCACAGGTGCAGGACTATCTGGGGCGATAGCGACCTTATGGGCATCCTGGGGATAACAAACCAGGAAATCCCCCGGGTGGAGCACAACAACAGCGCCACTCTCACAAGTATAAAATCCAATGTCTTTTTCGTCACTGTAGCTGGTGTGCTCAACTACGGCAGAAATATCACTGACAATGATTTTTTCACAGCCTTCGACAATAAAGTGAATATCGGCATAGCGGCGATGCGCCTCATACAGGCATTCACTTTCAGGCTTAGTTGTAAAGCAAACAGGATTTACAAAAACACTGTCCCCATCCAGTTTAATTTGCTCCTGCGGAAATGTATCCGGAGTAATGCCGGCCATATAAGATAGTACCTTGTTTAACTTTTCATCGCCACGATAGGAATGGTAATGACAAATCTTATCGAAAATCATATGTTAAAATCCTTTCACCGGCCCATAGCGACCAAGTACATTCTTTTGTAGGATACTAAAAATATATCATAATTCAGCGGCATTTGTAACAGAAAAAATGATCATTTGTATAACAAAACAGCCATGCTGATTAAACCTGGCAATTCCTCTCTCGCCAAAACTTCTCACGCGTACTTTCCGTACAACTAGGCGCAGAACAAATCAGCACCAACCACCATTGATATACAGTTTTTCTGGTTGTATTCCTTACTTCCCATCAGTCCCCAAACCCCGTACCGGCGTCTCTGGCAGTCTGGATCAGGGTGTGATCCGTGGGCAGGAACTTGGTCTTGCTGGCGGCCTCATCCAGGGGGACATTGACGATTTGGCCGGCCTGGATACCCACCATGTAGCCGTACTTCTGCTCCATGATGAGGCGGGCGGCAGCGGTGCCGAAGCGGGTGGCCAGCACGCGGTCGTAGGGACAGGCGGGGCCGCCCCGCTGATAGTGGCCGGGGACGGTGACCCTGGCCTCCTGGCCGGTGAGCTTCTCCAGCTCATCGGCAATGCGGTAGGAGATGGTGGAGTAGGGGTTAGCCTCCTTCCGGCGGCGGCGCTCCTCCTCGGAGAGGATCTTGTCATCCTTGGAGATGGCCCCCTCGGCCACCGCCACAATGGAGAAGCTGCGGCCCTTCTTCTTCCGCCGCTCAATGAGCTCCGCCACGCTCTCGATGTCGTAGGGGATCTCCGGGATCAAAATGGCGTCGGCGCCGCCGGCCACACCGGCAGTTAGGGTCAGCCACCCGGCGTCACGGCCCATGATCTCCACCAGGAAGATCCGGCTGTGGGCCAGGGCGGTGGTATGGATGTAGTCGATGACATTGGTGGCAATATCCGCGGCGGACTGGAAGCCAAAGGTCTCGTCGGTGCCGTAGATATCGTTGTCGATGGTCTTGGGCAGGGTGATCACATTCATCCCCGCGTCGTGGAGGAGCTTTGCGCTCTTCTGGGTGCCGTTGCCCCCCAGGACCACCAGGCAGTCCAGATTCAGCCGGTTATAGGTGTCCAGCATCTGGGGCATGACGTCGTTGCCGTCCTTGTCCACAATGGCTTTGCCGGGGACATAGGGCTGGCGGGAGGTCCCCAGGATCGTTCCGCCCTGGGCAATGATCCCGGAGAAATCCTTCGGCTCCATAAACTTGTAGTCATTTTCAATGAGGCCGCGATAGCCGTCATACATACCGAAGATCTCGATATTGTCCACATACTGGAACAAGGTCTTGCCCACACCGCGGATCGCTGCGTTGAGCCCCTGGCAGTCGCCGCCGCTGGTCACCAGGCCGACTCTGGTCTTTCTCTTCATGCTTGCTCCTCCTCATGATAAAATTTCCCGATCATGCGTTATGACACATTGTACACCAAGGGCTGAAAAAAAGCAATCCCGCCTCCAGTCTTCTTTCAACATCCGTCCCACTTTTGGCAGATTTGGAAAACTATTTCCGGGAATCCTCCTGGAATTGGTCATTCTTTTCCTTGTCTGAATCTTGACAATCCTGCGGATTTTTTTTATAATTTATCGTGCTGGACAGCGGACCTTTCGCTGCCTGGCCTGCGTAAAAAGCAAATGAGTCGATTGCTTTTGACTGTTTGAAATAAAGGAAAGGAAGATTCGCCATGATCTATTCTACGGAAGTTCAGCACATGTGCCCTGTCGCCAAGGGCGCGTACCATGGTCCTGCTCCCATTCCCGAGGAGGGCAAGTGGGTCCAGGCGAAGGAGATCAAGGATATCAGCGGCTTCACCCACGGCGTGGGCTGGTGCGCTCCCCAGCAGGGCGCCTGCAAGCTGACCCTAAACGTGAAGGAGGGCGTCATCCAGGAGGCCCTGGTGGAGACCCTGGGCTGCTCCGGTATGACCCACTCCGCCGCCATGGCCAGTGAGATCCTCATTGGCAAGACCCTGCTGGAGGCCCTGAACACCGACCTGGTGTGCGACGCCATCAACACCGCTATGCGCGAGCTGTTCCTGCAGATCGTCTATGGCCGCACCCAGTCCGCGTTCTCCGAGGGCGGTCTGGCCGTGGGCGCCAGCCTGGAGGATCTGGGCAAGGGTCTGCGCAGCCAGGTGGGCACCATGTTCGCCACCAACGCCAAGGGTCCCCGCTATCTGGAGATGGCCGAGGGCTACTGCACCCGTATGGCCCTGAACAAGGACGACGAGGTCATCGGCTATGAGTTTGTCAACCTGGGCAAGATGATGGACTTCATCAAGAAGGGCGACGACGCCAACACCGCCCTGGAGAAGGCCAAGGGTCACTACGGTCAGTTCGATGCTGCTGTGAAGTACATCGATCCCCGCCACGAGTAAGAGAGGAGGACATCAACTATGGCTCTGTTTGAAAGCTACGAGAGAAGAATCGACAAGATCAACGGCGTCCTCGCTCAGTACGGCATCCAGAACGTGGAGGAGTGCCGCGCCATCTGCCAAGAGAAGGGCTTCGATCCCTATGAGATCGTCAAGGGTATCCAGCCCATCTGCTTTGAGAACGCCTGCTGGGCCTACTGCGTGGGCTCCGCCATCGCCATCAAGAAGGGCGTGAAGTCCGCCGCCGAGGCCGCCAAGGCCATTGGCGAGGGCCTCCAGGCCTTCTGCATCGACGGCTCTGTGGCCGATGACCGCAAGGTGGGTCTGGGCCACGGCAACCTGGGCGCTATGCTGCTCAGCGACGACAGCAAGTGCTTCGCCTTCCTGGCCGGCCACGAGTCCTTCGCCGCCGCCGAGGGCGCCATCGGCATCGTCAAGAACGCCAACAAGGCCCGGAAGGAGCCCCTGCGGGTCATCCTCAACGGCCTGGGCAAGGACGCCGCCCAGATCATCAGCCGCATCAACGGCTTCACCTATGTCCAGACCCAGTTCGACTACGCCACCGGCAAGGTCAACGTGGTCCGGGAGATCCGCTACAGCGAGGGTGAGCGGGCCAATGTCCGCTGCTACGGCGCCGACGACGTCCGCGAGGGCGTGGCCATCATGCACCTGGAGGGCGTGGATGTGTCCATCACCGGCAACTCCACCAACCCCACCCGGTTCCAGCACCCCGTTGCCGGCACCTACAAGAAGGAGTGCATCGAGCAGGGCAAGAAGTACTTCTCCGTGGCCTCCGGCGGCGGCACCGGCCGCACGCTGCACCCCGACAACATGGCCGCCGGCCCCGCCAGCTACGGCATGACCGACACCATGGGCCGGATGCACTCTGACGCCCAGTTCGCCGGCTCCTCCTCCGTTCCCGCCCACGTGGAGATGATGGGCTTCCTGGGCGCCGGCAACAACCCCATGGTCGGTATGACCGTGGCCTGCGCTGTTGCCGTGGCCGAGAGCCTGAAGTAAACATCGCAAGCTGCCCATACAAACACCCCCGGAGCGCTGTGAGCAGGTCCAGTAAACCCCGACAATAGACAAAACACCCCCTGATGTAGGAAAATAACTACATCAGGGGGTGTTGTCTTCTGGTGGCGGGATGGTCTGCGGTGGAACAGGGACTTTGCCGGTTCTCCCCTGTCTCGGCTGGTTTTATGTTTTATTCTTCTACCGTAAAAATCTCTTCAATCGAAACCTGAAACACCTTTGCTATATTCCACGCTAAAACCAGGGATGGATTATATTTTCCCTTTTCGAGATTTCCAATGGTTTCTCGTCGCACACCTACTTTTTTCGCCAGATCCTCCTGCTTTATATCAAATTTTGCCCGATACTCTTTGATCCTGTTTTTAATCATTGGACACACCGCGCCTATCTTTCCAATCAAAGCAAGCGGTAACAAAGCAAAAAACAAGTATGGCAACCCCAAATCCCAGGCCAACGCCTTTTGTCAATGCGGCACCAGAATTCTGCTTAATCATCGCATAGTAGCAAGTAAAAATGGTTGTTGCCGCCAAATCAGCGTAAAACGCCCATGCAGCAGCTTTTCGCATGTTATCGATGAACATTTCATCCGTTTTCACAAAGAAGTATTCAAAGAATAACAGGAACCCTAAAAATGGAAAGTACATTGGGTCATGTGTCCAAAAGCCCAGCAGGCCAACAAGGGAGAAGAAGCCCAAAAAGCCGTATCTGCGATTCATCAATTGTCCTCCTTTTGTGCGGTGTATTTCGCACTTGATGATAGAAATATACCACATCTATTTGCATAAGTCAAGCCCCGCAAGATAAACTTTAACACAGGAAGCTTACTTGATATTTTTAATCGAACCTGTTACACTGCGTGTATGGAAAATTTGCTTTCCGCAAGAAAGGAGCATCTATGCAGATCCTGGAGATCACCAACAATAAAAAGGCATATCTGGAGCTGTTGCTGCTGGCGGACGAGCAGGAGTCCATGGTCGACCGCTATCTTGCCCGGGGGACCATGTATGTGCTTGACGACCACGGCGTAAAAAGCCAGTGCGTGGTGACTGACGAGGGGAACGGCGTGCTGGAGCTCAAAAACATTGCCACCCTTCCGGAATACCAGGGCATGGGCTACGGAAAAGCGCTGGTTGCCTTTATCCGCCAAAAATACGCCGGAACATATTCCGTTTTACAGGTGGGCACCGGCGACAGCCCCGCAACCGTCCCCTTCTATGAGGCCTGCGGCTTCACCCGTTCCCACCGCATCAAGAACTTTTTTACGGACAACTACGATCACCCCATCTACGAGGGCGGTGTTCAGCTGGTGGACATGGTCTACCTGCGGATGCCGCTATAGCCCATAAACGCCAGCAGGGCAGGCAGCGAGATTGCTGCCTGCCCTTTTGCTGTGCCTCACCAGTGGGTCACTCCCCCATCAGCTCAATGGTCACCCCCTCCGGGGTCAAAAACCAGCCGGGCTTTCCCTCCAGGGGGCTGCCGCCGCGGGCAATGGCCCGGGCCAGCGTATCCCCTTTGTGCTCCACCCGGATGCCGATGTGTCCCCGGAAACTCCCCGCCGAAAGGGCCGGGGTTTCATTGACTTGAATGCCCTGGTGAAACCAGAGCTGCCGGTGGGGCGCCTCTCCCCGGGTGCGGGCAACCTCCATGTCAAACACCTCGGTAAAGAACCGTACAGTCCCCAAAAAGTCCGCCGTCTCCACGGCCACATGGTCCAACTGTGCTGCCATTGCTTTTTCCTCCAATCTGTCTTTCTGTCCCCTAGGTACTCTCCCGCTCCGCCAGGGCAGCGGGGAATACCAGGTGCTGGGGACTGGGCTTTTTGTCTGCCGGGGCCTCGATCTCCTCGATCAGCATCCGGGTGGCCTTCTCCCCCATCTCCATGGCGGGGATCTCCATGGAGGTCATGGAGGTCTCCAGCATCCCCCCGATCTCGTGTCCGGTGAGGCTCACCACCCGGATATCCTCCGGCACCTTGAGCCCCCGCTCCTTCAGTGCGCGCATGGCCCCCAGCCCCTGGACATCCACCGCCACCATAATGGCGTCCAGCCCCGGGTTCTCGTCCACCAGCCGCCCGGCGCACTCGTAGCCGTAGGCGTAGCTGTTGCAGGCCTCCTCCTGGGAGATGCTGGTGATCTCCGGCAGCCCCAGCTGACCGATGGCCTTTTTGTACCCCTTATACCGCCCCTGGTAGGGAGCGATGTGCATGGAGCCGTTGATGAGGCCGATCTCCCGGCAGCCCTTGTCCGCCAGAAACACGGTGGCGTCATAGCCGCAGGCCTGGTAGTCCGCCACCACGCTGCTGATGTCCCGCTCCTGCCGCCGGACCACCTGCACCACCGGCATACCGCTGCTCTTGATATCCCGCAGCAGCCGCCCATTGGCCCCGGTACCCGCAATGATGATCCCGTCGGAAAAGCCATTGCGCAGACGGCTCAGGCACTCCCGCTCCGTCTTGGGGTCCTCCTCCGTGGTGGAGATCAGCACACCGTAGCCCCGCTTCCGGGCCGCCTCCTCAATGGCCTGGGCGATCTCCGCAAAGACCGTCAGCTGCAGCCGGGGCACCACCACGCCGATGGTGTGGCGCTTCCCCTGGCGCAGGCTCTGGGCCAGCACATTGGGCTGGTAGCTCAGCTCCTTCACCGCCGCCAGTATCCGGGCCTTGGTGTCCGGGTGGACATAGGAGGTGTTGTTCAGCGCCCGGGAGACCGTGCTCACATCCACACAGGCCAGTTTTGCCACATCTTTTAATGTTGCCATAGCTCTCCTCCTGCAATCGTTTGCTTCACAACTGGTATGCAATCGTTTGTTCCTGCTTAAAGTATAGCAGAGCCTCCGCCGTTGTGCAAGAGGGGATTTTCCCAATGCCCACATCTCTGTTTGTCTATTTTAGCTAACTTTTCAACAGAATCTAGTAAATTTTTCACAGTTCATGCAAAATATTGCAGTCGATATGCAAATCGTTGCAGAGGACTGTGAAAATATTGACGGCAGCCGACCCCCGTGCTACAATGCAGCCATAGCAACAAACGATTGCACAAACACAGCAGCGACGCAGGCGCGCAGCGGAGCGGACTGGACGGCAACCGTTTCACCGGAAGGACAACCGACTGATCAACGATGATAAAGGAGAGTATAACAATGGCTAAGGTTAAGAATTTCAAGACCATCTTCCCCGCGGTTTCTGTTCCCCTGAACGACGACTACTCCATCAACGAGGCTGAGTTCCGCGCCTATCTGCGCTGGATCAAGAGCTTCTACGGCAAGGGCATCGACGGTCTGGTGTGCAACGGCCACACCGGCGAGATCACCGGTCTGACCCGTGCCGAGCGCAAGCGGGTGGTGGAGATCTGCGCCGAGGAGTGCGGCGATGTGATGACCATCGTCTCCGGCGTCAACTGCGAGAACACCCAGGAGTCCATTGAGATGGCCGCCGAGGCCAAGGCCGCCGGCGCCGACGCCATTCTGCTGATGCCCCCCCACATGTGGCTGCGCTTCGGCATGAACCCCAACGCCCCCTTCCAGTACGTCAAGGATGTGGCCGAGGGCGCCGACATCGACATCATCATCCACCTGTACCCCGCCACCTCCAAGGCCTTCTACCCCGTGGAGACCCTCATCAAGATGTGCAAGGAGATCGACCACGTCAAGTGCATCAAGATGGGTACCCGCGTCACCTCCATCTACGAGCACGATGTGCGCCTGCTGCGCCAGGAGTGCCCCGACATCTCCCTCATCACCTGCCACGACGAGACCCTGTGCGTCAGCTGGTTCCCCGGCATGGACGGCGCCCTCATCGGCTTTGCCGGCTGCGTGCCCGAGCTGATCTGCCCCGCCCGTGAGGTCTTCGCCCACCCCGACCAGCACACCCTGAAGGAGGCCCAGGACTGGTCCGACCGGATCTACCACATCTCCCAGGCCATCTACGGCGGCGGTCAGCCCTCCGGCGAGGCCCACGCCCGTCTGAAGGAGGCCCTGTATCAGCGTGGCATCTTCTCCAACGCCCTGATGCGCAAGCCCGTTCTGCCCCTGGATCAGGAGGAGAAGGACTGGGTCGCCCTGGGTCTGGAGCGCAGCCAGCTGCCCAAGGTGGACATGAGCCAGTACAAGTAAGCATCGCCTGGGGGCGCTGTGCCAGGCACAGCGCCCCCGTTTTCTTCGGAAAAGAGTAGAAGGGAGACGACCATGAGTACAAACGAAACCACCTTCGGCGCGGACATTCAGCGTCTGCCGTTCAAGGACCTGGTCAAGCGCATTGGCCCCGGCCTCATTGCCACCGGTATCGTCATCGGTCCCGGCGCCATCACTACCGCCGCCATGTTGGGCGCAGATTACGGCTATTCCCTGCTGTGGATCCTGATCCCCATCGTCTTTATGGGCATCACCTTTATGATGACCACCAACCGCCTGGCCATTATGACCGGTATGCCCACCATCCATGCTATCCGCAAATACTATGGCCCTGTGGCCTCCGGCGTAGTCAGCGTGGCCACCTTCCTGGCCTGCCTGTTCTTCACCATGGGCAACATCTCCGGTACCGGCGCGGGCATGAACCTGATCACCGGCCTCAACTGGAAGGTGGGCTCCGCCCTGATGTTGGCCGTGGTGGTCTACTGCTACTTCTCTAAAAACGTCTACTCCAAGGTAGAGAAGGTCATTACGGTCTGCATCCTGGGCATGATCGTCTCCTTCTACGCCACCCTGATCGGCGTGGGCGGCCCGGACTGGGGCTCCTTCGGCAAGGGGCTTGTGGGCTTCGCCCTGCCCGCCGGCAGCCTCACCACCGCTCTGGCCTTCATTTCCACCAACGCCTCTGTCACCACCGGTGTGTACAACACCTACCTGGGCAAGGAGAAGAAGTGGAAGAAAGAGGACCTCTTCAACGGCGTCATGTTTACCGACGCCCTGGTCCACATTCTCAGCGTTGTGGCCATCTCCGGCGCCATCATCCTGGTGGGCGCCATCGTGCTGAACCCCACCGGCCAGTCCATCAAGGCCCCCGCCCAGCTGGCGGAGATGCTGGTGCCCATTATGGGCAACGCCGCCCGGTATATTATGGGCATCGCCCTCCTGGGCGCAGGCTTCTCCTCCCTCCTGGGCAACACCCAGCGGGGCATGGTACTGCTGGGCGCAGGCTTTGACAAGGATGTGAGCCTCAGCTCCAAGTTTGTCCGCATCGGCTGTATGCTGTGCCTGCTCTTCGCCGTGGTGGTGTGCTACAGCTATGGCGGCTCCCCCACCCAGCTGATTTTCCTGGCCAACCTGGGCACCTCCGTGTCCACCCCTGTGGCCGGTCTCTTTATCACCCTGCTGATCTGGCGCAAGGACGTCAACGAGGGCTACAAGACCCCCACCGCCCTGCGGATCTGCATGACCGTCAGCTATGCCTTCGTGCTGGTCATGACCGCCTCCGCCCTGATGAAGCTCTTCAGCTGATTTCCCCGTTTTACCCTCTTTGATATTCTCCTCTCAAACAGAATGCCCGCCCGGCTATGGCCGGACGGGCATTCTCACTTGTCAAAAAAGCCTCGCAGAGTTCGCCGCCGGAGGCGGCGAATAGCGTGAAATCATTTTTCGCCGGGGCGTGTACCTGGCGAAAAATCCTGCTCACGCAGCGCGCGTCGCAGCGGCTTTGCCGCAAGGCGCGAAGCGGAGTGCAGCTCAAAAAAGTGCTTGCACTTTTTTGACAGCCTCAAGATGCCCACCCGGCAGCAGCCGGACGGGCATCCTCACTTATTTTTTCTACAGCTTTTTCTCCAGGCACACCAGGGACACCTGCCGCACCTGATTGAGGACGCAGTGGATGACCCCCGCCTCCCGGTAGCCCAGGATGCCGTAGAGATGTCTGGCCGGGGCATTGTCCACATTGGTATCCAGCCGCAGGAAGCGCCGCCCGTGGTCCAGGGCATACTGCTCATAGTACCGCACCAGCGCCCTGCCGTACCCCCGTCCGGAGCAGTCGGGGTGGACCACCAGGGTGTGCAGCACCATGACCTCCTCATCCGCCGCAGCGTACTGCCAGGGGCACTCCGCGTAGGCCGGGGTCTGCTGCCCGTCGATCCGGGCGGAGGCCACCACCCGCCCCGCTTCCTCCAGCACAAACAGCGTCCCCTCCGCCAGGGATGCCCGGGCAAGGTCCTCCGTGGGGTACACCCCCCGGTACCAGTGGGCAAATCTGGGGCCAACCTCCTCCCGGTCCACCGCCGCAGTGTAGATCTCCGCCACGGCGGGAATATCCCCCGGAAGGGCTTTTCGGATAGTCGGCATCGTTGATCTCCCCCTGTTTGCTTTTTTCCACTATACCACCCCGCCGCCAGGTTGTAAACCACCAGTTTGCCGCAAAAAGGCCCCGGCAGAAATTTCTGCCGGGGCTTACCGTGCTTATCCTGCGGGCTGCTTGAACTGGTGGGCGTCCTGCAGCACCATCTCCTTCACCTTCATCAGGCGGGTGATGTTGCCCCGCTCATTTTCCTCCAGCTTCATGGAGATATAGCGGATCTTCTCCTCAAAGTCGGGGATCATGACGTACTCCAGGGCATTGACCCGGCGGCGGGTCTTCTCAATATCCTCCGCCAGGAGCTGCATGGTCTTCTCCACCTCCGCCAGCTCCAGCATGTCGTTGAACACGCTGGCCAGCGCCTCCAGGGCGGCGTCCAGCTCGCCGGAGGTCTGGGCAAAGCCGTAGGGGTAGATCTCCGTGGGGTCCTCGTTCCGGGTGTGGAACTGGTAGACGGGCACGTTGACGGACATGATGTTCTTGAACTTCATGTCCAGCTCCACGCTCTGCTTGGGATACAGCAGGGCCTGCTCCAGCATCTCCGGGCTCATGAGGGCGGAGGCCACGGTGAAGGCGGCGTTGGCCTGTTCCAGGCCCTTCTCCACCTTCGCCCGCAGCTCACGGTTCCGCCGCACGATGTCCAGGAACTGCTTCATCAGCTCGTCCCGCTTATCCTTCAGGAGCTTATGGCCGCGGACGGCGGTCTTCAGCCGGCCCTTCAGCCGGGTCAGCTCCATTCTTGTTGGGTTAATGGTCGCAGAGGCCATCTGCTCACCTCTTTCCTAATCCCGCGCCGGCGGCGGGGCTCATTCCTGCTTGGGCAGGTACTTGTCGATCATCTCCTGCTTGATGCGCTTCAGCTCGCTGCGGGGCAGGATGCTCAGCAGCTCCCAGCCCAGATCCAGGGTCTCCTCAATGGAGCGGTTCTCCTCCTGTCCCTGGGAGACATAGCGCTTTTCAAACTCGTCGGCGAATTTGGCGTACAGCAGGTCCGTGGGGCTCAGGGCCGCCTCGCCCAGGATGGTCATCAGCTCCTTGGCCTCCTTACCGGAGGCATAGGCGGCAAAGAGCTGGTTCATGGTGGCGGCGTGGTCCTCACGGGTGCGGCCCACACCGATACCCTTATCCTTCAGACGGCTCAGGGAGGGCAGCACATCCACCGGGGGCAGGATGCCCTTGCGGTACAGGTCACGGCTGAGGATGATCTGGCCCTCGGTGATATAGCCCGTCAGGTCGGGGATGGGGTGGGTCTTGTCGTCCTCGGGCATGGTGAGGATGGGGATCATGGTGATGGAGCCCTCGTGGCCCAACTTCCGGCCGGCACGCTCATACATGGTGGCCAGGTCGGTGTACAGATAGCCGGGATAGCCGCGGCGGCCGGGGACTTCCTTCCGGGCGGCGGAGACCTCACGGAGGGCCTCCGCGTAGTTGGTGATGTCCGTGAGGATGACCAGCACGTGCATCCCCTTCTCAAAGGCCAGATACTCCGCAGCGGTCAGGGCCATACGGGGGGTGGCGATACGCTCAACGGCGGGGTCGTTGGCCAGGTTGGTGAACAGGACCGTGCGGTCGATGGCGCCGGTGCGCTTGAACTCGTTGACGAAGTACTCGGACTCCTCAAAGGTGATGCCGATGGCGGCAAAGACCACGGCGAAGTTGCTCTCGCCGCCCAGGACCTTGGCCTGGCGGGCGATCTGGGCCGCCAGCTGGGCGTGGGGCAGACCGGACCCGGAGAAGATGGGCAGCTTCTGCCCACGGACCAGGGTGTTCAGACCGTCGATGGTGCTGATACCGGTCTGGATAAACTCGTTGGGGTAGTCGCGGGCCGCCGGGTTCATGGGCAGGCCGTTGATATCCAGGTACTTCTCCGGCAGGATGTCGGGACCGCCGTCGATGGGCTGGCCCATGCCGTTGAACACACGGCCCAGCATATCGCCGGAGACCGCCAGCTGCAGGGGATGTCCCAGGAAGCGGATCTTGGAGTCCCGCAGGTTGATGCCGGCGGAGGACTCAAACAGCTGGACCACGGCCTTGTCGCCGTTGACCTCCAGCACCTTGCAGCGGCGGATGCCGCCATCGGGCAGCTCGATCTCCGCCAGCTCGTCGTAGGTGACGCCCTCCACCTGCTCCACCACCATTAGGGGGCCGGAGACCTCATATATGGTACGATATTCCTTCATCATAAGTCAGCACCTGCTTTCTCCACCACAGCGGCGATCTCCTGCTCAAGCTGGGCGGTAATGTCGGCGTAGACCTGGACATACTGGTCGGCCTCCACGAACTTGGCGCGGCCGATCTTCTCCTTGGACTCCAGGCTCAGCAGGGACTGGAGCTCCGCACCCTTGGCAATGGCCTCCCGGGCCAGACGGTCGTAGTCCAGGATCATGGCCAGCATACGCATCTGCCGGTCGTGGCTGGAGTAGCTGTCCACATCCATAAAGGCGTTTTGCTGTAGGAAGTCCTCACGGACCATCTTGGCGGTCTCCAGAGTCAGCTGGTCGCCGGCGCTCAGGGAGTCCTTACCCACCAGCTGCACAATCTCGTTGAGCTCGTTCTCCTCCTGGAGGATGCTCATGGCCTTGTTGCGGTTCTGCATAAAGGCGGGGCCGAAATGCTCGTCGAACCAGGGCTTCATGGTATCCAGATACAGGGAGTAGGAGTTCAGCCAGTTGATGGCGGGGAAGTGGCGGCGGTAGGCCAGGGAGGCGTCCAGGGACCAGAACACCTTGACGATCCGCATGGTGCCCTGGCTCACGGGCTCGGACAGGTCGCCGCCGGGAGGCGACACGGCGCCGACGGCGGTCAGGCTGCCCTGGCGGGAGTCGCTGCCCATGCACTCCACCACACCGGCACGCTCATAGAACTGGGCCAGGCGGGAGGCCAGGTATGCGGGATAGCCCTCTTCACCGGGCATCTCCTCCAGACGGCCGGACATCTCACGCAGAGCCTCGGCCCAGCGGGAGGTGGAGTCGGCGATAACGGCCACAGCGTAGCCCATGTCGCGGAAGTACTCCGCAATGGTGATGCCGGTGTAGACAGATGCCTCACGGGCGGCCACGGGCATATCGGAGGTGTTGGCGATCAGCACCGTCCGCTTCATCAGACTCTCGCCGGTGCGGGGGTCCTGCAGCTCCGGGAACTCCCGGAGAACGTCGGTCATCTCATTTCCGCGCTCACCGCAGCCCACGTAGACCACGATGTCCACATCGGACCACTTGGCCAGCTGGTGCTGGACCACGGTCTTGCCGGAGCCGAAGGGGCCGGGCACGGCGGCGGTGCCGCCCTTGGCGATGGGGAACATGGTGTCGATGATCCGCTGACCGGACTGGAGGGGGACCACCGGGTTGTACTTCTTCTGGTAGGGACGGCCCACACGGACAGGCCACTTCTGGACCATGGTCAGCTCCACCGTCTCCCCCTTGTCGGTCTTCACCTTGGCGATGACCTCGTCCACGATATAGTCGCCGGGCTTGATGGTCCACTCCACCGTACCGGAGATGCCGTTGGGCACCATGATCTTGTGGAGCACCACCTCGGTCTCCGGGACAGTACCCAGAATGTCGCCGGCCACTACCCGGTCGCCCACCTTGGCCACGGGGGTGTAGGCCCACTTCTTCTCCCGGCTCAGGGCGGGGACCTCCACGCCGCGGGCCAGGTTGGAGCCGATCTTCTTGACGATCTCCTCCAGTGGGCGCTGGATACCGTCGTAGATATTCTCAATGATGCCGGGGCCCAGCTCCACGCTCAGGGGAGCGCCGGTGGACACCACGGTGGCCCCGGGGCCCAGGCCGGAGGTCTCCTCATAGACCTGGATGGAGGCCCGGTCTCCGGTCATGTTCAGGATCTCGCCGATCAGCCGCTGCTCACCCACGCGGACCACGTCCGCCATGTTGGCGTCGCTCAGGCCGTCAGCGACCACCAGGGGGCCGGAGACTTTGATAATCTTTCCTTGACTCATTCCTTCACTGCCTTTCTTAACATTTTTCCACTTGAAAAAGGCTTCGCAGT
The DNA here is from genome assembly GCA_963557105.1 of uncultured Oscillospiraceae bacterium. GTDB lineage: Bacteria > Bacillota > Clostridia > Oscillospirales > Oscillospiraceae > Pelethomonas. Next base: position 26,590 of record CAUWCX010000009.1, read on the forward strand.
AAACTGTTTAGCTGATATCGGCGCCCACAGCGCGCTCCACAGCGCTCTGCAGCGCCTGGGCGCCCAGGCCCAGGCTGCCGGTCTTGCCGGGGATGAGGATCACCGCAGGGGTGACCTCCGTCTTGTACCTGGCGATCTCCCCGGGGATGTCCGCAGCCAGCTGCTCGGTGATATAGATGACGGCGTAGGCCTCTTTTGCCAGCCGGTGCAGGGTGTGCCGCGCCTCCTCCGCACTCTCCACGAAGTAGGTGTCCAGCCCCAGGGCCTTGAAGCCCATGACGCTGTCCCGGTCACCCAGGACTGCAATTTTATACATACGCCTCACGCAGCCTTTCCCGGATGGTGTCGCCGCCGATGCCCGCCATGCGGCTGGACATGATGATACGCACCGCCGTAAACTCGATCTCCTTGGCCACCAGGTAGCCGATGACCGCCTCCACGCCGAAGGGAACGCCCTTGGCCTTGGCGGCATAGGCGGTGACCGCATCGTCGCAGGCCTTCTCAAAGGGCGTCAGGCTGCCGCCCTTGGCCGCCGCGGCGCCAAGCTCCGCCGCAGCGCTCAGGACCGTGGGGGCAAAGGGCTCCGTCACGTCGCCGCTGAAGGCGGCGTCCACGATGCTGCCCACGGAGACGGTGCCCCCCGCAAAGAGGACCTTCTCCAGGAAGTCGCCGCCCTTGTGCATCCGCAGTGTACGGACCACGGAGCGGAGGTTTGCCGCATCGATGGTGACCCGGACGTAGTCCGTCAAAAACTTGCTGCCGGTAGCCTCTGCGGCAGAGAGCATCTCCCGGTAGTAGGCCCGGTCCAGGGCGAAATCGCTGAGCTGGGGGTCGCCGGTGGTGGACAGGATCTCGCTGGCCTCCGCCGCAGCGGCGCCCAGCACATCGCCCAACCGGTCGAAGCTCCCCTCAGTCACGATCTCCGCCAGGCGCTCAGCGGGGACACGGCCGGCGTCCATCAGCAGATGTCTGCCGTCCAGGCCCATGGCGTTGGCCTTGAGCATGACCTTCAGATTGTGATAGTCGTACTTCACCTTGAACACATCCACCACCGCCTTGTCGGGAACAAAGCGGTAGAGATCGGCAAACATATTCTCCCGTTCACGAACCAGGGCCGCATTCAGCTCCCGGTCGCTGGAGGCGGAAAATTCGCCGTAGCCGATCTCCTGCAGCACCTTGGCCGCATCCTCCACGGTGGGCGCCTCGATCATCCGGTCCATGCCCGCCGCCGTCAGCAGATCCCGCTCACGGGCCCGGAGATAGGTAGAGATAAACAGATAATCTGTATCCTTCAGTTTCTGTGCCAAAAGCCACCCTCCTTTCTTCTTCAATCGTCGTTGGGATAGCTTTACGCAAAGAGGATGCCCGCCACCTGGGCGGCCATATCCTCCCGCAGCATCCGCAGCAGGGTCTCAAAGGCGCAGTTGACCTCCACATTGCCGTCCCGCAGGATGAGCCCACCCTCGATATCGGCGGTATCCTTGCTGAGACTCAGCTGCGCGGTGCCCTGGAGCAGTGCATTGGCCCCGGTCACCACCCGGCTCAGGAGGTTGCCCGCCTTGGAGCCCTTCAGGGTCCCGGCGACGCCAGGGGCAGACGCCTCCGCCAGGATGGCGTTGGCCTTGCTGACCACCATGGCGCCCACGCGGTCCCGGTCGCGCTGGCTGAGGACGATCTCCTCCCGGCCGGACTTGGCGGCATTTACCGCCAGCTTGGCCAGCAGTGCGGCGTACTGGTCGTCATCCATGGCCAGGAGCTTCTGCTTTGCGCCGGCGAAGGCATCGTCCAGGCATGCCTGCTTGGCAGCCAGGAGCTGCTTCTTGGCGTCCATCTGGGCCGCACTCTCCAGCCGCTCCAGCTGGCGCTGGGCGGCCTGGACCCCGGCCTCCTCCGCGGCCTTAGCCTGGGCGGCCGCCTTTTCCGCATACTCGGCCTTGACCTTGTCGGCCTTGGCCTGGCCCTCGGCCAGGATGGCGGCCACATCGGCCTGGCAGTCGGCCTCGATGCGCGCGGTGATCTTTTCAATACCGTTCATGGTTAACCCCTTTCTATGGCTTGATCCGCCTTGCGGGATCAGATCCACAGCAGCATCAGCATGGAGGCCAGCAGGGACAGAATGGCGTAGAACTCAACGATACCGCAGAGGATCAGGCCCTTGGACCAATCATCGGGCTTCTTGGCCAGGATGTTGATGGACCCGGCAGCCACGCGGCCCTGGGCAATAGCGGACAGCAGGCCGCCCAGCGCCATGGGCATGCAGGCGGCGAAGTACTTGAAGCCCTCCACCAGGGTCAGGCCGTCGGCGGTGCCGTTCATCATGCCCATCTGGATCAGAGCGAAGAACCAGACCACCAGGCCGTACAGGCCCTGGGTACCGGGCAGCAGCTGCAGGACCATGACCTTACCGGACTTGGAGGGGTCCTCCGCCAGCAGGCCGGTACCGGCCTCACCGGCGATGCCGGTACCCTTAGCGGAACCAACGCAGGACAGACCGACGGCCAGGCCGGAGCCCAGCAGAGCGATAGCAAGACCACCAATGTTTTCCAGGAACATAACAAATTCCTCCTTAAAAATTACTTGTTCACGATATCTACGTGTTTTGTGTTGATGCTGAGGGGGCGGAAAGCCTTGCCGCCGTCCTCATAGAACCGGCCGAAGAACTCCAGGCACTGCAGGCGCATGTCGTGGACATAGCAGCCCAGCAGGTTCAGGGCGAAGTTCAGCGTATTGCCGATAATGGAGATAATAAAGAATGTGATGACGTTGCCGGTAATGGCGCCCAGGGTGTTGAACACCTGGGCAATGACCGCGCCGGCCAGCATCAGGGCCATCAGACGGGAGTAGGAGAGGATATCGCTGAAATACCCGGTGATGTTGTTGTACAGGGAGCCGAAAATCCCCATGAGCTTGCCCATGATCCCCTTCTTGCCATAGCCCTGGGTCAGCACCAGCAGCACCAGAATGGTGATACCGGCGATCTTCAGCTGACCGGCCAGCAGGCCCACAGCAAAGAGGATAAAGACCAGATACCAGGCGATCTCGTTGCAGACCGCATCCATGATCTGTCCCCGCTTGATCTTCATGTATACGCTGATGCCCATACCGGTGAAGATCTGCACCAGTCCGATCCCCAGGGAGCCGATCAGCACCATCAGGGCGTCGTCCAGGGGATTGAACAGTGCGGGGAAGGCGAAGGTGCTCTCCGGGTTGATCATCTTCAGCAGCTGGGGGATCATATCGCCGAAGAAGCCGCCGGTGAGGGCGCCCATAATGAAGGTGGACAGCCCGCCCCACCCCAGCAGGGGGATCATGTGCTTCATGGTGGCGCCATTGGGCGGCGCCTTCTTCATGATGATGAGGGAGATCAGCATCATCACCAGGCCGTACCCCATATCCGCCATCATGAACCCGTAGAAGAAGACGAAGAAGAACGCCATCAGCGGGTTGGGGTCCACGCCGTTGTAGGCGGGCAGGGAGTACATATCCGTCACCATGTTCAGCGGGCGGGTGAAGCAGTTATTCTTCAGCTCCACCGGCACCTCGGGATACTCCTCCTCCGTGGGGTCCGCCAGCTCAACGGCACAGTCGAACTTGCCCAGTTCCTTCTCCAGCTCGGGGATCTTGGGCACAGATACCCAGCCGTCCAGATACAGGATCTTGCCGCCGGTGAGGAGACGCTCCTTGCTGCTCTCCACGGCGATGGTCTGCTCCACCCGGTCCGTGGCGATCTTCAGCTCCATGGTGGCGGGGCCAAAGGCGGTGATCCCGGCGACCTCCTCCTGCCGCTGGGCCTGGAGCTTCTCCAGCTCCACATCCAGGGCGTGCAGGTTCTCCGCCACCGTGCCGCTCATGTCCTTCAGCTGGGAGAAGGCGAAGCGATAGGTACGCAGCGCCTCCAGCGCCGCCTGCTCCTGGCTGCGGTGGACCATGACCGCCAGATACTTCAGCTCACGGTCCTGGCTCAGCAGCTGGATGTCCACGGCCTCCGCCGTCTCCGACACCGCGCCCCACATCTCGTCCACATCCGTGGCCGCAGGTACAGTGCCCAGGAACAGGGACACGCAGCGCGTCCCCTTCTCCTCCAGCGGCAGGTCATAGGCCGCCCAGGGCTGCAGCGCCAGGGCGTCGGCATGAAGCCGGGTCTCCCGCGCCGCCAGCTGTCCCAGGACCTTGGCGTGCTCGTTGATGGTCCTGGCCTTCGCCAGGGCCGCCTCCGCCGCCGCGGGGTCCAGCAGCTCCCGCTCCCCCATGGTGCCCCGGCGCTTCAGCAGCCCGGTCTTCTGGGGGGCGTACTTGCCCAGGACCTCCAGCGCGCGCTCCAGCTCCGTGAGCTCCGCCTTCGCCTTGGCCAGCTGGGAGGTGTCCCGGTGCAGCAGAGCGGCGTAGTTCTCATCGGCCAGCAGATCCGCCGGCTCCCGGACCTCCACACACCCAACATGAAGCAGACTCGACAGCAAAGCATCCCTGTCTTCCTCCAGGGCAATGAGTCGTATCCGTTTCATCTTGACAATGGACATTAACTCTCTACCACCCTTTCTAAGATCGCCTGCGTCGCCTTGTCCATGCGCTTCGATGCCTCCGTACGGAGCGCGTCACAGTCCTTGTCCGCCTGGGCCAGGATCTCCTTTCGCCGCAGGGCCGCAGCCTCCTCCGCCTTTCGCATTGCCTCGGCGGCAGCGGCAGCGGCGCGTTCCTGCCCCTGCTGCAGAAGAGCCCGCCCCTCCCGTTCGGCATCGGCAACGAGCTTTTGGGCCTTTGCCTTGGCGTCTGCCCGGCTCTGGTCCATATTCTCCTCCACCGCACGGATCTTGGTAATGGCCTCCAGTGACATTGTCTCACCCCTCTTCGGTCAAGATTATCGAACTTCTGCGTATTGCCACTCAGCGCCTCCCCTTGGAGGAATGCCGCAGGGACGGTCCAAAGCGGTCCGCCCCCGGGGTTTTTCTGATAGTAATACATTCATATTATACCACAGGAAATCCGCACCTTCCATGGTTTTTTCCCGGTGGGAAAGAATTTTCTAAGTTGTACAAATCGTTTTCCATCCCTTTGTCAACTTTGTCATAATTTTATCTAAACTCTCACTGATGGTCAAAAAATCGACCGATTTTGCGCCTTTTTCTCGTCTTGTTCTTGTATATTTCCACCACAAAGGAGTAGAAATAGGTAACTTTGATAGAAAATATCGATAAGTCTTCTCTTCCCTATATCGTATTGCGCTAACAGGGCGCACCGCCGGTCTACCCCCTCCTCCGTGGATCACCCTCCCCGAAATAAATTTCTTTTCATTCTTCTGAAACGATGATACCCTGTATGGCGAATATACCGGTGAAGGGCGGTGAGGCAGTGGAGCAGGAGCGCAAATGGATACGGGAGATCCAGCGGCGGGGCTCCCGGGAGGCGGCGGACCGCCTGATCCGCGTCTACTATGATGAGATCTACCGCTTTGTCTACCGCCAGACCGGCAACAAAGAGGACGCTATGGATCTGACCCAGTCCATTTTCATCGCCGTTCTCCGCACGATCCCCAGCTACCGGCCGGAAAAGGCCTCCTTCCGCACCTGGATCTACCGCATTGCCGCCAACAAGGTCATCGACGCCCGCCGAAAGAACCGGCCGTCTTTCCTTCCGCTGGAGGAAGTCGCTCTCCCGGCGGAGGAGGATTTTATCCAGCGCATCCACGACCAGGCCCTGCTGGCGCAGATCGAAGACTATGTCTCCTGTCTGGGGCCGAGGGAGCAGGCGGTATTCCGCCTGCGGATCTACGGGGAGAAGTCCTTCCCGGAGATCGCCGCCGCGCTGGGGGAACCGGAGGCGGCGATAAAATCCCGCTACTATCGCCTGATGGGGCGGCTGAGAAAGGAGTTTGGACGCGATGCATGAGCACAACATCCCCTTACCTACGGAGTCGGAGAGAGAAACCGCTATCCGCTGTATCCTGGATGAGGGCCTGCCCTGTCGGCAGGGGGTTTTCCGCGAGCTTCGGGCGGTCATCACTCAGGTCGGCCTTCGTCCCCTGTTCTTTGGCGCGGGCGACTGCATCGCCCTGTCCCTGCTGATCTGGGCGCTCGCACTGATTCCCATGACCGTGTTAATGGTATCCGCAGAAGCTCCGGCTCCAGCCCTCTTTCTGTTTTCCCCCCTGCTCTATGGGGCGCTGTCCCTGCTGACCCTCTGGAAGGAGCTGCAAAGCGGCATCTGTGCATGGACCTGGACCTTCCGCATTTCCGCCAGAATGACGAGCGCCCTGCGGATGCTGTGCTTTGGCGGATGCTCTGTTCTGGCATGTGTCCCGGTGACTGGTCTGCTGTGGCTGTTCAGCGGGCGGGCCTTCTCCCTGGGGTGGATGCTCTCCCTCTCCCTGGCCAGCCTGTTTCTGTACGGGATGCTTGCGCTGTTTTGCCAGCGTCTTCCCAGTTTGCCGGGGCTGCTGACCGCGCCGGTGCTGTGGCTTTTGCTGGGGCTGATCCCATTTGTCTGGCCCCTGGCCGCCCAGTGGCTGCTGACCATTCCCGCGGCGGTATTCTGTCTGCTGGCCGCCGCTGCGCTGCCGGCCTATCTACTTGAACTGCGCTGCTTCTGCCGGCGAACTGTGGAAGGAGGAGTTTCCTATGCTGTCCGTTGATCATGTGACCAAAACCTATGGAAATTTTACTGCGCTGGAGGACATCTCCCTGGAGTTTACGCCGGGTGTCTACGGCCTGCTTGCCCCCAACGGGGCCGGTAAGACCACCCTGATCAAAATGCTCACCACCCTGCTCTTTCCCACCAGGGGACAGATCCTCTGGGACGGCGAGGACATTCTGGCGTTGGGCGCGGAGTACCGCGGTCTGCTGGGGTATCTTCCGCAGCAGTTTGGCCACTATCCCAACTACACCCCCCGCCAGTTCCTCCGCTACGCCGCCGCCCTGCAGAGCCTCCCCAAAGGAGAGGCCGACGCCCGCATCGACCATCTGCTGGCGCTGGTGGGCCTTTCCGATGCAGGGGACAAGAAGCTGAAAAAATTCTCTGGCGGAATGCTCCAGCGGGTGGGGATCGCGGTGGCTATGCTCAACGACCCCAAGCTGCTGATCCTGGACGAGCCCACAGCGGGACTGGACCCCAGGGAGCGGGTGCGGTTCCGCAACCTGATCCACGCGCTGTCCGGGGACCGCATCGTGATCCTCTCCACCCACATCGTGTCAGACATTGAGACCATCGCCGGTCAGATCGTCATGTTCAAGGACCACCGGCTCTACTGCTGTGACAGCCCCGCCCATATCTGCTCCCAGTTTCAGGGCAAGGTGTTCCAGCTTCCCGCCGGTGCGCCCCTGTCCCCGGGGCAGATCATCCTCAGTGAGGGCCAAGGGGAACAGGGCCCTGTGATCCGGGTGCTGGCGGATACGCCGCCCGCCGGAGCTGCGCCGGTCGCCCCCGGTCTGGAGGACGCCTTCCTGGCCATCTATCAGGAGGGGCAGTCATGAAGCTGGCCGTCTATGAGTGGAAAAAGCTCCTGCGATTGCCCGCCCTGTGGGTGTTCCTGGGGCTGTGTCTGGTGTTCAATCTCCTGCTGATCGCCGGTCTGTCGCTTTCTGACCGGGCGTTTTTCAACGAAACCTCTGCCACGGCGGAGGCGCTGGGCCAACGGGTGGATCAAGCCTTTCAGGACGGGCTTGCCGCCATGCCCCCCACAGAAAACCGGGCGCTTTTGCGCCAGTCGGTTTCTGGTATGGAGGATATTTTTGAAACCTACGATACAGATGAGCTGACAGAATTTTACACCGAAATCGTCAAAAGCTCCCCCCTGGCGCAAAAATGGATGATCTGGAAGTATGACCGTCTGGCCGGCCGGGTGGCCCATCTGGCGGAAACGGACGCCGCCCTGGATCTGTATGCAGGACCCGCGACCCACGGAAGCCACCAGTTTTTGTTCGGTACGCTTTTGCGGGCCGTCCTCTGTGAGAGTGGGATCATTGCCATGCTGGGGACGCTGTACCTGCTGGGCTATGAGGGGATGCACCGGACGGAGGGACTGGCTTACGCCGCCCGGACAGGCCGCCGCCTGCGGCGCATCAAGGTCCTTGCCGCCATCCCCGCATCGGTGGCCCTCTACCTGCTGCTGGCCCTTGTCTCCCTGACGCCGTACTTCCTGCTGTATGACTACAGTGGCATCTGGAAGGCCAGTGTGTCCAGCCAATTCAACTACCTGACCGACCTGCTGTTTACCCGCCCCTTCCTCACCTGGGGAGATCTCACCGTGGCCCAGTATCTGCTGGCATTCCTGGCGCTGGGCGCTGGTCTGACGGCGGTATTTTCCCTGCTGGCGGCGGTGTGCGGCATCTTGGTGCGAAACACCTATTTTGCGGCGCTGGCGGCAGGGGTCCTGTGCTTCGGCGGCCTGGGGGTGACCTCTGTGCTGGGTGAGGCGGGCTTGTGGGCGCCCTACCTGGTCTCCAATCTCCAGCCCACGACGCTCTGGCTCTCCTGCAGCGGATGGTTCACGGAGCTGGGGCTGAACGCGGTCCTGCCCTGGCAGGAGACCATAGGTGTTGGCGTCAATCTGCTGCTGTGGGGCGGCGGGACCGCTCTGGCACTTCATCGGTTTGAACGAAAGGATGTGGCATGATGGGCGTATTAAAATGGGAGCTGCGGAAAATCTGGCAGCCCGGCATTCTGGCGGCTCTTTTGCTGTTGGGCGTGGTATATTACTGGATGTTCCCACAGTTCTATATTGCGTATTTCTGCAACGGGCCGGGCGCGGAAGCCGAGTTTCTTCTGGCCTCCGGCTGGGTAGAAAAATACGGCCCCACCATGGAGCCGGAGGAGCGGGCGGAGCTGGATGGACAGCTGGCGGAGGAGATACAAGCATTTAACCGGTTGATCTCGGCTATTCCAGAGGCTGCCGCCGCAGGTTTGACCGATTATGCGCGCTTTTGCGCCTTCAGAGAGGACTATCTGGATGATATACGCAATACTGACGGCACAGCGGATATGGAAACAGAATTCCTGCTTAACCGGATTTATGGCGGTACAAATTGGTATCTGATTCGAGAACTGACATCCACTATGGAAACCTATGACACCAAATCCGAATATGATGCCATCAATATCGAAAACCGGCGGAAGTTGGGAGATCCAGAGGCGGTGATCCAGCGGGATATGGAGATCGCCTCATCAGACACGGCATACTCCTTACTGCCCATGCCTGTAAAAGAGTCCACACGACAGTATGGTATGGATCTGGCGGTGTGGTGTGTCCTCAGCGTCGTTCTTCTGCTCTCCCCCGCGCTGGTGCGGGACCGGCTGCGGAAGATCCAGCCCATGCAGTGGTCCGCCAGGGCGGGACGAAAGATCTTGCATACCCAGATGGGGGCGGCGCTACTGTCCGCCCTGGTACTCACCGCCGTGAATCTGACCGTATATGCCGTTCCTTTTCTGATGAAGGGGCCGCTGCGGTTTGCTGACTGCGGGCTGGACGGGCTGTGGGCCTGGGGAACACCGTGGTTTGACTGGACATACGGGACCTACCTTCTGGTTCTGGCGGCGGTGGTCCTGCTGCTGTCCCTGGGGGCCGCCGGTCTGACGGTGTTCCTGTCCCAGTACAGCGGGAACTATGTGGCCATGCTGCTCAAGGCCCTGCCTCTGTTTATTGTGGTGGGGGCAATTTTAGGCAGCTGGCTGCTGGATGCCCCCTTCCACTTCCGGCGCTGGTGGGAAAATGGGCCCTGGGCGCCCAGGGGTGTGGAGTTGATGATCATGCTCCCCCTGCTGCTTCTGGGCCTGGGGCTGTGTCTCTGGTCCTGCCGGCGGCAGGCGCGCAGAGAACTGGCGTGACCCCTGCTGCCGCAGCACCACCCGCAGGCAAACAACATCAGTAAGGGGCCGCAGGCTGATTGCCTGCGGCCCCTCGGCTTATGGAAAAAGCCTCGCAGAGTTCGCCGCACAGGCGGCGAATAGAGTAAAATCATTTTCTGCCGCGACAGGCAGCACGGCATTCTCGCGGCATAGCCGCTGCGACCTACGCTAAAAATATGCCGCAGGCATATTTTCTTAACGCTGCGGCGTGGCAGAAAATACTGCTCGCGGAGTGAGCGTCGAATTGGCCGCCTTTGGCGGCCAACCGAGGCGCAGAACGCAGCGCAGCCCTTCCTCGAAAAAGTGGCCTGCCACTTTTTCGACACCCTCAGCTTATGGTACTGGGATCGTGGTGCTGCCGATCTGGACCGCCGCCACCTCCTCCAGCTCCACAGGGATCTCCCAGTGGTAGGAGCAGTTCATGGTCGTCTGATCTGACATCGGCACACTGCTCCCCTCGCTGTAGCTGATGTCCGCACCACTCTTCAGCAGAACGCTGAATTGTGCTTTCAAGTCGATGGCTCCGCCCTGAGTGTCGTACCGGAAGCGAATCCCCGTGTTGGTCAGCTCCATGTGGGTCAGCAGTACCGCGATATCCTCCCGGGCGTGCAGATCCATCCCTGTCACCTCCGTATCGGGGAGGGCGATGATCTCCGGCGGCTGGCTGCGGTCAATGGTAAAGTCAAAGGCCCAAACCCCGGCGGTGATCGTTTTTCGTTTCTTGGTCTGCGGACCGCGCATGAAGTCCTCCAGCAGGAGGTGGACCTCCAGCGGCGTCGTATCCGCAGTAAATTCCGTTCCTGCGGCATAGGCGTATTCCACCAGGAACAGGGCTGCACCGTCTCCGTCCAGGCCCTTAAAGGCGATGCCCTGACTGCCGATCCCCCTCTCCCCGGCCAGCGGATCGGGAGAAACCTCCAGGGTGAGTGCATCAAAATGATAGCTGTGCCGCTTGGACAGCCTTACCCCCTCCACCCGCAGGAGGAGATAAAAGCTGTCGTCCCCCACTGTCACCGAATCCACCGTCACCGTGGTCCCCTGGACGGTCCGGCGCTGACCGATATCCTGGCTCAGATGCTCGATCAGCGCGGACTGCCCCCGGCTCATCTCCTGGCCGGTCACCACACCGAAGTAGTGGCCGAACCAGTTCTGGATACTGTCGCCATAAATCACCGCCACCGCACCGGCGCCCATCAACAGCAGACCGAGCAGCGCCGCAGTCAGCCCAACCCACAGGCGGCGGCGGACAGCCCGCCCGCCGGCGCAGGCCCGCTGTTCGCTGCGCTCAAGGATGTCGTCGTCGATCGCATGGAAACTCTGATACAGATCATTCCGATTCATTAACGAACCCCTCCTTTACCAGGTGCACCCTCAGCTTCTTCCGCGTCCGGCTCAGGATCACCATAACATGGTTTGCGGTCAGGCCATACCGCCCGGCAATCTCCGCCACAGGCTCCGTGAAGAAGTACCGGCGGACAAAGACATTGCCATCCCGCGCCGGCAGCGCCCGGACAAATTCCCGGATGCACTGTTCCAGCTCTTTGGCTGCGCAGATGTCCTCCACATCCGATTCGGCGGCCAGGCACTCCGCCAGCTCGTCCAGGACCAGGACCAGCCCACCGCCGCCGCGCTTCCCGGCGGAGCGGGCGTTATAGCGGTTGAAGGCGAGATTGCGGGTGATCTTCGCCAAAAACGGGCGAAGCCTTGCGGGCTTCTGCGGCGGCATCGCATTCCAGGCGTTTAGCCAGGTATCATTGACGCACTCCTCGGCGTCCTCCCGGCTGTGCAGGATGTTGTCCGCTATGGCAAAACAGTATGCGCCGTACTTGCTGTTGGTCTCCTGGATGGCATCCGCATTTTTCTGCCAGTAGAGCGCAATAATGCGGCTATCCTCCATGGCGATCCCTCCCTCCGGTCCTTAATGCGTCCCTTCCTCCCATAAGACAGGAAATCACGGGCTGACCTTACACCTTTTTTCTGGCTCCAGGCAGAATCCGCCCATTTTCTCCGCGGAAATAGCGTCCTCCCGGCCCGCAAGCAAAACGGCTGCGGAGTGCTTCCCATCAAGAAGCACTCCGCAGCCGTTATTCCGCTTATCCGCGGTCAGTCTGCCGCCGTCCCCGGCGCCGCGCTCTCGCCCTACTGCGCCATATACCAGCGCTCCCCCTCCCCGGGGGACTCCATCAGCGGGATCAGCGGCGGGGCAGCCTCATCTCCGGCAGCCTGCGCCAAAACGGCCTCCGCTGCCGCCAGGTCCTCTACCTGGGCGTAAACTGCGTCCACCAGGGGCAGGAGCACCTTCAGGTCCTGTCCGGAGGTCTCGGCCAGGGCCTCCCCCTCCGCCGTCAGCAGCTGGCTGTCCAGCAGCAGGGATATCTTCACCCCATAGGGCTCCACAGCAGCCCGCAGCTCCGTCAAAAAGAGCTTCAGAGCCTCCGTCTTTCCCATGGTGTTTCCGGTGTAGTCGATCTTCTGCAAATTCCCCTTCACCGGGTAGCTGGCCTCCTCCAGCAGCAGCTCGTCAAACCCCAGCTGGGCGCACTCCAGAGCCAGCGCGATCACATACTGCCGGGCGGCCTCCTTGGCGGGGTCCAGCCAGTGCCAGGAGTTGTTGTCATACCAGATATACCCGGTGCTCTGGCACACCCCGGCGCTCTCCATGTGGGCCCAGGCATAGTAGCTGTCGTGGAAGCAGTTCAGCCGGGCCACGGCGTCCACATCCTCCCTGGCGCAGAGGGCAGCCAGGGTCGCCAGGTCAACGGCATCCTCCGCCACCGCATCGTCCATGGCCATCTCCGAGGCACAGCGGACCTGGCCCGCGCTGTTTTTCACCTGGAAGGCGAAGGCGTTGGCCCCCAGCTCATCCAGTGCAGCCCGCAGGGCTTCCCCATCGGCGGGCAGTACGGACAGCTCCGCCACACGGCGGGCAGTCTGCACCGGCGGCTCCGGTTCCGGCTCCGGCTCCGGCTGGACCGGCGGTGTGATGACCAGGTTCATCTCCTCCTGCTCCTCCGGCAGCGGCGCAGGCGACGGGGTCTCCTCCTGCCGCAGGAAGGGCAGATCCAGCCACAGCCTCCCGTCGTCGGTATAGGTGATATAGCGCTGGATCAGCATAAATCCGCAGGCCGCCAGCAAAATCAGCACCAGCAGCGCCACCACCAGCTTTTTCCACCAGCTCCGCCGTCCGCGGTAGCTGTGATATCCTTTTGTTGCCATAGGCACATCTCTTTTCTATCAGGGTATTCAGCTATACCTTACCACAGACCGCCGTCCCCATGCAACCGATTTTTTCCTTTTTTGACAGGCAAACGCTATGGAGCGGCGGCAGGCATTACGCCCGTCCGCCGCTCCACGGTATTTTTCCGTTAATTTTCCAGCGCCATCATCTTATCCACCCGGCGCTGGTGTCGGCCGCCCCAGGGGACAGGCCTGTCCCCTGGGGACCCCTGTCCATTTCACCTGCGCGGCGGAAGTAAATTCCGCCTTGCGCCAAGGTTTTCCTTCGGAAAACGCTTGTACGCCGCATTCGCGGCGGCGAGGGCTGGCCTTCTGCCTCTTTTTTGCTCTTATTTCTCCTCCAGCGCCATCATTTTATCCACCCGGCGCTGGTGTCGGCCGCCCCAGGGGACAGGTCTGTCCCCTGGGGACCCCTGTCCATTTCACCTGCGCGGCGGAAGTAAATTCCGCCTTGCGCCAAGGTTTTCCTTCGGAAAACGCTTGTACGCCGCATTCGCGGCGGCGAGGGCTGGCCTTCTGCCTCTTTTTTGCTCTTATTTCTCCTCCAGCGCCATCATCTTATCCACCCGGCGCTGGTGACGACCGCCCTCGAATTCTGTGTTGAGGAAATTGGTGACGATCTGGCGGGCCAGGTTGGGGCCGACTACGCCCGCGCCCATGGCCAGCACATTGGCGTCGTTGTGGCGGCGGGTCATCTCCGCGCTCCAGGGCTCGCTGCACAGGGCGCAGCGGACGCCGTCCACCTTGTTGGCACAGATGGACACACCGATACCGGTGGTGCAGATCACGATCCCCCTCTGGCACTGCCCAGCCGCCACCGCCTTTGCGGCAGGTCCGGCAAAGTCAGGATAGTCGCAGCTCTCCGTGCTGTGGCAGCCGAAGTCCTCGATCTCGTATCCCTGCTCCGTCAGCCAGGCACGCAGGTCCTCCTTCAGTGCAAATCCGCCGTGGTCGCAAGCCATTGCGATCTTCATGGTTTTCTCCCTTCCCGCCTCAGGCGGTATCCTTATTTTTTGAACTTCTTAAAGAAGCTCTTCCGCTCCTCGTAGTTGTTCTCCTTTAGGGTGTCGCTGAACTTCCGCAGGGCCTCCTTCTGCTCCCGGGTCAGGTTCCTGGGGGTCTCGATATTCACGGTGACATACTGGTCTCCGCGGCCGTGGCCGTTCATGTTGGGGATGCCCTTGCCCCGTAGGCGGAAGGTGGTGCCGGTCTGGGTCCCCTCGGGGATGTCGTACTTCACCTTGCCGTCGATGGTGGGGATCTCCATCTCCCCGCCCAGGACCGCCTGGGTAAAGGTGATGGGCGCCTCACAGAACACGGCGTTGCCCTCCCGGCGGAACAGCTGGTGGGGCTTCACGGTGATCACCAGCAGGAGATCACCGGCGGGCCCGCCGTTCTTTCCGGCGTTGCCCTGCCCCCGCAGGGAGATGGTCTGGCCGTCGTCGATGCCGGCGGGGATAGTGACCTTCACGGTCTTGCGCCGGCGGACCTGGCCGCTGCCCCGGCAGGCGTCGCAGGGGGTCTTGATGATCTTGCCCTTGCCGCCGCAGCGGGGGCAGGGGCCGGTGGTGGCGAATACGCCCATGGGGGTCTGCCGCCGCTGCTGGACCTGGCCGCTGCCGCCGCAGTTGGAGCAGGTCTCCGGGCTGGTGCCGGGGGCCGCGCCGCTGCCCTGGCAGGTGTCGCACTGCTCCACCCGCTCCAGGGTCACTTCCTTCTCACAGCCGAAGGCCGCCTCCTCAAAGGTGATGGTGACCCCCATCCGCAGGCTCTCCCCCCGCTGGGGGCCGGTGCGGCTGCGGCTGCCGCCGCCAAAGCCGCCGCCGAAGAAGCTGCCGAAAATATCCCCCAGGTCGCCGAAGTCGAAGCTGCCATCGAAGCCGCCGCCGTATCCTCCGCCGCCGTATCCTCCGCCGCCGTAGTTGGGGTCCACCCCGGCAAAGCCGAACTGGTCATACCGGGAACGCTTGTCGCTGTCGCTGAGGACCTCGTAGGCCTCGTTGGCCTCCTTGAAGCGGGCCTCCGCCTCCTTGTCCCCGGGGTTCAGATCCGGGTGGTTCTCCTTGGCCAGCTTCCGGTACGCCTTCTTGATCTCGGCGTCCGTGGCGCTTTTGGAGACACCCAGGACCTCATAATAATCTCTCTTATCTGCCATTGCACATCACATCCGTTCTCGCCGGGCTCTTGGCTCCAGCCGGGAAATTACAGGGGCAATGCGGAGTCGTTGAAAACGGCCCCGCATCCCCAGTTGATACTCTCTGTATTACTTGTTCTCGTCCTCGTCCACGACCTTGTAGTCGGCGTCGTAGTACTGCTGGCCGCCCTGGTTGGCGTCGCCGCCGGGCTGACCGCCCATGTTGGGATCGCCCTGGGGCGCGGCCTGCTGGTACAACTTCTCGCTGACAGCGTAGAAGGCCTGCTGCAGCTCCTCCGTGGCGGCCTTGATGGCGGCGGAATCGTCGCCCTTCAGGGTCTCCTTCAGCTTATCCACACCGGCCTGGACCTTGCTCTTGTCCTCGGCGGGGATCTTGTCGCCCATCTCGCCCAGGGTCTTCTCCGCCTGGTAGACCATCTGGTCGGCGGTGTTGCGGGTCTCCACGGACTCCTTGATCTTGGCGTCCTCAGCGGCGAACTGCTCCGCCTCCTTGACGGCCCGCTCGATGTCCTCCTTGGACATATTGGTGGAGGAGGTGATGGTGATGTGCTGCTCCTTGCCGGTGCCCAGGTCCTTGGCGGAGACATTGACAATGCCGTTGGCGTCGATGTCGAAGGTCACCTCGATCTGGGGCACGCCGCGGCGGGCCGGGGCAATGCCGTCCAGGTGGAAGCGACCCAGGCTCTTGTTGGCGGCGGCCATCTCACGCTCACCCTGGAGGACGTTGACCTCAACGGAGGTCTGGTTGTCCGCAGCGGTGGAGAAAATCTGGCTCTTCTTGGCGGGGATGGTGGTGTTGCGCTCGATCAGGCGGGTGCACACGCCGCCCATGGTCTCAATACCCAGGGACAGGGGGGTGACATCCAGCAGCAGCAGGCCCTTCACATCGCCGGTCAGCACGCCGGCCTGCAGGGCGGCGCCCATGGCCACGCACTCGTCGGGGTTGATGCCCTTGAAGCCCTCCTTGCCGGTGATGTTCTTCACGGCATCCTGGACGGCGGGGATACGGCTGGAGCCGCCCACCAGCAAAACCTTGGAGATATCGCGGCCGGAGAGGCCGGCGTCGCTCATGGCCTGGCGCACGGGGCCCATGGTGGCCTCCACCAGGTGCGCGGTCAGCTCGTTGAACTTGGCACGGGTCAGGGTGACATCCAGGTGCTTGGGGCCGGTGGCGTCAGCGGTGATATAGGGCAGGTTCACATTGCTGGTGGTGACGCCGGACAGCTCGATCTTGGCCTTCTCGGCGGCCTCCTTCAGCCGCTGCATGGCGACCTTGTCGCCGCTGAGGTCGATACCCTCAGCCTTCTTGAACTCAGCGACCAGGTACTTCATGATGCACTCGTCGAAGTCGTCGCCGCCCAGGCGGTTGTTGCCGGCGGTGGCCAGGACCTCGATGACGCCGTCGTCAATGTCCAGGATGGACACATCGAAGGTGCCGCCGCCCAGGTCGTAGACCATGACCTTCTGGGCCTCCTCCTTGTCCACGCCGTAGGCCAGAGCCGCAGCGGTAGGCTCGTTGATGATACGCTTGACCTCCAGGCCGGCAATGCGGCCGGCGTCCTTGGTGGCCTGGCGCTGGGCGTCGGTGAAGTAGGCGGGGACGGTGATGACCGCCTCGGACACGCTCTGGCCCAGGTAGGCCTCGGCGTCAGCCTTCAGCTTCTGCAGCACCATGGCGCTGATCTCCTGGGGGGTGTACTTCTTGCCGTCGATCTCCACCTTGTAATCGCTGCCCATCTCACGCTTGATAGAGGAGATGGTGCGGTCGGGGTTGGTGATGGCCTGGCGCTTGGCCACCTGGCCCACCATACGCTCACCGGTCTTGGAAAATGCCACCACAGAGGGGGTGGTGCGGTTGCCCTCGGCATTGGCGATGACAACGCTCTCGCCGCCTTCCATAACGGCGACGCAGGAATTGGTTGTACCTAAATCGATACCGATAACCTTAGACATGATCTGTTCCTCCTAATATATCGAAAATATTTTTTAACAAGATTTAATTGGCCACCTGCACCGTGGCGAAGCGAATCACCTTATCGCCCAGCAGGAAGCCCTTCTGGAATACCTGGGCCACAATGTTCTCCCCCAGGCTCTCATCCTCCAGGTGCATGACGGCGTTGTGCCGCTCGGGATCGAATTCCTTGCCCTGGGGGTCCTCCACCGTGACGCCCATCTTCTCCAGAACGGCGCACAGCTGGTGGAAGATCATCTCCATGCCCTTCTTGTGGACATTGTCCTCATCCCCCGCCTGGGTCACCGCCCGCTCCAGGTTGTCATAGACCTCCAGGAACTTGGCGATGGTGTCGATCTTGGCGTCCTGGTAGAGGCTCTCCTTCTCCCGGGTGGTGCGCTTGCGGTAGTTGTCGTACTCCGCCGCCAGACGCAGGTGCTGGTCGTTGAGGGCCGACAGCTGTCCGGCCAGGGCCTCCATCTTCTCCATCTGCTCCCGGGTGACGGTAAAGGTCTCCTCCGCCTCCGGGCGGTACTCCTCAGTCACCTCGGTGGGTTGCTCCTGGGTCTGCTTCTCCTGCTTCTCCTGCTCCTCCATGGGCGCGGGATTTTCCTTCTTATTCTTACTCACGAACGATCTTCCTCCTTGGGGGGTAACTCATTGTTATTCTTACCAAACATTTTGGTCAGGCTCTCGGCAAAATAGCTCAGCCGCGCGGCCACAGTGGCGTAGTCCATGCGGGTGGGACCCACCACACCGATGAGGCCCCGCATATTGTCGCCGATGTCGTAGCTTGCCACCACCACACTGGCGTCCTTCAGGGCCTCGTTGACGTTCTCCGGCCCGATGAGGATCTTCATGGATGTGTTCTCATCCAGCACCGGCAGGTCGTCCTTCTGATCCGTCAGCAGGCTCATGAGCTCATGGGCCTTGGTGAGGTCCTGGAACTCCGGCTGGGTCAGCAGACGGGTCTGCCCGGTGGTGTAGACCTGGTTCTGCTCACTGCGGTCGATGACTGCGGTGGCGTACTCGATGGTCTGGGAGAGGATCATAAACAGCTCCGGCGCCAGCTGTCCCGCCAGGGCCATGAGCTTCGTTCCCAGCTCCCCGGCGCCGATGCCGGTGAAGTGGGTGTTCAGCAGGCTGGCCAGGGCCGGCAGCTGCTCCGTGCGGAGGGGCAGCTCCGTGCGCATCAGCTGGCTCTTTACCCGGCTGTCGGCGGTCATGACCACGGCAATATAGCTGCCGCTGTCCACCGGGAGCAGGTCGTAGCGCCGAACGGTGACGCCACCCTTGCCCGCCGCCACCGCATAGGTGGGGTAGCTGACCATGGAGGACATCATCTGTCCCGCCTGGGCCACCAGGGTGTCCGCCTGCTGCATCTGGTCGTGGATGGCGGCATTGATCTCCGCCGCCTCCTGGTCGCTGACGCGCTTGCGCTCCATAAGCTCGTTGACATACAGCCGGTAGCCCTTGGGGGAGGGGATCCGCCCGGCAGAGGTGTGGGGCTGCTCCAGGTAGCCCATCTCCACCAGATCCGCCAGCTCGTTGCGGATGGTGGCGGAGCTGACGCTGCCGCCCATGGCCTGGGCGATAAACTTGGAGCCCACCGGCTCCGCAGCGTCGATGTATCGCTCGGTGACCACCTTCAGTATTTCCTTTTTCCGGGCGGTCAATTCCATAGCGCCTTCTCCTTTAGCACTCCTTTCCCCTGAGTGCTAAAGGAAGTTTAACACCATTGCCGCCCAATGTCAAGCGTGTTCCCCCGCCCCGCCGTGAACAAATTGTAAATTCGGAAATTTTCGCCGGAAAGAGAAAAATCCCCCGCTTCCGAGACCGGGAGCGGGGGATTTGCTGGTGCAGTTGCTTTCGCCGGCTACTGCTTGACCACCACGGGGGCCACCTTGCCGTCCTCGTGGATATCCACGATCAGCTTTCGGGGGCACTTGGTGACGCACTCGCCGCAGGAGGTACACTTGGTGTAGTCGATGGAGGCCAGATTGTCCTTCACCGTGATGGCGCCGCTGGGGCAGTTCTTCTCGCACAGGCGGCAGCCGATACAGCTGACGGAGCAGCCGGCCTTGGCCACGGCGCCCTTGTCCAGGCTGGCGCAGGGCACCAGAATATCCGCAGCATAGGGCACATCAGTAATGACATGGCGGGGGCACGCCTCGGCGCACTGCATACAGTGGGTGCACTTGTCCCGGTCCACCTCGGCCACGCCGTGGTCGTTGATGAAGATGGCGTCGAACTTGCAGGCCGCCACGCAGGAGCCCAGACCCAGGCAGCCGAAGCCGCAGTCCAGAGGGCCGTTGCCGGAGACCTTCATGGCCGCCACGCAGTCGGTGACGCCCACATACTTCTCAAACTTGTGGCCCGCCCGGTCGCCGCCGGCGCAGCGGACAAAGGCCACCCGGCGCTCCACCGCCTCCACCTCTACGCCCATAATGGCCGCAATGCGGGAGGTCTGCTCACCACTGCAGCTGGGGCAGGCGTTTACCGGCGCCTTGCCCGCTAGGATGGCGGCTGCACAGCCGGCGCAGCCGGGATAACCGCAGCCGCCGCAGTTGGCGCCGGGCAGGTTATCCTGGATCTCCGCCAGGCGGGGGTCCACCTTGACCTCAAAGACCTTGGAGGCGATGGCCAGCACCAGGCCGAATACACCGCCCAGGATGCCCAGGGTCAGCAATGCATATAACACATTCTGCATACTCTCTCTCCTCCCTTTACCACACCTTCAGGCCGCTGAAGCCCATGAAGCACAGGGCCATGAGCCCCGCAGTGACTAGGGCGATGGGGTACCCCTGGAAGGCCTTGGGAGGATCGGCAAACTCCAGCCGCTCCCGGATACTGGCAAAGAGGACGATGGCCAGCAAAAAGCCCACGCCGCCGGTGATGCCGTAGACCACGGACTCGATGAAGTTGTAGTTCTCCTGCACATTCAGCAGCACCACGCCCAGCACGGCGCAGTTGGTGGTGATGAGGGGCAGGTACACGCCCAGGGCCTCGTAGAGGGAGGGCACGGCCTTTTTCAGGAACATCTCCACAAGCTGGACCAGGGCTGCAATGACCAGGATAAAGGCCACCGTCTGCATATAGGCCATATCCAGCTTCACCAGCAGCAGGTTCACCGGATAGCACAGGGCGGAGGCCAGGCCCATGACAAAGATCACGGCGAAGCCCATGCCCACGGCGGTGTCCATCTTCTTGCTGACGCCCATGAAGGGGCAGATGCCCAGGAACTGGACCAGAATAAAGTTATTGACCAGGATCGCACCCAGCGAAATGGCCAGCAGTTTTGTCACATCCATGCTTACTTACCTCCCCTTTTGGCGGCCCTGCTCTGGGCCCACTGCATCAGGGCGATAAGAACGCCCATGGTCAGGAAACCGCCCACCGGCAGGATCATCATCAGTGCGCCGTACTCCGCCGGGAAGATGCGGATCCCCGCCAGGGTCCCGCTGCCCAGCAGCTCACGGATGCCGCTCATGACCAGCAGCACCAGGGTATAGCCGATGCCCTGGCAAATGCCGTCCACAGCGGCGGCCCCGGGCTTATTCTTGGAGGCGAAGGACTCCGCCCGGCCCAGGATGATGCAGTTGACCACGATCAGGGGGATGAATACCCCCAGGCTCTCCGCAATATCCTGGAAAAAGGCCTGGAGCAGCAGGTCCACCATGGTGACGAAGCCCGCAATGACCACGATATAGGCGGCGATGCGGATCTGGTTGGGAATGACCTTCCGCAGCAGAGAGATGACCACGTTGGAGCAGGTCAGGATGATGAGCACGGAAACGCCCATGCCCAGTCCGTTCATGATGGAGGTGGTGATGGCCAGGGTGGAGCACATGCCCAGCAGCTGGACCAGCACCGGGTTCTGGGTCAGGAGACCCTCCTTCAGCTGTTTACCAAAATTCATCGTTATCCCTCCTTACTGCGCGGCCACGGCGGCCAGAGCCGCATTGACCCCGGCGGTGACCGCCTTGGAGCTGACCGTGGCGCCGGATACGGCATCGAATCGGTTATCGCCGCCGTTGACGGTGATCTCCCCGCCCAGGCCCACAAAGCGGTCCAGGACCGTCTGGTCCCCCACCACCTTGGTGCCCACATTGGGGGTCTCCGCACTCTTGATGACCGCCACGCCAGTGACGGCGCCGGTCATATCCACGCCCACCACCATGTTGATGGGCCCACCAAAGCCGTTGGTGGTGACCTCCGCCACCCAGCCCAGCTGGGCGCCGCTGCCCATGGCGGCGTAGAGGGCGGTGACATTCTCCGCCTGGTTCTCCACCGGCTCATAGGTCAAGGCGTCGAGGACCTGGCGCATAGCCGCGGCGGTCTTCTCCTCCTGGATGGCCCGGATGGTGGGGCGGGTGACGTTGTCCACCACCGCCAGCAGCACGGCCACTACGGCACAGATCCCCAGCAGAGTGGCGGCCAGCCGCAGCACGAACTTGGGGTCCAGCGCCAGCTTCTCCTTGGGCGCAGCTGCCGCCGCAGTCCCTTTCTCCTTGCTCATTTGCCGGACACCTCCTTCTTTTCCGTCTTCTCCTTCTTGGCCTTCACCACGCCGAAGCGGGCGGGCTTGATGCTCTTGTCGATGATCCACACCGTCAGGTTCATCACCAAAATGGCGTAGCACACGCCCTCGTTATAGGCGCCGAAGTACCGGATAAACACGGTGATGAGGCCGCAGCCCACGCCGAAGATGGCCTGGCCCCGGCGGCTCACCGGGGAGGTGACATAGTCCGTGGCCATGAAGAACGCGCCCAGGATCAGACCGCCGCCCAGGACGTTGTAGAGCATCCAGGTCAGGGGATCGTTGCCCCGGGGGAAGAGGAAGGTCAGTGCCGCCACGGTGCCGATGTAGCACACCGGGATGCACCAGGTAATGATCTTTCGGGAGATGAGGTACACGCCGCCCAGGGTCAGCAGCAGCGCACTGACCTCACCCAGAGAGCCGCCGATGAATCCCACCAGCATATCCCCCAGGTCGTAGTACTCCATCAGCTCCGCCAGGTTGTTCTCCGCCAGGAAGGCCATGGGTGTGGGGCCGGTGACCACATCGGCAGCGCCCCAGATGGGCGTCAGCACATCGGTGCGGACGGAGGGTACCGGCCAGGTGCTCATCTCACCGGCCCAGCTGAGCATAAAGGCCCGGGCCGCCAGGGCGGGGTTCAAAAAGTTCTTGCCGATGCCACCGAAGAGCTGCTTGACCACCACAATGGCGAAGAAGTCGCCGATCAGCAGGATCCAGTAGGGCACCCCCACCGGGCAGACAAAGGCGATGAGCACGCCGGTGACGGCGGCGCTGAGGTCGCCCACCGTGCAATTTTTCCGCATCAGCGCCCGGTACAGCCACTCAAAGAAGCAGCAGCCCGCCACGGACACCAGGGTGGCGGTGAGGGCCCGCCAGCCGAAGTTGTAGATACCAAAGCCCAGGGCCGGCAGCAGCGCCAGCAGGACCTCCCCCATGATGTGGCCCGTCCCCGCCTTGGTGCGGATGTGGGGGGAGGAGGACCCGATCAGATTCAGTTCTTTATAATCCATATTAGCTCTCCTTCTTCCCCTCCGCAGCCTTGGCGGCAGCGTCCGCTGCGGCCTTTGCGGCGGCTCTGGCGTTGTTGATCTTCTGCTTGCCCGCCCGGAAGGTCTGGACCAGGTGCAGCCGGCCGGGGCAGATATAGGTACAGGCGCCGCACTCGATGCAGTCCATCACATTGGCGCTTTCCAGCTCCTGGAGCATACCGGCCCGCTCGTACTGGTACATAAATACAGGCATCAGGTGCATGGGGCAGACGCTGACGCACTTGCCGCAGCGGATACAGGCGGGGTGCTCCACGGTCCGCTCCTCGTCCTCACAGAAGGCCAGGATAGCGTTGGTACCCTTGCCGATGGGGGCGTCCATATCGTACTGGACATGGCCCATCATGGGGCCGCCCATCATGACCTTGAAGGTGGTCTTCTTCACACCGCCGCAGGCGTCCAGCAGCTCGCAGATGGGGGTGCCGATGGGGCAGTCCAGATTCTTCGGGTCGTTGACGCCGGAGCCGGAGACCGTCACCACCCGGCGGGTGACCGGCATCCCCCGGGTCACCGCCTGGTAGATGGCGGCGGCGGTGACGGTATTGAACACCGCGCAGCCAATGGCGGCGGGCAGCGCGCCGGGGGGCACCTGCCGGCCGGTGATGGACTGGCACAGCTGTTTTTCCGCCCCCTGGGGGTAGCGGGTGTGGAGGACCTCCACCACGGCGGGGGCCTTCTCCTCCTCGATCTTCAGCCGCAGCAGCTCCGCGGCGTTCTGCTTGTTGGCCTCCACGCCGATGTGGACCCGGTCCACGCCGAAGATCCGGGCCAGGATCTTGGCCCCGCCGATGATCTCCTCCGGCCGCTCCAGCATATATCGGTGGTCGCTGGTGATATAGGGCTCGCACTCTGCGGCATTGATGATCACCGTGTCCACCTTGCCCAGGCCGGAGCTGATCTTGATGTGGGTGGGGAAGGTGGCTCCGCCCAGGCCCACGATACCGGCCTCCTTTACGATCTCCACCAGCTGCTCCGGCGTTAGGTCGCCGGGCTTCTCCACAGGCTTGATGTCGGGGCAGAGGGTGTCGTTGAAGTCATTTTCAATGACCACGCTCATGACCTTCACCCCGCTGAAGTGGATGCGGGGCTCCACCGCCACCACCTTGCCGGAAACACTGGCATGGATGGGGGCGGAGACGAAGGCCGAGGTCTCGCCGATCTTCTGCCCCACAGTGACCTGGTCCCCCACCGCCACACAGGGCTTGCAGGGAGCGCCGATGTGCAGGGACATGGGGATAACGACCTGTGCAGGAGGCGGGAGCAGTTCAATGGGCTTTTTATTGGTGGCGGCTTTTTTATCGTTGGGATGTATGCCGCCGAAGAAGGATTGCGCCATGTTCTTCACCTCGTTTTTTGTCGATCGGGCGGTCAAGCCCGGTAATTTTGCTCTTCTATCATACTCTCTTATCCTCTTCCTGTCCAGTCAATTTTCATGTTTTCCGTATTTTTACGCAACATAGGCACCAGAAATTTGAACCAGCTCGTTAATTCTATGACAAAACCTGTGTTTTCCCGCAGTTGCAATTTCTGTCGTTCTCTGTTATGATGCAAAGGAAAGATAGAGGAATCTCCCCAAATCCACTGATGGAGGTACGGATTAGATGAAAAATCGTGTCGAAATTAAAACTGAGGCCAAGGCGCTCCTGCGCACCGCCCGGGTCAACCCCCTGCTGATGACGCTGATCGTTTTGGCCATCGCCTATATCCTCAACACGATCACCACCCTGCTGCAGACCGGCAGTCTCTTCTTCAGCGGTCAGTTCCTGTCCGCCTACATGGAGGCCATCACCTCCGGCGATATGGACGCCCTCATGGCCCTGGTGGCCTCCATGCCCGCCAGCTCCATGCCCGCCACCTTTTTCTCCATTTTGGTGTCCCTGTTCATGACGGTGCTCAACGGCGGCTACTTCATCTACTGCATGGGCGTGCGCCAGGGGCTGGAGATGCCCTGGTCCAGTCTGCTGGACGGCCTCAGCGTGGCCGGAAAGCTGATCTGGTGCAGCATCCTCATGGGCGTGAAGATCGTGCTGTGGACCATGCTCCTGTGGGTCCCCGGCATCGTGGCGGCCTACCGCTACCGCTTCGCCATCTACAACATCCTGACGGACTCCTCCCTCTCCGCCAGCCAGGCCATCCGCCTGAGCTGCCAGCAGACCCGGGGCATGAAGGGCGACCTCTTCGTGCTGGACCTCAGCTTCTTCGGCTGGAACCTCCTGTCCCTGTTCACCTTCGGCCTGCTGGACATCTGGCTGACCCCCTACACCGCCATGTGCGACCTGGCCTACTTTGAGGAGGGCCAGCGCCGGGTGGGCCGCAGCCCCTACGGGGCGCCTGTAGGCGAGCTCTAATTTACTACACCAAAAAGCGTCCGTCCGGCGAAAATGCCGGACGGACGCTTCAGTTTTTCAAAAAGGAGCCTCGCAGAGTTCGCCGCCCGGAGTGCGGCGAATAGAGTGAAATCATTTTCTGCCGGGGCGTGTACCTGGCAGAAAATACTTCTCGCGGAGCGAGCGTCGAATTGTCCGCTTTTGGCGGACAACCGAGGCGCAGAGCGCAGCGCACCCCCTACTCAAAAAGCTTCCGTCCGGCGTATTCGCCGGACGGAAGCTTTTTGCTTCCTTACACCTGGTAGTCCACCGCCACCCGGGTCTCCCGGATGGACTTGCAAAGCTCAGACACCGCCACATGGCGGGGGTCATTTTTATAGGCCTCCAGGTCCTCCAGACTGTCGAAGGCGGAGATCAGGACGGCATCATAGTTGCCCTCCACCACATTGACGCCCACCTCCTGCTGGCGGATCTGGGGGATCACACCGTACAGGCCCCGCAGCCCCTCCACGAAGGCCATCATTTCCTTCTCCGTGCCGGGCTTGAACTTCCACATTACAACATGCTTGATCATGACAAATCAACTCCTTCTTCAGTGTCGCCGGGAAATTATCTCCAGTTTAGCAGACGCCGCCGGGGAAATCAACCGACAACTTTTCGCCCCTCGCTGTACACCGCCCGGATGCTGTCCTTGCCCATGAGGTACATGGCCCGCTCAAAGCGCTCCGCCAATGTCAGCTCCCGGACCGGCTCCGGGAAGGCGCTGTCGTCCACCACGATGGCGTGGAGCCGGTCCCCGGGCACAAAGCCCGCCTTGCCGCCCAGGCACTGGTGGCCGGCGGCGGAGCCCAGGTAGTAAGCCTCCGGCACCGTCAGGAAGGGGTCCCCGGCGGACATCTCCCGGACCTTGGAGGCCCGGATGGCTGCCACCACCACCTGGTACATGGCCAGCTGGTCGCCGCCGGCGATATCGCTGCCCAGGGCCACCGTCACCCCCCGGCGCAGCATCTCCCGCACCGGGGCTGTCCCGGAGCAGAGGTTCACGTTGGAGGCGGCGCAGTGGACCGCCGTGACGCCGCAGCGCACCATGGCCTCCTGCTCCCGGGCGTCGCTGTACACGCAGTGGGCCATCAGGGTCCCCGGCTTCCACAGGCCATACTTCTGGTAGGTCTCCCAGTACTGGGGGCACTCCGGGTGCAGCTCACCCACCCAGGCGATCTCCCCCCGGTTCTCCGACAGGTGGGACTGCACTGGCAGATCCCGCTCCGCCGCCAGGCGGCCCAGGGCCGCCATGAGCCCATTGCTGCAGGCGGGGGTGAAGCGGGGCGTCAAGATGGGCTTCACATGGGGGAAGTCGCAGGCCTCCAGCCAGCGCAGCGTCTCCGCCAGGGAATCCTCGGTGGTCTCCTGGACTGCCCCGCCGTTGCGGTCCATGTTCACCTTCCCCACCAGGCCCGTGACCCCCGCCCGCTCCAGCTCCTCCATGAGGATCAGGGTGGCATCCGTGTGGCGGGAGGAGAACATGGCCACCCGGGTGGTCCCGGAGGTGATGAGCTCCTCCGCCAGGCGGCGGTACACCCGCCGGGCGTAGTCCGTATCCACGAAGCGGGCCTCCGTGCGGAAGGTGTAGGTGTCCAGCCACTCCAGCAGGGGTAGGTCCATGCCCATGCCCAGCATGGGGTACTGGGGGGCGTGGAGGTGCAGGTCCGCAAAGGACTGGAGGATCAGGCTGTTGCCGTAGTCCTCCACCGGGCAGCGGCGGTACTCCTCCGGCAGGGTGGGCCAGATGCCCAGGATGGCCCCGTCCTCCAGGGCCATGTACCCGCCGGCCAGGGTCTCCAGCCTGCCCAGGGCAGGGGTGTGAACAATGTTTCCGTGCAGGATCGTCGTCATGGTCTCCACTTCCTTTCGTTCAGATCAAAAAGAAAAAGCGCCCCGCCCGGCCACAGGCCAGGGCGGAACACCCATAGCAGGGCCGGAACGGCGGCCCCGTAGAAACTTTCGTACCATCCCTACGAAATTATATGAGCACTATTTTCTTTTCATCCCAACTATACCACATTTTTCTCCCCACAGCAAGGGATTTTTGTGGATTTCCCCCACTTTTTCTGTGGATATCCCCGTTGATTTGTGTATGATCCGCCAGTCTCGCCCACGGTTTATCCACATTGCGCCCCGGATCTCCGGCAGTACTCCGCCAGCAGCAGGGGCTGGATCTGGGGGTAGGTCCATGTCTCCGGCAGCCCATCCAGCAGCCGGATGCAGGCCATCTCGCTGTGCAGTTCCGGGTCGAGGGCCTGGATCTCCGCAAAATACAGCATACCAAAGGTCTCCTCACCGGTCTCGTTCACCCTGGTCTTCCCCTCAACAGAGTAGACGCAGACCGGGGATAAGGTGTACCGGATCGCCCCGGTCTCCTCCTCCAGCTCCCGCCGGGCCGCCGCCTCAATGCTCTCGCCGGGCTCCCGGTGTCCGCCGGGGATCTCGTCGGTGGTCCGCTCCCGGTGGCGGCAGAACACCCACTTCCCCTGATACTTGGCAATAATAACGGCAAATTGCAGCAGTTCGTCATCCACAGCCTCATAAAAACGCACCTGCATAGCGCCCCTCCTCTTCGTCCATCTGTTCGTAGTATAGCAGGCTGCCGCCGGACTGTCCACGGTGGTTTTCGGATTTTCTCCCACAAACGGTTGCAATTTTCGCTCCGCCGTGTATACTGTCCTCAGAAACGATAGGAGGACAGCCCATGAAACTGATGATCGCGTCGGACCTGCACGGCTCCGGCTACTATGTGAAAAAGCTGATGGATCGCTTTCAGGAGGAGCAGCCGGAAAAGCTCCTGCTGCTGGGGGATCTGCTGTACCATGGCCCCCGCAACGCCCTGCCCCAGGACTACAACTGCCCCTCCGTGGCGGAGCAGCTCAACGCCATCAAGGACAGCATCATCGCCGTTCGGGGCAACTGCGACTGCGAGGTGGACCAGATGGTCCTGGACTTCCCCATGATGGCGGACTACGCCCTGCTCACCTGGGATGGGCTCCAGCTCTACGCCACCCACGGCCACCTGTGGGATGAGAACTGCCCGCCGCCCCTGGCGGAGGGCGCCATCCTCCTCAACGGCCATTTCCACATCCCCGCCTTCCGGGTCCACGGCAGCTACACCTATGTGAACCCCGGCTCCACCTCCATCCCCAAGGGCGGCAGCGTGGGCAGCTACCTGGTGCTGGAGGACGGCACATTCACCTGGAAGGATATGGATGGTAAGGCATATCTATCCCATACTGTGGAATAGCCACAAAACACACCGCCTTCTCCATCGCCCAAAAATGAGCGTCCATCCGCAAAAGCGGGTGGACGCTCATTTTCGTTTTACCGGTTTACTCGTCTTCCCGGAAGGTGATGCCGTTTTCGTCGGCGCTGTCGATCACGGCCAGGGCGTGGTAATTCATCCCCATCTCCCGCAGGCGGTCGCCGCCACCCTGGAAACCCTTCTCCACGGCGATACCGATGCCCACCAGTTCAGCGCCGGCCTGGTTCACCAGGTCGCACAGTCCACGGACGGACTCCCCGTTGGCCATAAAGTCGTCGATGATCAGCACCCGGTCATCGGCGGTGAGCCACTCCTTGCTGAGGATCTGGGTCACCTTCTTCTTGTAGGTGTAAGAGAAGATATCACTCTGGTACAGGCCGCCCTCGATATTGTCGCTCTTGGCCTTCTTGGCGAAGACCATGGGGACATTATACTTGTTGGCACAGATGGTGGCCAGGGCGATGCCGCTGGCCTCCGCCGTCAGGACCATGGTGATATTGTCCACATCGAAAAACTTGGCGAACTCGTCAGCCATATCCGCCATGAGCCGGGTGTCCACCCGGTGGTTCAGGAAGCCGTCCACCTTGATGATATTGCCGGGCAGTACCTTGCCCTCCCGAATGATCCGGTCCTTCAGCTGCTGCATGGTTATGTCCATCCTCTCGTGCGTTATGTCGTTCCGGCACGAAGTGTGCCGCCTAGCTCTATTATGCCAAGGTCGCAGAAAATTTTCAACTGTTGTTTTGGGAAAAGCGGAATTTTTTCCACAAATCCCCGGGCGCGACTCACATATCGCTGAGGCAATCCCGGTTTTTCACGAAATACTCCACACCGGACCAGATGGTGGTGGCCACGATCACCGCCACGCACAGGGTGTTGACCACCGGCGGGATGGGCAGGAACATGAGCACGATGCAAACCATGGTGGAGGCGGTCTTCACCTTGCCGGACCAGCCGGCGGCAATGACCCGCCCCTTGTCGCTGGCCACCATCCGCAGGCCGCTGACGGAGAACTCCCGGACGATAACGATCAGCAGCGCCCAGCCGGGCATGAGGCCCTGCTCCACGAACCACAGCATGGCGGCGGTGACCAGCATCTTATCCGCCAGCGGGTCGGCAAACTTGCCGAAATCCGTGACCAGGCCGTTTTTCCGGGCGATCTTGCCGTCCAGCAGGTCGGTAAGGCTGGCAATAATGAAGATAGCCAGGGCGATGTACTGGGCATAGGGCACATCCAGATACAGCACCAGCAGGAAGGGCAGGATCAGAACGATCCGCAGGATCGTCAGTTTGTTGGGTAGATTCATCGTATTTCTCCTTATCATATTGGTGCGGGGATCAATTCTCCGCCAGTTCACCTGTAAGCTCACCGTCCATTGTACTGGTGATGCGGACGGAGACAAAGCTGCCTGTCTCCACCTGGCGGTCAGCGGTAAAGTAGATGCGGCCGTCGATGTCCGGGCTCTCGGCGTAGCTGCGGCCCACATAGCTCATGGACTGGCCGTCAAAGCCGTCGCACAGGACCTCCACCACCTCGCCCTGCATCTCCTCGTTCCACTCGTCCATAATGCGGGACTGGATGTCCACCACCAGCTCCGCGCGGCGGACCGCCTCCTCGGTGTCCACCCGCTCCATCCTGGCGGCGGGGGTCCCCTCCTCCGGGGAGTAGGGGAACACGCCGGCCCGGAGCATCCGCTGATCCCAGAGGAAGTCGCACAGCTCCTCAAACTCCGCCTCCCCCTCGCCGGGCAGACCGGTGATGAGGCTGGTGCGGAGCACCAGTCCGGGGATGCGCTCCCGCAGCTTGTCCAGCAGGTCCTCCAGATAGGCCTTGTCCCCCCGGCGGTTCATCCGCTTGAGGATGGCGTCGTTGCAGTGCTGCAGGGGGATATCCAGATACTTGAGGATCTTGGGCTCCCGGGCGATCACGTCGATGAGCCGGTCATCGATCATCTCCGGGTAGAGGTAGTGCAGCCGGATCCAGGGGAAGGGCAGCTTCACCAGCTCCTCCAGTAGGTCCGCCAGATGGGGCCTGCCGTCCCAGTCGGTGCCGTAGCGGGTAATATCCTGGGCGATGACGATCAGCTCCTTCACCCCGGCCTCCGCCAGGGTCCTGGCCTCCTCCACCACCTTCTCCAGGGGGCGGGAGCGGTAGCGGCCCCGGAGCTTGGGGATGATGCAGAAGGCGCACCAGTTGTCGCAGCCCTCGGCGATCCGCAGATAGGCGTAGTGGCCCGGGGTGGTCAGCACCCGGCCGAACTCATCCACCGGGGCATTGATGTCGTCAAAGCGGCTGACGGTGCCGCCGGCCATAACGGTCTCCACAGCGTCCACAATATCCTTGTAGCTGCCGGTGCCCAGAATGCCGTCCACCTCCGGCAGCTCCGCCGTGACCTCCCCCTGGTACCGCTGGGTCATGCACCCCGTGACCAGGATCTTCTGCAGCTGCCCCGCCTTCTTCAGCTCCGCCATGCGGAGGATGTTGTCAATGGCCTCCTCGTTGGCGCTGGAGAGAAAGCCGCAGGTGTTGATCACCGCCACGTCGGCCCCCACCGGGTCCTCGGTGAGGGTGTAGCCCGCCTGGCGGCACAGGGACATCATCTGCTCACAGTTGACCACGTTTTTCGCGCAGCCCAGGGAGATGAAATGGATCTGATATGGCATATGCGCCTCCTTTGCTGCCGCCCTCCCGGCGGCTGGGGAAATTTTTCTTTTTTGCCGCCTCCGGCGGCGGGGACGGTTCTTTTTGGGCCCTACCCGGCCCCGGAGGGCTGATTCGCCTCTCGCTGGGCGGGTGGGAACGAACATTGTTCTTATCGAATCTTGTGGGGATTCCATCCCCACGCCCCGGGTGCGCTCGGGGCCTGCCCGGCCCCGGGCCCTGGGAATTACGGGGGCTACGCTCCCCCGAGCCCCCGGTGACTTTTTGCTCGCACAAAAAGTCACCAAAAATGCGCCAAAACCCATGGTTTTGGAATCCTTTGCCTCATCGGTGCAGGCGGGGGATGATGGGCGAAGCCACCGAATGGCAAATCCTTCGGGGATCTGATCTCAGCCGGGTCTCTATTCTTACTTCGGCTGCCGCCCTGTTAAAGGGGTAGAGCCATCTAGGGGTGCGGCACCGACATTGCGATGACCACACGGTAGTCTGTTCTCGTCAAAGACAATTTAATTCTCGCCCCAGGGGCGAGTGGCTTTTTGTAGTTGAATGCATCACTTGCCTCTCCCTTTGGGAGAGGTGGCGGCGAAGCCGACGGAGAGGGCGAATCGGTTACAAGGCCCTCTCAGTCACCTGCGGTGACAGCTCTCCCAGAGGGAGAGCCAAGGCTACAACTGTTTTACGGACACCC
>CAUWCX010000010.1:0-53618 GCA_963557105.1 uncultured Oscillospiraceae bacterium
ACTTTTTGTGCGGGCAAAAAGTCACCCGGGGTCCGGGGCCGGGGAGGCCCCGAAGCACCCCAGCTTCTGGGAAGAAAAAAGCCGGTGTGTTCCCACCCGCCCGGCGAGAGGCGAATCAAAACGCCGCCCCCGAAGGAACCGGTTTCACGGATGAAGAGAGCCGATCCATGCCCGCAGCCCCAAGAAAAAACCAACCTGTGCGAGGGGCGGCAGCGCCGCCCTTGCTTGTCCCTCAAAAACTTTACCAATTTAAAAGGAAGAAAAAACCATGAAAACCACCTTTGTGACCAAAGCACAGCTGGAGGAGATCGTGAAGACCTACCCCACGCCCTTCCACCTCTATGATGAGAAGGGGATGCGGGAGAACGCCCGGGAGGTGGTGCGCGCCTTTGCCTGGAATCCGGGGTTCAAGGAGTACTTTGCGGTGAAGGCGACCCCCACCCCGGCGCTGCTGAAGATCCTGCGGCAGGAGGGGTGCGGCGCGGACTGCTCCAGTCTGGCGGAGCTGACCATGGCGGAGCGCTGTGGCTTCTCCGGGCGGGAGATCATGTTCTCCTCCAACAACACCCTGGCGGAGGAGTACCGCATGGCGGATCGGCTGGGGGCCATCATCAACCTGGACGACCTGACCCATGTGGAGTTTCTGCGGGAGTCCATCGGCCATGTGCCGGAGACCGTATTCTGCCGCTACAATCCCGGCGGGGTCTTTACCCTGGGGGAGAGTGAGGAGGGGTTCCAGGTCATGGACACCCCCGGTGACGCCAAGTACGGCATGACCCGGACGCAGATCGCCCAGGCCTTCACCCAGCTGCGGAACATGGGGGCCAAGCACTTCGGCATCCACGCCTTCCTGGCCTCCAACACCATCTCCAACGCCTACTACCCGGAGCTGGCGGGGATCCTCTTCCGTCTGGCGGTGGAGCTGAAGGAGGAGACCGGCTGCCACATCCAGTACATCAACCTCTCCGGCGGCATCGGCATCCCCTATCGCCCGGAGCAGGAGAAGAACGACATTGCCGTCATTGGACAGGGTGTGCGGCAAAAATATGAGGAGATCCTGGTCCCCGCCGGTATGGGGGATGTGCAGCTGTGCAGCGAGCTGGGCCGGTTCATGATGGGGCCCTACGGCTGCCTGGTGACCCGGGCCATCCACGAAAAGCACATCTATAAGGAATATGTGGGGGTGGACGCCTGCGCCGCCAACCTCATGCGGCCCGCCATCTATGGGGCCTACCACCACATCACCGTCATGGGCCGGGAGGATCAGCCTTGTGACCACAAGTACGACATCACCGGCTCCCTCTGCGAAAACTGCGACAAGTTCGCTGTGGACCGGATGCTGCCGGAGATCCACAGGGGGGATCTGCTGGTGATCCACGACACCGGCGCCCACGGCCACTCTATGGGCTACAACTACAACGGCAAGCTGCGGTCTGCGGAGCTGCTGCTGCGGGAGGACGGCTCCGTGGAGCAGATCCGCCGGGCGGAGACCCTGGAGGACTATTTCGCCACCGTGGTGTGGTGATCTCTGGATAAGAAAACCGGCGCCAGCGGGAGAAATCTCCCGCTGGCGCCGGTTTTTGTCAAAAAAGCCTCGCAGAGTTCGCCGCCCGGAGGTTTCTGTGCAACTCTGTAGCACGGTTTCCTCGCGGCATAGCCGCTGTGGCCTACGCTACAAACAGGCCACTGGCCTGTTTGCTTAACGCTGCGGCTTCTCGCGGAGTGAGCGTCGAATTGGCCGCCTTTGGCGGCCAACCGAGGCGCAGAGCGTAGCGTAAGCCTCTTCTCAAAAAAGTGCTTGCACTTTTTTGACAGTCTCCCGCTGACGCCGGTTTTTGTCTTATTTTTACTGCGTTACTCTGCGATCGCGCGGATAGCTGCCAGGGCGGCATCGATCTCCGCCTCGGTGGTGTACCAGCCGGGGGAGAAGCGGACGGTGCCCTGGGGGAAGGTGCCCAGGGTCTTGTGGGCGGAGGGGGCACAGTGGAGACCGCAGCGGGTCATGATCCCGTAGTCCTGCTCCAGCGTGAAGGCGGCCTCGGCGTTATCCGCCGTCAGGAAGTCCACGGAGATCACCGCTACCCGGTCGGCCAGGTCCGACGGCCCCGCCAGGCGGACATTGGGAATATCCCGCAGACCCGCCAGGAACCGCTCCGTCAGCGCGGTCTCGTGCTGGCGGAAGGTCTCCATGCCGGTTTCCAGGATGAAGTCCACCGCCGCCTTGAAGCCGTAGATCCCCGGCAGATTGGGGGTGCCGGATTCAAACTTGTCCGGCATATAGGCGGGCTGGCTCTCGGAATCCGAGGCGCTGCCGGTGCCGCCGGTGATCACCGGGCGAAGCGCGGCGGCGAAGTCGTGGTCCAGCAGCAGCGCCCCCATGCCGGAGGGCCCCATGAGGCCCTTGTGGCCCGGGACGGACAGGGCGGCCAGGTGCATCCCCGTAAAGTCGATGGGCCAGTGGCCGGCAGTCTGCGCCGCATCCAGGACAAAGGGGATGTTGTGCGCACGGCAGATCTCCCCCACGGCCCAGGCGTCCTGGACCGCGCCGCTGACGTTGGAGCCGTGGGCCAGGACCAGCAGACGGGTGTTGGGGCGGATGAGCCCGGCGATGGCGGAGACGTCCAGCCGGCCGGCGCTGTCGCAGGGGATGCGGTCAAAGGAGACGCCCTCTGCGGTGAGATCCTGAAGGGGGCGCATAACGGCGTTGTGCTCTACGGCGCTGACCAGACAGTGGTCCCCGGGCTTCAGCCAGCCCCGAATGACCATGTTCAGCCCCCAGGTGTTGCCGGGGGTGAGGACGCAGTGGGTGGGATCCGGGTGGTGGAAGAGCTGGCACAGTCCCTCCCGCAGGGCAAGGGTGGTCATGCCGGCACTCTGGGCGCTGGCGTAGACGCCGCGGTTGATGGAGGCGCCTACCTCCGTCAGGTAGCGGGCCATCTCCGCCGCAACAGCGGGGGGCTTGGGAAAGGAGGTGGCTCCGTTGTCCAGGTAGATGGTGTGCATATCAATACCTCCTATAGAAAATCTTGATAAATAAACAGAAATCTATTTGAAATAACGATAGAGTTGAAGGCGCGGGGAAAAGGGGAACAAAAACGGGGGATTTCCGCAGGAATCCACCTATTTTCAAAGTATAGCACATTTTTTGACATTTGACAATCCCGGAGGGGGGGCGGGAGAGGAGAAAAATGAGGTTGCTTTTTCTGCGGTTCAGTAATATAGTTTAACTATAATAGTTATAGATTTTGGCGATAAGCCGGAACTATAGCAGAAAACGAGGGAAGAAATATGAAAAAAGAGAGTTTCATCAAACGGTACGGTCTGTTGATCCTGACCGGCCTGGTGGTGGGCGGCGCGGCAGTGCTGCTGACCGCCTTCGGCAACCCCAAGAACATGGGCTTTTGTATCGCCTGCTTCCTGCGGGACATTGCCGGTGCGCTGAACTTCCAGCGGGCTGGCTTTGATGCCGAGGTGGGCACCGGTATCGTCCAGTACATCCGTCCCGAGGTCATCGGCCTGGTGCTGGGTTCCACCGCCATCGCCTTTGCCCGCAAGGAGTTCAAGCCCAAGGGCGGCTCCTCCCCCATGACCCGCTTTGTTCTGGCGGTGTTCGTGATGATTGGCGCGCTGGTATTCCTGGGCTGCCCCCTGCGTATGGTCATCCGCATCGGCGGCGGCGATCTGAACGCCATCGTTGGTCTGGTGGGCTTTGCCATCGGTATTTTCATCGGTATCCTGTTCCTCAAGCGGGGCTTCAGCCTCCGCCGCGCCTATCAGCAGTCCATGGCTGAGGGCCTGGTTTTCCCCGCGCTGATGGTGGCTCTGCTGGTGCTGCTGGTGCTGCGTCCCAGCTTCATCGTCTTCAGCGCTAAGGGCCCCGGCTCCCAGGTGGCCCCCATCCTGCTGGCCCTGGTGGTGGCCCTGATCGTGGGCGCCCTGGCCCAGCGCTCCCGCCTGTGCATGG
This sequence comes from uncultured Oscillospiraceae bacterium, assembly GCA_963557105.1. GTDB lineage: Bacteria > Bacillota > Clostridia > Oscillospirales > Oscillospiraceae > Pelethomonas. The sequence goes on from CAUWCX010000010.1 coordinate 3,965, forward strand.
TGGGCGGCATCCGTGACGCCGTCATGTTCAAGGACTTCCGGCTGATCTCCGCCTTCATCGCCATCATCGTGGCGGTGTTTGTGGGCAACCTCATTACCAACAACTTCAACCTGGGTTTCGCTGAGCAGCCCATCGCCCACACCGAGTGGCTGTGGAACCTGCTGGGCATGGTCCTGGTGGGCTGGGGCTCCGTGCTCCTGGGCGGCTGCCCCCTGCGCCAGCTGATCCTGGCCGGTGAGGGCAACACCGACTCCGCTGTTACCGTCACCGGTTACATCGTGGGTGCCGCGGTGGCCCACAACTTCGGTCTGGCCTCCTCCGGTACCGGCATCGGCGCCGGCCCTGTGGCCATTACCGTGGCGGTTGGCTTTGTGGTCATGGCGGTGATCTCCGTGGTCAATATGCAGAAATTGGAGGGTTAATGAAAATGGTTGATGCTCGTGGATATTCTTGCCCCACCCCTGTGGTCATGGTGCAGAAGGCCGTGAAGAACGGTTCCCCCGCAAAGCTGGAGGTAGCTGTGGACAGCCAGTGCGCTGTGGAGAATGTGACCCGTTTTGCCACCAACGCCGGCTATCAGGTGACGGTGTCCGACTTTGAGGGCGACTTCAAGCTGACCCTGACCAAGTAAGACATGGCACAGTATATCGCAACCTTCCACACCCATCTGGCGGCGCTGCGCAGCTGCAACGCGCTGCAGAAGGCTGGCGCTGTAGACGCCCGGATGGCCCCTGTGCCCCGGAAACTCAGCTCCTCCTGCGGCACCTGTACCTTCTACCAGGGGGAGGACCCCATGCTGAAGTGTATGGACGCCGATGTGGAGGCGGTCTACCAGCGTGAGGGCGAGGACTATATCCTGCTCCACAAGGGTGAGGACTAAAAACGCAAGAGAGTCCCCCGCCGTGCCCGAGAGGGCGCGGCGGGGGACTTGGCGATTTACCGGGGGTTATGTGCCGAACAGGAGACGCACCGCAAAGGCGGCGGACATGAACCCGGCCAGATCTGCCGCCAGGGCGGCGGGGATGGCGTACCGGGTGCGGTTGACACCGGCGGCGCCGAAGTAGACGGCAATGGTGTAAAAGGTGGTCTCCGTGCTGCCCAGCATCACCGCCGCCACCCGGCCGATGTAGGAGTCCGGCCCGTGGGCGGCCATGAGCTCGCTGCCCAGGGCCAGGGCGCCGCTGCCGCTGACCGGGCGGATGAAGAGGAGGCCTGCCGTCTCCGGCGGAATGCCCAGAGCCGACAGCAGGGGGGCCAGCAGATCCCCCAGCAGTGTCAGAAGGCCGGAGGCCCGCAGCATATAGACCGCCGTCATCAGTCCCACCAGGGCGGGCAGGATACCCAGAAGGATGTTGAGGCCATCCCGGGCGCCGCGGGTGAGCTCGTCATAGACATTGACCCGCCGCTCTAAGGCGAAAAGGGCGATACAGCACAGCAGCAGCGGGACCACATAGGTGGAAAAGTCCATAGGGCAGTCAGTCCCTCCAGAATTTGCCCAGCAGCTGAGCTGCCAGCAGTCCCACCGACACCGACAGGACGGAGGCCAGCCAGACTGCGGGTAAAATATCGAAGGGGTTTTCTGCGCCCAGGGCTGCCCGGACCCCGGCCACAGTGGTGGGCAGCAGTTGGATGGAGGCGGTGTTGAGCACCACCAGCCGGCACAGCTCGTCGCTGGCCCGGCCGCCTGTGCCGTCGGCCATCCGTCGGGCAGCCTGGACCCCCAGGGGGGTGGCGGCGTTGCCCAGGCCCAGCAGGTTGGCGGACACATTTCCGGACAGGGCAGCCAGTGTCTCCGGGTCCCGACAGGCTTTGGGGAGCAGGCGGCGCAGTACCGGGCGGAACAGACGGCTGAGCCGCTGTGTCAGCCCGCAGGCATCCATGACCGCCATGATCCCGCTCCACAGGCACATGGCCCCTGCCATGCCCAGGCACAGCTCCACTGCGGCGGAGGCCCCCGCCAGGGCTGCACTGCCCACGGCGCCGATATTTCCGGTGGTGGCGCCATAGAGGACGGACAGCGCCACCATCCCCGTCCAGATCCATGCCATTGCCATAAAAAAAGACCTCCTGCCCGCCGTTTTTCGTCCTGAAGCTGTAAGCATTTTCATGTATAGGCGTGCGCTGAAAAAATATGCCAAAAAGATGGGGGAGAAAATGAATTTTTTTGGAAAAAACTGTTGAAAAATGGAAGACAAAATGATACGCTAACACTGTGGCCGGAGGATATGCTCTAGCCGCAAATATGGAAGGGAGGCGGCGTGATGAAATCCATTGGAATCGTGCGAAAAGTAGACGAACTGGGGCGGATTGTTTTGCCCGTTGAACTGCGCCGCACACTGGATATTGCGGAGAGGGATGCCCTGGAGATCTTTGTTGAGGGCTCCGCCGTTGTACTGAAAAAGTACCGGCCCACATGTATCTTCTGTGACGGCGTAAAAGACCTCTCTATCTACCGTGGAAAGAACATTTGCCCCGAGTGCCTGAAAAATCTCCGGGCACAGGACTTCGGATAGCAGGGCAAAGGCCGCAGTCCCGGCGCGCGTTCGGCGTCGGGGCTGCTGCTTTTTTTGCGGGAAATCCGCGGCAGTCCGGTTGCATCCCGCCGGGGGATATGCTACAATATATAGTTGAAAAATTTTGCTGTTACGGAGGAGAATATGACGACCAGCGATTTTCAGAAGAGGAGCCTGCTGCGGATATTCTTTAGCTATTTTAAGCCCCATCTGCGGCTGTTTGCTCTGGATATGACTTGTGCTCTGTTGATCTCTGCCATCGACCTGAGCTTTCCCTATGTCTCCCGGATGTGTATGTACGATCTGATCCCGGAGAGCAATTACCGGGCGTTTTTTGTTGTGATCGCCACGCTGGTGGCGGCATACCTGCTGCGGAGTGTGCTGCAGTACATCGTCTGCTACTGGGGGCATACCTTCGGCGTTCGGGTGGAGGCGGATATCCGCCGGGATCTCTTCACCCATCTGCAGACCTTGTCCTTCGGCTTTTACGACAAGAACCGCACGGGTCATCTGATGAGCCGCATGACGTCGGAGCTCTTTGAGATCACGGAGCTGGCCCACCACGGCCCGGAGGATTTGGTGACGTCCTGTGTTACGGTGATCGGCGCAATTGTAATCATGTTCACCATCCAGTGGAGACTTGCTCTGGTGCTGCTGCTGCTGATCCCTATTTTCCTGACGGTGGTGTGGGTCAACCGAACAGCTATGGCCGACAGCTCCAAGAAGGTGAAGAAGACCACCGCCAGCATCAATGCCGATATCGAGTCCAGCATCTCCGGTATGCGTACTGCCAAGGCCTTTTCCAATGAGGCGGCAGAGACGGAGAAGTTTGATGGCGCCAATGACCGCTTCAGAATCGCTAAGCTGGGGTTCTACAGTGCCATGGGCCGGTTCTTCTCCTCCATGGAGTTTTTCCTGTGCATTATGCCTGTGTCGGTGATCGCCGTGGGCGGCTACCTCATTATGGCCGGGCAGATGGATTACGTGGACCTCATCACCTTTACTCTCTATACCAGCACCTTCATCAGCCCCATGCGGAAGCTCAGCACCATGTCCGAGCTGCTGACCAACGGCTTTGCGGGGCTCAGCCGGTTTGTGGAGCTCATGCGCCTGGAGCCGGAGCTGAAGGATAAGCCCGACGCTAAGGAGCTGAAGAATGTCCGCGGGGAGATCGATGTGGACCATGTGAGCTTCTCCTATGAGCGGGATGAGACGGAGGTGCTCCACGATGTGACCCTCCATGTGAAGGAGGGGGAGACCATCGCCATTGTGGGCCCCTCCGGCGGCGGAAAGTCCACGCTGTGCAACCTGATCCCCCGCTTCTACGACGTGGGGGAGGGCAGCATCACCATTGACGGCCTGGATGTGCGGGATGTGACCCAGCAGAGCCTCCGCCGGAACATCGGCGTGGTGCAGCAGGATGTGTTCCTCTTTGCCGCCAGCATTATGGAGAATATTCGCTACGGCCGCCCCGACGCCACCGCTGACGAGGTCATGGAGGCCGCCCGCCGTGCGGAGATCTACGACGACATCATGGCCATGCCCGACGGTTTCGACACCTATGTGGGTGAGCGGGGCGCGCTCCTCTCCGGCGGACAGAAGCAGCGGATCTCCATTGCCCGGATCTTCCTGAAAAATCCCCCGGTGCTGATCCTGGACGAGGCCACCTCCGCCCTGGACAGCGTCACGGAGGCCAAGATCCAGCGGGCCTTTGACGAGCTGGCCAAGGGCCGCACCACCCTCATCATTGCCCACCGCCTGTCCACGGTGCGCAGTGCAAACCGCATCCTGGTGGTGCGGGACGGCGTCATCACCGAGCAGGGCAGCCACCAGGAGCTGCTGGACAGGGGCGGCGACTACGCCATGCTCTATAATACGCAGAACCTCAACGGATAATATGGATAAGAACGAACTGATCGCCCGGGTGGCCCGTGAGCCGGAGGACCGCCTCCTGCTGGCCCGGGTGCTGGACAAGTACCAGCAGACGGAGCGCAAATGCGTCCCCGCCTCCACCGGCTTTCTCAGTCCCCGGGAGCAGCAGCTGGCCGTGGCCCTGCTGAATTCCGCCGGGGTCCGGGAGGGATATGTGCTGGACGGCGGCTACGGGGAGGCGGAGCGGAAGATCATCACCTTCCTGCCGGACTGGTGTACGGAGCCGGAGGGGGAGCTGGCCTTTTTGCGGGCATCCTTCCACGGCAGCGACAGCGCCACTCACCGGGACCTCCTGGGCAGCCTCATGGGCCTGGGCATCACCCGGGAGCGGGTGGGGGATATTCTGGTGAGCCCCCACGCCGCCGATGTGGTGGTGGCCCCCTCCCTGACGGGGTTCCTTCTGGGGGAGTGGACCAGCGCGGGACGGGTGCGCCTGACGGTGACGGAGATCGCCCGGGAGGAGCTGGTGAAGCCGGAGGAGAAGGTCACCCAGGTCAGCGACACGGTGTCCTCTCTGCGGCTGGACGCCGTGGTGGCGGCAGCCTTCGCCATGAGCCGAGGAAAGGCGGCGGAGCTCATTACCGGCGGCCGGGTATCCCTGGATCACCTGCCCTGTGAGAAGACGGATAAGAGCGTAGGAGAGGGCAGCATCATCACCGCCAGAGGCTTCGGCCGGGCGGTGGTGCGGGAGTGCAGCCGCCTGTCCAAAAAGGGCAGGATCATTTTGGTCATGGACCGGTATGGATAAACTGGAGACCAGCGCCGCCGGCGCTGAGATAGGAGAAAAAACGACAATGGAGCAACACAAGATCGACCGGCTCAACGAGCTGGCACGGAAGCACAAGGCCCAGGGCCTCAGTGAGGAGGAATTTGCCGCGCGGGAGGTCCTTCGGCGGGAGTATATCGACTCCGTGAAGAGCAGTCTCCGGGGTCATCTGGACCGGACCTATTTTGTGGACGAGAACGGCGGGAAGAGCAAGCTGCGGAAAAAGGGGGAGCAGTGATGGACGAATTCTACGACAAAGACCGCTTTACCGGCAGCACCCCTAACCGCCGCCCGCCCCAGAAGAAGCCGGATAACTCCGGCTGGTACAGCTGGCCGCTGATCATCGTCCTCTTTGCCCTGGGGATCTGGCCCATTGCCCTGGTGCTGCTGTTCGTCAACATCTTCTCCGATGAGAAGCGGCGGAAGACCCCTGCCGACCAGCGGAAGCCCTCCGCCGAGGCCCGCATGGAGGCCGCGGTGGAGAGCGCTGTGGACCGGGCTATGGCCAAGGCCTCCGCCAAGGTCGGCGGACGGAAAAGCGCCGCCCAGGAGAGCATGGATAAGGCCCGGGCCGCAGCGGGAGAGAAGACCGTCACGGTGAATGGGCAGACGTACACCAAGACCACGGCCGCCAAATCCACGGCAAAAAAGAAGAGCAAGAAGAAGGAAAAGGTAAAGACGCCCGGCAAGCTGCTGCGGGCCTGCGGCGTGGTGCTGATGGCGCTGGGTGCGATCATTGGGCCGCAGGCGATCGCGGGACTCATTGACGGGTGGAGCTTTTACCTGGAACAGCTGCTGCAGTCACTGACCATGCTGGGCGGCGGCGCCATCATGTTCCTGCGGGGCCAGTATCTGGCCAATATGACCCGCCGCAGCCAGCGGTATATCCTGGCCATCGGCAACGCCGACACCATGGACCTGAAGGAGATCGCCAAGCGGGTGAACCGGAAGCCGGATAAGGCGGCCAGGGAGCTGCAGAAGCTCATCGACAAGGGATACCTGGGGGAGGACGCCTATATCGACTACGAGCGGGGCTATTTCCTCCGCTTCGGTGCCACCCTGGCCCCGGAGGTGAAGGAGGAGCCCCAGGCCCCCGCCCCCAAGGAGGTGGACGAGGGGTACTCCGGCATCCTGCGGAACATCCGCCGGGCCAACGACCACATTGCCGACGAGGAGCTGAGCCGGAAGATCGACCGCCTGGAGCAGATCAGCGGCCAGATCTTCAAGGCCGTGGACGAGCACCCGGAGAAGCGGGAGCGGATCCGCACCTTCTTTGACTACTACCTGCCCACCACCCAGAAGCTGCTGGACACCTATGCGGAGTTCGAGGGCACCGGCGTGGAGGGGGAGAACCTGCGGGCGGCCAAGGAGCGCATCGAGCAGACCATGGATGCCATCGTGGAGGGCTTCGAGCATCAGCTGGACCAGCTCTACTCCGCCGACGCCATGGATGTGGTCAGCGATATCAAGGTCATGGAGGCCATGCTCAACCGGGATACGGCCTCGGTGGCCAAGGACTTCGGCTATGACCAGGCAAAGCCCAAGGAGAAGCAGGGCCAGCAGCTGGAGCTGTAAGGAAAAAGAGAAGCAGCCCGAGGTGGGAAATTCCCACCTCGGGCTGCTGTTTGTTATTTGTTGATCTCGCTTCGGCAGGCCAGCCACCGGCCGTCTACCCGGCGGAAGGACAGGGTGAGGAAGTCCGCGCTGTCCTCCAGGTGGTTTACCCGTACCGATACGGTGGCGGTCAGGGGCAGCTGCGGGTCATCGGGGGTGAGATCAAATCCGCTGATGCTGACATCCCACAGGATGTCCTGGCCGTAGTTCTGCATCTGGGCGTCCGCTGTCAGCAAATCCTGTATCAGGTACATCCGCTGGGAGAGGATCCCGCGGGTCACGGCCTCAGCAGTTTGCCGCAGCTGGGGCAGCCACTGGGGGGTGGTCTCGTCCACTACCCGGAAGGTGGAGACCATATCCGCAAAGCGAATTCCGTGGCCCTCGCTGGCCTCCAGGAAGTAGTCGGCGGTGAGAGTGAATACGCCGCCCAGGCCGTCCTCCACCAGCCATACATCCCGCACAGGGGAGTTCCAGGCGTTGCCACCGAGGGCGGAGATGCTGCGCCGGCCGGCGTCGTCGGTCAGGGTGTCGGACACGCTGGAGTAACGCTGGGACAGGGACTGCCGGAGTGCGGTCTCGGCGTCGTCCAGGGTGATCGCCGCCTGGTGGGTGATCCGCAGCTCGCTGACGGGAAAATCGTCGTCCTCCTCCGGGGGGAAGAGGGTGCGGATGATGTAGACGCCGTCCTCCTGGAAGCTGGTGTAGTTCTCGTTGTCCACAAAGAGGTAGAAGTCCGGGATCTCCTCCGCAGGACGCTCCGCTGCTGCGGCCAGCTTGACGGTGTGGAGCTGCCCCACCGCGCTGTCCGCAATGGGGATGGTATTGTCCACTGGCAGCGTGTCGGGGGGGTGGGGGCGCTTGTCCTCCTGGGGCGGCTGGGGCGTCTCTGCCGCCGGGGGAGCCGGTATATCCAGGACGGACGGCGGCGGGGACAGATAGCTGGCGGCCAGGAAGATCCCGACGGCCAGCGAGGCCGCTGCCCCTATGGCCCAGAGGAGCCGGGGAGAGCGGCGGCGGGGAGCAGCCTCGCTGCGGGCCAGCAGATCCTCGCCAATGCCGCCAAGGGCGTGAAAGATCCGTTCCTGGGGCTTCATCATAGGGCAATCCCCTCCTTTTCCAGATAGCGCCGCAGCTTTTCCCGGCTGCGGTAGAGGCAGGTCTTCACGGTGTTGCACTTCAACCCGTAGCGGCTGGCAATATCCGCCAGGGACTCGGCATACCAGTAGCGCCGCAGGAAGATGTCGCCGTCTCTGGGGGGAAGGCTGCGGAGGAACTGGTCCAGCAGCCGTGTCAGCTCCCGGTCCTCCACAGCGCGATCCGCACCGGGGACGGTGGGGACGCACGCCGTCAGTTCCTCCAGGGCCAGGGGCAGCTGGCCGCCGCCCCGCTTCTGGGCGGTGGCGGCACGGTAGCGGTCGAAGGCCAGAGAGCGGGTGATCTTGCCCAGAAACAGGGCCAGGCGGCTGGGGCGGTGGGGCGGCATGGCGTTCCAGGCTCCCAGCCAGGTGTCGCTGAGACACTCCTCCACATCCTCCCGGCTGGACAGGATGCCCCGAGCGATGTGGCCGCAGTAGCCGCCATACTTTTCGGCGGTGACGGCGATGGCAGACTCATTTCGCTGCCAGTAGAGGGCGATGATGGCGCTGTCATCCATGGAAGGCGCCTCCTTTCCACAGGGGTCTTCATGGCTATAGTCGAAAAAATGCCGGGGAGGTTCTTGCGCTGTACAGATAAGTTTTTGCCGGGGACAGAAAATGCCGCGCCGGGATGTCCCGGCGCGGCAAAAGAATTGCTGAATGCGGCGTGATCAATAGGCCACGCCCCAGATGATGTCGGTGCCGCACGCCTTGCCGCACACGGGGCACTTGCCCATGCTGCGGGTCTGGGCCAGAGGCATGCAGCGGGAGGAGACGCCGACCTTCTCCTTCATGGCCAGCTCGCACTCCAGAGAGCCGCACCACTTGGTGCGGACGAAGCCGCCGCCGTTCTTCTCCATGAGCTCCTTGACCTCCTGCCAGGTCTCGGCGGAGAAGGTGTTGTCCTCCAGGTTCTTCTTGGCCATGGCGAACATATTGTTGTGGACATCGTCCAACAGACCGGCCACGGTGTTCTCCAGATCGGCCAGGGGAACGAAGGTCTTCTCCCCGGTATCCCGGCGGGCGATGCAGCACTGGGCCTTCTCCATATCCTTGGGGCCGATCTCCACCCGCAGGGGCACGCCGCGCATCTCGTACTCGGCGAACTTCCAGCCGGGGGCCTTGTCGCTGTCGTCCATCTTCACCCGGATGCCGGCGGCGCTCAGGCGGTCCACCAGACCCTGGGCGGCATCCAGGACGCCGGGTTTGTGCTGGGCCACGGGAATGACGATGACCTGGGTGGGGGCGATGCGGGGGGGCAGCACCAGACCGTTGTCGTCACCGTGGGTCATGATGATGCCGCCGATGAGGCGGGTGCTGACGCCCCAGCTGGTCTGGTGGGGGAAGTGGAGCTGGTTGTCCGCACCGGTGAAGGTGATGTCGAAGGCCTTGGCGAAGCCGTCGCCGAAGTAGTGGCTGGTGCCCGCCTGGAGGGCCTTCTTGTCGTGCATCATGCACTCCACGGTGTAGGTCTCCTCCGCGCCGTTGAACTTCTCCTTGTCGGTCTTGCGGCCCCGGGTGACGGGCATGGCCAGAACATTCTCGCAGAAGTCGGCGTAGATGTTCAGCATCCGGGTGGTCTCCTCCCGGGCCTCCTCCTCGGTGGCGTGCATGGTGTGGCCCTCCTGCCACAGGAACTCCCGGTGGCGCAGGAAGGGGCGGCTGGTCTTCTCCCAACGGAGGACGGAGCACCACTGGTTGTACTTCTTGGGCAGATCCCGGTGGGAGTGGATAATGTTCTTGAAGTGCTCGCAGAACAGCGTCTCACTGGTGGGGCGGATGCAGTAGCGCTCCTCCAGCTTTTCACTGCCGCCCATGGTGACCCAGGCGCACTCCGGGGCGAAGCCCTCCACGTGGTCCTTCTCCTTCTGCAGAAGGCTCTCCGGGATCAGCATGGGCATGGCCACATTCTCGTGGCCGGTGGCCTTGAACTGGCGATCCAGCTCGTGCTGCATATTTTCCCAGATGGCGTAGCCATAGGGGCGGTAGATGAACATGCCCTTGATGGAGGAGTAGTCGATCAGCTCCGCCTTTTTGCAGACGTCGGTGAACCACTGGGCGAAATCCACATCACGGGCCGTGATGGCGTCCACCTGTCTCTTGTCCTGTGCCATAGTTGTATCTCCTATATGTCAATAGTGTAATAGAGTTTACCTAACCTCATATTTTAGCTATTCTGGCGGGGAATGTCAAGGAATTTTGGTGCGATGCTGCCCTGCGATGCTGCCCTGCACCTCTTACCGCTATCGATCCTGCTTGAACGGAAGCAACACGTCACTGAATGGGGAGAGTTGAAGATAAATTATGCGTTCATCCCCGTCTTTTAACCGATAGATCCTCGCATTCAAATAGGATTCTTCGTTTGTCTGGAAATCATCATCGCATACTTCGGTCATCTCCAGCAGGGTGTCTATTGTGCCGTCCTGGATCAGGGTGTCAGCCAACTCCTTTAGACTGGATTCGCCTGATTTTTTATCCCATGAATAGAGAGAACCATGATAAAAAATATGGGGCTTGATCGCAACTTCCTCTTTAGCGCGCACCGCGGCTGTAATCAGAATAAATGGAATAAGAACGACGATCAGAAGTATGCAAAGGAGTCGAACCGTGTCTTTTTTTGCAGTTGCGTTTTTCATTTTTGCCAATCCTCCAGTAAAAAGACCTTGTGCTTGTATCGGGAACATAGGCTGATAAAAGGATCAACGGTAAAAAACCGGCGTCCGTCTGCCGGACGCCGGTGGGGATAAAACGGGGGGATTAGAGGATCTCCTGGATGCTCTGGGCGATCTGGTCGGCGGTGAGGCCGTACTCCCGCAGCACATCCCAGGCCTTGCCGGACTGGCCGAAGCGGTCCTGCACGCCGATCTTCTTGAAGGCGCAGTTCACCTTGCCCATAAGGACGTCGGCCACAGCGTCGCCTAGGCCGCCGATGACGCTGTGCTCCTCCACAGTGACCACCTTGCCGCACTTCTGGGCCCACTCGGTGACGCACTGGGCGTCGATGGGCTTGATGGTGTGGATGTTGATGACGGCGGCGCTCTTGCCCTGGGCAGCCAGCAGGTCGGCGGCCTTCAGGGCCTCGTTGACCATGAGGCCGGTGGCGAATACCGCCACATCGGCGCCCTCCCGCAGGACGTTGGCCTTGCCGATCTCGAAGGGGTAGTCCTCCTCAAAGACGGGGGTGGCCAGACGGGCCAGGCGGAGGTACACGGGGCCCTCCATCTCTGCGGCGGCGAAGACGGCCTTCCGGGCCTCCTTGGCATCGGCGGGGCAGATGACGGTCATGCCGGGGATGGCCCGCATGAGGGCCAGATCCTCCACGCACTGGTGGCTGCCGCCGTCCTCACCCACGGAGACGCCGGCGTGGGTCATGGCCAGCTTGACGTTCAGGTGGGGATAGCCGATGGAGTTGCGGACCTGCTCATAGGCGCGGCCTGCGCCGAACATGGCGAAGGTGGAGCAGAAGGGGACAAGCCCCATAGTGGCCATACCGGCGGCCATGTCCACCATGTTGGCCTCGGCAATGCCGGCGTTGAAGTGGCGGTCGGGGTAGGCCTTGCGGAAGATCTGGGTCTGGGTGGCGCCGGCCAGGTCGGCGTCCAGCACCACCAGCTTGTCGTTGATGGCGCCCAGCTCCACCAGGGCCTCGCCGTAGGCGGCTCTTGTTGCTTTCTCGCTCATTGTATCAGCCCTCCAATTCCTTCAATGCCTGTGCCCGCTGCTCTTCGTTGGGCGCCTTGCCGTGCCAGCCCACCTGGTTCTCCATGAAGGAGACGCCCTTGCCCTTGACGGTGTGGGCCAGGATGGCCTTGGGGGCGCCGGGCTGGGTGGGGATCTCCAGAGCGGCAATGACAGCCTCCAGGTCGTTGCCGTCCTCCAGCTCGATGGTCTGGAAGCCGAAGGCCTGGAGCTTGGCGGCCATGTCGCCCAGACTCATGACCTCGTCGTTGGTGCCGTCGATCTGGAGGCCGTTGTTGTCGATGACAACAGTGAGGTTGTCCAGCTTGTAGTGGTTGGCGGCCATGAAGGCCTCCCACACCTGGCCCTCCTGGCACTCGCCGTCGCCCAGGAGGGTGAACACCTTGGTGTCCTTCCCCATGTGCTTGGCGGCCAGGGCCATGCCCACGGCGATGGAGACGCCCTGGCCCAGGGAGCCGGTGGAGGCGTCCACGCCGGGGACCTTGTTCATGTCGGGGTGTCCCTGGAGGATGCTGTGGAGCTGACGGAAGTTTGCAAACTCCGCCTTGTCAAAGAAGCCCAGCTCCGCCAGAACGCCGTAGTAGCAGGGGGCGGCATGGCCCTTGCTGAGGACGAAGCGGTCCCGGTCCGGATTTTTGGGGTCCTTGGGGTCCACACGCATCTGGGTGCAGAAGATGGCGCTCATGAGCTCCACGGCGGAAAGAGAGCCGCCGGGGTGGCCGCTGCCGGCGTTGGCCGTCATGTTGATGATGTCACGGCGAACTTCGGTGCAGAAGCCCTTGAGTTCCGCGATGTTCATAGAGTTTACCTCCCGTTTGATTTTACGCTGCTCCTAGAATACCGCACTTTTTGGGGAAAGTCAATTCATCCCGGCCTATCCCGGGGAAAAAGTAAACGCGCCGCAGCTGCCCCGGCTGGGGGCTCTGCGGCGCGGATGGGGTGGGGATCAGATGGACATAGACAGGGACTCGCTGAGCTCCAGGCCGGGGTTGTGCTTGAGAAGATAGCCCACAGGCCACTCGCCGGAGTAGGCGATGAGGCTGCGGCCCCGGAAATCCTCCAGCAGGGCGGCGTCGGCGCAGAGGGTCAGGTCCTTGGGGGCGCAGGGGCTGGCGGAGATGAGCCGCAGATGGTCGTAGGGGAGACCGCTCATGCGCATATCCACGCCGTACTCGTTTTTCATCCGGTACTCAAAGACGTCGAACTGCAGGGTGCCCACCACGCCCACAATGACCTCCTCCATACCGGCGAAGGGGATCTTGAAGATCTGGATGGCGCCCTCCTGGGCGATCTGCTCCGTGCCCTTGATGAACTGCTTGCGCTTCATGGTGTCCTTGGGGCTGACCCGCATGAAGTGCTCCGGCTCAAAGGTGGGGATGCCCCGGAACTTGAACTTGCGGCTGGGGACGGTGATGGTGTCGCCGATGGCGAACATACCGGGGTCGAATACACCGATGATGTCCCCGGCGTAGGCCTCCTCGATGATCTCCCGCTCGGCGGCCAGCATCTGCTGGGGCTGGCTGAGGCGGAGCTTCTTCCCGGACTGCATGTGGTAGTACTCCGTGTCCCGCTGAAACTTGCCGGAGCAGATGCGCATGAAGGCGATGCGGTCCCGGTGGGCCTTGTTCATGTTGGCCTGGATCTTGAAGACGAAGGCGGAGAAGTTCTCGTCAAAGGCGTCCACAACGCCGCTGTCGGATTCCCGGCTCAGGGGGGGCGTGGTCAGCTCCAGGAAGGACTCCAGGAAGGGCTCGATACCGAAGTTGGTCAGCGCCGAGCCGAAGAACACGGGGCTCAGCTTTCCGGAGCGGATGGCCTCCATGTCGAAGTCCCGGCCGGCGCCCAGCAGCTCCACGTCGTCCCGCAGGGCACGCCAGCGGGCCTCGCCAATGTGGTCGGCCACGGCGGGGTCGTCCAGGTGGACCTCGGTGGAGGCGGCCCGGCGGCCCTTACCCTCGGCGGAGAAGAAGAGGATGCGGGCCTTCTGCCGGTCGTACACCCCCTGGAACTCCTTGCCGCAGCCGATGGGCCAGTTCATGGCGTAGGTGTCGATGCCCAGCTCCCGCTCCACCTCCTCGCACAGCTCCAGCGGGTCCCGGGTCTCCCGGTCCATCTTGTTAATAAAGGTAAAGATGGGGATGTTCCGCATGGCGCAGACCTTGAACAGCTTCCGGGTCTGGGGCTCCACGCCCTTGGCCCCGTCGATGACCATGACGGCGGAGTCGGCGGCCATGAGGGTGCGGTAGGTGTCCTCGGAGAAGTCCTGGTGGCCGGGGGTGTCCAGGATGTTGATGCAGTAGCCGTCGTGCTGGAACTGCATGACGGAGGAGGTGACGGAGATGCCGCGCTGCTTCTCGATCTCCATCCAGTCGCTGGTGGCGGCCCGGGCGCGCTTGCCCTTGACCTCCCCGGCCTGGGCGATGGCGCCGCCGTAGAGCAGGAATTTTTCCGTCAGTGTGGTTTTACCGGCGTCGGGGTGGGAGATGATGGCGAAGGTCCGCCGCCGGGAGATCTCGTTTTGCAGAGTAGACAAGGGGGTTCCCTCCAGTGCGTCAAGGATTTTTTTGGACATAAACAGCGGGGATTTTCCAGAGAAAATGCCCTGCCGCAGGATAAATGCAAAATATTTTACCACAGTTTTCCACTGTTTGCAAGAAAAATCCGCACCTTCGCTGAAAAAGAGCAAAAAATTTCAAAAACCCTATGGACATTTATAGAAGAATCAGATACACTGTGTCTATCTAAAACATGAATAGACAGGAGTGAAAACTCATGGATCAACATGAGCTTCTGCGTAATATCCCCAAGGTGGACGAGCTGATGCGGGAGGAGGACCTGCTGGCCCTGCCCATGCCTGCCGCCGCCGTGCGGGATGCTGTACGGGAGGAGCTGGATCAGCTGCGCCATCGCATTCTGGCGGGGGAGACGGAGACGCTGCCCGCCACCGACGCGCTGGTGCAGGATATTTGCCGCCGGGCCAGGGCAGACGCCCTGCCCAGCCTGCGGCCTGTGGTCAACGGCACCGGTGTGGTGCTGCACACCAATTTGGGCCGCGCCTGCCTGAGCCAGCGGGCCGCCGACGCGGTCACCGCCGTGGCCCGGGGGTACTCCACGCTGGAGTACGATATCCAGGGCGGCTGCCGCGGTTCCCGCCACAGCCACATTGAGGAGCTGCTGGTGCGGGTCACCGGGGCGGAGGCCGCCATGGTGGTGAACAACAACGCCGCCGCTGTGCTGCTGATCCTCTCGGAGATGGGCAAGGGCGGCGAGGTCATCACCTCCCGTGGGGAGCTGGTGGAGATCGGCGGGTCCTTCCGCATCCCGGAGATCATGGTCCAGTGCGGCTGTACCCTGCGTGAGGTGGGGGCCACCAACAAGACCCACCTGCGGGACTATGCCGGCGCCATTGGGCCGGAGACCCGGGCCCTGCTGAAGGTCCACACCAGCAACTACAAGATCATGGGCTTCTCGGAGAGCGTTCCCCTGCGGGAGCTGGTGGAGCTGGGCCGGGAGAGCGGCCTGCCGGTGATCGAGGATCTGGGCAGCGGCTCCCTGGTGGATCTGGAGCAGTTCGGCATCCATGGCGAGCCCACAGTGCAGCAGAGCGTCCAGGCGGGGGTGGATGTGATCTCCTTCAGCGGCGATAAGCTGCTGGGCGGACCTCAGGCTGGAATCATCATCGGCAGAAAGAAGTATATCGAGCGGCTGAAGAAGCACCCTCTGGCCCGGGCTATGCGGGTGGACAAGATGACCCTGGCGGGCCTGCGGGAGACGCTGTACGCCTATACCGACCTGGAGATGGCGGTGCGGGAGGTGCCTACCCTCCACATGCTGGCGGCCTCCGATGAGGAGCTGCGGGGCAAGGCGGCGCTGCTGGTGAAGGTGCTGCAGGATGCGGGTGTTGCAGCCCGGGCTGTCCCCACGGAGGACCAGGTGGGCGGCGGCTCCGTCCCCACCCAGCTGCTGGCCTCCTGGGCGGTGGCCCTGGACCCCGGCAAGCTGACGGTGGACCAGCTGGAGCAGAAGCTCCGGCTGCGGGAGGTACCCATTATCGGCCGCATCAATAAGGAGCAGTATCTGCTGGATGCCCGCACCCTCATGGAGCGGGACTTCGCCTACATCGCCCAGGCGGCCAAGGAGGCTTTGGCATGAAGCATGTGATCATTGGTACCGCGGGCCATGTGGACCACGGCAAGACTTTGCTGGTGAAGGCCCTGACGGGGATCGACACCGACCGCCTCAGCGAGGAGAAAAAGCGAGGCATCACCATTGAGCTGGGCTTTGCCCACCTGGATTTCGACGACGGGACCCAGGCGGGCATCGTGGATGTGCCCGGCCACGAGAAATTTATCAAGAATATGCTGGCCGGCGCCGGCGGCATCGACCTGGCCATGCTGGTGGTGGCCGCCGACGAGGGCTTTATGCCCCAGACCGTGGAGCATCTGGGCATCCTCAGCCTGCTGGGGATCAAGGATGGTCTGGTGGTCATCACCAAGACCGACATGGTGGACCCGGAGTGGGTGGATATGGTCCGGGAGGATGTGGCCGCCCAGGTGGAGGGCACATTCCTGGAGGGCAAACCTGTGTTTGCCGTGTCCGCCTACACCGGCGAGGGCATCAAGGAGCTGCGGGAGCACCTGAAGGGGCTGGTGAAGGAGACGGCGGAGAAGAATCTCCGCACGCCCTTCCGCCTGCCCATCGACCGGGTGTTCTCCGTGGAGGGCTTCGGCACGGTGGTCACCGGCACCCTCATCGAGGGCAGCCTCAGCGAGGGCGACATGGCGGAGATCCTGCCCGGCGGGGTCCAGGCCAGGGTGCGGAACCTGCAGGTCCACGGCAAGGATGTGGAGACCGCCTTCGCCGGCCAGCGGGTGGCCATCAACCTGGCGGGGGTCAAAAAGGCTGACCTCAGCCGGGGGGATACCGTGGCCAAGCCCGGCACGGTGAAGACCTCGCTGATGCTGGATGTGCGGCTGCAGAACCTGAAGAACTCCCAGCGGACGATCCTGAATAACTCCCAGGTCCACCTCTACCACGGCTCCTCTGTGCGTCTGAGCAAGGTGATCCTTCTGGATCGGGATGCGCTGCAGCCGGGGGAGAGCTGCTATGCCCAGCTGCGGATGAGCGAGGAGCTGGACGCAAAGTGCGGGGACCGGTTCGTGATCCGCTTCTTCTCCCCGCTGGAGACTATCGGCGGCGGCGTCGTTTTGGACGACAGCCCCCGGAAGCACAAGCGCGGGGACAGGGAGGCGCTGGAGGTCCTGGCCATCAAGGAGAGCGGCGGCGCCGACGCCAAGCTCATGCAGACTGTGGCGGAGTATGAGCACAGTCTGCCCACCCTGGATAAGCTGGCGGGGCAGCTGAACATGGAGCAGGAGGAGCTGAGCCATGAGCTGGGCTCCCTGTGCGCCACGGGCAAGCTGCTGGAGCCCCTGCCCGGCCGGTATCTGGCCGGGGCGGTGTTCGACAGGCTGTGGGAGAGCTGCAAGACGATTTTGGAGCAGTACCACAAGCAGAATCCCCTCCACGCCGGAATGAAGGTGGCGGAGCTGCGGCAGAAGCTGCTGAAGAATACGGATCAGACTGTGGCCGATGCCATTCTGGCCGCCCTGGCCCGGGAGGGGAAGATCAAGGCTGTGGCCGACCGCTACGCCCTGGCGGACTTCTCCGTCCACCTGACCAAGCGGCAGAACGGCATTAAGGACCGCATCCTCCAGGTCTACCGCAAGGCGGGGCTGGAGACGCCGGACCTGAAGGATGTGTACCCCATGTTCACCGCCAATGAGCAGACTGACTGCAAGCAGGTGGTGGAGAGCATGGTCTCCGGCGGGGATCTGGTGATGCTGACGCCCCAGCTGTGTATTCACCGGCAGGTGTATAACGATGTCTGTGAGAAGACCAAGGAATTTTTCGCTGAGCACCAGGAGCTGACGCTGGCGGAGTTCCGGGATATGCTGAACACCTCCCGGAAGTACGCCCTGGCCATTTTGGAGTATTACGACAAGAACAAGATCCTGAAGAAGGACGGCGATGTCCGCCGCCTGGGCCAGGGATTCTGATGAATTGTTCGTCCGTCCACAGGAGTCCGTCTCCTGTGGACGGGTTATAGAAAAAACCTATGGACTGCAAAACACCGTTGCGGACTGTGGGAAACTGTGATAGAATCGCGCTGTACATGGGAGTAGACGGGTGCTGGTGTGCCCCCTGGTCTTCAAAACCAGTGATAGGGGTGAAGAGCCTCTTAGGTGGGTTCGATTCCCACATATTCCCGCCAGAACCGGCGGCGCGAGCGTTTCGCGCCGCCGGTTTTTTTGTGCAGCCAGAGAGGAGACACCCAATGCAAATGGATATTGATATCAAGGAGCTGGAAGCCTTTGCCTGCGTGGTGGAGAAGGGCAGCTTTTCCCGTGCTGCTGAGGCGCTGTTTCTGACCCAGCCCACCATCAGCGCCCATGTGGCCTCTTTGGAGCGAAAGCTGAATATCAAGCTGCTGGTGCGGACCACCAAGGAGATCTACCCCTCTGACGCCGGAAAGATGCTCTATGAGTATGCCCGGGAGATCCTGCGCCTGCGGTCCAACGCGGTCCAGGCGATCCAGGCCTTCTCCAAGGAGATGAAGGGCACCATCTCTGTGGCGGCGTCCACCATTCCCGGGCAGTACTACCTGCCGAAGCTGATCCAGTCCTTCCGCACCACCTACCCGGAGATCAACTTCAACCTCCAGATCCTGGACAGCACCGAGGTGGCGGAGCGGATCGCCAACCGCAAGGCGGAGATCGGCTTTACCGGTACGGCGGTGAATCTGCCCAAGTGCGTCTACCAGGTGATGGCGGAGGACCGCCTGGTGATCATCACCCCCAATACCCCCCGGTATCAGGCGTACCTCGCCACCGGCTTCCCCATTCGTCAGCTGACCCGAGAGACCTTCATCAGCCGGGAGGAGGGCAGCGGGACCCGCGTGGAGGCGGAGGCATTCCTGCGGGAGATGGGGATCAATGTCAAGGACATCCGCACGGCGGTGGAGGTGCGGGCCACTGAGTCCATCAAGCAGATGGTCAGTGAGGGGCTGGGGATCGCGATCATCTCCAAGATCGCCTGTGAGGATTTCTGCCAGTTCAAAAAGATCCTGGCCTTCAACTTTGACAATGTGAACCTGCGGCGGAAGCTGTACCTGGTCCGGCACAAAAATAGTATCCTTTCCCCCATTGCCCAGGTGTTTTACGACTATGCCGCAGCCTTTCAGAGCGGCAAGATAAAACAGGGGGAGAAGTAGGAGAAAAGCTATTGACTTTCTCTATAAATTGGGCTATATTGTTTTTGGGAATGTTTTTGATTTTCCCTTGTATTTTTTTTAACTTACACGTAGAATAAGACCATCAGGTTGCCGTTCTTGCACAACCTTAAAACTCAAATATCGTTGGATGACGTTCTCGGGAGACCTGCTCCGGCGGGGCCGAAGGAATAAGAAGTGGGACAGCCGCCCCACTTTGAAGATCTCAGGCAAACAGACCGAGGACCGACAACACTCTGGAGAGCGTAAGCGCCGAAGGAGCAACCCGTCTGCGGACGGGGAATCTCTCAGGTTAGGTACAGAGCAAGGCAACCATTTATGTCGGTGCCTTGCTTTATTTTTTTATTTAACGTGAAAAAGTAAAGCCGGGGACCGGTACGCCGCGGAGGATGAACTATGGCAATACTGGGCAATCCCCGGGATTATCTGATCCTGACCAACAACCCCCTGGTGGTCTCCTGCATGGAGGGGAAGGGGTACTACACCATCGAATATCACCCCGACTTGAATTACCGGGATATTTTGGTCCTGGTCCGGGACAAGGTCTATGCAGGCCACACCCTGTACACCCACCCGCTGGCGGGCAGCGTAAAACCCAACGAGACCCCCTACAAGTCCGTGATCGTCTCCGTGACGCCCCACGGCTTTGATATGGAGGCATCGGAGATCATCTCCAACGCCATTGCCGTCCACGATAAGTTCACCCCCATCGGCTGGGATTTGTGTGAGCGGATCTTAAAGGACTTTCAACTCATCGACTATACCCTGCTCTGCGGCGCCATCGGTTTTGACGCCGTGGCAGGTCTTAGTAATAAATCAAAATAAAAGAAGGAGGTGTTCACTTTGAAATTGGAACTGGGATTTATCCAGATCAATGACATCCAGTTTTCAAAGGAATGCAAGGTAGCAAACAACACCCTGTTTGTGGACCCGGACGCTGTCAAGGCTTTCATGTACGAAGATGACGACGTGAAGGCTTGGGTCAAGGACTTTAGCTTCGATATCGCTAAGCCCGGTGAGAGCGTCCGTATCACCCCCGTTAAGGACGTGATCGAGCCCCGTGTTAAGGTTGAGGGTCCCGGCGGCGTGTTCCCCGGCGTCATCAACAAGGTCGACACCGTCGGCTCCGGCAAGACCCATGTCCTGCGCGGCATGGCTGTTGTCACCGCCGGTAAGATCGTGGGCTTCCAGGAGGGCATCATCGATATGTCCGGCCCCGGCGCCCAGTACACTCCGTTCAGCAAGCTGAACAACTTCGTCGTGGTGGCTGAGCCTGTTGAGGGCTATCAGGACCACAAGCACGAGTACGAGCATGCCGTCCGTATCGCCGGCCTGCGCGCCGCCACCTACATCGGTGAGATCGGCCGCAACGTCACCCCCGACGAGACCCAGGAGTTCGAGACTCTGGGCATCAAGGAGGGTATCGAGAAGTATCCCAATCTGCCCCGCGTGGCCTATGTCCACATGCTGCAGACCCAGGGCCTGCTCCACGACACCTATGTCTACGGTGTGGATGCCAAGCGCACTCTGACCACCATCATCAACCCCACCGAGACCATGGACGGTGCCATCCTCAGCGGTAACTGCGTGTCCGCCTGCGACAAGAACACCACCTACCACCACCTGAACAACCCCGTGGTGAAGGCCCTGTTCGAGGCTCACGGCAAGACCCTGAACTACGTCTGCAACATCATCACCAACGAGAACGTCTATCTGGCCGACAAGCAGCGTTCCTCCGACTGGTCCGCCAAGCTGTGCCGCCTGCTGGATCTGGACGGCGCCATCGTGAGCCAGGAGGGCTTCGGTAACCCCGATACCGACCTGATCATGAACACCAAGAAGATCGAGATGCAGGGCGTGAAGACCACCATCATCACCGACGAGTATGCCGGCCAGGATGGTAAGAGCCAGTCCTTGGCTGACGCCGATCCTCTGGCTGATGCCGTGGTCACCGGCGGTAACGCCAACATGGTGATCCACCTGCCCAAGATGGACAAGGTCATCGGCACCCTGGATTATGTGGACGTCATTGCCGGCGGCCACGCCGGCTCCCTGCAGCCCGACGGCACCATCGAGGCCGAGCTCCAGGTCATCACCGGCGCTACCAACGAGATGGGCTTCAACTGCCTGAGCGCTCGTTGATCCCCATAAATCAAGAAAGGAGGAAACAACAAAAATGAGTTATAGAGTTGTACACTATATCAACCAGTTCTTCGCCAACATCGGCGGCGAGGAGATGGCTCATATCGCTCCCGAGCTGCGGGAGGGCATCGTCGGCCCCGGTCAGGCGTTCAATACCGCCTGGAAGGGCGAGGCTGAGATCGTCAACACCATCATCTGCGGCGACTCCTACTTCGCTGAGCACGAGGCTGACGCCAAGGAGAAGGTCCTGGGTTGGGTCAAGGAGATCAAGCCCGACTTCTTCATTGCCGGCCCCGCCTTCAACGCTGGCCGTTACGGCTACGCCTGCGCCACCATCGCTGCTGCCGTTCAGGAGCTGGGTATCCCCGTTCTGACCGGTATGTACGAGGAGAACCCCGGTGCTGATCTGAAGAACAAGATTCTGATCGTCGCCACCGCCAACAGCGCTGCCGGTATGCGTAAGGCTGCCCCCGCTATGGCTAAGCTGGCTCTGAAGATCATGAAGGGCGAGGAGATCGGCGCTTCCTGCGAGGAGGGCTATATGCCCAACGGCATTCGCAAGAACTTCTTCGAGAAGGAAGTCGGTGCCAAGCGCGCAGTCAACATGCTGATCAAGAAGCTCAACGGTGAGCCTTTCACCACTGAGTATCCCATGCCTTCCTTCGACCGTGTGGCCCCCAACCCCGCCATCAAGGATCTGTCCAAGGCGACCATCGCCCTGTGCACCTCCGGCGGTATTGTCCCCAAGGGCAACCCCGACCACATTGAGTCCTCCTCCGCTTCCCACTACGGTGAGTACAATATCGCCGGTGTGGACGATCTGACCGCGGAGACCTACGAGACCGCTCACGGCGGCTATGACCCCGTCTATGCCAACGCTGACGCCGACCGCGTCCTGCCTGTGGACGTTCTGCGCGCTATGGAGCGCGAGGGCAAGATCGGCAAGCTGTATGACTACTTCTATACCACCGTTGGTAACGGTACTTCCGTCGCTAACGCCAAGGCCTTTGCTGCTGAGTATGCCCAGAAGCTGCTCAATGCCGGTGTTCATGCCGTTATCATGACCAGCACCTGAGGTACCTGCACTCGTTGCGGTGCAACGATGGTTAAGGAAATTGAGCGTGCTGGTATCCCCGTTGTGCATATGTGCACGGTCACTCCTATTTCTATGACGGTTGGTGCGAACCGTATCGTTCCCACCATCGCTATCCCCCACCCCCTGGGCAACCCCGCCCTCACCCACGAGGAGGAGTACGCCCTCCGCTACAAGCTGGTGGAGCGCGCCCTGGAGGCCCTGACTACCGAGGTCGAGGATCAGACCATTTTCGAGGTCTAATTCCGCCTCGCGCCTGATGTGATCGGGCGTACACATTTTGGCAAATTTGCTGAATGTGACTTGACCAGATAACCGGTATGGTGTATATTTTATATGATATGGTATACACCATACCGGACATTCTGAGAAGACAGGAGTTAGAGTTAATGAGCAAGATTTACGACGTCATCGTCCTGGGTGCCGGCCCCGCCGGCCTGGCCGCCGGTCTGTATGCCGGCCGCAGCCGTCTGTCCACCCTGATCATTGAGAAGGGCCAGGATGGCGGTCAGATCGCCATCACTGATGAGATCGAGAACTACCCCGGCCAGATGGTCGAGGGTGAGAGCGGCCCCAGCCTCATCGCCCGTATGACTGAGCAGGCCAAGAAGTTCGGCGCAGAGCGCTGCACCGACGTCATCAAGTCCGTTGAGCTCAACGGCGATGTGAAGAAGCTGATCGGTACCAAGGGTGAGTACGAGGCCAAGACCGTGATCGTGGCCACCGGTGCTTTCCCCAAGCCCATCGGCTGCGAGAATGAGGGCAAGTTCACCGGCAAGGGCATTTCTTTCTGCGCTACCTGTGACGCGTCCTTCTTTGAGGACTTCGAGGTCTACGTGGTCGGCGGCGGCGACAGCGCTGTCGAGGAGGCCATGTACCTGACCAAGTTCGCCCGGAAGGTGACCATTATTCACCGCCGCGACGAGCTGCGTGCAGCCAAGTCCATCCAGGAGAAGGCTTTTGCTAACCCCAAGCTCCACTTTATGTGGGATACCGTGGTCACCAAGGTTGACGGCGATGAGCTGCTGAGCACCATGACCGTCAAGAACGTGAAGACCGGTGAGCTGACTGAGATCAAGGCGGACGAGGACGACGGCATTTTCGGCCTGTTCGGCTTCATCGGCTACAACCCCAATTCCAAGCTCTTTGAGGGCATCCTGGATATGGAGAACGGCTACATCGTCACCGACGCCAACATGCACACCAATATCCCTGGCGTTTATGCCGCCGGCGATATCCGCGTGAAGAGCCTGCGTCAGGTGGTCACTGCTGCCGCTGACGGCGCTATCGCCGCCATGCAGGCTGAGCATTATGTTAGCAACCACTAAAATAACGGATATCCGATAAATATAAAGAGGAGGCTATTCCCATGCTTGAACTGGATAAGAATACTTTTGAGACTGAAGTGCTGCAGGGCGAGGGCAAGATCCTGGTCGATTTCTACGGCGATGGCTGCGTTCCCTGCGCCGCGCTGATGCCCCATGTCCACGCTTTTGCCGAGACCTACGGTGACAAGATCAAGTTCTGTGCTCTGAACACCACCAAGGCCCGCCGCCTGGCCATCAGCCAGAAGATCCTGGGCCTGCCCGTGATCGCTATCTACGAGAACGGCGCTATGATCGACTCCTGCGTCAAGGAGGACGCCACCGCCGAGAACGTCGAGGCGATGATCAAGAAGTACGTGTAAGCGTACACCCAAAGTGATTTATTTCCGCAACTGCGGTAAATAAAAATTCTATAGCAAAGGAGGAAAGAAACATGAGCATCCTGGCTGGTAAGAAGTGCATTATCATCGGCGACCGTGACGGTGTTCCCGGCATGGCCATCGAGGAGTGCGCTAAGAGCGCTGGCGCCGAGGTCGTGTTCTCCTCGACGGAGTGCTTCGTCTGAACCGCCGCTGGTGCAATGGATCTGGAGAATCAGAAGAGAGTCAAGGAGTTCGCCGATCAGTACGGCCCCGAGAACATCGTTGTTCTGCTGGGCGCCGCTGAGGGTGAAGCCGCCGGCCTGGCCGCTGAGACAGTGACCGCCGGTGACCCCACTTATGCCGGTCCGTTGACAGGAGTCTCGTTGGGACTCACGGTTTACCATGTGTGCGAGCCCGAAGTGAAGGCTGAGTTTGATGAGGCCATCTATGATGAGCAGGTCTCCATGATGGAGATGGTTCTGGACGTTGATGATATCATCAGCGAGATGAGCAGCATCCGCGAGCAGTACTGCAAGTACCTCTAATCGGGAAGCAAGACATGCCCATGGGCGGCGGCTTGAGCCGCCGCCCATCTTTGCCTTTTCTGTCACTATAAATGGCTGCAGGAGCGGCCTGAAGGAAGCACATGGGACAAACAAAGCATTCCCCATCCCCGCAGCAGAGCTACTGCTGCACCGATTTATAGGGATTGATGGGTCCCCCTTCCCGGGGATCTCTGAAATTTAGAATATTAGAAAGGCCGTGAAGCGTATGAAGAGTGTTATTAAGGGCGCCGGATATATTCTGGTGCATACCCCCGACATGGTTCTGCACAACGGAACCACCCAGACCACTGAGCGCATCGTCAACCCGGAGAGCGAGTATCTGAAGGAGCTGCCCAGCCACATCCGCAGCTTTGAGCAGACCCTGAGCTACTGGCCCAACCAGGTTTATATCGGCAACAAGACCCCCGATGACCTGGCTGCCGTGGAGCAGCCCTGGCATGACAAGACCTGCGACGTGAATGCCCGTTACGGTAAGTTCGGTCAGATCATGCCCCAGGAGGAGTTCCTGCTGCTGATGCAGGCCTGCGATGTGTTCGATCTGGTGAAGCTGGAGCAGGGCTTTGTGGACGCCAACCGCGCCGCCCTGGCTGCCAACGAGATCATCGACGAGACCATCATGGCCCGCATCCCCGAGGCCCAGACTGAGGCCGCTGAGATCGCCCGCCTGGTGGCCGAGGAGCACTCCGAGGGTCTGTACCACAACGGCGCCCTGGTGGGCTGCGTCAACCGCGCCCACGATATCGATGTGAACCTGTCCGCTCACGTTATGCACGAGAACCTGGTGTCCAAGGCCTCCTCTGTGATGGCCCTGCTGTCCGGTATCAAGAACGCCGGCATTGACAAGAACGAGGTTGAGTACGTCATCGACTGCTGCGAGGAGGCTTGCGGCGATATGAACCAGCGCGGCGGCGGCAACTTCGCCAAGGCTACCGCTGAGATCGCCGGCCTGAATGCCGCTACCGGTTCCGACTCCCGCGGCTTCTGCGCCGGTCCCGCTCACGCTCTGGTGGAGGCCGCTGCTCTGATCCAGTCCGGCGCTTACAAGACCGTGGCTGTCACCGCCGGCGGCTGCACTGCCAAGCTGGGCATGAACGGCAAGGACCACGTGAAGAAGGGCCTGCCCATCCTGGAGGATATGCTGGGCGGCTTCTGCGTGATCCTGACCGCCAACGACGGCGTCAGCCCCGAGGTCAACCTGGACATCCTGGGCCGCCACACTGTTGGTACCGGCTCCGCTCCCCAGGCTGTTATCGGCTCCCTGGTCACCGATCCTCTGGACCGCGCTGGCCTGAAGGTCACCGATATCGATAAGTTCTCCCCCGAGATGCAGAACCCCGACATCACCAAGCCCGCTGGCGCTGGCGATGTGCCTCTGGCCAACTACAAGATGATCGCCGCTCTGGCGGTGAAGCGCGGCGATATCGCCAAGACCGATATGGCCAGCTTCCTGACCAACCACGGTCTCACCGGCTGGGCTCCCACCCAGGGCCACATCCCCTCCGGCGTGCCCTACATCGGCTTTGCCCGTGAGGACATCATGGAAGGCAAGATCAAGCGCGCCATGATCATCGGTAAGGGCTCCCTGTTCCTGGGCCGTATGACCAACCTGTTCGACGGTGTGTCCTTCGTTATCCAGGCCAACTCCGGCGAGGGTGACAACGCTGGCGTCAGCGAGGAAGAGGTCAAGGGCATGATCGCCAAGGCCATGAAGGAGTTTGCTGCTACCCTGCTGGCTCAGGCCGAATAAGGGAGGTTAGCGAACATGAGTAATCTGGAAAAAACCATTGCCAAGGCGTTCCTGGAGATGGCCCAGGGCCTGGAGACAGGTTCCTTCGGCGCCCGCCCCAAGATCGCTCTGACCGGTATGGGCAGCGAGCACGGCGAGGAGAACGCCATGGCCGCCGCCAAGATGGCCGCCGCCCGGGGCGTCGATGTGTACTACATCGGCACTCTGGAGGCTGAGGGCGTCACCACTGTCCACGTGGACAATGAGGACGAGGGCCACAAGAAGATGGAGCAGATGGTTGAGAACCACGAGGTGGACGGTGCGGTCACCATGCACTTCCCCTTCCCCATCGGTGTTTCCACCGTGGGCCGCGTGGTCACTCCTGCCAAGGGCAAGGAGATGTTCATCGCCACCTCCACCGGTACCTCCAGTGCCGACCGCATTGAGGGTATGATCAAGAATGCCGTTTACGGCATCATTACCGCCAAGGCCTGCGGCGTGGAGAACCCCACCGTGGGTATCCTGAATGTGGATGGCGCTCGCCAGACCGAGATGGCGCTGAACCAGCTGCGTGAGGGCGGCTATGACTTCACCTGGGCTACCTCTGCCCGTGCTGACGGCGGCGCTGTGCTGCGCGGCAACGACGTGCTGCAGGGTACCCCCGATGTTCTGGTCTGCGACAGCCTGACCGGCAACGTTGTGGTGAAGATGCTGTCCGCCTTCACCACCGGCGGCAGCTTTGAGGCTACCGGCTATGGCTACGGCCCCGGCATTGGCCCCGGCTACGACAAGCTGGTGCTGATCGTCTCCCGCGCCAGCGGCGCTCCCCTGGTGGCTAACGCCCTGGAGTTCGGCGCTCAGCTGGTGAAGGGCAAGGTCTTCGACGTTGCCGCCCGCGAGTTTGCCGCCGCCGAGAAGGCCGGCCTCAGCAAGATCCTGGCCGCCCGCAAGGCTGCTGCCAAGCCCGCCGCCGAGGAGGAGGAAGTCAAGGCTCCCCCCGCAGAGCCCTGCACCGCCAGCATCCCCGGCATCGAGGTCATGGACCTGGAGGACGCCGCCAAGGCCCTGTGGAAGGCCGGCATCTATGCCGAGACCGGCATGGGCTGCACCGGCCCCCTGGTGATGATGAGCGAGGCCAACCACGCCAAGTCCGTGGAGATCCTGAAGGCCGCCGGCTATATCGGTTAAGGAGGCGTCTCCATGAAAGTCATCGATACGGTCAATAAGGTCGAGCTGGATCTCACCACCGAGGAGCTGGTGGATCTGGTGGCCAACCACAACCGCCAGGTGGATCTGGTGTGGGCTGAGAAGAAGAGCGATGAGGATGGTCATGTCTGGGATTCCGAGAACTGGACATCCGTTGACGGCAAGCGCTTTGTCCGCAGCTACTTCAACGGCGACCGCGCTTCCTCCGACTTCTCTGGCTACAACATCTATGACCTGAAGGGTGCCTTCCTCCCTGAGGAGGCCAAGGAAGTCCGCCTGGGCTAATCCTCCGGCAGGACGATCGATCAAGTAAAGCAGCCCCCGGCGCATTTGCGCCGGGGGCTCAGATTGTCCCAAAAGCCTCGCAGAGTTCGCCGCCCGGAGGCGGCGAATAAAGTAAAATCATTTTCTGCCGCGACATGTGCGCGGCAGAAAATACTTCTCGCGGAGCGAGCGTCGAATTGTCCGCCAAAGGCGGACAACCGAGGCGCAGAGCGCAGCGCAAGCCCCTACTCAAAAAAGTGCTTGCACTTTTTTGACAGGCTCAGCCCCCGGCGCAAATGCGCCGGGGGCTATCCTCTTATCTGGCTATGGGAAGCTATAGGAGAATGAACATGAATTACACCGCTTTTATCATTCGGAAGACCAGACTGGAGAAAAACTGGAGCCAGGAGGGACTGTGCAAGGATATCTGTACAGCCTCCTACCTCTCCAAAATCGAACAGGGAAAGGCGGAGCCCTCCCAGGAGATCATTCAGCTCCTTTTTGCGCGGCTGGGCGTCAGCTGGAATGTCCAGGGCCTCACAGGGACAGAGGTGGAGGGGGCCTACGACCTGCTGTTTTCCGGCGAGTTCAACAGGTTGAGGCAGGAGTTGGAAAAGGAGAGTTTTCAGCGGTATGAGAACAGCCCCTGGGGCATGGACTATCTGCTGCTCCATCGTACAGTGGAGAACGGAGTTCCGCTGGACGCTGAACTGGAGATCATGATGACGCCTGTGCAGCTGGCTCTGCAGCGACTCCTACAGGGGCGTTGGGATGAAGCGATTCGGCTTTACCCCTGTGGATACACCTGCTTTGCGGCCGGTTTGGCCTGCTATCAACGGGGGGATTCCGCCCAGGCCGTGGACCACATGAATCGGGCCAATGCCCTGGCCGCTGAGGAGGGCTGTGCCCGACTTATGCTCCACGCCCGCATGACTATGGGGTCCTGCTACGCCAATTTGAAGGATTTTGCCTCCATGCACCGGCACTATGCCGCGGCCCGCCGCCTGGCCCGCTCCCTGGGGGATGAGGAATTTGTGGAGAGCATGGACTACAACCTGGCGGCCACCTGCCTGGAGGCTGGCCGCTATGGGGAGGCCATGACCTATTTTTCCACACAGAAGGAGTCCAACGACCGGCTGCGCCTGCATAAGCTGGCCATCTGCTGTGAGAAGCTTGGCCGCAGGGAGGAGGCCCTGGCGGCGCTGGACCGGGCAGCGAAGCTGCCGGACGACTCCCCGGAGCAGATGGGGAGCGCAATGTGCCGGACGGTCTATCTCCGGCTGACTACCCCACAGTATCTTGATTCGGAGGAATACGGCCAATGTCTGAACAGGACCTTCTCCCTGTGCCGGATGTATGCGCCTGTGGGGTACTGCCTGTTCCATATGCCCTGGATGCTGGAGTGGTACGCCCACTGCCGCCAGTACAAGCAGGTGGCCGCTCTCCTGATGGAATTTCCTGATTTTTGCAAGAATAAGCCGTTAAGCAGAGAGTAATGCAAAAATAGTCCCGGAACTGTCCTATTGTCATCGCCTTAGCGGAATGTTATCCTATGTACATGAGGTGATGACAATGAAGAATACACTGTGGACAAAAAACTTCATGCTGCTGATCTGTGCAACGACCCTGGGAACGGTGGGCTCCATTGCGGGCAGCTTTGCTCTGTCCTTTCTGGTGTTTGATGAGACGGGAAGTACCCTGGCGGCGGCGCTGATCCTGGCGACGCAGATGATCCCGGGGTTTTTGATCCCCACCTTTGTTGCCCCCTGGATGGACCGCTTTCCGCGGAAGCCCTTTCTGGTGGCGGGGGACCTGGTGAACGGGATTATCTACGGCCTGGGCGGGATCTATCTGTTGACCAGGCCCTTCACCTATATGGGGTACCTGGCGTTTTCGCTGCTGCTGGCCTGCCTGGGCAGCTTTGACTCCCTGGCGTATAGCAGCATCTATCCCAATTTGATCACCAAAGGGATGGAAGAAAAGGGGTATGCCGTTTCGGCCATGCTCTATCCGGTCCTGAATGTGCTGATGATGCCCCTGGCTGCCCTGCTGATGGACACCATCGGCGTGGCATGGATCTTGATCGGCCAGGGGGCCCTCTCCCTTCTGGCGGCAGGGACCGAGAGCTTCATCCAGCTGAAGGAGGAGGACCGGCTGGGTGGACAGAAATACAGCGCAGCCCTCTGGTGGCAGGATCTGAAGGACGGCATCTCCTACCTTCGGCGAGAACGGGGGCTTCAGGGGATCTACCGGTATATGGCCGTGACCAACGGGGTGGCCCGTGGCTATGGCCCCCTGCTGATCGCATTTTTTCGCACCATGCCGGGGATGACTAGCGTGATGTATGCCCTGTTTTCTGTGGCGGAATTCCTGGGGCGGTCCATTGGCGGCGTATTCTGCTACCGGATGCAGATCGAGAAAAAGAAGAAATATGGGTTTGCCTTTCTGGTCTATCAGATCTATGAGGTCATGGATATGTCCCTCCTGTGGCTCCCCTACCCGCTGATGCTGCTCAACCGGGGGATCTGCGGCTTCCTGGGGATCAACAGTGCAACCATGCGGCAAACCGCCGTACAGCGCTACATCCCGGATGCCTACAGAGCCAGAGTGAATGCCTTTTCAGAGGTGATGATCCTGGCCATGGGCAGTATATTTTCTCTGCTGATCGGGGCCCTGGGGGAGATCATGGACTTCCGGCTGTGCATGACCCTCTGTTCAGCATTTACCCTCGTGGTCTGCTGGGGGACCATCGGACGCCGCCGAAAGGAAATTTCCCAAATTTATGAGGCGTAGAGGCCGCAAATATACAGAAAGAGCTCCTCCCAGTGCGTACAGCACATACGGAGGAGCTCTTTGTCATTGGCCTGGCGGATCAATGGGGGATGAAATTGGCCAGCAGCGTTTTCCCCAGCTGTGTGGGGCTGTCCGGCAATAGATCTGCGCCGCAGGCGGCCAGCTCCTCTCGGCTGCGGTAGCCCCAGGGGGCGGCAACGGCCAGCATCCCCGCGGCCTTGGCAAAGGTCATGTCGGTGCCGCTGTCGCCGACATAGGCGATCTCCGCCGGTGGGAGGCCCAGGGCTGCCAGGGCCGGGGCGGCGGCGCCGGTATGGGGCTTCAGGGGGCGGCCCTCCGCGCGGCCGAAGACGCAGCGGAAGGGGACATTTGGAAAGAAATGGGCGATGATCTTCTGGGCGGTGGCCTCGGTCTTGTTGCTGAGGACGCCCAGGATCAGGCCCTGGTGGGACAGGGCGTGGAGCATATCCTCCACGCCGGGGTAGGGGCGGGTGGCGTCGGTGCAGTGGTCAACATAGATATCGTGGTAGTGGTCCAGGACCTGCTGCAGCACCTCCTCCGGCGTGCCTGCCGGGGCGGCCTTGGTCACAGCTTCACGGATGCCGCCGCCGATGAAGGCCTCGCAATCCCGTGGGGGGTGAGTGGGCAGTCCGCAGGCGGCCAGCCCGCCGTTCAGCCCGGCGGCGATGTCGGGGATGGTGTCCAGCAGGGTGCCGTCCAGATCAAATAATACAGCCTTCAGCATAACTTCCTCCATAGCGGCGTTTGCCGCGGGTTTTGGTGCTATTATAGCCCCTTGGGGAGAGGATTGTCAAATGGGGTGGAGGCCGCCACCGGCGGCCGAAACCCAAAAAGGACGGTTAAAATTGATATTTCTGTCAGAAACGAAAAATGCCGCGAAGCGGCAATACCAAATCGAAGCCCAGCGGCAGCTGGTTCGATTTGGAGAGGAGGAGCAAGGGAGCGGGCGGATGACGACTTTTTTGCCGCAGGTATAAAAAGTCGTCGGAGCAAAGCGGACTTTGCTCCGACGTGGTGCGCCTGAAGGGACTCGAACCCACACGCATTGCTGCACGAGAACCTAAATCTCGCATGTCTACCAATTCCATCACAGGCGCAGATAATCGATGTGTTTCCCATTATACTCCACCGCACCCGGGTTTGTAAACCATAAAATCGCCTTTCTCTTGCATCTGTTGGGGGAGAACCGTATAATAGGAGAAAAACCCCAGGAGGATCGCTATGTCTACACCCCGTGTTGCTGCTATTCATGACCTCAGCGGCTTTGGCCGCTGCTCCCTGACCATCGTTCAGCCCACGCTGTCGGCCATGGGCGTCCAGTGCTGTCCCCTGCCCACGGCGTATTTATCCACACATACCGGCGGATTTGGGGAAAACACATTCCTGGATCTGACGGACCAGATGGCGCCGGTGACTGCCCACTGGCACAGCCTGGGCCTGCGGTTTGATGGTATCTACACCGGGTTTATGGGCAGCCGGGAGCAGATATCCCTGACGGCGGACTTTATCCACACTTTCCACAGTGCCGGGACCACGGTGCTGGTGGACCCGGTCATGGGCGATCATGGCCGGGCGTACCGCACCTATACCCCGGAGATGTGCCGGGCCATGGGGGACCTGGCGGCGCTGGCGGATGTCATCACCCCGAACCCCACGGAGGCGGCGCTTTTGCTGGGGGAGGCGTATACCGCTCTGCGGCTGGACGACGAGGAGGACTGCCGCCGGCTGGCCCGGGCCCTCAGCCTGGGCGGACGGCGCTCCGTGGCGCTTACAGGGGTGGCGCCGAAGAAGGGAATGGTGGGGGCCGTCTGCTTCGACCGGGAGACGGGAGAGACGACCTTTGCACTGCAGCCGGAGGTGGCGGGGCAGTTCCACGGCTCTGGGGACCTCTTTGCCAGCGTTCTGGCGGGAGATCTGGCCCGGGGAGAGGGGCTGGCCCGCAGTGCGGAGCGGGCGGCGTGGTTCACCAGCATGTGTATCCGGCGGACGGGGGAGCTTGGCCTCCCCGAACGGGAGGGGCTGGATCTGGAACCTCTGCTGTGGCGGCTGGGCCGCAGTACAGCGGAGGACAGCGAGCCTTTTCCCCGTTGCGAAAGCGGCGGAGCTGGGCTATAATGGGGGACAAGCAAGAAAAACAGCCGGTGTGGACCGGGGAGGAGAATTGCCATGATCGTTGTCAAACCATCTATCGAGATCCTCAGCAGTGAGCCCTACGACACCATGCTCCGCAGGATCGAAGCCATTGGCCGCGTGTGCTACAAGAGCGAGGACAAGATCCGGGAGGACAGTGCGGAGGCGTTCATCCGTGGGATCATCAAGCGGGGCCATGAGTCCGTTATTGAGCATGGCAGCATCAGCGTCCGGGTGATCTGTGACCGGGGCGTCACCCATGAGATCGTCCGCCACCGTCTGGCCAGCTACAGCCAGGAGAGTACCCGCTACTGTAACTACGCCAGCGACAAGTTTTCCAACCAGATCTCCTGCATCGACCTGGCCACAGGGTTCCGGTATGACCTCAATGACGAGGGGGACCGGAAGAAGTACGACATCTGGCAGCAGGCCATGGCCGCAGCGGAGCAGTACTACTTTGCTCTGCTCCAGGCCGGGGCAAAGCCTGAGGAGGCCCGCAGCGTCCTGCCCAACTCTCTGAAGACGGAGATCGTCATGACCATGGATCTCCGGGAGTGGAGGCACTTCCTCCGCCTGCGGGGCGGACAGGGGGCCCATCCCCAGATCCGGGAGATCGCCGCCATGATCCAGCGGGAGTTTGTTGCCCACTACCCGGTGTTTTTCCAGGATCTGGAGGAGCTCCAGCCGTGAACGCCATTGCGGCGGTGAGCCTGAACTGGGGGATCGGCCGGGAGGGGGAGCTGCTTTTCCGCATTGCCGACGATCTGCGGCGGTTCCGGGCCATGACCCTGGGGGGAACCGTGGTCATGGGGCGGCGGACCCTGGACGCACTGCCCGGGGGGCGGCCGTTGGATAACCGGCGGAATATCGTCCTCACCAGGGACCCCTCCTTTTCTCGACCGGGGGTGGAGGTCGCCCACACCCCGGAGGAGATCCTGGCGATGACAGCGGGGGAGGACCCGGAGCGGGTATGGCTCTGCGGCGGGGGAGAGGTCTACCGCCTGCTGCTGCCCTGCTGCCGGCTGTGCTGCCTCACCCGGGTATACGCTTCCCCGGCGGCGGACGTCTTTTTCCCCGACCTGGACCGGCTGCCCCAGTGGCGGCTCCTGCGGGAGGAGGCCATCCGTCTGGAGGGGAACACTGCCTATCAATTTGTGGATTATATTCAGCAGCCGTGAGAAAGGAGGGTGCCTATGCCTCAGTTGAATACCGATGTGCGCTACATCAAGGGGATCGGGGAGCAGCGGGCCGCCGCCCTGGCCAAGCTGGGCATCCGCACCCTCTGGGATCTGCTCAACTATTTTCCCAGGGCCTATGACGACCGGCGGACCTTCCGCCGGATACGGGACCTGGTCCCGGGGGAGACCGCCTGCGTGGAGGCCATGGTGGCCGCTGAACCAACCCTCAGCCGCATCCGCCGGGGGCTGGAGCTGGTGAAGCTGCGGGCGGTGGACGACTCCGGCGTGCTGGACATCACTTTTTTTAACCAGGCGTACATGAAAAACAGCCTCCACCCCGGGGAGACCTATACCTTCTTTGGAAAGGCGGAGGGCGATCTGCTGCGCCGCAGTATGAACAACCCCGTGGTGGAGCGGGAGGGCAGCCGCACAGTCACCGGGCGGATCATGCCCATCTATCCCCTCACCGCCGGAGTGAGCCAGAATCTTCTGGTGAAAGCGGTGGAGCAGGGGCTGACCGCCTGCCGGGAGCTGCTGGAGGACCCGCTGCCGGAGGAGGTCCGCAGGGCCTACGATCTCTGCGCCGTGGGCTACGCCTACGAGCAGATCCACTTCCCCACCTGTGATGAGGAGCTGGCGATTGCCCGGCGGCGGCTGGTGTTTGAGGAGCTGTTTATGCTGGCCATTGGCCTGAAGAAGCTCCGCCGGCGGCGGGATGTCCTCACCTGTCTGCCATTTACCCATATGGATCTGTCCGACTTTTACGGCAGTCTTCGCTTCACCCTCACCGGCGCACAGCAGCGGGCGATTGCGGACATTTTGCGCGATCTCCGCTCCGGCCGCCCCATGAACCGACTGGTCCAGGGGGATGTGGGCTCCGGAAAGACCATGGTGGCGGCGGCGGCCCTGGTCTGTGCCGCCAAAAATGGGCGGCAGTCCGCCCTCATGGCCCCCACGGAGCTGCTGGCGGAGCAGCACTATCGGGGTCTCGCCCCTATGCTGGAGAAGCTGGGCATCACCTGTGCCCTCCTCACCGGCGGGATCACCGCCAAGGGGAGGCGGGCAGTGCTGGCGGGGCTGGAGAGCGGAGAGATCCAGGTGGTCATCGGCACCCACGCCCTCATCAGCGGGGATGTGCAGTATGCCGACCTGGGGCTGGTGGTCACGGATGAGCAGCACCGCTTCGGTGTGGCCCAGCGCTCCGCCCTCTCGGCCAAGGGCCGGGACCCCCATCTGCTGGTCATGTCCGCCACCCCCATCCCGCGGACCCTTGCGCTGATCATTTACGGCGACCTGGATGTGTCCGTTATTGACCAGCTCCCGCCGGGGCGGCAGAAAATTGACACCTTCGCCGTCCCCGGCTCCTACCACCAGCGGATCTACAACTTCCTCCGCAAGGAGATCGCCGCCGGCCGCCAGGCCTATGTGATCTGCTCCATGGTGGAGGAGAACGACGCCATTCCTGACGACCGGAAGGCGGCGACGGAGTACGCCAAAATGCTGCAGACCCAGGTGTTCCCGGACCTGCGGGTGGCCTGTGTCCACGGGCGGATGAAGCCCCGGGAGAAGGACGCCGTCATGGGCGCCTTTGCCGCCGGGGAGGCGGATATCCTGGTGTCCACCACCGTGGTGGAGGTGGGGGTGGATGTCCCCAATGCCACGGTGATGGTGGTGGAGGATGCGGACCGCTTCGGCCTCAGTCAGCTCCACCAGCTGCGGGGCCGGGTGGGCCGGGGACAGTACAAGTCCTACTGCATCCTGGTCTCCGACAGCAGAAATGAGGACACCCGGGCGAGGTTGAAGGTCATGACGAAAACGGGGGATGGCTTCGTTATTGCGGAGGAGGATCTGCGCCTCCGGGGCCCCGGAGATTTCTTCGGGGACCGGCAGCACGGCCTGCCCGCCCTGAAGGTGGCGGACCTCAGCTGCGATATGACGCTGCTGAAGGAGGCTCAGCAGGCGGCGGAGAACCTGCTGGCGGTGGACCCGGAGCTCAGGGCCCACCCCAACACTGCCCGCCGTATTCAGCGGCTTTTCCAACAGCGGGGCGATACCCTCAATTAGAAAACGCACCGGACAGCATCCTGCCCGGTGCGTTTTTTCTACACCATGTTGGTCAGTGAAACCAGAAATTCCGCCAGCCAGGAGTGATTTCCACAGGCGGCGCGGATAGCGTCTGCGGCAGCCTGAACTTCGGCGGGGCCGCCCTGCAGGGAGAAAAACTGACTGCCTGTGCCCTCCCAGCCGATGGACAGGGGGGCGTGGGTGACAGCGCCCACGGCGATCTCAGTGGCCTCCACCACGCCGCCGGCGCCATATACGGCGTAGACCAGGCCGCCCAGGCCCAGCCACCCCAGGGCGATCCCGCCCAGGGCAATGGTTCCGATGGCAACGCAGCCTAAGGCAGCCAGTCCTGCCGCCAGACAGCCCAGGGACAGCAGCCCCAGGGAGAGAACGCCCAGAGACAGCACCCCGGTGGAGAAGATCCCGCAGGAGATCAGGCCGGTGGCCACATTCCCCAGGGCGATGATCCCTCTGGCCCGGACAAGGCCGCGGTCGCGGAAGTGGATGTGGACCAGGGGCAGGCCCCACAGCGTCCGCTGACTCTGATACTCATATTCCCAGCACTGCCGGCAGTAGTGGTTCACGATGGTCTGTACAGGCGGCGCTGCCGGGGGCGCTTCTGTCCCGGTGATGAGCCAGTCCAGACTGACGGAGAAGTATCTGGCCAGGGCGGTCAAATTTTCCATATCCGGCTTTGATGCACCGGACTCCCACTTCTGCACAGCCTGGCGGGTGACGCCCACTACGGTGGCCAGCTCCTCCTGGCTCATCCCCGCTTTTCGCCGCAGGTCGTACAGGCGATGTTGAAATTCCATGGTAAGCCTCCTTGCTGTTCTCCCCTTGAGGGTAGCACGGCACAGCGGAAAAGGCAACCAAAAACAGTGGGAAATTTGACAACCAGCGGTTGCATTCGGGAAATTGAGCAGAATTTCTCCTGCTTCCCGGGAAAAAGAAAACGGCGCGGGCAGGGCATCAACCTGCACGCGCCGTTTCTGCGTTGTGTTTTGGAGTTAAGTCAATGTTGTTTGGAGGTTTAATGAAACGCCGGACCGCACCGGGAGCGCGGTCTGGATTCGGCGGTTTACACCGCCAGTTCGAAGTCGTGCCAGCTCCAGCCCTTGTCCTGGACGACCTTCCAGGTGTAGCCGAAGGCGTGGCACTCCGCCCATGTCAGATAGCGGAAGTAGAATTCCACCTCCAGGTGGCAGGGGATGATGTCCAGGATAATGGGCTTGATCTGGTCAAATCCCTGGGGGATACCGGCTACCTCGGGGAAGATGACACGGATATAGCCAAAGCAGTCCTTCTCCTGGGCAAGTGCCCGGATGCCGCAGCCAGAGATGGCGCGGTTGATGTCGCTGAGGGTAAAGGCGTCGCCGCCGATTTGCAGCAGTGCGGCGATAGCCTCCCGCCGCAGCTGGGTGGAGTAGTGGACTGGCGACCGGGCGAAGAGCCGTTCCCGGCGGTCCAATCCCTCATCCTGTGCGGTGGCAAGGGAGCTCTCCCGCTCCACTTCATCGATCCGCTGGGCAATGGTGTCCAGCCCCAGACCCAGGGCATCCAGCTCGCTGGCACTGAGCGTGCCGGGGGACAGGTCATAGACGCCCAGGGGGTCCAGAAGGCTGCGGAGATAGTTGCTGTAGCCCATGTTACGCCCCCATTTCCGTGACAGTCACGGCGCCAAGGCTGGGCAGTGACGTGGCCGATGGGGGGAGGTCTGCCGCCGGGGCGGTAAAGCGGTAGTTCTCCACGCTGTCCAGGTGGTAGAGCAGTTCACCCAGACTGGCCAGGGTCACGCCGCGGCTCAGCAGTGCGCCGGTGAAATATCCCCGCAGAGCGGCCTCCACAGCCGCTTTTGCCTCGGCGAAGGTGCTGCCTGCGGCGGGCTTTACCGCCACGGTGATGGCCACGGGGACTGGGGTGGGTGCAAGCACCCGCAGATCCACGGAGATCTCCCGCCGCTCCTGCAGATAGTCGTTCAGCTCCGCCAGCAGCGTCTCGTCGGGAAGACCGCCGTCTGTGGCCACATAGACGTCCACACTGCCGACGCCGCGGGGACGGCCCACGGCCACAGCGGCAGCTACACCGTTGAAGGACAGGGCCACCTGTTCGTAGTAGGCGGCGTTGGCGCCGTTGGGCAGACGGCGGTAGCTGTCCAGCAGACGCTGGCGCAGGGACTGGTCACTCTCGGCATCGTCGCCGCCGCGGAAGGCCTCGGGATTGGTGCAGGCACGGACACCAACCGGCATGGCGGCCATCAGCGTAATGGTGTTGGGGGCAACATTGCCAGCCTTTCCGGGTTCCAGCGCTACGGCGGGGGCATCGGCGTACAGCTCCCCGGCGTGCAGGGTCACCGTTGCCGAAGTGGCGAAACGAATGCCGGCCTCTGTCATGCACACTGTTCCGGAATCGATGGTGAGATCCGAGTCCAGCGCAGAGGATATGCCGAAGCGGAGTACGCCCTCGGCGCAGGTGGCCACGCTGCGGGAGATCCCCCGCAGCATAGCGTGCTGTTCCAGATATTTCCCCTGGGCGGTTTGGGGGAAGCTCTGGTCCAGGACCCACTGGGCCTGGTGGTAGAGACTCTGGATCTGGGCGGCTGCGGCATAGAGCCGGGCCGCCAGATCACAGGACGGGCTGGGGAGATAGCCGCTGGCCTGGCCAAAGGCCGCCAGCATCTCCCCGTAGATGGTATCCAGTTGTTTTTCCATGTTTTCCTCCTGGTCAAAGGGTCAGCGTGACGGAGAGCGCCGTCCCCTGGTGCTCCAACTCTGCGGTGATTTGGATGTGCCCGCCGCTGGCGGGGGAGAGGAGAACATCCGTTACAGAAACGTCCTCCTCGGCCAGGGCTTCTGTCACATACTGCCGTGCGGCGGCAGTGCGCTGGGCTGGGGCCTCGCGGCCCAGCAGATAGAGTCTGCTGCCCAGCTGGGGCAGTAGGGGGAACTGTCCCCGCCGTGCAGTTAGTCGGTACAGTACCCGCTGCAGAAGGGCATCGCTGCCGCTAAGGCGAACAATGCCGCCCAGTCCATCGGGGACATAGTCCCCACAGATCAGTTTTGTTTCCATAGTGATACACACCTCACATCATCCCGCAGGCGGGACAGAGCTTGCCGTTGATGAACAGGGAGCCGTCTACGGAAACGCGGCCGGTCAGCGTGACCTCGCCGGTGACCCGGAGGTCCCCCTCCACCGCAACTGGTCCGGTGACCGCAATGCTGCCGTCGGCCCGGAGATAGATGGAGGCGCCACCGGTGGAGTAGAGGAAAAGTTCTCCCGGCACCATGCCCTCCGGGGTGTGGGGGGCGGTATCCGCCGCCACGACGCAGCGCTCCTGGCAGCCTACGCCGCCCTTGATCACCAGCACGGTGTCTCCGGCCTGGGGCTGCCAGACCAGCCCGCCGGGGGAAAATACCTCCAGCTCCCGCTGCTCGCCCCGGGCCATGACTGCGGCGCTGCCGCCGCCGATGGTGGTCACGCCCATGTCGGCGGCAGTACCCTCCTGTTCTGCTGCCCGCTGGAGGGACAGCTGTTTTGATAACCACATGGTCCTCACCTCTCACTTAATAACAATTCTGTTCGCCCACCCTGGGCATCCATTCGGCTGCGGGCCTCCACCACATCCAGCGTGCGGTCAATGCCCAGCCGCCGGTGGCGCAGGGCGATCCGGTCGCCGGGAAAGGCGGCAAAGGCCGTGGGCAGCTCCAGGCTGACCTCCCACTGTTCCAGGGCGGACTGGGCGATCTGATACTCGCCGGTGTAGCGGCGGTCGTCGGCAGTGGAGCGGGGCATATACAGCACATGCCGCCGCTGCCCGCCGAGGTTCAGAAATGGGCGGTTTTTCACCGAATGACTGACTCCCTGGACCTTATCCTGGATCAGCACCTCGGAGATGACGCCGCACCGCTGGTTCCGGTACTGGAGGGCGAGAATGGGGGTATCATCATTCACAGTCAGCGTCCTGCCGCTGCCCCACAGGGGGGCGGTCACCAGCACACCGCCGGGGGTAAAGTACGGGTCGAAGCCGCCGTACCGGTGGGTGAAGCCACGCAGGGCCCGCCACTGACTGGAGCCGGAGGAGACGGTATATTTACCGCCCTCTGGCGACAGCCGTAAGTCGGTTTCTATGCCGTAGGGCTGCACATGGTTGTCCAGAATATCCTCCAGCAGCGCATGTTCGTAGGTAATAGCCTCTGCCTCGTTGTCCAGCAGCAGGGCGCACATCCCCCGTCCCTCCACGGTGGTAACCAGTCCCTGGCCGGAGAGGGAGACCTCCCAGGCGTCCAACACGCCGTTGAGCATGACCTTCCCGTCCTGCAGCGCCTGAAATTTAGTGGCTTTGGGCAGGACTTCGGCCATCTCCGGGGCGTAGAGGCAGGTGGCGGCCATGCAGTCGCAGGGGACGCCGCCGGTGTAGGTCAGCTCCCACCGCAGCAGCAGGGGCAGCTGAAACTGCTGTCCGTCGCAGGTGGTCAGACGGATGGTCAGCATGGGATCACCACCTGTTCACCGATGCGGATGAGATTGGGATTTTTGATGCCGGCATTGGCCGCCAGCAGCTGCTCCAGGGAAACATGGTAGCGCTGGGCAATACCCCACAGGGTATCCCCTCCGGCCACAGTGTGGATTGTTGGTGACGGGGCGGGAGTCATACCGCCGTCGGTCAACTGTTCCAGCTGTTCACTGTAGCCGTCGTACCGCTCCCGGAATTCAAAGCTGTAGCGGACATAGTCCGGCCGGGGCTCCTGCTCCAGCTTTAGGGCGGTGAAGTAGGCGTTGGAAATTTGCCATACGGGGTGGATCAATGGACCGGGGCCGCCGCTGTAGAACACAGTGGCCAGCCGCTTGAACTCCTCGTAGGCGCCTTCACCGGCAAATTCGCCCTGTCCCCGCATGATCCGACAGCCCTGACCCAGGTCCTGCATACAGTACCGGCCAAAGGGGACCTTGTGGACGGCGACCTGCCGCTGATAGGTAATGGAGTAGGTGGCGGGGTTGTGGGGCCAGATGTAGTCCTTGTAGCGCATGGGGGTGAGCAGCATCTGTGCCGCCTCCTTTGTTTAGTATAGGGGAAAGCCCCTGTCGTACCGCCGGTCGTCCCGGCGAAAGGCCAGGGAGACGGCCTCGGCGGTCAGGGGAGCGGGCCCCTCCTCCACCAGCTCCTCCTGAATATTCCCACGCCGGGGCTGGGGTGGGGAGAGGGCGCTGTTTGCCGTCGATGCCACAACCTGTGCCTCCGGGCTGTAGCCCGAAATCTGCGCCGCTGCGGGGGCAGCCGGGGGAATATCCGCAGCGGGCGCTGCCGGTTGAGCGGCGGGGGCCTGTGGAGGAGATTCGTGCACATCGGCGCTGCCGCTCTGGGGAGACAACTCAGCAAATGCGGAAGGCTGGGCGGAGAGGGCCGGGCTGGGCGCGGCGGCGAAAGGCCTGTCTGCGGTGGGGGCGTCGCCGACTGGGGCAAGGACAGTCGCCTGCGCGGAAGCGGCATCACCCAGGTCGCCAAAGGCTGGGGGCTGTGCGGCGGCAGCTTCTGGAGAATGTCCGGCGCTGGTGGGGATCTCCTGACGGGGAGGGGCGGTCCCCTCGGGGACCGTCCGCTCCTCACGCGCCAGCCAGAGCTCCTGAAACCGGCGGCTGTCAAAGGAGGGGCTAGCCTCGCTCTCCTCTGCGGCCGGGGGCCTGGTTTGGGCGCTGGCGTCCATAAGGCGGTGCGCCTGCTCCAGAAGCTGGGCTAGCTGCCCCAGCGCTCCGGCGGAGAGCTGGATGCTGACCGTCACCTGCTCATCCATCAGGCGGCCACCTCAATGCGGCTGGTGGCCACCAGGGTGACCTTCTCCGCCACCATGGCCCCCACCTTGCCCTCCTCCTGGATGGCGCTCCACTGGCAGCCGCTGTAGATGACCTTGCGGTCCGGCTTGCAGATCACTAGGGAGAAGTTGCTGAGGGTGAAGAAATCGATGCCGTCGCTGATGGCGTCATCGGTGGCGTAGAGACGGGTCAGCTCCAGCACATACTTGTTCTGTCCGTTGATGGTGGCCACAGGCTCGCTCTCGCCAAAGGCCTCAACCACCTGGCTGCTCTTGGTGGCCTTGGCGGTGTAGCTCTGCACGACCGCCACCTTTTTGCCCTCCAGCTCCAGATAGATGTCGCAGCTGGTGGGAAATCCTGTCATTTCCATAGATGCCCTCCGTTCATTAAATGGTGATGTGCGCGGTGAGATAGATCTGGTTCAGCCCGTGGGCCACGGCGAAGCTGAACTCCACCAGGCAGACGGTGGGGTCCTGGTCGTATACCGACACAGCCACCTCGCCGTAGCCGTCAATGATCTGCGCCCGGAGCTTGCTCTCCAGCTCCACAATGACCTGGGAGCGGATGGCCCCTCTCGTCTGGGCCGTGTTTTTGGTTTTGCTGAACCGGCTGCGCAGACTGCTGCGGATGGCGGGGATCACATCGTCAACGATGAGAATGGTGGTCAGCTCCCGCCAGGTGATGTCCTTGGCCTCGCCGGTGGTGGTGCGGGTGGTGATCCCGCGCACAGGGGAGACCACGCCGCCAACAGCCTCCAGGGGCGTTACGCCGCCCCGGACCAGCAGGTCGATGTCGTTGTCGCTGGGCTGAGCCTTTACGCCGCCCAGACCATGTAGTGCAGTGCCGTTCAGGGGAATGGCCGGGTCGCCGTTGGCGGCGATGGCTCCGGCTACCGCGGCGGCGGCAAACATGCCCGACAGGGCTTTGCCGGTGGTGTCCAGAACATCGCCGCCCACCAGGACCATGCGCTCACTGTTCAGGGCTTTGGCGCGCTCCACCAGCTGTTCGGCGGTGCCGTCGGCCATACCCACCACGGCGATCCGCTCTTTGCGGGCGGCGGAGGCGCCCTCTACGCTGGTCCGCAGAGTCTGCTGTACGGCGGCGTCGCCGCTGTCGCAGACCACCACCTGAATGTCCTCCTGGTTGGCCAGGACAGCAAAGGCGGCGGCGTAGTCCTCCTCCGAAACGGCCACGGCCACCACCTTGCCCGCGCCGTTTTGGAACAACAGCCGCAGAAGGGTGGCCATGCCGGGGGAACCCTCCGCATCCTCGCCGAAGGCGGCGAGGCCCGCCTCATAGCTGGTCAGGACCACGGGGACGCCGGGGGTACCGGCGGTGCTCTTGGCCGCCGCGCCAACAACGCGGGCGGCTCTGCCGCCGCGGATCACGGCGGAGGCGTCATAGGAGGAGTAAACTCCGGGACGCTCATGGATAATACTCTTCATTTGCTCAATCTGCCTTTCAAGATAAAATCGGACAGCAGTGCGCCGTCCTCCGATACGGATGCGGTGAAGTGGGCGCAGCAGGACAGCTCGCCCCGGCGGAGGAACATCTCCGTTTCCTCATCCCAGTGCATCTCCTCCCACTGGAGGGACTCCGGCTTCAGCCCGGCGGGCAGGCCGTTCAGCATGACCTGGTGGAGAAGGACCAGGGCG
The DNA here is from genome assembly GCA_963557105.1 of uncultured Oscillospiraceae bacterium. Lineage (GTDB taxonomy): Bacteria > Bacillota > Clostridia > Oscillospirales > Oscillospiraceae > Pelethomonas. The sequence goes on from CAUWCX010000010.1 coordinate 47,249, forward strand.
TGTTCCGCCCCGGCACTTCCACCCTGGGCGGGGGAGTAGATGTCCAGGGAGAGGCGCAGCTCCAGCCGCATACCGTAGACCTCCTGCTGCTTCAGGGTCTTGGGGTCCTCCTGGATACCCAGATAGAAGTTGAAGGCGTCGCCCCGGCTCTCCCCGCTGCGCAGACCGACAGCAACCACGGGCTCGCTGTACTCCTGGGCCCAGCCGGGGGAGAAGGCGGACCGGGCCTGCAGCCCCGCCGCCTCCAGGGCGGCAATGAGGGCATTTTTCACCTGTTCCAATCCGTTATTCATGCGCTCGCCTCCTTTTTCGTTCGCAGGACAGCCCGGCAGTAGAGGACCTGGTCCCGCCAGTAGATCCGCCGGGCCTCCTGGACGGTGAAGCGCCGCCCGTCCTGCTCCACCGTGTCGCCGGGGGCGACGCCCTCGGTGCCCAGGTACAGCCACAGCGCCTGACAGATGCCCCCGAGGGGGGTGGCCGATACTGGCGCGTCCTGGTGCAGGCGGCGGATGGGCTGCAGGAAGGCCCGGCCGGATACCGTCTCGCCGGACAGGCGGCGGCGAACCGTCACCGCCTGTCCATACCGGCGCAGGATCTGTTCCACGGCCGCCCTCATCCCGCAACCTCCATAAAGGCGAAGTCGCCGTCCCGTAAATAGGGGGCCAGGAGACGGGCGGCCTGGCGGCGGAGGGGGAGGGCCGCGTCCTCGCTGCCGCCATCCCCCAGACGGACGCTGATGTCCCCGGCGGTGAACTGCTGGACGCCGCCGTTCTCCTGGCGGAAGATCAGCAGCTCGCCCGTGGCGGCCAGGGCGGCGGCGCAGGTGAACAGCTCTCCGCAGTCGGCTGGGGCTGTGCCCTCCCGCAGCCGCCCGGCCAGGTCGGCCTCTGCCGCCAGGCACAGGGCGTCCAGCAGCCCCTCCTCCTCCGGGGAGCAGTGGGAGAACTGCTTGGCCAGGGCAAGGATCTTTTCGTGCATACCGGTACCTCCTTGTGTGGATTAGATGCTCAGCACCTTGCCTGCGTCCTTGTACAGCTTGGCAAAGCCGGAGATGCTGGTGATGGCGGCCCGCTCCACCTGGCGGTCGATGAGCTTGTCGTACTCCACCATCACGTCCCCGGCAGTGACCATCTCCAGGGCGTAGTTGCGGTCCAGACCGATGAGGGTGCCCTCGGGCATGGCGCTGGTCCGCAGCAGGGTGGCGCCCAGGGGGGAGGTGAGGGAGCCGGTACCCTGGAAGTTCAGCCCGGTGAGGGGATTCTGGAACTCGCTCATCTTCAGCATGTCCAGCATCACGGCGTTGGGCACCAGAATGGTGTTCATGGTGTAGGGGTCGAACTGGGCCCAGAAGTCCAGCAGCGCCTCATAGCTCAGCTTGCCGCTGGTGCCGCCGATGGGACTGGTCCCCACGGTGAAGCGGTCGGCGGCGTTGCCGTTGCCGTCGCCGTCCGTGATCACGCGGATGGCGTCCTCCAGGTGCATTCTGGCAATGTGGCTGCCGATCTGGCGGAGAGTGATGGAGAACAGGTCCAGCCGCTGGAAGCGGATGGCCTCATAGGAGGCTACCAGCATGCGGCCCCGCTTGTGGAGCTTCACCAGGTTGTTCTGGGTCCGCACGGAGGTCTGGGGCAGCTGTGCGCCCTCCTCCACACGCTTCAGGCTCTTCTCGTCCTCGCTGGGGACGGAGTAGATGGAGCGGTAGTCCATGCCGTCAAACTGGGTGACCGTGGCGGTGATGGAGGGCAGCACATTGTCCTCCTCCATGCCCTGGCGCACCACCCGGGACACGAACTCCGGGAACAGCACGGCGGACTCCGTGGTGCGGAAGAACTTCTCCACCGCGTCGGAGCGGCTGCCCTTCACGTGGATGTCGAAGCGCTTCAGCTGGCGCTGAAAGGCGTCCAGCCCCTCCAGGGGGGTGCCCCGGTAGTTTTCGCTGGGGTCCGCGGCCTCCAGCACCTGGGAGAAGGACTTGCCCGCCTCGCCGTACATGCCCTTTTCCAGCTTCAGATTGTCGTAAGTATAAGCCATAATGTTTTCCTCCCCTTGATCAAAGCAGAATCGTAACCGTTTTTGCGCTGGTATCCGCGTCTACCACCAGGCAGCTGCGCCCGCCGGCGGAGGCGGTCTTCACCCCGCCGGTGCCGTTGGCGCATAGGGTGGTCCAGCCCACGGCGGGCACGGTGCCGGAGTAGCCCACCGTGGCGAATCCGGCCACCTGTACGCTGCACGCGTCGTCCTTGCAGCACATGGCCACGCCGCAGAAGCTGTCGCCGTCGCCGCAGGGGGCCACCTGGCCCCGGTCCTTCATCTTGACCACATGGCCCTCCGTCAGCCCCTTGCCCTGAAAGGTGGCGCAGATCTGGCCGATACCGGTAAAAGAGATATTCATGTGTTTCCTTCCTCCTTGTGTGTTAGATCAAAAATGCCGCGTCTTCATCGTTGGCCTGTGTCCCGGCTGCGGCGGGCCGCAGCTGGACGGCGGCGGGGAATCTCTGGTCCACCCGGTGCTGGTAGACGCGCTTCAGCTCCAGCAGCTCGCTCTCCGTCAGCCGTGCCGCCGCACCGGCGAACACATCCAGATCCAGCTCCTTCTCCGCCAGACCTGCCAGGCGCACCACGTCCTTCCGCAGCCCGTCCATGTAGGCCCGGCCCAGGCGGGCCTCCTGCTCCAGCTGGTCCAGGGCCTGAAGATAGCCGGGGTGGCCGGACACATATTTCCGCAGTCCGTCCCGGCCCTCCTGGGCAAAGGCCTTGATGACCCCGGCCTTCCGCTGGGCGGGCACCGCCACGAAGCTCCACTCGTAGGCGTCCGTGGGGTCCGACAGGGTGAAGTAGCACAGCTTCCCGCCGTAGGACTGGCCTCGCTGGTGGGAGCAGTGCTCCTGGCCGCAGATGGAGCAAACGCTGCGGGCGACGCTGCACCCCACGCTGACCTCCTTCTTGATCCCCGCCTCAATCTCACTGATGAGCTCCCGGTTCTTTTCGCTGCGGAGCATGTAGGCGCAGCCCTTCAAATAGCAGCGCCCCTCTCCGGCCTCGGTGACGCCCTCCTCCCGGCACAGCTCGGTTTTGTAGAGCCGTGCCGTCTGGCCCTCGGCGGTCCAGCTGTGGTCAAAGATGCCGGTCTTGCCCACGAACATCTTGCCTAGGGCCTCCAGGGCCGCCCGGTCGAAGCGCTCCCAGTCCCGGTCGATCTCGTTGTCGCACAGCCGCACCGCAAAGGTGTATACCTCCTCAGCCGACAGCTTGGACTTCGCCATGTCGTTGATCAGCGCCATGTCCTCCGGGCTGACGGGGTATCGGGTGATGCTGCCTGGTCGTTTCATTACCTCCAAAATGGACTCCTCCTTGTCATTCCTGTTTTAATTTTTGTTCGGTCTGTTGATTTTCCAGGGCCAGTGCCCGGGTCTGCTCCCGGTAGAATTCCGCCTTGGCCTCCTCCACCAGGTCCTGCAAATTGATGTCGTCCCACAGGATCTCCGCCGTGCACCCGTAGCCGTGCAGCCGCAGCCACATCTGGCAGATCCGCTGAACGGTGGGGGTGAGGGCGCGGCGGATGGCGGTCATCTCTGTGGTCAGCAGATCCGCCTGCTGGGTGCTCATCCGCTCCGTGCTGGACCAGCTCAGCCCCAGCATGAAGGGGGGGATGCCGGTCTTGCTCACCAGCTGCTCCAGGATCTGCCGCACCGGCACGGAGCTGTCCAGGATCTGGTTGTCCGCGCCGATGACCTTGATGTCCACGTCGCCCACAGCCACAAAATCCCGGACGCTGCCGCTTCTGGTGGATGCCATGGCCCGGCTCCACTCCTGGGCCAGCTGCTGACTGCGCTCCTGGGCCAGGCCCCGGTCCATCTCCCCCTCCGGGGGGCGGTAGACCACGGCGAAGCGGACGTTGCCCATCCGCTCCCAGTTCACCCCAATGGCGTGGTAGATCTTGCCCAGGATCTCTGCCAGAAACGGCATACTCCGCAGCAGGCTCACGCCGTAGGGGCTGTGGATCTCCGGGTTGAAGGGGGTGAACAGCAGCAGCTCCTGGCAGGGGAGGGGGGCCAGCTGTCCCAATGCATCCATGGCGCACAGCTGGAAGTCCAGGGGCGTGGCCCCCTCCTGGATCTGGATGTCCTCGGGCCTGCCGCACAAGATGGCGGCGATGTCCCGCTTGTCCCGGGTGGGGACGATCTCCCCCACGCCCTGGCCGAACATCAGCATGGAGTCCAGGTACTGGTCCAAAAAGGCGTTGATGCCGTACTGGCCACGGCCCACCGGCACCTGCTGCAAAAACTGGTTCAGCGCCGCCTCGGCCTGCTTGTCCCGGCACTGTGCCTGCACGCCGCCGCACAGCCGGATGATCTTGTAGATGCAGGCGTCCACCAGGGGCAGCGCCTCCCGGATGGCCCGGTACAGCTTGGCCTCCCCCTGCTGTAGGGGGACGTAGCCCCTGAGCATCCCGAAGGGGTGCTCATCCACCCGCCGGATCTGGGGGGAAGCCGCCGCGCCGGGGCCCTTGTCTCGCTTGAAGAATCTCATGTCTCCTCCTTATTTCAATCGCCGCTCCTGCGGCTGACGGAGCAGAATGCCCCGCTGGGGACTGCGGCCCTGGCCGCAATGGTGGCGGCGAAGTACCGCATGTCGTCCATGGCGTGGTCGTCCTCCTTTCGGGGGGCGTCCCGTCCGCCCTCGCCCTCGCTCCAGCGGTACAGGGCCATCTCCCGCAGACAGTCCCCGCAGCCCTCGCAGATCACGATCCGCCCCTGTTTCAGTAAACTGGCGGTGATGCGAATGCCGCTGAGAACGTCGTTGTTGGCCTTGATGACCCGGTAGCCCGCCTGGCGCAGGGCGGTGATAAAGCTGGCGGCGGAGGGGTCCACCACCACGCAGCGCAGGGGTTTGTCCCCCACCAGCCGCGCCAGGGCCGCCACATACTCCTGGTCCGTCAGCTGGACGCCGGTGTGCCGGGAGGCGTAGTAGAATTCCGCCGTCCGGTACCACACGTCCCCCTGCCGGCCCCAAAGCCCCAGGGAGCAGGGGTTGGCGGTGCCGTAGTCTACGGAGACCACGTATTCCGCCATTTCCCCCTCCGGCTGTGGCCGGGCGTCCCGCTGAGGGTCAAAGAAGTCGTAGACCAGCCCCTTGGCGGCGGTCCACTCCCCCAGGATGAACCGGCGGTAGAATGCGCCGCTGTAGCTGGTGCGGTAGCGCTTGATGACCCGCTGGGAGAGGGAGGGGTTGTCCTCCATGGTGAAGTGGAGGTACAGGGCGTTGTGTGCCTCCGCCTTCAGGATCCACTCCCGGTAAAACCAGTGCTGCGGCCCCTCGGGGTTGCAGTTGAACCACAGCCGGGAGCCGTTGACGCTGCACCGGGCAATGGCCTGCTCCACAAAGGACCTGGGCATCAGCGCCGCCTCGTCCAGAAGGGCCCCCGCCAGGGTGACGCCCTGGATGAAGGCCGCGCTGCTCTCGTCCTTGCCGCCCATGAGATAGAAGCGGTTTTCCCGGTTGCCCCGGCGGATGGTCACCAGGTTTTCGCTCCGCTTTTCCCGGCACTTAAACCCCAGCTCCTCCAGCAGCGGCAGAAGCTCCTGCAGCAGATTGCGTCGAAGACTCAGAACGCTTTTGCCGCAGAAGGCGAACTGCTGCCGGTCAAACTGGCTCATGGCCCAGAAGACGAAGCTCAGCCCCATGCACAGCGTCTTGCCGCTGCGCACTGCGCCGTCGCAGATAATGGCGTCGAACCGGTGGTCCGGGCTGCCTGGGGCCCACCAGCCCATGACCCGCCGCTGCTTGGGGGAGAATCGCTTGATCTTCAACTGCCGTCCTCCTCCAGCGCCTGTAGTAGTGCGGCCATGCCGTCCTCGCCACCGCCGCTGTATTCCAGCAGCAGGGAGATCGCCTTCACCCGGTCGGCGAATTTGATCTCGATGTTCCCGCCGCTGCCCTGCTTGAACTCACTCACCCCCCATAGGTCCAGAGACCCGATGTGCTGTCCCTCGCTGTCCAGCGCCAGGGCAATGGCGTCGTTGGGCCGCGAGAGTGCGATTTGCTTGAGCGCTGCCAAAATTTCTTCACGCTCCATGGGCATCGCCTCAACCTCCCTTCACCCATAGGGGAAAAACGGCCAAAAGTTGCACGTTTGCGTGCAACGCTTTTGCAAATTTTCTCAAAAATTTTTTCTGATGTGGGGTATACATTATAAATAATAAAGATGCCGTCTTTGCTCGGGGGGTGAAGGGCTGATTCGCCCTTCACCGAACCATGTGGGGATTCCATCCCCACGCCCCGGGTCACTTTTTGCCCGTGCAAAAAGTAACCAAAAACACGCGAGGGGGAGAGGGATTTCGATTTCCCTCTCCCCCTCGAACCCCCTCTC
>CAUWCX010000011.1:0-52387 GCA_963557105.1 uncultured Oscillospiraceae bacterium
CATCATCAAGTTCCTGGGCTTTGAGCAGACCTTCAAGAACAGCCTCACCGGCCTGCCCATGGGCGGCGGCAAGGGCGGGTCCGACTTCGACCCCGCCGGCAAGTCCGACGGCGAGATCATGCGCTTCTGCCAGAGCTATATGACGGCCCTCTACCGCTACATCGGGCCGGATATCGACGTTCCCGCCGGTGACATGGGCGTGGGCGGCCGGGAGATCGGCTACCTCTTCGGCCAGTACCGCCGCCTGAAGGGCGTGTGGGAGAACGGCGTCCTCACCGGCAAGGGCTTTACCTACGGCGGCAGCCTCACCCGCCCCGAGGCCACGGGCTACGGCGCCATGTACTACCTGCAGGAGGTCCTCAAGCACGAGGGCGAGGACATCCAGGGCAAGACCATTGCCTGCGCCGGCTTCGGCAACGTGACCTGGGGCATCTGCAAGAAGGCCATGCACCTGGGGGCCAAGGTCATCACCCTGTCCGGCCCCGACGGCTACATCTACGACCCCGACGGCGTCTCCTCCAGCGAGGAGAAGGTCAACTATCTGGTGGAGATGCGCGCCAGCGGCCGCAACCGTGTCCAGGATTACGCCGACAAGTTCGGCGTGGAGTTCTTCCCCGGCCAGAAGCCCTGGGGCGTCAAGGCCGACGTCATCATGCCCTCCGCCATGCAGAACGACGTCCACATGGAGCAGGCCAAGCAGATCGTGGCCAACGGCGTGAAGTACTACATCGAGGTGGCCAATATGCCCACCACCAACGACGCCCTCCAGTACCTCATGAGCCAGCCCAACATGATCGTTGCCCCCTCCAAGGCGGTCAACGCCGGCGGTGTGGCGGTCTCCGGCTTGGAGATGAGCCAGAACAGCGAGCGCCTGGTGTGGTCCGCGGAGGAAGTGGACGAGAAGCTCAAGGGCATCATGAAGAACATCCACGCCATGAGCGTGGAGGCTGCGGAGGAGTACGGCCTGGGCTACAACCTGGTGGCCGGCGCCAACCTGGCGGGCTTCAAGAAGGTGGCCACCGCCATGATGGAGCAGGGCATCTTCTAAGCATCCAAAATCGAAAAAGCAATCGCTTGAAGCGGCCCGGGGATCATCCCGGGCCGCTTAGCTTGTGGCAAAAGCCTCGCAGAGTTCGCCGCCCGGAGGCGGCGAATAAAGTGGAATCATTTTCTGTGCAACCCTGTAGCACGGTTTCCTCGCGGCATAGCCGCTGCGGCCTACGCTAAAAATATGCCACTGGCATATTTTCTTCACGCTGCGGCGGAGTGAGCGTCGAATTGGCCGCCTTTGGCGGCTGTGGGGTCCCCACACAAACCCAGCGAAGCGGTTTGCGTGGGGAGAGGAGGAGCAAGGGAGCGTCCGCAGTTTTTGCCGACAGGCGGAAACGGAGGTAAGCGGACTTTGCTCCGACGAAGGCGCAGAACGCAGCGCAACCCCTCCTCGAAAAAGTGGCCTGCCACTTTTTCGACAATTTCAGCGGCCCGGGGATCATCCCGGGCCGCTTTTTTATCGAATTCTAGGCGATCGCTATCCGCAGAAGCCCCAATACCAGCAGGTGTAGGGGGTAAAAGGCGTAGAAAAACCATTTGGAGAAGGTCCGGCGTCGCTGGGAACGCTGACCGTTGTAAAGAAACAGGATACAGATGGCCGCCAGGATCTGGCCCAGCACGGAACTGAAGGTCCAGAGCAGGGCTTGAGCCGCGGTGAGCTGCTCTAGGTAGCTCGCAAAGTTGAGGCCGCCGAAGAGCAGGATGGAAATCAGGAAGGCTGCGCTCTGCCGCCGCCGGTCCGTGCCCGCCCAGGCAAAGAGCAGGGTGAAGAGGGGGGCCATAATGGCCCAGTCGAAAAATATGGACAGGGCCATGACCGCCAGGGAGAGGAGGACCTTCAGCGGGACATTTTTGCAGTGGTCAAGGCCCACCAGCAGCAGGAGGCACAGCAGAAGAGTGAAGAGCATATTGAAGTTGTGGTAGTTCTCCAGGGCCAGCCGGTAGGAAGCTGGGCCAGCAGGGCGAAGATCAGCAGCCGCTGTCCATACTTTCGTGGTGAGCTGGTGCGGCGATATCCCTCCACCAGGAAGAAGCACATGGTAATGGCGGTGAAATAGCCCAGGTCGGCAATGACCTGCCAGGGGAACACCCCCAGGGGACAGAAAATATTCGCTGCGTGGTTGCACAGCATGAAGAACATTGCGATGTATTTGATGGCATCGCGGCTTAGGGGCTTTGCAGTGGTCTGCATAGTGGAGCACATCCTTTCTGAAAGTGCGCCCACTGTACCACCCGCAGGAAAGTGAGTCAATAGGTAAAGCCGATTTTGTCACTCGACCAACAGGAAAGTCGAGTGTTTGCAAGGGGTTGCGGCCCTCCGGCTGAACGGGGGAAAATATTGGATGGATATGGACAGGCGCGGGGGCATAGGTAATCCTATCCAGGAAGATGGGGGGAGACGGCAATGGAACGAGGCGAGCTGCTGGGTGAGGCCAGGGCTATGGCGCCGGCGCTGGAGGAGATCTTCTTTGCGCTGCACCGCTGGCCGGAGCTGGGGGGCAGGGAGGAGCGGACGGCAGAGCTGATCCGCCGGCGGCTCCAGGCGCTGGGCTTGGCGGTGTGTCCGGTGGCGGGGACGGGGACGGCGGCGCTGCTCCAGGGCGGGCGTCCGGGGCGGACGGCAGCCTTCCGGGCGGACATAGACGCCCTGCCCATCCAGGAGGAGACGGGGCGGGCCTATGCCTCCGAGGTGCCGGGGGTGATGCACGCCTGCGGACACGATTTTCACACCGCCGCCCTGCTGGGGGCGGCAGAGCTGCTGGCCCGGCGGCGGGAGACGCTTGCGGGGGCGGTGAAATTTTTCTTCCAGCCCGATGAGGAGGGGGACGGTGGGGCGAAACAGATGGTGGAGGCGGGGGGCATGGCGGACCCGCCGGTGGGGGCGGTGTTTGCCTGCCACGTGGACAGCGCTATCCCCACCGGGACCGTCGCCCTGTCGCCGGGGCCGGTGTGCGCCGCCTCCGACCCCTTCACCATTGTCCTTCGGGGCCGGGGGACCCACGGGGCCAAGCCCCACCTGGGGCGGGATGTGATCGCGGCGGGCAGTCTGCTGGTGATGGCCCTCCAGACCGTCGTCAGCCGCCGGACGATGCCGGGGGAGCCGGTGGTGGTGACCGTGGGGAGCTTTCACGGGGGGACGGCGGGCAATGTCCTGCCGGAGGAGGCGCGCCTCACCGGTATCCTCCGCACCCCGGGGGGCGACGCCCGGCAGCGGACCCGGGAGATGGTCCGGCAGATCGCGGCGGGGGCGGCGGACGCCATGGGGGTGGCGGCGGAGGTGGAATTGGTCCCCAGCTATCCCGCCTGCGCCAACGACCCCGCCATGACGGCCCTGGTGCGCCGGGCGGCGGTGGAGCTGCTGGGGGAGGATCGGGTGCTGCCGGTGGAGGGGATGTCCATGGGGGCCGACGACTTCGGCTATTTCCTGGAGCAGGCCCCGGGCTGCTACTACCGGGTGGGGGTGGGAAATGGAGCGCAGGGCTGGACTGCCCCCAACCACAGCCCCAGGTTTGTGGCCGACCCCGGGGCGCTGCCCATAGCGGCGGCTCTCCACGCCCAGGTGGCTCTGGACTTTCTGGAGGGCGGGCGATGATCTTTTCGCCGAAGCTGCGCCGGGGAGATCTGGTGGCCCTGGTATCCCCCGCCTCGCCGCTGCCGCCGGACCAGCCGGTGGAGGAGATCGCCCGGGCGGTGGAGAGACTGGGGCTGCGGGTGCGGATAGGGGACTCCTGCCGGGGGGCGGCCCCCAGCGGCTATGGGGCCGCCACGGTGGCGTGCCGGGCGGCGGATATCAACAGCGCCTTCCGGGACCCGGCGGTGGGGGGGATCTGGTGCACCCGGGGCGGCAGCACCTCCGCCAGCCTGCTGGAGAGGCTGGACTACCGGGCCATTGTCGCCCACCCCAAGGCATTTATCGGCTTCAGCGATGTGACGTCCCTCCACCTGGCTCTGGCCCGCCGGTGCGGCATGGTGACCTTCCACGGGCCCACGGCCAACCGGGCGCTGTCCTGGGGGGAGGAGGACTTCGGGTGGAGGAGCCTGTGGGCGGCCCTGACCATGGGGGAGTGCCTGCCTCTGGAAAATCCGCCGGGGGAGACCCTGCTCTGCCTGCGCCCGGGGCGGGCCTGGGGGCCGCTGGTGGGCGGGAACCTGACCCTGGTGGCGGCATCCATGGGGACACCGTGGCAGGTGGACGCCCGGGGGCGGATCCTGTTTCTGGAGGATGTGGGGGAGGCGGTGTACGCCACGGAACGGGCGCTGGTACAGCTGCAACACGGAGGGATATTCCACCAGGCGGCGGGGGTCCTGCTGGGGCCCTTTACCCGCTGGCGCAACGACTACCGGCCGGACTACGGCCCGCTGGAGCTGATGGCGGACTTCTTTGCGGACTACCCCAAGCCGGTGGTGTGGAATGTCCGCTCCGCCCATGTGTCCCCTATGGCCACGCTGCCCCTGGGGGCATTCTGCCGGGTGGATGGGGACCGGGGGGCAGTGGCTTTCTTCCGGGGAAGAGCAGAAAAAGCGCCGGGTCAGTGACCCGGCACGTGGACTGTCAAAAAAGTGCAAGCACTTTTTTGAGTAGCACTCCGCTTCGCGCCTTGCGGCCGTTGGCCGCTGCGACGCGCGCTGCGCGAGCAGTATTTTCTGCCACGCATATGTCGCGGCAGAAAATGATTTCACTCTATTCGCCGCACTCCGGGCGGCGAACTCTGCGAGGCTTTTCCGCAAGCTGAGCGCCGGGTCAGTGACCCGGCGCTTTTGCGGTAGATGGATCAGGCGAACTGGCGGATGATCTCCACGATCTCCGCGCCAATGCGCTTCTGGGCCTCCTTGGTGCCCGCGCCGATGTGGGGGGTGCAGCTGACGGCGGGGTGGGCGGCCAGGGCCCAGTTGGGGGACTTCTCATTCTCCCACACATCCAGACCGGCGGCCTTGACCTTGCCGGACTCCAGAGCCTCCATGAGGGCGGCCTCGTCCACATTGGACCCGCGGGAGACGTTGACGATGACCACGCCGTCCTTCATTTTGGCCAGGGACTCCCGGTCCACCATGGGCTTGTCGCCGCTGGGGGCGCAGAGAACCAGAACATCCGCCTGGGCCAGCAGCTCATCCATGGAGACGAAGTGCATGGTGTCGCACTCGCAGCCCTCGGGCTTGTTGCGGTGGACGCAGCTGAGGACGTTCATGCCCAGGGCCTGGGCCTTCTCGCCCACCTTGCGGCCGATGCGGCCGTAGCCGATGACGCCCATGGTCTTGCCCGACAGCTCGAAGCCCTTGGAGTAGGCCTTCTTCTCCCACTTCTCCTCCCGCATGGTGTGGCCGGCCACGGAGACGTTCCGGGCGCAGGAGAACAGCAGGGCAATGGCCAGCTCCGCCACGGCGTTGGAGGAGGCCATGGGGGTGTTGCGGACGGTGATGCCGTTTTCCTGGGCGTAGGCCACGTCGATGTTGTCCACGCCCACGCCGCCGCGGATGACCAGCTTCAGCTTGCCGCCCTTGGCCTCGTCGATGTGGTTGGCCCGGACCTTGGTGGCGCTGCGGACCACGGCGACGTCAACATCCCGCAGGGCGGCGCCCAGCTCCTCGGGGGCGTAGAACTGCTCCACCACCTCGTGGCCGTCGGCGCGCAGCTGCTCCAGAGCGGAGCTGTCCATTCCGTCAGTAACTAAAATACGCATCGTGCATAACTCCTTATTTAAAGTCAGTTGGTTGTCCTGTCTGCTGGATTTATGGAGCGGTCAGTCTCCGCCCATCAGCTGTTTTCTGCCTCGTACTGCTTCAGGAACTCCACCAGGGCCTCCACGCCCTCCCGGGGCATGGCGTTGTAGATGCTGGCCCGCAGGCCGCCCACACTCTTGTGGCCCTTCAGGTTGTCGTAGCCGGCGGCCTTGGTGGCGGCAACCACCTTGGCGTCCAGCTCGGCGCTCTCGGTGACGAAGGGGACGTTCATCAGGGAGCGGCACTCCTTGTCCACGGTGCCCTTGAACATCTTGGAGCTGTCCAGGAAGTCGTAGAGGATCTGGGCCTTCTCCCGGTTGAGCTTGTCCATGGCCTCCAGGCCGCCGATGCTCTTGAGGTACTTGAACACCTTGCCGCAGCAGTAGATGGCCCAGCAGTTGGGGGTGTTGTACAGGCTGTCGGCGTCGGCGTGGGTCTTGTAGTTCATGTACACGGGGAGCTTGTCGCCCAGGTCATCCCGGATCAGATCCTCCCGGATGATGGCTACCACCATGCCGGCGGGACCAACGTTCTTCTGTACACCGGCGTAGATCATGCCGTAGTCGCTGACGTTGCAGGGCTTGGACAGGAACATGGAGCTCTGGTCGCTGACCAGGACGTGGCCCTTGGTGTTGGGCAGAGTCTGCCAGGTGACGCCGTGGATGGTCTCATTCTCGCAGATATAGACATAGTCGGCGTTGTCGGGGATGTCCAGATCGCTGCAGTCGGGGATGTAGGCGTAGTTGCGGTCCTTGCTGGAGGCCACCACGCGGACATCGCCGAACTTCTTGGCCTCGGCAATGGCCTTCTTGGACCAGGCGCCGGTCTCCACGTAGCAGGCTACGCCGTTCTTCATCAGGTTCATGGGGATCATGGCGAACTGCAGAGTAGCGCCGCCTTGAATAAACAGCACTTTATAGTTGTCGGGGATGCCCATCAGGTCCCGCAGGTCCTGTTCAGCCTCGTCGATGATCTGCTGAAAGACCTTGCTGCGGTGGCTCATCTCCATGACGCACATACCGGAGCCCCGGTAGTTCATCATCTCATCCCGGATCTCCTCCAGGACGGGCTCGGGCATAGTGGCGGGGCCGGCAGAAAAGTTGTACGTGCGGTTGTACTTCATGACAAATCCTCCTGATATGATCATTGCTTGGCGGATATACGCCGGGGGCAGCTTCAGTATAGTACATCTCCGGCAGATAATCAACCGGAAAAGCTGGAAAAAATGGAAGATTAGCTAAAAACTTTTTTGATTGAGAAAAGTGTGGTGTGCAAAATGGACAAAATTTGCGGGCATAAGATGGCGAAAAAGCCAATTGCCAAACAGAGGAGAATCCAATATAATTGCGTGTGTTTGCGAAAAAAACGGGCGGACGGAGGGAAAAGTGTGATCAAAATATCAAGAGAAAAACTCGCCTCTCAGCGGAGGCGAGTTTTTTGCGCCTATTGTGCGGTACAGGTGAGGACGCCGGTGAAGGTCATGGCCTCCTGGAGGCCGTCGGCGGGGGCCAGGGTCACCGTGTATTCGATCTCCTGGGTGTCCCCGGGGGCCAGAGCGGCGGGTTCCAGGAAGGGACCGGCCAGCGTAGTGGCCGAGCGGTAATATTTCCCCGCCAGCCCGGCGGCGGCCAGATTTTCGTCAATGGCGGCGGACAACAGGGGCAGGATGCTCTCCTGGCTCCCCGCCTGCACCGTAAGGGCTTCCACCTGGGCGCAGGCGGACAGCTGCCGGTAGAGGGCCTGTCCGGCGGCGAAGTCTCCGTCCACCTGGCCGCCGCTGCCCTGGCCCACCAGGCGGACCGAGGCGGTGAGCTCCTCCGTCTCCCCCTGGGGGGCGAAGGTCTTGCCGGAGGGGAGGGGGTGGGGCTCATCCTGGTAGACAGCGGTGTAGGGGACGGTGAGGACCATCCCCTCTGTGAGCTCCGCTGGGAACTGGAAGCTGTAGGAGATGTTGACGGCGTGGAGGTCGCCCTCCAGGGCCGTCCCCGCCACATAGTCGGTGAGAGCCTCCCACAGGGCGGAGCGGATGGCCTCCAGGGACCAGTCCTCCGCCAGGTCGATGGTCAGCTCCGCCGGGCTGCCGGCCGCCATGGCGGCCGGGGCGTAGCTGCGGGTGAGGCTGTTGATGATCTCCCAGTCCTCCGTGGCGGCGGGGGCCTCCGGCTGGGGCTCGGCCTGGGGGGCGGGGCTGTCCGCCCACTGGCAGACCACCTGGCAGGTGAAGTCGAACTGCCCGGCGCTGCACTCCACATGGAGGGAGACGGTGGTCTCCCCGGGGCCGACGGCAGTGATGGTACCGTCCCTGTCATCCACAGCGGCCACGGCGGGATCAGCGGAAGAGAATTCAGCGGCATAGCGCCCCTGGACGCCCACGGGGGTCAGCCGGGCGGTTTCCCCGGCATGGGTGAAGTAGGCATAGACCGTACTGGGCGCCACGGGGACGGGGTCCCCGGCCAGGTCCTTCTCCAGCCGGTCCAGGACCTCCCCGGCGGGGAGGGTATCCTCCTGTCCCAGGTGATAGGCCAGCTCCCCGGCCAGGAACTGTACCACAGCGGCTTGCTGTTCCGCCGTCAGCGCCTCCAGCGCCGTCCGGGCGAACTGGGCGGGGTTCAGGGCGTAGAGCTGCCAGACCACAGCGGAGAAACCCTCGGCGTAGGCCCCGTCTAGCCCCTCCGTGGCGGAGAGGATGTCCTGGAAGGCCACGGCGGAGAGATTGCTGCCCTCGTCGGCGATAAATCGCTGGATGGCGGAGAGGATGTACTCCCCCAGATCAACGCCCGCCGGCCACTGGCTGCGGGTGGCCTCCAGGGCGTTCCAGTCGAAGTCCCGCAGCAGGGGCTGCCAGGAGATAATGGTCCCGCCCTGGCGGCAGTAGTCCAGGATGGTGATGGCGTTATCATATTTCTGGGGGTCCACATCGTCCCAGGGACCGAAGGAGGTGAAGACATAGTGCTCACCGTTCCAGACGAAGAACCAGTCGTGGCGCTTGTTATACAGCGCTGTGGACAGGTCGCTCTGGTCCAGCACCGCCGTAGTGGCATAGATATGGCCGTCATAGCCGTACTGTGCCGCGTCGGCGGGGGACGGGAGGAAGACCTGGACGGACTCCTCCCCGGCGTAGATGCTGCTGCCCCGCTGGGCGGGAATGGCGTATAGATTGCCGTCCTTCTCCAACAGGGGCTGGTAGGCGGTGAGGAGATGGTCGGCCAGGTCAGGGGAGAACAGGGTCAGCAGGTGGGCCCGGAGATCCGCCAGGGTGGGGAAGCCCTGGACCCGTTGGTAGGTGTCCCGGCCCTGGGTGCAGGTGTCCCCGGCGTCCAGCGGGAGGCTGCCCAGGGCAAACCAGTCCCAGGCCGCCCGGGCGTTCTGGTACAAGGCCAGGGCCTCCGCCTCGGTGATGCCGGGGGCGGGGACGCTGGGGGAGAGGGGCTGGGCGGGGGTTTCATGGGACTGGGCGGGGGGTGCGTCCGGGGTCTCCCCACCGGCGGTATGTCCGCCGAAGGTCACCGCCACCACGGCGCACACCACCAGTGCCAGAGCGACCAGGGTGATCCACACTGTCTGTGGCCTTCGGGCGATGAGCTTGATGCGCTGGGCCATGGTCCGCTTTCCGGCGGACATGGTGGTGGCGCTGCCCAGCAGGCCCCCCAGGGACCGGCCCGGGGACACCATGGCCAGCAGGGTACGGCCGTAGGCCAGGCGCTGCGTCTCCCCCAGGCGGTGGATGGCCCCGGCGTCACAGGCCAGTTCGCTGTCCCGGCGGCTGAGGATCGCCGCCCACCAGACCAGGGGGTTGTACCAGTGGAGGGCCAGGCAGAGGCCCCGCAGCAGGGCCCACAGGTGGTCGCCGTGGCGCAGGTGGGTCTGTTCGTGGACCAGAATATGGGTCAGACGGCCCTCATCCAGGGCGTCGCCGTTGAGGTAGATGGCGGGGGGCAGCAGGCCGAAGAGGCAGGGGCTGGCCAGGTCCTCCGCCAGGTACACCGGTGTTTTGACGGAGATGGGGAGGTCCTCTGCCGCCAGAGGACGGCGGGATCTTCGCAGTCTGTGGCGGAACACCAGGTCGCTGCCCAGGAGAGCGGCGGCGGTGAGGGCCGCACCGGCGCCCCACACCAAAAGGGGCCAGTTTACGGCCGCTGTGGCCGCCTCAGCGTGCTGGGTGGGGGCTGTGTCCGCCGGGACGCCGGGGGCGATTGGCTGCGCCGCCGGGGCGTCGGCCCTGGGCTCCCCCAGCCAGGGACGGCTGGCGGGATACTGGGCGGCCACGGAGTGCTGCACTTCCGCCGCTGCGTCGCTGAGGCTCACGGGGGAGGGGAAGAGGGGAACGGGGATCAGCAGCCGCAGGGCCACCAGCAGCCACAGGGCGTACTGGAGCCGGGGGTCCACCCGACCCCGCAGCAGAGGCCGCAGTGCGGCCAGCAGCAGGATCAGCGCCGAGGCGGAAATGATCGTGGCCATCATAGCTGTGCCTCCTTTGCCTTCTCCAGAATGGCGGAGAGCTCGTCAATATCGTCGGCGGTGAGGCCCCGGCCATCGGCCAGGGTGCTGACCATGAGCCCCACACTGCCCCGGTACACCCGCCGCAGCAGGGACTCCGTCTCCTGCAGGGCTGCCTGCTCCCGGGGAATGGTGGGGACATAGCGGCGGGGGCTGCTGCCGCTGTAGGTCACGGCCCCCTTGGCCTCCAGCCGCCCCACCATGGTGACAATGGTGGACTTGCTCCAGCCGGTGTTCGGGGCCAGCGCGTGGACCAGCTCCATGAGGGTCCGGGGACTGTGGTCCCACAGCCGCTCCATGATCTGCCACTCTCCGGCGGACAGGGTGATCTGTACATTATCCATAGGGGCCTCCTTCCCGGCGAATGCCGATACGAAAAGTGGTTGACATCTGTAGAACAAACATAGCACATCGTTCTACAGCTGTCAACCTATTTTTCCGCACCGCAGCACTGCTGATTTATTGTGTGAAAGCATGAGAGATACGGTTAAAACCATGAGAAATACTAATGGACTGATGGGGGAGAGATTCGTGGACAGCCCTGCTTCTTGGTGGAAATCCAAAAAAACTGTCAAATCGGTTGTGTAAAATGTCGATAAAAATGGGATGAGATGGGCGATTTATTGTGTAGAAAATCACGGTTGACTTTGTTGTGATTAGAGTTTATCATAGTCCTAACGCCGGGGGCGGGAAGGTCTACCGGCACACCGACCCATGAAAAGGAGAGAGAAGACCATGAAGAAGTTTCTTGCAATGCTTTTGGCACTGACCCTGGCCATGACCCTGGCTGCCTGCGGCAGTAAGGACGGCGGGGACAGCGGGAAGGGCGGGGATACCGCCGGGAACGCCATCACCATCGCCTGGATCGGCAACACCACCGGCGACAACGCCCAGTATGGCATTCCCGTCCGCAACGGCGCCATGCTGTATATCGACCAGCTCAACGCCAAGGGCGGCATCAACGGCAAGCAGATCCAGGTCCTGGAGTACGACGACAAGGGCGACCAGTCCGAGTCCGTCAACGCCTTCAATCTGGCGGCGGACAAGGGGGCCACGGCGGTGATCGGCTCCGTGCTGACGGGCCCCACCATCACCCTGGCGGACGCCACCTACGAGGTGAATATGCCCCAGATCTCCGCCTCCGCCACCGCCGCCGGCGTCACCGTTATGGAGGACGGCGGGGTGCGGACCAACGTGTTCCGCTCCTGTTTCATCGACCCCTTCCAGGGGCAGACCATGGCCCACTACGCCAAGGAGCGCCTGGGCGCCGCCACCGCCGCTGTCCTCTACGAGAGCGGCAGCGACTACTCCGAGGGCTGCCGGGACGGCTTTGTGGCCGCCTGTGAGGAGCTGGGCATCCAGATCGTTGCCACCGAGGCCTTCGCCACCGGCGACAAGGACTTCAACGCCCAGATGACCAACATCGCCGGGGCCAGCCCCGATGTGGTCTATATGCCCTTCTACTACGGCGAGGCGGGCCTGGCCATCACCCAGGGCCGTCAGGCCGGGATCACCGGCACCTTCCTGGGGGCCGACGGCTTCGGCGGCATCAAGGACTACGCCAGCGCCGAGGACTTGGAGGGCACGGTGTACGGCTCCGGCTACGCCCCCGGCACGGAGAGCGTGGCCCAGTTCGAGCAGGACTACCTGGATACCTACGGGGAGAGCGTCCCCAACATGTTCGCCCCCCAGGCCTATGACGCCGCCATGCTGCTGTGCCTGGGCATCCAGGCCGCGGAGGACGCGGGCCTCACTGCGGGGACCGACGAGTACAAGCAGGCCATCATCGACGCCATTGCCGCCGTGGACGGCGTCCAGGGCATCACCGGCACCTACTCCTTCGACGAGAACAACAACCCGGAGAAGTCCGTGGCCATGATCGGGCTACAGGGCGGCGAGGAAGTGTTTACGGAGTTCTATTCCTTCAAGTAGAAAAAATTGGAAAACGGGTAAACCACTGGAAAAGCATGAGCTGGGGGGGAGATTCCTCACCCCAGCTCTGCCTGTCAGATAGTCAAAAAAGTGCCGGCACTTTTTTGAACCAGAAAGAGAAAGGAAGTGACGGAAGATGTCCTATCTGCTCAGTCAGGCGGTCAACGGCCTGCAGCTGGGGTCCATCTACGCCCTGGTGGCCCTGGGGTACAGCATGGTGTACGGCATCATTCTTCTGCTGAACTTCGCCCACGGCGATATTATCATGGTGGGCGCCTATGTGACCTTTTACACGGTGACGGCCCTCCACCTGCACCCCTTAGTGGCAGTGGTGGTGGCGGTGGCCGCCTGTACGCTGCTGGGGGTGGTCATCGAGAAGGTGGCCTATACGCCCCTGCGCTCCGCCCCCCGGCTGAGCCTGCTGATCACGGCCATCGGCATCTCCTTCCTGCTGGAGAACGGGGCGCAGCTCCTCTTCGGCGCGGACACCAAGAGCATGGTGAAGGACCCGCTGATCTCCGGCAGCCTCACCGTGGGCGGCACCTCCATCACCTATGCGGCCCTGCTGACCATCGCCGTGTCCATCCTGTCCATGGTCGCCCTCACCTTCCTGGTGCAGCGGACCAAGCTGGGCAAGGCCATGCGGGCGGTCAGCGAGGACATGGGGGCGGCCCAGCTCATGGGCATCAGCCTCAACCGCACCATCTCCTTCACCTTCGCCGTGGGCTCCGCCCTGGCGGGCATCGGCTCCGTGCTCCATGTGGCCTCCTACTTCCAGGCGGGCCCCATGATGGGCTCCATGCTGGGGCTGAAGGCCTTCGTGGCGGCGGTGCTGGGCGGCATCGGCTCCATTCCCGGGGCCATGATCGGCGGCTTTGCCATCGGCATCGTGGAGACCCTGGTGACGGCGGCGGGACTGTCCACCTGGAAGGACGGCGTGGTGTTTGCCATTCTGATCGTGGTGCTGCTGCTGAAGCCCACGGGCATCCTGGGCAAGCCCGTGGTAGAAAAGGTGTAGGAGGTGGGGAGAGATGAAGCGTGATCGTATCCGTATCCCCATGCCCCTGCGCTACGGCATCAACCTGGGGCTCACTGTGGCGCTGTGGGGGGTGCTGTGGCTCCTCATCAGCCAGGGGATCATCAGCAACTACTGGACCGGCATCCTGGTCAGCGTGGGCATCAACATCATTCTGGCGGTGTCCCTGAACATGGCCACGGGCTACCTGGGCCAGCTGCCCCTGGGCCACGCCGGATTTATGGCGGTGGGGGCCTATGCCGGGGGCATCTTCATGAAGGCCACCCCCCTGGGCCAGCTGCTGCGGCAGGGGGAGACCCTGCGGGCGCTGCCCTATATCCTGCTGGCTCTGGTGCTGTCCGGGGCGGTGGCGGCCCTCTTCGGCCTCATTATCGGCATCCCCGCCCTGCGCCTGCGGGGCGACTACCTGGCCATCATCACCCTGGGCTTCGGGGAGATCATCCGGGTGGTGCTGACCAATATCGACTCCGTCCTGGGCCGCAAGTTCACCTACGGCGCTGCGGGGCTCAAGCAGATCCCCAAGATCTCCAGCTTCACCCTGGTGTTCGTCTGCGTGGTGCTGACGTGCCTGGTGATCCATATGGTGATGAAGTCCCGCCATGGCCGGGCCATTCTGGCCATCCGGGAAAATGAGATCGCCGCCGAGAGCGTGGGCATCAACACCACCTACTATAAGACCCTGGCCTTTATGCTGTCGGCGGCCTTCGCCGGCGTGGCCGGATGCCTGTACGCCGGGTATCTGGGCTCCCTGTTCCCCTCCACCTTCAAGTTCATGAAGTCCATTGAGATCCTGGTGATGGTGGTGCTGGGCGGCATGGGCTCCATGCTGGGCTCCGTGCTGTCCGCCTCCGTGCTGACGGTGATCTCCGAGCTGCTGCGGAGCGTGGGGGACCTGCGGATGGTGTTCTACTCCCTGGCCCTGGTGCTGATGATGATCTTCCGGCCCAAGGGGCTCATGGGCAGCTACGACTTCTCTATGTCCCGTACATTGGAGCGGGGACTGAATGCTGTGTTCCGCCGGGAGGGCGGCAAAAAAGAAACTGCGAAAGGGGGAGAGGGACAGTGACCGCCATGCAGAGAGATCCCCGCACCGTCACCCGGCTGGTGCCGGTGCCCTCCACCAACATCATCCCCGAGCGGGATGTGGATAAGAGCCCCATTCTGGAGGCCCGCCACCTGGGCATCGACTTCGGCGGCCTCACCGCCGTGGACGACTTCAACATGGCCATCGGCCGCACGGAGATCGCGGGGCTCATCGGCCCCAACGGCGCGGGAAAGACCACGGTGTTCAACCTGCTGACCAAGGTGTACCAGCCCACCCGGGGCACCATCCTGGTGGACGGCCGGGACACCGCCGGGAAGAACACCATCCAGGTCAACCACATGGGCATCGCCCGCACCTTTCAGAATATCCGTCTGTTCCGGGAGCTGACGGTGGTGGAAAATGTGCTCATCGGCCTCCACCACGAGATGGACTACGGCCTGCCCGGGGCCATCCTCCGCCTGCCCACCTACTGGCGGGGGGAGCGCATCGCCCGGCAGCGGGCCCTGGACCTGCTGAGCATCTTTGATATGCAGGATCTGGCGGAGGTGAAGGCGGGGTCCCTGCCCTACGGCGCCCAGCGGCGGCTGGAGATCGTCCGGGCCCTGGCCACCAACCCCAGCCTGCTGCTGCTGGATGAGCCCGCCGCGGGCATGAACCCCTCGGAGACGGCGGAGCTCATGGACAACATTGTGAAGATCCGGGACACCTTTAAGATCGCCATTATGCTCATCGAGCACGACATGAACCTGGTCATGGGGATCTGCGAGGGCATCTGCGTGCTGAACTTTGGCAGGATCATTGCTAAGGGCACCCCGGAGGACATCCAGGCCAACCCCGCTGTCATCGAGGCGTACCTGGGGAAGCGGAAGGAGGCGTAGGAGATGGCACTGCTGAAGGTCGAGGATATCCATGTCTACTACGGCAGCATCCACGCGGTGAAGGGCGTCTCCTTCCAGGTGAACCAGGGGGAGATCGTCACCCTTATCGGCGCCAACGGCGCGGGGAAGTCCACGGTGCTGAACACCGTGTCCGGGCTGCTGCACCCCAAGAGCGGGTCCATCACCTTTATGGACCAGGAGCTGAAAGGCGTGTCCCCCAACAAGGTGGTGGAGCGGGGCCTGGCCCAGGTGCCGGAGGGGCGGCGGGTGTTCCTGCGCATGAGCGTGGAGGAAAATCTGGAGATGGGGGCCTACACCCAGCCCAAGTCCGCCATCGCCAGCGGTCTGGAGGATGTGTACCAGCGCTTTCCCCGGCTGAAGGAGCGCCGCCGCCAGGTGGCGGGGACCCTCTCCGGCGGCGAGCAGCAGATGCTGGCCATGGGGCGGGCCCTCATGTCCAGGCCCAAGCTGCTGATGCTGGATGAGCCCTCCATGGGCCTTGCCCCCCTGCTGGTGGAGCAGATCTTCGCCATTATCCGGGAGCTGCACCAGGCGGGGACCACCATCCTGCTGGTGGAGCAGAATGCCCAGGCCGCCCTGTCCGTGGCAGACCGGGCCTACGTGCTGGAGACGGGGCGGATCTCCCTGGCCGGCACCGGCGCGGAGCTCATGGCCAGCGACAAGGTGCGGGAGGCATATTTGGGCGGATAAAAAAACTATGCGGCGGCGAAGGCCCTGTGCCTTCGCCGCCGCATTTACAAATTGTTCATCGCCAGGTCAAACTCCTGTCAAGATTTACCGGTAGGATACCAGCATAGGGACCCACCGAGAACGGGACTGGAGCCGCGGCGGCGCTGCGGACAATGCCAGCAGTCCGGCGCGCAGCGTCTTCCCGGCGGGGCGAATGAATATGGTACAATGACTTGGGCAGGGACTTCGGATGGAGTCCCTGCCCAAGTCCATTTTATGGAAAAAACGCAGTGCTCAGATCAGCCAGCGGTTCACCAGCGGGATCCGGCGGAGAACGGCGTAGGCGGCCAGGCTCAGCGCCAGCAGCACCGCCGCCTGGAGCGGAACGCCCCACAGGGGCGGCAGCGCCTCAAAAAAGTTCTGGCGGGTGAGCCACTGGAAGAAGGGGTGGATCAGGTAGACACAGAAGGAGGCACGGGAAAGCAGGGCTGCGGCGGGGGAGAGCTGCCGCTCCGCTGTCCACCGCTGGGCCAGCTGGAAGACCCCCACCGCCATCAGGATGACAAAGGGGTTGAAGCCGTCCAGATACATGGTGTCCAGCGCCCCGGCGGCAGCAGAGCGCCGCCAGAGGCCGAAGGCCGACATGGCGAAGCCGGAGAGGAACAGCGCCAGAGGGCCGAACCAGGTCCTGGGCGGATGCTGCCGCAGGAACCACCCCAGGAGTCCCAGGCCCACAGCGGTGAAAACCGGAGGCAGACGATACCACAGCAGGGAGGACCCCATGGCGGAGAAGGGGGGATAGTGTCCCAGCCAGGGGATCACCACGCCGGCGGCCAGCCAGAGGGCGAGGATGTACTTCAGCTCCGTCGGTGAAGCCCAGCGGACGATGAGCCGCGTCAGGGGCAGGGCCAGATACAGGGCCAGGACAAAGTAGAAGTAGTAGAGGTGGTAGTAGGTGCTGCCGGTGAGCCAGTTCTTTGCACTCTGGACCAGAAGCTGGGCCAGGGGAAGGGTCCCCCGGCCCAGAAAGATCCGCAGCAGCTCATACAGCCCTGCCCACACGGCCAGAGCCAGGGCCAGACGCAGGAGATAGCGGGAAAAGAGCTTGGGGAGGGGAAGATCCCTGTCGGGGTCGTTCATCAGCGCCCCGCTGCACAGCAGAAAGGCGGGGACTGCCCAGCGGCTGACGGTTGCCCAGAAGGCGTTGCACAGCCAGGGGCCGGAGGATACAGGAAAGAGGGCAAAGCGGTTGGCGCTGCAGTGGATGAGAAGCACGGCGCAGATGGCGGCGGCTTTGGTCAGGTCCACGGCGGCCACCCGCCGGGTGAGGAGGGTGTTTCCCATAGCTTGTTTCCTTTACAGTAGATTATTTGCCCTTCCTGTACCGCTGCACCAGGGCCATGAGATCCTCCTGCCGGGTGAGGAGCATCAGCAGCACATAGAGGACCACGGCGACGACGCCCAGGCCGCAGCACTTGGCCACCAGCAGGAGCTTCCCCTCGCTGCCGGTGAGGACAAGATCGGTGGCCAGATACAGGACGCCGCCAGTGACCAGGGTGGCCAGCAGGCTCTTCAGCAGGGGCAGGAGCTTCACGCTCCGGGCCTTGCCCAGGAGCAGGGCGGTGAGGACAACGCCGCCCAGGGTGATGGAGATGGTGGTGGCCAGGGCCAGGCCCGCGCCGCCCATCCGGGGGCCCAGCAGGCGGTTGAGCCCCCAGTTCAGCGCCAGAATGCCGGCGTTGACCAGCAGGGGGGTCAGGGTCTTCTCCATGGTGTAGTAGGCCCGACTCACCAGGTCCAGGGCGCAGAATCCCGCCATGGACAGGGCGTAGAGGGTGAAGACGCCGCCGGTAGCTGCGGTGGAATCCGCGCCGAAGGCGCCCCCCTGGAAGAGGACCTGGACAATGGGCGTGCCGAAGACGGCCAGAACGGCGGACACCGGCAGGATCAGGGTCAGGGTGCTGCGCAGAACAGACCAGATATAGCCCAGATAGCTGTCCCGGTCGGTGGAGGAGTACTCCTGGCTGAACTTGGGGAAGAGGACCGTGCTGATGGAGTAGATCAGCGTGGTGGTCAGGGGGGTAAAGAGCTTGTCCGCGTAGTAGAAGGCGCTGACGGGACTGCCGGGGATACCGGCGGTCATGCTGGAATCCTGGAGGTAGCAGAAGAGGAAGATGGAGGTGGTCAGCACCGTCACGGCGGCGGTCTTGAAGTAGGTCCGCACATAGGGGGCCTTGAAGTCCAGGCGCAGCCGGGGGACGTATCGCTCCCTGACGGCGTAGGGGACAGCCATGGCCATCTGCAGCAGCCAGGCCCCGGTGACG
Organism: uncultured Oscillospiraceae bacterium; assembly: GCA_963557105.1. GTDB lineage: Bacteria > Bacillota > Clostridia > Oscillospirales > Oscillospiraceae > Pelethomonas. The sequence continues at coordinate 18,172 of CAUWCX010000011.1, forward strand.
GCGGCCACATAGCCCCCCACCCCCAGCTTCCCGGCGAAGAGGGCCAGGAAGAGGATCAGGGCCACGTTGTAGGGGATGGACATACTGCCCTGGAGGACAAAGTGGTCCATGGACTGGAAGAGGCCCACCAGCAGGTAGGTCACAGCGATCACCGGCAGGGCCAGGATCATGACGCGCATATAGCCGGCCAGCTGGGCGCACTCCTGGGCGCTCCCCTCCCACAGGGAGGCGGCCCAGGGGGTGTAGGTCAGGGCGATGAACACCGCCGCGGCGGAAAGGCTCACTAGAGCGGTGATGCCCAGCAGGTTCCCGGCGGCGGCAAAGCCCTCCTTCCGATCCCGCCGGAGGCGGGGGGCCAGGATGGGCACCGCTGCGATGCACAGGGCGTAGGCCGCAGTGGTAAAGAGGTAGATGGTGTTGTTGTTGGCGGCGGTGTAGAGGTCCGCCGCGATCTGGGTGCCGAAGGCCCGGGCCTGCAGCGCCTCCCGGACGATGCCCAGGAGCTTGGCCAGCAGGGTCACCAGGGCCACGGTGCTGATGAGATGGACAGTCTGATTTCGTTTCACTTTTTTTGCTCCATGATGTGGCGGATCAGCTCTTCGTTCCGATCCAGTTTGTCGATCAATTCCTCCAGGCGCCGCTCCGTGGCGCAGCGGATGTCATCCCGGTGCTCCACCGTCTCCCGGAAGGCCGCCTGGAAGCCCTCCAGGGTGAAGTCGGCCACATCGCACAGGGTGGGCCGGTCGATGGAGGCCAGGAAGGAGTCCACCTTGGGGTCGTAGCTGACGCCGATCATGGGCACCCCCATGACGGCGGCGTAGATGAGGGAGTGGAGGCGGATGCCCACCAGCACGTCCATGCAGCCGATGATGGACAGGGTCTCCTCCGACAGGTACTTCTGCCGCAGGCAGCCCACCTGGTCCGGCAGGCCGTCGGCCACGGCCTGGCACACGGAGAGGTCCTCCTTGTGGAAGAAGGGGATCAGCACGGAGTCCGCGCCGTACTCCTCCCGCAGCCAGCGGACGCACCGGCGGACCTCCTCATAGAAGGCGGGGTCGGGCTTCCGGGCCTTCAGGGCCCAGCCCACGGTGAGCCGGCCCTCCTGCCGGGGGCAGCCCTCCCGCCGGAGGATCTCCAGCCCCAGGGCGGGGGCCGGCTTCTTCACCCGGATCACCGGGTCGGCGGTGACGGTGATGAGGCCGTCCGGCACGCCGATCTCCAGCAGCAGGTCCCGGCTCTTGCGGTCCCGGACCACGATGCCGCTGGCCCGCTTGAGCACAAAGGCGGTGAGGCGGCGGTTGCGCTTGCCGGAGATGGGGCCGATGCCCTGGCTGTAGATGAAGGTCTTTTTGCCCATGGCCTGGGCCAGGGCCAGAATGAAGAGATAGTAGAGGATACTGCGGCGGCTGGTGGCGTCCTGGAGCAGGCTGCCGCCGCCGGAGAGGAGCAGGTCGCACCGCCAGACGGACCGGAGGATGTCCCCCAGGTGCATCCGCCGGGCGGCCTTTACGCCGTATTTCCCGCTGGTCTGCTGGGGGTCCTGGGAGAGGACGGTGATATCCGTGGCGGGGAGCTTCTCCCGCAGGTTGTCGATGACCGTGCGGAGAATGGACTCGTCGCCAATGTTGTTAAAGCCGTAGTAGCCGGAGATGAGTATGTTGTACATTTACTTCTGTTCCGCCTCAACATAGTTTTTGACCGCCTTGCGGTAGAGCCGGCAGCACAGCTCCAGCAGGGCGATGAGCACCGCGCCCACCAGGATGCCCAGAACCACGGCGTAGCCCGTGCGGGCGAAGCCCAGGTAGAGGGGGGTGCGGATGTGCATAAAGGTGTTGCAGATACTGGTCAGGCCGATGGTGCCCGCCAGACCGAAGAGGGCCACGCCGAAGGGCATCCGCCGCACGGCGCAGTACACCGCCAGCATGATGCCGGGGAAGGCCACCAGGAACTCCTTGGTCCGGGGACGGGCCAGCAGCAGCTCCTCCAGCTCGTTGCGGATCATGATCTCCGCCGTGGACACGGACACGGAGGTCTCGTGGCCGGTGCGGGCCAGGTAGTAGAGACCCGCCAGGCCGATGACCCCCACCAGCACCACCGACCACACGGGGATCTGCCACTTCATGGCGGTGACGATGTCCCGCAGCTGCAGGGTGTTGGCCCGGCGCTCCTTCTCAAAGAGGCCGTAGTAGGACACGAACAGCAGACAGAAGAAGGCCAGGGGCAGAAGCTGGGCCAGCTTTACGCCCCGGAAGATCCCCAGCTCCAGCATGAAGTCCGTGGAGGACAGGGGGGCGGCGGTCATCATGGCCCCCGCCAGGGAGATCAGCACGGCCCCCAGCAGCACGGCGCAGGCCCGGGGCAGGATGGCCCGCAGGGGGGCATCCTGGGCCAGCTTCTCCCCGACGCCCTTGGCCTTACGCAGGAACCAGGCCGCCGCCAGACAGGCGAAGACCACGGCGCTGCCGAAGCTGGCCAGCAGGCGGAAGGTGTTGGGCATCACCACCCAGGCCCCGGCTACGCACACGCAGGCCGCGCCAGCCAGCAGCAGGGTCCACTTGCGCTTCATGGGCAGGAAGGTGGCAGGCAGCAGTGCCCCGCCGATGCCGGCGCCCAGACCCAGGGCCAGCATGGCCAGGGCGGGGACCTGGACATTGTCCATGACGGAGGCCCGGCCCATGGAGATGCCGTGGGCCTCCAGGCGGCGGTCCAGGTCGGCGAACATATCCCGGTAGACCTGGACATCGGTGATATAGGCGAAGGAGTTGTCCGTCTGCTTCACGGGCTTGAAGTAGATCACCCGGACATTCCGCTCCACAATGGCCCGGAAGAGGGTGTTGGTGACCTCCTCGGCCCCCTGGTAGCCGTAGTAGCCGTAGCGGTACTGGATGTAGTCCCAGACGGAGAAGACCCGGACAGTGTTGTAGTCGGTCTCCCGGGCCAGCTGGTCCACGCCGGACTGCATGATGTTCTCCCGCTGGACATTGGTCTCAATGAGGCCGATGGTGATGTGGTTGTCCCGCAGGTAGTCCAGAGCAAAGCTGTTCTGGTCGTCGTGGCCGATGACCGCCTCGCCCCCGGCGATGATGTAGTCCGGGACGATGCCGTACTGTTCATAGCCCGCCACCACGGCCTGGGCGTACCGGGTGTCGTTGTGGCCGGTGTAGCAGACGGTGCGGGGGACCACCTCCAGGCCCTGGGCCTGGATGGCCTCCACCTTCTCCGGCATGAGGCCCAGAGAGAGGTACATCAGCTTGGAGGAGACGATATCGCTGCGCTGGGTGAAGCCCTTCTTAAAGGTATTGCTGTAGCTGAAATCCGTGAGGTAGAGGGTGTCGTTGACGGAGCCGTCCAGCAGGATGAAGGAATCCTCCCCCTGCTCCAGGATGACGGCCTCCTCCGGGTGGAAGCGCTGGCGCACGGCATCCACCACGAAGTCCGTCTCCCGCCGGCCGGAGGTCTCCACCAGCACGTCGAACCGGTCGAAGCCAAAGTCATCAATGGCGGAGACGAACTGGGCGGGGTAATTCTCCCGCCAGTCGGCGTCGTGCATGACGGCGTCCATCATGGTGGCGGTGACGTTGAGGGGGGAGTTCTCCATGAGGGAGGTGAGGCTCTCCTCCGTCAGGCCCACCCGGGTGATGCCCATGTCCTTGAACTGGCCCAGCCACCAGGAGACGTCCTCCGTGCTCTGCTCCGCCAGCAGCTCCAGCTCGTTGAAATCCAGGACCACGTCATAGGTCTTGTTCTCCGCCTCCACCGCCCAGCGGCGGCCGATGACCAGAAAGCTGACCAGAACGGAGAGGGCCAGCAGGATCAGCAGGATGCGGTTGGTCTTTACATATTGCTTCATTACATTGCTCCTTTGCGCGTGCGTGTTAAGGGTTGGTGCGGCGGAAGGTGAGATACCCCTCCAGGATCAGGGCCGCCGCCACGGCGTCCACGGTCTTTTTCCGCTTCTTGGCGTTTTTTCCGACGCCGGCCAGGATGTTGTGGGCGTCGATGGTGGTCCGCCGCTCATCCCACAGCTTCACTGGCAGGCCGAACCGCTCCCGCAGGGCCTCGGCCATGGCCTCCGCCTTCTCCGCCCGGGGGCCCAGGGTGCCGTCCATGTTCTTGGGGTAGCCCAGCACCAGCTCCGTGACGCCGTACTCCTGAATAAGGGCGGCCAGGGCGGACAGGACCTCCTCCTGCTTGCGGGTGTTGATGGTGGTGGTATACCCGGCCAGCAGGCCGGTGAGATCGGAGATGGCCACACCGGTGTGGGCGTCCCCGTAGTCGATCGCCATGATCCTCATTGCGCTTCTCCTTGTCATTTCAGGTAAACTGTGGTACCATAAGATAAATGCAGTACCTTTTATTATACTATAGAGATCCGCTAAAAAAAAGTGGATTTTTTCAAAAATTTAGCTTGACTTGAGGCTGTGGACATGGTATAGTAACACTTACCTGTGGAAATGGGCTCTCTTTTTGTGCGCTTTTTTCGCTTTCGGCCAGAAAAAGAGGCGGTTTACCAACAGGGAGGCAATCAAGTACAGGCAGGAAGCCTGCATACACAAATAAGGAGGTGCCGTTAGGAATGCGCGTCAAGATCACATTGAGATGCAACGAGTGCAAGCAGAGAAACTACAACACGGTCAAGAACAAGAAGAACGACCCTGATCGTCTGGAGATGAACAAGTACTGCCCCTTCTGCAGAAAGCACACGGTCCACTCTGAGACCAAGTAAAGAAAGGGAGATTTGTCATGGCTGAAGAAAAGAAAGTCAAGAAGGATCATGGCCGTTGGTTCCGTGAGATGAAAAGCGAACTGAAGAAGGTCGTTTGGCCCGAGCCCAAGAAGGTCGCCAAGAACACTGGTACGGTGGTGCTGTGCACCCTGGTCATCGGCGCGTTCATCTGGGGCTTCGATCTGGTGGCCAGCCTTCTCGTCAAGACCCTGCTCGGCCTGTTTTAAGAGGGCGGGGGAGAAATGTCCGATAACGCAAGATGGTATGTGGCCCATACCTATTCCGGCTATGAAAACGCCGTGAAGACCACCATTGAGAAGTTTGTCACCAACCGCCACCTGGAGGACATGATCCTGGATATCCAGATCCCTCTGGAGAAGGTCACGGAGATCAATGACAACGGCGTGGCCAAAGAGGTGGAGCGCAAGGTGTTCCCCGGCTACGTGCTCATCAAGATGGTCATGACCGACGATACCTGGCACCTGGTCCGCAATGTCCGGGGCGTCACGGGCTTCGTCGGCGAGGCCAGCAACAAGCCCATTCCTCTGTCCGAGGAGGAGGTCCTCGCCCTGGGTATGGAGAAGCACGAGATCGTCGTCCTGTACAACGTGGGCGACCGCGTGCGTATCAGCGACGGACCCCTGGAGTCCTTCACCGGCGTTGTGGAAGAGATCAACGCGGAGAAGAACAAGGTCACGGTGGTCGTCTCCATGTTCGGCCGTGAGACCCCTGTGGAGCTTGAGCTGGATCAGGTGGAGGTCATCAGCTGATCTCCCCGCAAGTAAGCATTTCCCGCCGCACAAGCGGCACCGTGGGAGGGGCGTCCCTGGGACAAGCCCCGCCACCACCACACTATATCAAGGAGGTGCCTTATCATGGCACAGAAAGTCGTCGGCTTCGTTAAGCTGCAGATCCCCGCGGGCAAAGCAACTCCCGCACCCCCCGTTGGCCCCGCTCTGGGTCAGCACGGCGTCAACATCGCCGCTTTCACCAAGGAGTTCAACGAGCGCACCAAGAATGACATGGGCATGATCATCCCCGTGGTCATCACCGTGTACTCCGACCGCTCCTTTACCTTCATCACCAAGACTCCTCCCGCTGCCGTCCTGATCAAGAAGGCCTGCAACATCGAGTCCGGTTCCGGCGTCCCCAACAAGAACAAGGTGGCCACCATCAGCAAGGCTGACGTCCAGAAGATCGCTGAGACCAAGATGCCCGACCTGAACGCCGCCAGCGTGGAAGCCGCCATGAGCATGATCGCCGGCACTGCCCGCAGCATGGGCATCGTCGTGGGCGAGTAAGGAGGACTGGAACAATGTTTAGAGGTAAGAAGTATCAGAACAGCGCCAAGCAGATCGACAGAGCCAATCTGTACGAGGCCAAGGACGCTTTTGACATCATTTGCAAGACCGCTTCCGCCAAGTTCGACGAGACCGTCGAGCTGCACGTGAAGCTGGGCGTTGACTCCCGCCACGCTGACCAGCAGGTCCGCGGCGCCATCGTTCTGCCCCACGGTACCGGTAAGACCGCCCGCGTGCTGGTCTTCGCCAAGGGCGACAAGGCTGACGCCGCCCGCGAGGCCGGCGCCGACTATGTTGGCGATATGGACATGGTGGAGAAGATCCAGAAGGAGAACTGGTTCGAGTTCGACGTGGTCGTGGCCAGCCCCGACATGATGGGCGTTGTGGGCCGTCTGGGTAAGGTCCTGGGCCCCAAGGGCCTGATGCCCTCCCCCAAGGCCGGCACCGTCACCCCCGACGTGGCCAAGGCCGTGAAGGAGGTCAAGGCCGGTAAGATCGAGTACCGCCTGGACAAGACCAACATCATCCACTGCCCCATCGGCAAGGTCTCCTTCGGCGCTGAGAAGCTGACCGACAACTTCAACGCCCTCATGGGCGCCATTGTCAAGGCCAAGCCCGCCGCCGCCAAGGGTCAGTATATCAAGAGCTGCGTCACTGCCTCCACCATGGGCCCTGGCATCAAGCTCAGCACTGCTAAGCTGATCTAAGCTTACTTTTCGGGAATCCTCGAAAAAAAGCAAAAAAATGATATTTAGGTATTGACAAACCGTTGGTACTTGAATATAATATTTGATGCGTTCCAAAGACAGCAGGTGGGCCACGCCCGTAAGTCCTGCCGAGGATTGCCAATCGTTACTGATTAGCACGGTCCTTGCGTCTTGGCGCAAGGACCGTTTTTCCTTTCTTGAACGCACCAGTTTCCCCGCAAATCTAATGGAGGTGAAAACAAGAATGCCTAACGCAAAAGTTCTGAGCGAGAAGCAAGCCATCGTTGCCTCTCTGACCGAGAAGCTGCAGGGCGCTGCCGCCGGCGTGCTGGTGGACTACAAGGGTATCACCGTTGCCGAGGACACCGCTCTGCGTGCCGAGCTGCGGAAGAACAACGTCGAGTACGCCGTTGTGAAGAACACCCTGCTGCGCTTCGCTGTCAACAATGTTGGCATGAACGAGCTGGATGACCTGCTCAGCGGTACCACTTCTCTGGCCATCTGCCAGGATGACCCCGTGGCTCCCGCCCGTATCGTCAACGACTTCGCCAAGAAGCTCAACGGTAAGTTTGAGATCAAGGGCGGTTTCATGGACGGTAAGGTCATGCCCCTGGACGATGTCATGGCTCTGGCCAACATTCCCCCGCTGCCCGTTCTGCAGGCCCAGGTCCTGGGCACCATGCTGGCCCCCATCTCTGGTCTGGCCTGCGTGCTGAAGCAGATCGCCGAGAAGCAGGGCGCTCCCGCCGAGGAGGCCGCTGCCGAGGCCGCCGAGTAATTCGGCACCCAAATCCCCCAAAACAATTATTTTACTTGAAAAACTATTAGGAGGTAACTAACAATGGCTAGTGAGAAGATTACTGCTATGATCGAGGAAGTTAAGGCTCTGACCGTTCTGGAGCTGAGCGAGCTGGTTCACGCTCTGGAGGAGGAGTTCGGTGTTTCCGCCGCCGCTATGGCTGCTCCCGCCGCTGGCGCTGCTGCTCCCGCTGCTGAGGAGAAGACCGAGTTCGACGTGGTCCTGACCGGCTTCGACGCCGCTGCCAAGATCAAGGTCATCAAGGTCGTCCGTGAGATCACCGGCCTGGGCCTGGCTGAGGCCAAGGCTGTGGTCGAGGGCACTCCCAAGACCCTGAAGGAGGGCCTGTCCAAGGAGGACGCCGAGGCCATGAAGGCTAAGGTCGAGGAGAACGGCGGTAAGGTCGAGCTGAAGTAAGCTCACCCCCCAAGCTGTTGAAACTCCCGGAACGGATTTCCGTTCCGGGAGCTTTGCTACTGTCGAAAAAGCCTCGCAGAGTTCGCCGCCTGGAGGCGGCGAATAAAGTAAAATCATTTTCTGCCGCGACATGTGCGTGGCAGAAAATACTTCTCGCGGAGCGAGCGTCGAATTGGCCGCCTTCGGCGGACAACCGAGGCGCAGAGCGCAGTGCAAGCTTTTCTCAAAAAAGTGCTTGCACTTTTTTGACAGTCTCAAGCTCCCGGAACGGATTTCCGTTCCGGGAGCTTTTTTGCCCGTCAATAATGAAGAAACGCCCGGAATATGCAGTTCCGGGCGTTTTACTATTAGGGTTCGCCTCCCACACGCTGGCGGTTGTTCTCCGCAATGCGGTCGGTGAGGGAGAGGGGCTGGGGGCGGCGGTGGAGGTCCTCGGTGAACCGGGCGGTGATGGCGGTGAAGATGAGGTACACATAGGGCATCCCCAGGTTGGTCTCCAGCAGGGAGTTGATGACCAGGGGGTTGAGCTTCTCCGCCAGGGCGAAGCCTGCGCTGCGGATGCCCCCCAGCAGCAGACCGGCCTCCCAGCCGAACTGCACCAGGATGCCGATGGCCAGGATCCAGGGGATGTTTACCCGCTTCTCCCGCTCCTTCTGCCACAGATTATAGACGATGACCCCCAGGTAGCCCACAAAGAGGATCAGGGCCATGTAGCCGTGGTAGGCCCCGGTGGTCCGCTGGATGGTGATGGGGGTCTGGCTGCCGCCGAAGGTCTTGGCCAGCAGGGGACAGCAGAACCACCAGGTCAGGATCAGCAGGGACCACTCGAAGAGATGCCTGTCCTTTTTCAGCCACAGCCAGATCCAGGTGAAGTTGGTGAAGCCGTAGCTCATGGACATCCACAGCAGCACCCAGAAGAGACTGTACCCCGGGGAGATGCTGCGGGAGTGGCAGACCAGATGGAAGATACCGTAGTCCACCAGCATATAGACCAGGCCCATGATCAGGCCCACAATGACGGTGGTGTACCGCCGCTTCCACAGGAGCAGTCCAGCGAACACCAGGAGAAAGGCGATGTCCAGCCAGATATACATGGGGGTGAACTGCCGCCGGGCGATCAATTCGGTCATTGCGCATCCCCCTCCTGTCTGTTCTGTGCCTGGGGGAGGAGATCCCCCACCAGATCCATGACCACAGCGCCCCCCAGCAGCAGACCGGCCACAGAGGGCACCCAGGGCACGCTGGCGGGGACGCTGCGCCGTCCCGGGGGCGGGGCCTCCAGCTGGAGGGTGTCCACCGGCTCCTCCGGGGAGAAGACCACCTTCAGGTGCTTGACGCCCCGGCGGCCCAGCTCACGGCGCATGACCCGGGCCAGGGGGCAGCCGTAGGTCTTGCTGAGGTCCGCCACCTGGAGCAGGGAGGGGTCCAGCTTGTTGCCGGTGCCCAGGGCGGAGATGATGGGGATGTTCTTCGCCATGGCCCGGAGGATCAGGTCCACCTTGCAGGAGACCAGGTCGATGGCGTCCACCAGGTAGTCGTAGCCGGCAAAGAAGCGCTCCCCCTCTTCGGGGCTGTAGCGCCCCACAATGGGATGGACGGCGCAGCGGGGGTTGATGTCCGCCACCCGCTGGGCCAGGGCCTGGGCCTTGGGAACGCCGATGGTGGAGGTCAGAGCCCCCAGCTGCCGGTTGATGTTGCTCTCGCTGTAGGCGTCCTGGTCGATGAGGGTCAGCTGGCCCACACCGGAGCGGGCCAGGGCCTCCACGGCATAGCTGCCTACGCCGCCCAAGCCCACCACGCACACGTGGGCGGCGGCCAGCCGCTCCACGGCGTCATGGCCCAGCATCATCTCGTTGCGTAAAAACCGTTCGCTCATGCTTGTTCCTTTCGCAAAATAGAATAAAAGCGGCCGGCCCCGAGATACTGCGGGACCGGCCTTCAGTTTGTCAAAAAAGCCTCGCAGAGTTCGACGCCCGGAGGCGGCGAATAAAGTGGAATCATTTTCCGCCGGGGCGTGTACCTGGCGGAAAATACCTCTCGCGGAGCGAGCGTCGCACCGGCCACAGGCCGGAAGGCGCAGAGCGCAGCGCAAGCCCTGCTCGAAAAAGCGGCAAGCCGCTTTTTCGATGTCATAGGCCGGCCCCGAGATACTGCGGGACCGGCCTTTTGACCTTCTAGATCGTATGTTGGCGCTTAGCCCACGGCGTCCATGCCGTTTTTGACCTCAGCGGTGACGCTGTCGGTCAGCTCGGTCTGCCAGTCGCCCATGGCCTTGTTCATCAGCTGGTTCTCACAGGCGTAGTGCCAATACTGCTCGTCGCCGTAGCCCACGAAGTACATGATGTGGTTGCCGTAGGCGCTGGTAACGATGCCGGTGTCACCGGCCTTGCGGCCATCCTCGTAGCACCAGTTGTTGAAGTCGGTGACCATCTGGCCCCAGGCCACATTCTCGTAGAGGCCGCCGTTGGTGTTGCTGCCGGCGTCGATGGAGTTCTCATTGGCCAGCTTGGCGAAGCCCTCCTCGGTGCCGTCCCAGGTGCCCAGGACCTCCTCGGCCTTGGCCAGGATCTGGGCGCTGGTGGCCTCCTCACCCTCCGCCAGCTCCAGGCTCTCGGCGCCGATGAGGATGTGGCGGATGTTGTAGTTGCGGTACTCGTTGCGCTGGCGGCCGTTGAAGACGGCCACATAGACGCGGCTGCCCTCCTCATCGGTGAGGACCTGGGCATCGCCGGCCTTGCGGCTGGCGTCAAAGAGCCAGTCCATAGCGGTGCCGGCGGAGTAGCGCAGCTCCTCGCCGCCGGTGTAGGTGGCCTCGTTGGCGTCAGCGGCGGCCTGCAGATCGCCGCTGGTCTGGTAGTCGGCCAGGATGGCCTCGGCCTTCTCCTTGGCCTCGGCCATAGCGGCGGCCTTATCCTCGTCGGTGGCCTCGATGGTGTTGCCCTCGTCGTCCTTCTTGGCCTCGGGGGCGCCGGAGATGGAGACGTAGCCGCCGTCCACCAGATCGTAGCTGTTCTTGTTCTCCTCGTAGTAGGCCTGGATCTCCTCGTCGGTGAAGGAGAGGGTATCCTGGTGGGCGTCGATGTACTTGTTGGCCAGAATGCCGTCCTTCAGGTTCTCCTCATAGACGCTGGGGGTCATGAGGGGGCCGTACATGGCGGTGAGGAAGGACTTGTAGGACATACCGTTGGCGGTAGCCTGGGCCTTCAGCCCCTCCAGGCTGCTGTTGTAGGTCTCCATATCCGCCTCGTCCAGGGTGAAGTTCTCGGCCTGGGCGGCGTTGCGCACGGCGTGGACGAACTTCATGGAGGCCACGGCCTGGTCCTTGAAGAACTCGTCCCAGGTCTGGTCCTCACTGCCGAAGGCCTGCTGATCCTTCAGACTCTTGTTGGGGTCGATGAGCAGGGAGGCCAGCTGGCCGTTCTGGGTCATAAAGCTCTGGTAGGCGTTGCCGTAGTAGTAGGCGGCGTCGGCGGCGGTGTAGTTCTCCCCGTCGATGGTCAGTGCGGTGCGGTTGCGCTGCAGGATGCCGGAGTTGTACACCAGCAGGAACACGGCCAGGACCACAAAGCCGATGGCCAGAAGGGTGTACAGAATGGAGGACCGCTTGTCCGCGGCCCGCTTCTCCGCCTCGTGGGCGGCTCTGGCATCAACGCCGCCGTTGGCCACAAATTCCTGCCGCTTTTTCTTTTCTCTGGATGCGCTCATGAGTTTTTCATTCCTTCCAAAAAATGTCCGCCGCCGCCGCCGGAGTAGGTGGTGGGACTGCGGAAATAGTTGATGTTGCCGAGCGCCTGTCCACGGAGAAAATCTTCGCCAATTCTGGTCATAGCTGCTCAACATACAACATTATACTCGATTACCGGCTGTTTCGCAAGTATAACTTGTTTCCAGGATGTAAAATATTCTTGAAGGAGAAAAAGTGCCTGCTTTTCCGGGAAAAGCAGGCACTTTCGGCAATAAATTGGGAATACCGGGAACAAATTTTACCCGCGGTAGAGGTTCGCCACCCGGCGGAGGCTGTCGATAATGGGCAGATGCTGGGGACAGGCGATCTCGCACTGGCGGCAGGCCACGCAGGCGTCGGGCTTCCCGCCCTCGATGTCCAGGTAGAGGTCCCGGCGGGGGGCGTCTCCCCGACGGAGCAGGGGCTGCTCGGCGTTGAAGAGGGCGAAGTAGTCGGGGATGGCGATGGCCCGGGGACAGCCGTCCACGCAGTACCGGCAGTTGGTGCAGGCCACGGCGGGCTGGCGGCTGATGATCTCCGCCGCCTGGGCCAGCAGAGCCAGCTCCTCCGCCGTCAGGGGCGCGGGATCGTCCAGGGCGGCGGTGTTGTCCAGCACCTGCTCCATGGCGTTCATGCCGCTGAGGACCAGCTCCACCTGGGGGAGGCTGGCGGCGAAGCGCAGAGCCCACACAGCGGGGGACCAGTGGGGGTGGGCGGCGCGGAGAAGGGCGGCGGCCTCCTCCGGCAGCTGGGCCAGACGGCCGCCCTTCACCGGCTCCATGACCACCACCTGCTTGCCGTGGCGGACGGCAGTCTCGTAGCACTTCCGGGCCTGGATGCGCTCATCCTCCCAGTCCAGATAGTTGATCTGGAGCTGGACGAACTCCACCCCCGGGTGCTCCGTCAGGACCTGGTCCAGGAGATCGGCCTTGTCGTGGAAGGAGAAGCCCAGTCGCCGGAGCTTGCCCTCCGCCTTCTTCTGAGACAGGAAGGCAAAGGTGTCCAGCCGCTGGGCGGTGGCGTAGGTCTCCCGGGTGATGCAGTGGAGGAGGTAGCGGTCGAAGTAGTCCACGCCGCACTTCTCCATCTGCTCGTCAAAGATGGCGGCCTGCTCCTGGGGAGAGGCGTCCTTCAGCCGGGCCAGGGGCATTTTGTCCGCCAGCAGAAAGCTGCTGCGCTGGTGGCGGCGGACCAGGGCCTCCCGCACAGCCAGTTCGTTTTTGCCCTCGCTGTAGAAGTAGGCGGTGTCAAAGTAGGTGAAGCCCCGGTTCAAAAAGGCGTCCACCAGCTGGCAGGCCAGGGGGATGTTGACAGCAGAGGCGTCCTTGGGGTCCAGGGTGGCCAGACGCATCATGCCAAAACCAAGTTTTTTCATGGAGATCCTCCTTGGAAAAGTGAAATCACCTATATTTTAACAGGCTTGCCGGCGGGAGACAAGGGGGAAGTAAATTTTTATGCAGCTGACACGGCCTATGTGCGATGCGGAAAAATAGAATCCTGCGAAAAGGGGGAACCTACCTCATCAGATGAGCTGTTTAGGAGGAAGGAGAAGAGTAAAACGGGGGAGTTCACTTTGCAGCGGAGCGGGCGGATACAGAGTGAGTGACCAGTTGCACGATTCCAATCGGTGCCGTCCCGGTATGACATATCCCAGCAGATGCGGATGCTTATATCCTGCATAATATGTTCTCGTGTAGTTATACGCAGTACCAACAGGGGTGGCCGGGATTCATAAGACAATAGGAGCGCGTTTTAAACAAAGATGCAGTTCCGGCGGTTTATCCTAAACCGCCGGAACTGCTATTTTTTTGTCTATGCCCAATTATTTACCTGTTTTTCAAATTGGAAAAGTTTTTTGCTGTAGAGATTTGCAAGAAGAATAAAAGGGAATTCAGAAAATTGACAGAAACCGTGCATTGCACTGCTTCAGAACGGAAAAAACAGCATATTGCAGCCTGTGTCGTGACAGCTGAAAGTCCAGATAATGATTGATGAAAACTTTACAGGCCTGAGGTGGCAGATTTTTCCATTGACTGTTTATCATAAAAAAGAAGCGTTTGCGGCTGGGTTCTGATGAACATCCCCTGATGCCATGTGTTGATTTGTGCCGCATATAACTGACTTCTGAACAGAAAGCAGGACATACCCGAACGGAAAGAATTATATGGAAGGAGGCTTTCAAGGATTTCGGTATATCTGTTCTGCTTCCGAAACCTGTCGATGTAGATCCACAGAAGAGTTTATCAATTTTGCTTTTAGGAGAAAGATAATGAGAAAAAACTTGCATCGGGCCGTCAGTCTGCTGTGTGCCATCGTGCTGACGGTATCGCTTTTGCCTGCTAAAGCAGCAGCGAAAGGCGATGACATCACCATCACCGGTAGTGAAAATCTAATACAGGATGCCGACAGTGTCGTTACGATCGACCTGGGTGACCCTTCGATTAACGAGGATATAGCAGTCACAATTTCCGACTATATGGAGACTGTACCAGAAGAGTATGTTACAGAAGGCCTGGTTCTACGCCTGGACGGCATTGACACTGGTGACAAGGCGGATGACGGGCTGTGGCAGAATCTTGCTGAAGAGGATGAGTACATCACACTGAATGACGAAACCCTTCCGGAAACCTCTGGAGACTACGAGGTTGGTCCCAATGCGTTCGATGAGGATGGCGGTTATATGCACTTGAATCACAGCAAAATCTATTTGCCCGAGCATATTGCCGAAGTCCTAAATACTGGCGCTTATACCATTGAGTACTTGATCGATGAAGACGGTTACAATGGGACAGAGGAAGCGTTTGCTGCCCTGCTTACCGTAGACGAGAGTGCTGATAAGTTCAGCATTTTTCTCGAGGAAACGGCAAACTTGAGGTCAAGGTCGCAGGAAACGGTAGTGCTGACCGCCTGAAGCCTGATATCGAGAGTGGCGTGGGTGTTCCTGCTGCTTTTGTTCATGAGTACAGCAAATCTGCAAAACGCAACGCCTGGTATGCTGATGGCGATCTGACCAACACTATTGCCGCTAATGCCCAATCCTCCGGCGTAGAAACCCCAATCTTAGGCGGCCGCTTGGGGGATAATTCTTATACTACCAGCGCTAAGTTCTACTCCGTTCGCATTTACGACCGTGTTTTAACTGATGAGGAGCTTCGGGCCAATGCAGCACTGGACAACCTCCGCTTCTTTAATGAAGAAAGCCCTGCGGCACCTTCGGTCTCTGTCAACGATGTGGCGCTGGAGGATGACGGATCGACTGAGGTTACCTTATCATTTGTTGATGGTGTGGCTGAGCTGATGATCAATAGTTCCACGATTGGTGATCTGGATGCAACCATTACCGTGGAGGGTTATTCCCCTCAGGAGATCACGCTGACCACGAACACCCCCATGGACGCCGTGGTAAATATGATCCCTGAGGAATTCCAAGTGGAAGTTTCGGACAGTGCCAGCGACAATGTTATCTCCGGCGCTGTGGCGGATCAGGTTTATGAAGCCCTTGAGGACACTTGGTTTGACCACGACGACGGCGTGGTCCGTGTGTTGGGTAGTGAAGACGAAGGATTTCAGGTTCTGCTGATGATCGATGGTGAGAGCAACCGTGCAAAGGAAATCTCCGTTGAAGTCAACCGTGCTGAAGAAACAGACGAAGATATCCTTAAGCCCTTTTTTCAGAATGTCATGCATGGGACATTCGATTTTGATGCCGAGAGTGACATTACTGCCGAGAGCATTGAGGAGCAGGTGTATGACCTGATTGACGATGAGACAGTCATCGCTGACGTAAGTTGGAACGACGATGACGAGGTCTGGGAACTCACGCTTTCTAAGGACGATGCGTCTCACACTGAAAAGCTTTACATCAATAGTGAAGTCTTCATCCAGTTCGATAATGAGGAATTCATGGACTATTTCAAAACGGAGCTGACGGGAGAAAACAGCGCCTATATTGGCAATGGAAGTCTCTTTATCGGTGGAACTGCGGACAGCACCTACGACCAGGTGCAGCTGCCGGTGTGGTGCTATGGGGTGGATCAGCTGGCTATCGAAGCAGAAATCCAGCTGTCTGCAGCCTCCTCGCCGGGCCGCTGGATGGCTATCGGCTATGGACTTAAGCCCGACAGCGATCCCAACAATAGCCGTGGCGTAACCTATAACCATATGTGCATCCGGCAAAACGCCTCTGCCGCCAACGGCGTGGAGTTTGCCAAGTGGCAGGGGGCTTGGACCACGCAGACCGCTGCCTACAAGGAGGACATTGATCCTGCTGAAACCTATAAATATACCATCCTGTATCAGGATGGCCGGATCTATGAGTACATTAATGACGAACTGATCCTCTCCTATAAGGGGATGAGCAAGGAAGAATTCTCCGGCAAAATGATTTTCAACTTCCGACAGCTGAACTTTGATGTAAAGAGTATCAAGGTCTCCAGTACGCTTCCCAATCTGCCGACGGAACTTCCTGAGCCGGAAATGAAGGACAACGGCTATGACACCGATGTCTATGAGCCCGTTACCGGATTGAAAATGTCCCCCACCATCATCTCGACTGAGAGTGGATCTGCTGCCGAACTGGCCGCGGCAGACCGCCGTCCGGCTACACTGGTGCGCACCGTCAACGATGATGGCACCATTACCGAGGGGGATGAAGACCTGACACCCAAAGAATATAAGGAACTGCTGGATAAGCAGATTCTGGCCGGTTTCCGTGTGGAGGATATCGATGCCGCTGCTGCGTTCAGTGCGTATGTGATCGACGATGAAGTTGTTGATTTGAATGTCATCTCCTCCAGCCCCGATGTACTCAAAGAGGCCAAGGTTGGGGAGACCGCTGGTGTCCGTGGTATTCTGGACTTTACGGACAATATGCCCGAAGAGACAATCAGCGTAGTCCACGAAACCTGCAAGGCCAACTGCCGCGTTGCGCTGATCGACCAGCGTGATGCAGACCGCGTCACTGTTACCTACATTCAGGATCACGGCGTTACCGTCTGGGTGCAGTGTGATTCAGATGAGATCTACGAGGCCATTCTCTCCGGTGCAGACGGTATCGTGGTAAATGATTCCGAAGCGGCGCTGGATGCAATTGAATCGTTCCCTGAGGAGGATTCTGTTCTGACCCGAAAAACCGTGGTCGTTGCCCACCGCGGATTTCACAGCAATGCGCCGGAGCCCTACACCGCTGTTGAGAACACCGAGCGCTCTGTTGCCAATGCAGTGATCTTCGGTGCAGATGGTGCTGAGTGCGATGTTGACCTCACCAAGGATGAAGTTGTTGTTCTGAACCATGATAGCACCACCGGACGTCTGATGAACAAGGATCTTTCCATTACCGGCAGTACTTTTGCGGATCTGCGTGCACTGAAATTTACTGCGCCCTATGCGAAAGAAACCGACCGCATTCCCACGTTGAGAGAGCTGTTTGATGCCGCTATCGATGCGCTGCCCGATGATGACGACGGCCTCAATCATGTAATCGAAATCAAGGGTTCCAGTTACGGCATCACGGAATATATGCGTGAGGATATTTTCGCTAATCATTTGGAAGACCGCATCCTCTTTATCTCCTTTAATAATGAGCTGCTCAAGGAGGTGCGTGAGAATATCCCCGAGATGACTGTGGGTGAACTGACCTCGCAGAGCAGCAAGAATGATGACAATGCCACTAACCTGAAACAGATTTCCAGTGTCCTGGATCCCCTCAATGCCTGGTACAATCCCAACAGTGGTGTCGTTAACGACTCTCTGACCCGTGCTGCACGGCACCGTGGATTGTATATCCATCCCTGAACGGTTAACAACCAGGGGCAATTTGAGTCTCTGTACTTTGAGGGGTATCACGGCATTACCACTGACCGTACCGATTATCCGGGCGATTATTTGATCAATGTCAGTGCCGACCTGCCTGTCACCAACGCGTATATTGGCAAGGAAAATGCGGTTGTCCCTACGGTTTTCGTTGATAGCCGTTTGACCGTGGGGGAAGAACTGAACACCCCGCTGGTTCTGCTGAACCTCAATGATGGTACAACTACCGCTAAACTGACTGATGATAACAGAATCTACGCAGATAGGCCTGGTATGGCCAGATTCATTCTGGGAACCAGCTATACACTCCCGCAAACCAAGCAGACTTACACCATGTACTCCGAGCCGATTACAGTGACCTTTACTGCTTTAACAGAAGAAATCCCCGCTGACGGTATTACCCTGGATAAGGATTCCCTGACCCTGTATGTGGATGAGCAGGAGAAACTTACCGCCGCAGTGACTCCCGCAGATTCCACAGACCTGGTGATCTGGTCCTCCGACAACGAGGAGGTTGCCACCGTGGAGAACGGCATTGTCACCGCCCACCGCCGTGGCGAGGCCACCATTACGGCCACCGCCGGTAATGTTAGCGCCAGCTGCCAGGTGGAGGTCATCCGCCGTCCCAGCAGCGGCGGCGACCACGACGACCCCGACTACACCGTCACCGTGGACAAGGACATGGAGAACGGTACCGTTACCGTCAGCCCCAAGCGGGCCGAGAAGGGCGACACCGTCACCATCACCGTGAAGCCCAATAAGGGCTACGAGCTGGACGAGCTCATCGTCACCGACAGCAAGGGCCGGGAGATCGACCTGCGGGAGAAGGGCGACAACAAGTTCACCTTCAAGATGCCCGGCTCCAAGGTCACTGTTGAGGCCACCTTCCGGGCCGTGGAGGAGACGCCCGAGGTTCCCCAGCTGGTGAATCCCTTTGTGGATGTGAACGAGAACGCCTACTACCACGACGCTGTCCTGTGGGCCGTGGAGAAGGGCATCACCGGCGGCACCACTGCTGCTACCTTCAGCCCCGATGAAGCCTGCACCCGTGCCCAGATGGTGACCTTCCTGTGGCATGCCGCTGGCAGTCCCGTGGTGAACTACGCCATGAGCTTCACCGATGTCCCCGCCGACGCGTACTATGCTGAGGCCGTCCGCTGGGCCGTGAGCCAGGGTATCACCGCCGGCACCAGCGCCACCACCTTCAGCCCCAATGCCACCGTGACCCGTGGCCAGACCGTCACCTTCCTGTGGCGGGCTGCCGGTTCCCCCGTGGTGGCCGGTGACAGCTTCGCCGATGTGGCGGCGGATGCCTACTATGCCCCCGCTGTGGCCTGGGCTGTCCGTGAGGGCATCACCTCCGGCGTCGGCGCGGAGACCTTCGCCCCCAGCGCCGACTGCACCCGGGGTCAGATCGTGACCTTCCTGTACCGGGATATGGCGAAATAAAAATTCTGTACCAATAGCGTTGAGGGCCTGCGGCGGTTGCCGCAGGCCCTCTTATTAGGGGATATGGAGAAACTCCAGTAGTAGATCTAGGGATTGAAAACAAAATTCCACGCCGTCCATGGTGCAGGAAAAGGCTGCGCGGCTCTTGACAAGAGACAGTCCCCCGGGAGCAGTACTCCCGGGGGACTGTCATTTTGGCGGATGGATTTAGTTGAGGAAGTCCTTCAGCTTCTTGCTGCGGCTGGGGTGGCGGAGCTTGCGCAGGGCCTTGGCCTCGATCTGGCGGATGCGCTCACGGGTGACGTTGAACTCCTTGCCCACCTCCTCCAGGGTGCGGGTGCGGCCGTCCTCAATGCCGAAGCGGAGCTTCAGCACCTTCTCCTCCCGGGGGGTCAGGGTGGAGAGGACCTCCACCAGCTGCTCCTTCAGCAGGGTGAAGCTGGCGGCCTCGCTGGGCTCGCTGGCGCCCTCGTCGGGGATGAAGTCGCCCAGATGGCTGTCCTCCTCCTCACCGATGGGGGTCTCCAGGCTTACGGGCTCCTGGGCGATCTTCAGGATCTCCCGGACCTTCTCCACAGGCATATTCATCTCCGCGGCGGTCTCCTCCGGGGTAGGATCGTGGCCCAGCTCCTGCAGCAGCTGGCGGTTGACGCGGATGACCTTGTTGATGGTCTCCACCATATGCACGGGGATACGGATGGTTCGGGCCTGGTCGGCAATGGCGCGGGTGATGGCTTGGCGGATCCACCAGGTGGCGTAGGTGGAGAACTTATAGCCCTTGGTGTAGTCGAACTTCTCCACGGCCTTGATGAGGCCCAGGTTGCCCTCCTGGATCAGGTCCAGGAACAGCATGCCCCGGCCCACATACCGCTTGGCGATGGACACCACCAGACGCAGGTTGGCCTCCGCCAGCTTCTGCTTGGCGGACTCGCCGGAGCGCACCAGCTTCTTCAGCTCCGCCATCTCCTCCGCCGGCAGCTCCTCGCCCTCCATGGACTCCAGCTGCTCCTTGGCCAGGTTCCCGGCGTTCATCCGCTGGGCCAGCTCGATCTCCTCGTCGGGGGCCAGCAGGGGGACCGTGCCGATCTCCTTCAGGTACATCCGAACGGGGTCGTCGATGGAGAAGCTGTCCACCAGGGTGTTGGGGTCTACCAGCTCCTCCTCCTCGATGTCAGCGATCTCCTCCAGCGGGGGGTCCACATCGTCGGGCAGCTCCGGCAGGATATCCTCCTCCCGGCCAATGTCAATGGACAGTACCTCCAGGGAGTCGTAGATCTTCTCCATCTGCTCGCTGTCCAGGTCGATCTCGTCCAGGACCTCCATCATCTCGTTGGACTCCAGCCGGCCCCGCTTCTTGCCCCGGGCGAAGAGATCCATGATCTTCTCGTTGCCCATGAGGATGGATGCGGCGGGCAGAGTGGCCACCAGCTTCTCCGGCAGCTTCAGGTACTTCTTATCCCCCTCGAGCTTTTTTGCCTCGGGAGCGTTGATCTCTTTTTTAGCCATTGTGCTTTCCTCCATATCCCTTTTTGCTTTTGAATTTATCTTGAGCGGCCAGCAGGGGGTCGGTATCCGGCCCGCCGCCGCGCTTTTCCGCACATTCGTTGATGACGGCTATGTAGTCCGGCAGGGAGCGGTTCGCCGCCGCCAGGGACTCCGGCTTTTGCAGCACCGCCGTCAGGTGTGCGCTCTCCTCTCCGGTGAGCTCCCCGGCCAGGGCCGCCACGGTGGGGGTGCGCCCCGCCCGGTTGGCCTCCAGCAGCATGGTGTAGACCCGGCCCAGCAGGGGAGAGCTGAAGGCCTCCGGCAAGAGCCCGGTGCACTTCTCCGCCAGGGACCCGTCCAGGAACAGCAGCCGCACCACGCCCTCCTCCGCCATGGCGGAGCGCATATCCCCGTAGCGCAGTTCCCGCTCCCGGGGCTGGCGCAGGGCGGAGACGTTGAGGTTCTCCCGGCGGATCTCCCGCCGCTCCTGGTTTTTCCGCTTGCCGTAGGCCCGCTTCACCTCCAGCAGCATGGCCTCCTGGGAGATGCCCGCCTGCTGGGCGGCACGCCCGGCGTATACCTCCCGCTCCACGGCGTTGGGGACGGAGGCGATAAGGGCGCTGATCTCCTGGGCGTAGGCGATCTTGGCGTCCCCCTGGCTCAGGTCGTACTTGGCGGCCACCGCCGACATGCGGAAGTCCATCTGGTTCTCGCTGCCGCTGAGGAGGGCCTCAAAGGCGGCGGCGCCGTGGTTTTTGATGAAGTCGTCGGGGTCCTGCTTGACATACTCCCCCTGGCTGTTCAGCTGCCGGGGCAGGCGCAGCACACGGATGGTCAGCTCCGTGTTCTCCAGCTGCTCAATGGCCCGCTGGGTGGCCAGACCGCCGGCGGTGTCGTTGTCGAAGCACAGCACCAGCTCCTTGGTGTACCGGGAGAGGGTGCGGATCTGCTCCACGGTGAATGCGGTGCCCATACAGGCCACGGCGTTGTCAAAGCCAGCCTGGTGGAGGGTGATGACATCGATGTTGCCCTCACAGAGGATCAGGTTGCTCCGCTTGGTCCGCTTGGCCAGGTTGATGCCGAAGACCACCCGGCGCTTACTGAACACGGCGTTCTCCATGGTGTTCTGGTACTTGTTGGGGGCGTCGTCCAGGGTGCGCCCGGTGAAGCCCACGAAATCCCCCCGCACATCGATGATGGGGAGCATCAGCCGGTTGCGGAAGAAGTCGTACACCCGGCCCCGCTCGTTCTGCTTCACCAGCCCCGCCGCCAGCAGCTCGGTCTTGGTGTAGCCCTTGGCCAGCATGGCGGTGAGCAGGGCGTCCCAGCTGTCCGGGGCGGCCCCCAGGCCGAAGTCCATGACGGATTTCCGACTCAGCTGCCGCCGCTCCAGGTAGGCCACGGCGGTGCGCCCCTCCGGCCGGGACAGGTTCTGGTAGAACCAGCGGGCGGCGTCCCGGTTCAGCTGTAAGATCCGCTGCCGGCGGCGTGCGGCGTCCCGGTCGGCCCCGTCGTCGGGGACCTCCAGATTGGCCCGCTTGGCCAGGAAACGCACAGCATCGGGGTAGGACAGGTTCTCGATCTCCATAATGAAGTTGATGACGCCGCCGCCGTGCTTGCACCCGAAGCAGTGGTAGATCTGCTTGTCCGGGGAGACGGAGAAGGAGGGGGTCTTCTCATTGTGGAAGGGGCACAGCCCAAAGTAGTTGCTGCCCTTTCGGTTCAGCGTCACATAGGAGGACACGATATCCACAATGTCGCTGCGGCTCACCAGCTCGTCCAGAAATTGCTGGGGAAAAGCCATGAAGTTCGTACCTCCCTTCACCGGATACAGGGCAAGCGGTTTTGCTGTGCCGCTGTGGGGCAAAATAGAGCATATATCTACTCCTACCCTATTATACTAGGTGAACGGCAAAAATCCTCTTTTTTGACCGAAAAATTTTCAAAAATTTTTTCGAGGACCGGGGCGGGGGCGTTTTATGGAAAATGTCCGTTGGAAAGCGGGGAAAGGTGTGGTACAATAGGCGCAAATCAAGAGAAATGAGGATACGGTTTTATGGAGTACAACAAGCTGGTCTGCGATATGGTCCCCGGGGATCAGGTGGAGGGCTGCTATATTTTAAAGACCGCCCAGCCCCGGACCACGGTCAGCGGAAAGCCCTTCCTGAACGCCGCCCTGGCGGACCGCACCGGGGCCATTGAGGCCAAGGTGTGGGACTACCCCGGCCCCCTGGGCCAGAGTGACGAGGGCAAGGTGGTGAAGGTGAAGGGCAGCGTGTCGGAGTACCGGGGCATGGTGCAGTTCACCGTGGATAAGATCGCCCTGGCCCGGCCGGAGGAGCGGGGGGACCCGGGCCGCCTGGTGGCGGTGGCCCCCCTGGATGCCGACGCCGTCTACGGTAAGATCCTGGGCCTGGTGGAGGAGCTGGAGGACGGGGACTACCGGGCGGTGTGTCTGGCCATGCTGGAGCGGTACGGTCAGGCCCTGCGAACCATCCCGGCGGCCAAGAGCGTCCACCACAGCTTCCTGTCCGGGCTGCTGATGCACACCTGGACCATGCTCCAGGCGGCGGATGGGCTGGCGGGACTGTACGGGGACATTGTGGACCGTAGCCTGCTGCTGGCGGGGACGCTGCTCCACGATGTGGCCAAGGCGGAGGAGTTCACCTTCTCCGACCTGGGGCTGGTGACGGAGTACAGCGTCAAGGGACAGCTCCTGGGCCACCTGGTCATGGGCGCCCAGGCCGTGGCGGAGACGGCGACGAAGCTGGATATCCCGGAGGAGAAGTCCGTGCTGCTGCAGCATATGCTCCTCAGCCACCACGGCCAGCCGGAGTTCGGCGCTGCGGTGCTGCCGGTCTGCCCGGAGAGCGAGCTGTTGAGCCTCATTGACACCATGGACAGCCGTATGGAGATCTACCGGGAGACCCTGCAGGAGGTCCCCGCCGGGGCATTCAGCAAGCGGATCTTCGCTCTGGAGAAGCGGATCTACCACCACAACTGAGATGGGGGTGGTGCTCTACGCCGCCACCTGCCCGGAGGGGCGGGAGCGGGAGACGGCCTACGGCCTGCTGGCCCTGGCTCTGGAGCGGGAGCTGGGGGTGTTCCCCATGCCGGAGATCGCCCGCCAGCCGGGGGGGAAGCCCTGCTTTCCCCATCGCCCGGAGATCTGCTTCAACCTGAGCCACAGCCGGGGAGCGGCGGTCTGCGCCCTCAGCGACCGGCCGGTGGGGGTGGATGTGGAGCGTCTGCGGACGCCGCCCCGCCGCCTGGGCCGGGGCATGGCAGCGGAGGAATTCTTCCGCCTGTGGACCGCCCGGGAGGCTACGGTAAAGCGGGAGGGGAGAGGCATAGCCGCTATCCTGGCGGGGGCGGAGCCGGCGGCGGACTGCTGCGCCGTGGAGGGGCTGCTGCCCCCGGCGTGGGTGGTCAGCGTGTGCCCCGGCGATGGGGTGCGGCAGGTCTTTTGCCCCGTGCCGCCGGGGGTGTATCCCCCGGTCCCATGACCATTTAACAGAGAAAATGCCCGGACGGGAAGGACCCCGTCCGGGCATTTTCATGTTGACGATTACCGGCTGCGCAGGAACGCCGCGCCGAACCGCAGCCCCGCCAGCAGCAGGGAGGCCCCCAGTCCGGAGTAGAACACGGCAATGAACCGCTCCGGGCAGATGCCGGAGGTCCGCAGGAGGATACCCCCGGAGATCATGATGAACATGATAAAGAAGGTCCTGCCGTCGAAAAAGTGCCAGAAATACTGGCGCTCCTCCTGATGGCCCAGAATGCGTGTGGTGTGCCGCTTCACCATTTTCCCAAAGATGAACAGCTGGAACAACAGGAACACGCAGGCGGACAGGGCCAGATTCAGGGCCGACAGGTGGCCGGGATAGGACAGGACCCCGCGGCGCAGCACATTGGCCCCGGCAATGGCCCAAACCACGCAGGCCAGCAGCAGAAGTGTTCTCTTGTTGACTTTCATTGGGACGCTCCTCTCTCCACATTGATCAGTTCCAGTATAGCGGACCGCCCATGCGCCGTCAGGAGGCGAAGACGGCCAAAAAAGTGCAGGCACTTTTTTGACCGTCGTGCGGTACGATGTGCAGTTAGTCGATGCCCAGCTTGATCCACAGGTCGTTGTACAGGGCCCGGGTGTCCTTGGGCAGGGCCAGGTACAGCTCACAGTTGTCCAGTGTCTCCTGGGGGGCGGCGATGGTCTCGTAGGTCTCCTGGTCCAGGGGCTCCCCGTACAGCTCCTCGTAGTAGGCGGGGTACTGGTCCAGGGCCTCCTGGTTGGGGGAGGCGTACCAGATATAGTCCATATTGGCCAGGTTGGCCTCCGTGGAGGCGATGAAGTTGATCCAGGCGTGGGCCTCCTCCTGGTGGGGGGCATCCTTCAGCACGCACATGGCGTCCACGAACCAGTTGGTCCCCTCCTGGGGAATGACATAGGCCAGATCCTCGTTGTTCTCCAGCATAGTCAGATAGTCGCCGGCGTAGTAGGCGCCGATGGCGGCGTTGCCGCCCTCCAGCTTCTGGAAGATCTCGTCCATGACGAAGGACTGGTAGACCCCCTGGCTCTTGGCCTGGGCCAGCAGCTGGTAGGCCTCCTGCAGCTCCGCCTCGTCGGTAGTGTTCAGGGAGTAGCCCAGCTTCAGCAGGGCGGTGGCCATGGCGTCCCGGCTGTTGCGGAACATCAGCACCTGACCGGCGTACTGGGGATCGAAGAGGGCGTCCCAGCTGGTGATGGGCTCGTCCACCATGGTGGTGTTGTAGATGATGCCCATGGTGCCCCAGGCGTAGGGGACCGTATACTGATTGGCGGGGTCATAGGGCAGGTTTTTGAAGCGGTCGGCAATGAGACTGTAGTTGGGGATCTTGCTGTAGTCCAGCTCCTCCAGCATGCCCTCCTCAATGAGCTGGGAGATCATGTAGTCGGAGGGGACGATGACGTCGTAATCCCCGGCGCCGCTCTTCAGCAGGGAGTACAGCGCCTCGTTGCTCTCCACCGTCTGGTAGTTGACCGCAATACCGGTCTCCTCCTCAAACTGGGCGATGAGCTCCGTGTCGATATACTCACCCCAGGAGCAGACATTGACCACCGGCTGGCCGGCATTGCGGCCCATGGCCAGGGCGGTGCCCGCCACCAGAGCGATGGCCGCCAGGGCGCCCACAAGGCGGGGCAGACGGCTGCGGCGGGGGTGATGGCTGCTCTCCACAGGGGCGGGGGTGGACAGCTCGCGCTCCCGGCGCTGCTCCTGGCGGGACTCCCGGATGTTGGTGATGGCCAGCAGGATCAGCACCGTCACGAACAGCAGGGTGGAGATGGCGTTGATCTCCGGCGTCACCCGCTTTTTGGTCATGCCGTAGATGGTCATGGCCAGGGTGGAGGAGGAGGAGCCGGCGGTGAAGTAGCTGATGATAAAGTCGTCCACACTCATGGTGAAGGCGGTGAGGGCGCCGGACATGATGCCGGGCTTGATCTCCGGCAGGATCACCTTGCGGAAGGCCTGCATCCAGGTACAGCCCAGGTCCTGGGCCGCATCCAGCAGGTTTTTATCCATCTGCCGCAGCTTGGGGCCCACGGACAGGATGACATAGGGGATATTGAAGGTGATGTGGGCGATGAGCAGGGTGCCGAAGCCCAGGGTCAGCCGAACCGGCAGCTCGATGAGATCCTGCACGCCGTTGAACCAGGTGGCGAAGGTCTTCCAGCCGCCGAAAAAGGCCACGAAGAACAGGCACATGGATACGCCGGTGACGATATCCGCATTCATCATGGGGATGTTGTTCACCGTGGTCAGCACGGCCCGGGGCCGCCGGCGGAGGCTGTAGAAGCCCAGGGCGGCGAAGGTGCCGGCGATGGTGGCGATCACCGTGGCCAGCAGGGACACCAGCAGGGTGATGTAGACGCTGCGCATGATGATGCGGTTGCTGAATAGCTCACGATACCACTGCAGGGAGAAGCCGCTCCACACCGTGTTGCTGTTGCCACGGTTGAAGGAGAAGATGATGAGCAGGAAAATGGGGGCGTAGAGGAACAGGAAGGTCAGGGCCATAAACAGGCGGTTGCCGGTGGAATTTCTCTTGTTCACAGGATCACCGCCTGTTCCTCGCCCTCACCGAAGCGATTCATTACGGCCATGCAGACCACCACGATGACCATCATCACCAGGGAGATGGCAGCCCCCAGCTGGGGGTTGTAGGCGTTGCCCAGGAACTGCTGCTCGATCAGATCGCCCAGCAGAAGCTCCGTGCCGCCGCCCAGCATCTTGCTGATGGCGAAGGTGGACACGGCGGGGACGAACACCATGGTGACCCCGGAGAGGACCCCGGGGAGGCTCAGGGGAAGGGTGACCTTGCGGAAGACCATAAGGGAGTTGGCCCCCAGGTCCCGGGCCGCCTCCGTGAGACTGCCGTCCAGCTTGACGATCACGGAGTAGATGGGCAGGATCATAAAGGGCAGGTAGTTGTACACCATGCCCAGCACCACAGCGCCCTGGGTATTCATCATGGGGAAATACTGCAGGCTGGTGCCGAAGATCCGGTTGACCAGGTCAATGAGGCCAATGCGCTGAAACAGCTGGTTCAGCAGACCGTTATTCTCCAGGATGGACATCCAGGCATAGGTCCGCAGCAAAAAGTTCATCCACATGGGCAGCATCACCAGGACCATGGCGATGCGCTGGAACCGGGGACTCTCCCGGGAGATCATATAGGCGATGGGGTAGCCGATGAGCAGGCAGATGGCCGTGGCGATGAGGGCCAGCTTGAAGGAGCGGGTGAACACCACGGTGTAGGCCCCCATCTGGGCGAAGTTGCCCAAGGTGAAGCCGCCGTCGGCGGAGGTGAAGGCGTAGACCGCCACCATGAGGATGGGGGCCACCACAAAGAAGGCCATCCAGCCCACATAGGGGACGGCGAAGAGGGCGCGTTTATTCTTCATTTCCGTCCTCCCGGGGGGCGTCCTCCTCCTGCGCGTCCAACATGGTCACATCGTCCATCTCCTCGTACTCCTCGGAGTAGGAGCTGTAGTCGCCGAACATACCGGAGTACTGGCTCTTGTGCATGATGTGGATGTCGTCGGGGTTGAGGATGATGCCGATGACCTCCCCCTCCGGGTGGTAGTCCGTGGTCTGGATCAGCCACTTGAACCCCTTGAAGTCCACAATGGTGTCGTAGTGGACCCCCTTGAAGGTGACAGAGGTGACGGTGCCGCGGAGCTGGCCCTTTTCCGGGGGGACGATGTCGATGTCCTCCGGCCGGATGACCACGTCCACCGGCTCCATGGGGGCGAAGCCCTTGTCCAGACACTTGAACTTGCGGTTGAAGAACTCCACCACATAGTCCTCGTGCATGATGCCGTCAAGAATATTGCTCTCGCCGATAAAGTCCGCCACGAAGGCGTTTTTCGGCTCGTTATAGATATCTGTGGGGGTGCCGATCTGCTGGATCCTGCCCTGGTCCATGACCACGATGGTGTCGCTCATGGCGAGGGCCTCCTCCTGGTCGTGGGTGACATAGATGAAGGTGATGCCCAGCTGCTGCTGGATACGCTTAAGCTCGATCTGCATATCCTTCCGCAGCCGCAGGTCCAGGGCGGCCAGAGGCTCGTCCAGCAGCAGGACCTTGGGCCGGTTCACCAGGGCGCGGGCGATGGCCACCCGCTGCTGCTGTCCGCCGGACAGCTCGGTGATGCGGCGATTTTCAAAGCCCTTGAGGCTCACCACCTCCAGCATCTCCATTACCCGCTGGCGGATCTCCCCCTCGGGGATCTTCACCTTGACGGTCTTGGTCTCGCCGTTCTTCTCCACCGTCTCCGTCCGTCCGATCCGCAGGCCGAAGGCCACGTTTTCAAAGACGTTCAGGTGGGGAAATAGGGCGTACCGCTGGAAGACCGTGTTGACCTGGCGCAGGTGGGGCGGGATGTCGTTCATCCGCACGCCGTCAAAGAGCACCTGGCCGGAGGTGGGGGTGATAAAACCGCCGATGATGCGCAGCGTGGTGGTTTTCCCGCAGCCGCTGGGGCCCAACAGCGTAAGGAACTCGCTGTCATTGAAATACAGATTCATGTGGTCAAGAATCACTTCTCCGTCAAACGCCATGCAGCAATCCACAAGGCGGATCAACTCTTTGGACATGTATCCTCCTCCATTTCTCTTTCTCAATACAGCAGCGCAAAGGCTGTGGATAGAGGGCGCAAAGCCCATAGGACGCGAAAACTGCCTGCTTTTCCTCAGCAAATTTCCATAGAAAAGCAGGCATTATCACTATATCTGTTTTATGTCGAAATGTCAATCATCATTCAGGAAAAAGAGGGAAAACTTCCACCCAAACAGGGGAAGTGCGTCGGAGACGGGAAAAATACCGGGAATTATGGTTCCGCTGCTGCGCTGGTCAGTGCGGAAGGACTGACCGGGCTGTCCTCCTGAAACTCAGTCATGGTGTCCCAGTAGCGCCGGGGCATATGGGTCTGCCGTAGCTTGTGGTTGCGGCGCTCCCGGATCTCCACGGCGTGATAAAACTGCCGCCAGAGGCGGCGATACTGCTCCTCCTGGGCGGAGGGGGAGGCCATATGGAAGTCCTCCAGAGGTACGATGGCCCACTTTCCCGGCTGGTGGACCAGGGCCTCCTGGTGGGGTCGGTCGTAGAGCAGGAAGGTTTCGTTGGCGAACCGGTCGCAAAAGTGGGGCCGCAGCAGGGGCAGCACACGATTTTTGGGTC
This sequence comes from uncultured Oscillospiraceae bacterium, assembly GCA_963557105.1. GTDB lineage: Bacteria > Bacillota > Clostridia > Oscillospirales > Oscillospiraceae > Pelethomonas. The sequence goes on from CAUWCX010000011.1 coordinate 47,309, forward strand.
GGATCTCTCCGGCCAGGACCCCGTCAAAGTCGGAGAAGCGGACAAAGCCCCGGAGAAGCTGCACCTCACCCTCCAGGTGGCGCACTGCCTTCAGCAGAGGCAGGAGGGCGTCGTCGCTGAGCCTTCGCAGCAGAGGCCGCCCCTCGGCGTACAGCGCGCGGATGAACCGGTAAAGCAGCATCTCCCGGTCCGGGGCACAGGTGAGAAAGCCCTTGACCACCAGCTCCCGGGCCCAGGGGTCGATCTTCTCCAGACTGACCAGCACCCGCTGGGCGTGACGGGCGTCTGTTCCCACCCAGCGGGCGGGGAAGAGGGATTGGACCAGGTGCGCCTCATCCTGAAACTCCGCCGGGAGTTCCTTGTTGACATAGCTGTCAAAGATGCAGCAGAGAAATCCGGCAAAGCTGCCGTCGTAGCGGTAGATGACCTCCATGGTCGCTGTGCCTCCTTTTTGGTGTTGCCCTGAGCTCCGGTCAGGGGAACAGGCTCAGCTGTTCCCCCTGGCTGATGGGGAGGGCTGCCCGCTCCGCCCACAGCAGCCCCTGGAGGATGCTCTCCTGCCTGACCTTCAGTCCGTCCAGGAATTTCCCTTTACAGGTAATGAAGTACTGAGCCCGCTTCATGACCACCCCCAGCTTTTGCAGATCCTGGTGGGACAGGGGGCCGCCCCGGCGGGCACAGAGGATGCGCCTGGCGGAGACTGTGCCGATCCCCGGCACCCGCAGCAGGGTCTCCCGGTCGGCGGTGTTCACTTCCACAGGGAAAAAGTCCGGGTGGCGCAGGGCCCAGGTACACTTGGGGTCCAGGCGGGTGTCGAAATTGGGCTCTGCCTCGTCCAGCAGCTCCTCCGCCTGGAAGCCGTAGAACCGCAGCAGCCAGTCCGCCTGGTACAGCCGGTGCTCCCGCAGCAGAGGCGGCTTGGTATCCAGGGCGGGGAGAAGGCCGCTCTCCACTACCGGCACATAGGCGGAGAAAAACACTCGCTTCAGCTGGTATTTACGGTAGAGGGACTGGGCCAGGGTGAGGATGTGCCGGTCTGAGTCGGCTGTGGCGCCGACGATCATCTGGGTACTCTGGCCCGCCGGGGCGAACTGGGGGGCGTGGCGGTATTTGGCCAGAGCCTCTCTGTTTTCCTGCAGCGCGCCGGTGATGAGGCCCATGGGGCGGAAGATGGCCTGCCGCGTCTTGTTGGGGGCCAGGGTCTGCAGCCCCTGCTCCGAGGGCAGCTCGATATTGACACTGAGCCGGTCGGCCAGGAGCCCCAGCCGGGTCACCAGCTCCGGGGAGGTGCCGGGAATGGTTTTGGCGTGGATATAGCCGTTGAAGCGGTATTGATTTCGCAGCAGCTCCAGACAGCGGATCATCCGTTCTGTTGTATAGTCGGGGCTCACCATCACCCCGGAGGAGAGGAACAGCCCCTCGATGTAGTTGCGGCGGTAAAACTGGATGGTCAGGTCCGCCAGCTCCGCCGGGGTGAAGGCTGCCCGGCGGACATCGTTGGAGCAGCGGTTGACACAGTATTTGCAGTCGTAGACGCAGCAGTTGGTCATCAGTACCTTCAGCAGGGTCACGCACCGCCCGTCGCCGGAGAAGGTGTGGCAGCAGCCCATCACTGAGGAGGAGGTGTTGCCGATATACCCGGGGCGGCTGGAGCGCTTGACTCCGCTGGAGGTGCAGGCGGCGTCGTATTTTGCGGCGTCGGTCAATATGGCGAGCTTCTCCAGAACATCCATAGGTCCACCTCAAAATAAAACATTTGTTCGATAACAGTATATCGTCGGAGCGGGAGAAAGTCAAGGAGAAGTTTTTGACAAGGGCCACAGAGAGGCATATACTGGCCCCAAAGGGTCGGTCCTCATGGGACCGGGAAGGAGGACTGCTATGCAAGAGTATTTGCAGAGGATCATGACTTATCTGGATTTTCCGGCGGAGGCCGTTGCCGCACTGCTAGCCGATTACCGCCGTCTCACTGACTGCCCCCAGGGAGCGGAGGCCCTGGGGACATGGGTTGAGGCATATGGCCGGGATATTCACATGGACTATGCCGCCGCCCTGAAGGCAGTGGAGGAGGCGGCTGAGACTGCCGGGGTCCACCGCTACGCTGCGGGAATGCTGCTGTACCTGTGCCTGACCAGGCATCTGGGGGAATTGTACCGGGAGCGGGGGCTGGACGAGAAGATCTACCGGGATTCCTGCAGCGATCTGCTGTGGAAGCTGCGGGAGTGCCATGGGATGTATGGCGTGTGGGGGACCTTTGTGGCCTGGTGGGAGCCGGGCTTCTATGCGCTGACCCGCTATGCGCTGGGGCGGCTGCAGTTTGAACTGGTGGACTTCCCGGCGGGATACAGGGAGCCCCCACAGGGAATGACCCGGGCCATCAATGTCCATATCCCCTCCTGCGGCCGGCTGCGCCGGGAGGAGTATTTGGATTCCTATCGCCAGGCGGCCCGATTCTTTGCGGATGCGTTTCCCGGCGAGGAGGTGGCGTTCACCTGTTCGTCCTGGATGCTGTTTCCGCCCAACCGGCAGCTGCTGGGGCCGAATTCCGGCGTTGTGGGGTTCATGTCCGACTATGAGCTCTTTGCGTCTGGAGAGGGCAACGGGGATCTCTGGCGGATCTTCGGCCGGGAATATGACGGCGATCCCTCTGTGCTGGGAGAGGAGACCAGTATGCGCCGGGCGTACCGGGCGTGGCTGGCTGACGGCAACCAAGCCGGCTGGGGATCGGGGGTATTCTTCCTGCGAAAGGAGCAGGCAGATATACAATAATAATGTAGTAAGCGGGGCCGCCTGTTAGGCGGCCCCGCTTGGTGTTTGTATTAGTGGAACAGCTTCTTTCGCAGGACGCGGTCATACACCATGGACAACCGATCCAGGGCCTGGTCCAACAGCAGGAAAACGGCGTTCCCGAGAACCAGAAGAAGGACCATGAATCCGGCGGAGTACTCGGCGAATTCAGCTGCAATGGCCTCCAGCTGGAAGAGGTATAGGATCAGCAGATACATGACCACTGTGGCGGCGGTAAAAAGTCCGCATTTGGCCAGTATCCGAAACAGGGGGGAGGGCAGTTTGTTCAGCCCGGGCCGCAAAATGGGGTAGTAGCCCAGAAAGACATAGAAAAGGGCCAGCTCCTTATCTGCCACCAGCAGCAGGGCCAGCACAGATACGGCGGCATAGAGCACCAGTGCGATCTTCTCCCCGCACTCCCGCAGTACTGGCAGCAGGCAGAGCATGGCCAGCATGGGACAGGCAAAGGTGGCGGCGGGGATCAACCCGCCCAACAGCAGGATCACCACTGATAGGGCAGCCATCAATCCGCTCAGGGCCATGGTGCGGCTGTGCCGCTGAAATGAATTGGGTGTCATAGCGCACCTCTCCTTAACAAAAGGTAAGACCGGCCTGATGGGGCCGGATAGATAGGTCGATTATGCGCTTTCACAGGCAAAAAGTCAAGGCGAGCGGGGGAAACTCTTCCTTGGCGAGCAGGTTGCTCTCCCTTTGGCGGGGAAGAGGGGACGAATTTGTTGATATTTTCCACAAAGACCACTTGCGGTCCTTTGGGCAAAGTGCTATATTACGAACGTGAATTGAGAGAATACCATATGAAAAGAAAAATGAGGTGTCACTATGGAAGCGTTGATCCAAATTTCTGTTGCGCTGATCGGTGGACTGCTGATGTCCCGGTTGGCCAAGTTACTGAAGCTGCCCGCCGTTACCGCCTATTTGGTGGCGGGGCTGCTGTTGGGCCCCTACTGCTTGGGAAGACTGGGTGTTCCGGGGCTGGGGTTCAACACCGCTGCGGATATTGAGGCGTTTAATCTCATCTCCCAGGTGGCGCTGGGCTTCATTGCCTTTACCATCGGCAACGAGTTCCGTCTGGAGCAGCTCAAGCACATGGGCAAGCAGGCCGTCACCGTGGGTATCCTCCAGGCGGTGGTCACCACCGCTGTGGTAGACATTGCGCTGATTGCCCTGCATTATGCTGTGCCCCATGTGATCTCCCTGCCCTCCGCCATTACGCTGGGCGCAATTGCTGCCGCTACGGCCCCTGCTGCTACACTGATGGTGGTTCGCCAGTACAAGGCTGACGGTCCCTTGACCAAACTGCTGCTTCTGGTGGTGGCTATTGATGACGCGGTGGGGCTGATGCTCTTCTCCGCATCCTTTGGTGTTGCCACTACCCTGGAGAGTGGTACGGTCAATATGGTCACGATCCTGGTGGAGCCTCTGGTGGAGATCGTGCTGAGCCTGGGCCTGGGGGCTTTGGCTGGCGTTGTACTGAATTGGATCGAGCGCTTTTTCCACTCCCGCAGCAAGCGGCTGACCATTTCCATTGCATTTGTCCTGCTGACAGTGGGGCTCTCCATGGTGAAGTTCACTGTGGCGGGGGTGCACTGCGGCTTTTCTCTGTTGCTGGTGTGCATGATGACCGGCACCCTGTTCTGCAATATCTGCGATTTCTCTGAGGAGCTTATGAGCCGTGTGGACAGCTGGACCGCACCGCTGCTGGTGGCCTTCTTTGTACTCTCCGGGGCGGAGTTGGATCTACAGATCCTGTCCAATCCTCTGGTGCTGCTGATTGGTGTGGTGTATATCATCAGCCGATCTGTAGGTAAGTACTTCGGTGCCTACAGCAGCTGTGCGCTGACGCACTGCAGCGACAATATCCGCAATCATTTGGGGATCACCCTGCTGCCGCAGGCAGGTGTTGCCCTGGGAATGGCACTGACGGCTACGTCACTATCGGATGGTGCCGTCGTGCGCAATGTCGTTTTGTTCTCCGTGCTGGTGTATGAATTGGTTGGCCCCGCATTGACCAAGTGGTCTTTGATTGCCGCAGGTGAAATCAAACCCGAGGGGAAGACCAATGCCCGGAAGAAGAATACGCCCAAGGCACCGATCGAACTAAGCAAGTAGAGTGGATTGGATCAAGCCGCCTGTTCTCCATCCGTTGACTGGAGAACAGGCGGCTGCTTTCTGCTTTTCCACGGGAAACAACAAAGTCGAAAAAAGGAAAAATTAGGGGTTGACAATTCCAGGTCATCCTGCTATACTAAGCAAGCTGTCTACGAGCGGTCG
>CAUWCX010000012.1:0-50690 GCA_963557105.1 uncultured Oscillospiraceae bacterium
GAGGCAAAGGATTCCAAAACCATGGGTTTTGGCGCATTTTTGGTGACTTTTTGTGTGGGCAAAAAGTCACCGGGGGTCCGGGGGCGCGTAGCCCCCGAAACACCCAGCTTCTGGGAAGAAGCGAGCGGGTTCGCCCCACCCGCCCGGTGAGCGGCGAATCAAATCGCCGCCCCCCTCGCCGCCGGAGGCGGCAAAAAAAGAAATGTGCCGCCCGCCGGCACAGAAACGGAGAGAACTATGGATTTTGCAACAGTCCCCTGCAATGAATTTGTCACTGTCCTGGCCTCCAGCGCCCCAGTGCCCGGCGGCGGCGGGGCCGCCGCCCTGGTGGGGGCGGTGGGCACCGCTTTGGGCAACATGGTGGGCTCCCTGACGGTGGGGAAGAAGAAGTACGCCCCTGTGGAGGAGGAGATCCTGGCGCTGAAGGCCAAGTGCGACCGGCTGCAGCAGGAGCTGCTGGAGCAGATCGCCGCCGACGCCGAGGGGTTTGCCCCCCTGGCCCGGGCCTACGGCATCCCCAAGGACGACCCGGACCGGGGGCGCATCCTGGAGGAGGCCACGGTGGAGGCCTGCCGCGTGCCGGTCCGCATCATGGAGCTGTGCGGCGAGGCCCTGGAGGCCATCGCCGTCTTCGCCGCCAAGGGCAGCCGCCTGGCGGTGTCCGACGCCGGGTGCGGCGCAGTGTGCGTCAAGGCCGCGCTGCAGGCCGCCAGTCTCAACGTGCTGATCAATACCAAGACGATGCAGGACCGCCGCCTGGCGGAGGAGCTGAACGGAAAATGTCTGGCCATGCTGGAGAAATACTGCGCCCTGGCCGATGCGATCTTTGACGAGGTCAAGGCCGGATTGCTTCAGTAGGGTCAGCTGAGGAAATGAGAGGAAAACGCTATGGCAAAGCTGCTGCTGGCAAAAGAAGTCAATGAGAAACTGAATGCCCGCATTGCCGCCGACTGCGCGGCGCTGAAGGTCCGGGGGGTGGAGCCCACCCTGGCCATTATCCGCTGCGGGGAGCGGCCCGATGACCTGAGCTATGAGCGGGGAGCCACCAGGCGGGCGGAGGCCCTGGGGGTGGCGGTGAAGATCTTCGCCCTGCCGGAGGATGTGACCCGGGAGAAGCTGCTGGCGGTCATCGATGGGGCCAATGCCGACGACAAGATCCACGGCGTGCTGCTGTTCCGCCCGCTGCCGTCCCATCTGCGGGGGGATGAGGACGAGATCTGCAACCGCCTGGACCCCCGCAAGGATGTGGACGGCATGACCGACGGCTCCAACGCCGGGGTCTTTATGGGCAAGCCCCTGGGCTTTGCCCCCTGCACCCCCGCCGCCTGCATGGAGATCCTGGACCACTACGGCATCGACTGCACCGGCAAAAAGGCGGTGGTCATCGGCCGCAGTCTGGTGGTGGGCAAGCCCGCCGCCATGATGCTCCTGGCCCGGAACGCCACGGTGACGGTCTGCCACACCCGGACCAGGGATGTGGCTGCTGTGGCCCGGGAGGCGGATATCCTGGTCTCCGCCGCCGGGGTGCTGGGCAGCCTCACCGGGGACTATGTCCGCCCCGGCCAGATCGTGGTGGACGTGTCCATTAACTGGGACGAAAACAAGCCCAACGCCCGGGGCGGCCTGGGCGCCATCGCCGGGGACGCCGTCTTCGACCAGGTGGAGCCTGTTGTGGAGGCCATCACCCCGGTACCCGGTGGCGTGGGCGCCGTTACCACCAGCGTGCTGATTGGCCATGTGGTGGAGGCCGCCGGCCGTATGGCGCGGTAAGGGGGCGGACGGCATGAATCTCTTCACCGCGGCGGAGACCGCCGCAAATTACGCCAACGCCGGCGCCGCCAAGACCCGGCTGCCGGTGTCCAAAATGCTGGTGCTGGGGGTGCTGGCGGGGCTGCTCATCGGCTTCCCCTCCTGTGTCACCAATATGGCCACCTACGCCCTGGACAACAACTCCCTTGTCCGGTTGCTCTCCGGCGTGCTCTTTGCCTTCGGCCTGGGCATGGTGGTGCTCTCCGGGGCGGAGCTCTTCACCGGAAATACCCTCATCACCATCAGCGTCCTGGAGCGGAAGGCGACGCTGCCGGGGATGCTCCGCAACTGGGGCTTCGTCTACCTGGGGAACTTTTTGGGGTCCATGGCCCTGGCCTTTATCTGCGCCCGGTTCGGCTGGCTGGGGGCCGGGAACAACGCCCTGGCGGCCTTCTCCATGAAGCTGGCGGTGGGGAAGATGACCATGCCCTTCCAGAATGCCTTCTTCATGGGCGTGCTGTGCAACATTCTGGTGACGGTAGGCGTACTGCTGTCCCTGGCGGGGAAGGACGGGGTCAGCCGCTTTGTGGGGGCCTGGGCGCCGGTGATGTTCTTCGTCACCTGCGGCTTCAACCACTCCATTGCGGACATGACCTACTGTATGCTGGGGCTCTTCGCCCGGGGTGTGCCCGCCTATCTGGAGGCGGCCAGCGCCGCCGGGGTCGCCCTGGAGAACCTGACCTGGGGGCGGTATCTGCTGGGGAACCTGCTGCCCGTGACCCTGGGGAACATCCTGGGCGGCGTGGCGGTGAGCTTCATCTTCTGGTTCGGCTTTCTCCGGAGGAGCGGCAGTGAACAAACGTGATCTGCGGGCGGAGATCGCCCGGGCGGTGGCGGCCCTGCCGCCGGACTACTGCCGGAGGGCGGATGAGGCTATCTGCCGGGCGGTGCTGGCATCGGCGGAGTACCGCCGGGCCGGGACCCTGTTCTGCTATGTGGGCACAGACCGGGAGATCGACACCCGCCCCATCCTGGCCGCCGCCCTTCGGGATGGAAAGACCCTGGCGGTGCCCCTGTGCGTGGGCCGGGGGATCATGGAGGCCAGGCGGATTGGCGGCCTGGAGGAGCTGGTCCCCGGGAAGTACGGCATCCCGGCCCCCCATCCGGGCTGCCCTCTGGTGGAGCCCGGGGAGATCGACCTTGCGCTGATCCCCTGCTGCACAGGGAACCGCCGGGGACAGCGGCTGGGCTACGGCGGGGGCTTCTACGACCGCTATCTGGCCCGTACCCGGTGTACGGCTATGCTCCTGTGCCGGGAGCGGCTGGTGCGGGAGGATATCCCCACAGAGCCCCACGACTGGACCATGGATATGGTGGTCACAGAGGTGGGGGTCACCCCGGTGGGCCCCGCCGGACAGACAAAAGAGGACAGATAAAAAATGCGCCCGGGTGCCGGGCGCATTTTTGCTGCAAAAAAATTGGAGCAGATCCGTGAGATATGCCGGAAAAACCGGTGTATAGGGGTGAAGGGACGCTGAAAGGAGGGAACGGACGGATGGAGGATGAAAAGATCGTCCAGCTGTACTGGGACAGGGATGAGGAGGCCATTCCGGCTACCGCGCGGAAATACGGGCAATACTGTACTGCCATTGCGCGGAACATCCTGGGCAGCCGGGAGGATGCGGAGGAGTGTGTCAACGACACCTACCTGAACGCCTGGAATGCCATGCCGCCCCACCGGCCCCGTGTGTTGGCCACCTTTCTCGGCCGGATCGTCCGCAATGTGGCGGTGAACCGCTGGCGGCGCGGGGCGGCGGAGAAGCGGGGCGGCGGGGAACTGGCGGTGGTACTGGATGAGCTGGGGGAGGTGGTGCCTGGCAGGGAGGATGTGGAGCAGGCCCTCCGCTACCGGGAACTTGTGGAGGCCATCAACGCATTTCTGGAGGGCCTGCCGCCGGAGAAGCGGGGGATATTCCTCTGCCGCTACTGGTACACGGACAGCGTTGCGGATATCGCCAGGCGGTACGGTATGCGGCCTGGGGCCGTTTCTATGGCCCTCAGCCGCCTTCGGACCAAGCTGCGGGCGGAGCTGGAGGAAAGGGGATTTGTGTTATGACCAAAGAGACCTTATATGCGGCTATCGGCGATGTGCGGGAGGCGTACATTCTGGAGGCCCGGCGGGGCCGTGGTGGGCGGAGAGCTGCCTGGCGCAGATGGGCGGCGGCAGCCTGCCTGTGCCTTGCGGCTGCGGGGGCTCTGCTGGCCGCCGTGCTCCTTGGCGGGGGGACGCAGGACAGCGGAAGGGGGCTCACGATCAACCGGGTGGAGCGCGTGGAGCGGCTGGACCTGGATGTGCGTATTTCCCAACATGATCCCAGCTCCCCGGCGGAGCGGGAGGCCGTGTGGGCGGAGGTGGCCCGGGCTTCCGGGCTGCGCTGGGAGGAGTTTGCGGCCAGACTGCCGGAGGGCTACAGCAACACCGGGTTTTACGTCCTGGAGGCGCCGGTGGTTCCCAAGGGGACGGCATACGCCCCCCACGACTATGTCCTGGAGTACCGGACGGAGGCGGGGGGAGCGGTACAGCTCACCATCTGTCCCAACGGTGAGCCGCTGCGGGACACTGTTTTGGTGTGCGATGAGCCCCAGGCGTCGGAGATCAATGGCGTTGCCGCGGTGGTCTATGGCGTTCAGCACAGCTTTACCGTGGAGTTCTCCCTGGGAGAGGCCCGCTGTGTGCTGGAGACCCGGAATATTGCTGCGGAGGGGCTGGCGGCGCTGCTGGACAGCCTGACAAGGGAGTAGAAAAAATACCGGAGGGCCGCGCTGCGGCCCTCCGGCAGATCATACGCTGAGAACAAATTTTTCAATGGCCTTGGCCACGCCGTCGCTGTCGTTGGTGTCGGTGACATAGTCCGCCGCCGCCTGCAGGTCTTGGTCGGCGTTGCCCATGGCCACGCCGGTGCCGGCGGCCAGGATCATGCTCATATCGTTGGAGCTGTCGCCGAAGGCCATGGACCCCTGGACATCAATCCCCAGGTATTGGCAGAGGAAGCGCAGGGCCTCCCCCTTGGTGGCCAGGCCGGCATTGATCTCCAGGTTGTTGGTGATGGAGCTGGTGACGGCCAGGTCGGGGAATTTTGCAGCCAGATCCCGCCATGCGCGTTGCCGCAGGTCCATGTCCTGGAAGAACATCTGGATCTTCTGCACGGGCCGGTTTTGCTCCCGCATGAAGGAGCGGAAGTCCGCCACCGGCTTGCGGAGGGTCTTCACCATGTTGTTCACCCGGGGATCGGCGATGAACTGGTCGATGCGGTCATAGTTGCGCTGGTCCATGTACCCCCAGCCGTCCAGGAAGCAGTCGTAGATCACGGGCAGCTGATCCAGCTGGTCATAGACCGCCTCCGCCTGGGGCGGGGCGATCTCCTCCCGGCGGAGGATACGGTCCTCCGCCCGGTCGTAGACCTGGGCGCCGTTGATGGTGACGGCGTAGCGGACGAAGGGCAGATCCCGCACCACCTGGGGCATCCCGTCAAAAAAACGGCCGGTGCTGGGGACGATGTGAACGCCCTGCGCCGCCGCCTGGGCCAGGGCAGTGTAGGTCCGGGGGGATATCTCCTTACCACTGGTGAGCATGGTGCCGTCCAGATCCAGGAGAATAAGCTTGATGGCCATAGAAAACCTCCTGCGGAATAACATGAAGAGGTGCGGAGCCGCCGGCTCCGCACCTCTGATGGTTGGGGTGTTTGTGGGCCTGCCTGATGGGACTAGTCGTCCGCTTCCGCGCCGTCGGTCTCCAGTAGGCCATAGCCGCCGTGGCGGCGGCGATAGACGATGCAGATAACATCCTCGGTGTTGCGGTAGACGAAGAAGTCGTGATCCAGCAGGTTCATCTGCAGGATGGCCTCGTCCACCGACATGACCACGGCGGGGATGTGCTTGGTGCGGACCACGTGGAACTCGGTCTCCTCGCTGACATCGAACTCCTCGGGAACCACGGGGACCAGGGCCTCCTGGCGCAGACGCTTGCTGAGTCTGGTCCGGTTCTTGCGGATCTGACGGTCGATGGTGGCGCAGGCGGCGTCGATCAGGCTGCGGATGTCGCCGTCCCGGGATTCCTCCTGGGCACGGAAGAGCGTTCCGCCGCTGCGGATGGTGATCTCCACCGTGCAGCGGTGATCCTTTTCCACACAGAAGGTCACAAGTGCGTCGGCATCCTCCCGGAAGTAGCGGTCCAGCTTGGAGATCTTCTTCTCGGCGTACTCCTTGACGGAGTCGTTGAGGGACACCTTTTTGCAGGTAAATGTGAACTTCATAAAATCGCTCCTTTCTTCCTTGCCCCCTCTTGGGGTAGTCCTATTGTACCACTTCTTGGTCAGCTTGTACAGGACAAATTTGATTCAGTGGGGAATTTTTGCCCGTTTTGTCCAGAGTGGGAAAATTTGAACGGAGAGGGGAGGAAAGAGCAAAAAACAGACAAAGGTTCCTGTTTTTCGGCAAAAGCTCCTCTTTACAAGGGGGAGGAGAGGTTGTACAATACGGTATGGAAGCTTTCCAATATCCCACCCGCTTGGGCCGCTGCTGAGGCAGCGGCTCTTTTTTGCGCAAAAAAAACAGCGCAGAGCGGTGAACTCTGCGCTGTCAGGTGGGAATTCAGTTACCGAAGCGGAAGATCTTTTCTCCCGGCGCCGCCATGCCCAGTTCCTCCCGGGCGGTGCGGCGGATCAGCTCGGGATCGTCGCTGTTCTGGATATCCTCCGCCAGCTGGGCGTTGCGCTCCTTCAGCTCGGCCAGGCGGGCGGTGTACACCGCCTCCTCCGCCCGGGCAGAGCGGAGCTGTCCCGCCATGTGGTAGAGCTGTGCGCCGACGCCCAGGAGAAGGACCACCAGGATCAGCGCAGTCAATTTACTGCTGGGGCGTTTTTTTGGTGCCTTGGCCATGGACCTGTCTCCCTCCCTGTTTTGCCGGAAGCCGGGGCCGCCGGTGAGTAAGTATTATTGTAAACCACTTCTGCCAAAAAGAAAAGAGCTTTTTGCAAATTTGTTCACATTTTTTTAAAAATTTTCCTAAACAAGCCAGGGGGAGCAGGAAGATATCCAGCCAGAACGCCAAAAGTGGGCGCAGGAGGGGGCTGAGCAGGCAGAAGTGGAGCACAGCGCCGCCAAGGGTGCCCAGGAGGATAAAGAGCCGCAGCTCCCCATCCCCGGCCATAATGAAGAAAAAGAGGGCTGCCGCTGCTGTGATGCAGTAGGCGGCATCCACCGTGGCGCCCCACCACCGCCCGCCCAGTGTCCGCAGTGAGCGGGCTAAATCGTACAGCAGCCCCAGTGAGCTCCCCAGCAGGATGGACAGGAGAAACAGGGTCAGCTGTTGGGAGACAACATTGCCCATCTCAGCCGAAGAGCCGCCGCAGCAGGCCGCCCTGCCGTGTGCCGGGGCCTGCGTCCTCATACAGCAGAGTGTGGATGGACCCGTCCACCAGAAGCTCCCCGCCGTCCAGATTCAGCTTGCCGATGTGCAGCCCTGTGCCGCCCACCACCAGTGTTCCGGCGGTGGTGCTCATAACGATCTCCTCCTCGTCGAAGCGCTCCACCTCCTCCACGCCGGAGACCACCAGCCGCTCCCGGCCGCTGAGCTCCAGGTGGTGCTGCATTCCGCTCATCTCCTCGTAGGGCATAGCAAGACCTCCCATATCCAATGCGTTTACCGCAGTATATGAGAGGTCTGTCCGGGTTATGCGGGGAGATCAGATCTCCCGATAGAGGGCGGAGGCGTCGGCCTTGCCGGCGTTTTCCTGTACAGCCAGCACCTCCACCGTCAGGCTTTTTTCGCCGAAGCGGATGGAGATCTGGTCCCCCACCTTCACCTCGTAGGAGGCCCGGGCGGGGCGGCCGTTCACCGTTACCCGGTCGTTGTCGCAGGCCTCATTGGCCACGGTCCGCCGCTTGATCAGGCGGGAGACCTTGAGATATTTGTCCAAACGCATAGATTCAGCTCCTTGATGGGCCCTGGAGGGCGTGGATTGCAGCGCAGCAGCTGCCGCGCGGATAAAAGATAACATCAGTTTACCACGAAACAGCGGGAGGTGCAACGGGCAGCTTTTCGGTGCAACGGGCAGCTTTTCGGTGACTGTGTGCCGGCGGAGAAAAATAAAATACAATCTGGCCTGGAGTTTTATGATATAATTTTACTGTTTGAGCAAGGAGGTAAAAATATGGATATGCTCCAATATTATGGTGAAGGTGGTCGCTATCATGAGGCAGTCCGGTGGGGAGAGATACTGTTTTTCTCCGGATTGACGGCTACAGATGCAGGCGAAACTGTTGAGCAGCAGGCGGAGGCTGTGCTGAAAAAAGCGGATAGTGTACTCGAAAAATACGGTTCTGATCGGGACCATGTCCTTAGAGCAGAGATTTTTATTCGCAGAGCAGAGGACGTGACAAGATTTAACCAGGTTTGGGATCGCTGGATCCATCAAGAAACTGCGCCCGCCCGCTATTTGGCGGTGAGCCAATTGGGGCGGGAGGAGATCTTGGTGGAGGTCGTTTTGACCGCAGTTGTGGGGTAGTTTTTCGCAGATCTATAGAAAAAACAAAATACAATAAAAATACAATCTAAAGGCTGCCTGCTATCCTGCGGGCGGCTTTTTTTGATAAAAACTAGGGGATAGAACAAGAATATGATGTTGAATTATTAAAAGATGGGGAAATACTAGAAGAAATAAAATACAATCCTGTTTTACTTTGATGTGCTACTGTGCTGGGTATTGACTTTGGAACGGAAAGATTGTATACATTTTTGTATACTATTTGACCGCGGCGGCGGAAGAAAGGGAGGGCGGCTGTTGAAGATCAGTGAGGAGATAGCGGAGACCCTGCGGGATGAAATTGTCGCAGGCATATACAAGCCCCGAGAGCGGTTGATCGAAGAGGAGCTTTCGGAAAAGTTCTTTGTCAGCCGCACGCCTATCCGGGAGGCGCTGAAGCAGCTGGAGTCGGCGGGGTTGGTTAAGATCGAGCCCTATAGGGGGGCCTTTGTGGCAGAGGTGGATTTGGAAGAGATCCGCAATATCTATGAACTGCGTTGTATACTGGAGTCCTTTGTTGCTGGCTTGGCGGTGGAGTGCATCACTTCGGAAATTATCAGCAGCCTGCGTGAGTCGTTGCGGCAGATGGAGCTATGTATCGATGCGGGCGATATGATGGGATTTGCCCTGGAGGATGAGAGGTTCCACTCCTTGATCTATGGCCAGTGCCCCAATAAAGTGGCAGTACGCTTTGTTCAGCAGCTGCTGGATTTGACCAGCTCATTCCGCCGGTTGTCTTGGCGAACGACCAACGGAATGCGGAATTCGATGAAGGGACATCAGAAAATTTTTGATGCCATCATGGCAGGAGATGCAGAGGCGGTCTCTATGTATGCCTCCAGGCATATCCGGCTCTATCTAAAGGAAAGCTTAACTGATTCGCAGCAGATGCTGTGAATTGTGGAGAGGAGAGAGTGAACAGTGAAATTTGGAAAGTACGTTCTGCGGAGGCTGCTGCAGATGGTACCGGTAGTCCTGGCGATCATCTGCATCTGTTTTTTCATTATCCACCTGGCACCGGGAGATCCCGCAACCATTATGGCTGGCGAAACCGCCACTGATGAGTATATTGCGGAGTTGCAGGCGCAGTTTGGCCTGGATCAGCCCATGTGGAAGCAGCTGATGATCTACATCAAAAACACGCTGCAAGGAAATCTGGGGGACTCCTTCTTGCTGAAGCTTCCGGTGAAGACGTTGCTGGCGGAGAAAATGAAGGTCACCTTGGCCCTCGTTCTGCTCAGTGAGATTTTGGCAATCGTATTGGGGACCCTCCTGGGAATGACGGCGGCAAAGCACGAAAACCGTATTCAGGATCATATTATTTCCAATATGTCCATGGTTCTTTATTGTATGCCGACATTTTGGCTGGGAATGATGTTGATGCTTCTTTTTTCCATCAATTTGAAGTGGTTCCCCACCTCAGGAATGCAGAGCTTCAACACGACCCTGAGTCCGTTTATGGATATGCTGCATCACATGTTCCTACCGTGCCTTACCCTGTCGTTAGTACGGATTCCCACCTATTTGAAGTTGGCCAGATCCTCTGTGGTGGAGGTGGCGCAGGAAGACTTTATCAACACTGCCCGAGCGATCGGCTATTCAGAGCGCGTGGTATACCGCAAGCACGCCTTACGTAATGCGCTGCTGCCAACAGTGACCCAGGCGGGCATGTCGCTCAGTACGCTGTTCAGCGGTGCGCTGCTGACAGAAACAGTTTTCTCCTGGCCGGGAATGGGACGAATGGTCTACGATGCTATTGCGGGCCGAGATTACCCGGTGATCATGGGCGGATTCCTGGTATCTGCGATCATGGTGGTCATCGGCGGCTTTATTACGGACATTATCTACATGTATCTTGATCCGAGGGTGGTGGCAGAGTGATGAAAAAACTGAAAACATTTTTACGGAATCCGCAGGCTGTGGTTGGAATGGTCATCCTGGTGATCATGTCGCTGATCGCTGTTCTGGCACCGGTCATCTCTCCGGGCAATCCGCTGTTCTCTGTTGGCAGACCGCTGCAGGCCCCAGGGGGAGAGTTCTTCATGGGTACCGATTACCTGGGCCGGGATGTTTGGACGATGCTGGTTTGGGGCAGCCGAATCTCGATTATTTTTGCCTTTGGCGCGTCTTTGCTGTCCCTTGTGGTCGGTATTGTACTGGGGGCCTTGTCAGGATACATCGGTGGTTGGTTTGATGATTTGATGTGCCGGATCTTTGAGTTCTTCTACATTATTCCGCGGACCTTCCTGGTGATTTTGATGGTGGCGTTCTTTGGTTCCTCTGTGGGACTCATGGTCATTATTGTCGGTGTCACTATCTGGCCCTCCAATGCCAAGATCATGCGGGCACAGGTGCTGACGCTGAAAAGCCGGGGATATGTACAGGCGGGCAAGGTGGCTGGTGGAACGAAGTTAGGTATCCTGTTTAAGCACATTGTTCCCAACGGAATGGGGCCGGTCCTCTCCAACTCGATTTTGCAGATGGCGCAAGCGGTGCTGACCGAGGCGTCTCTCTCCTTCCTGGGGCTGGGTGATCCGAACCGGGCCTCCTGGGGGCTGATCCTCAATGCGGGACAGAAGCATATCAGCTCCGCTCCTTGGCTGGTCATCTATCCGGGTATTGCACTGGCGCTTCTGCTGCTGGCGTTTAACCTGATCGGAACAGCTCTTCATAAGACGCTGAATGTGAAGCAGTCGGTAATGGAATAGGGGGGAGATCATGTTACTGAAAGTCAAAAATCTGTCAGTGGATTTTAAAGTGGGCAAGCAGACCCTTCGTGCAGTGAACAATGTGAGTTTCTCCCTGGGGGAGAGGGATAGCTTGGGCCTGGTGGGCGAGTCCGGGTGTGGAAAGTCTACAACGGCATTTGCACTGATGCGTCTGCTGGCCAGCAATGGGCGGATATCCGGCGGACAGATCCTGCTGGACGGAAAAGATCTGGCATCTGCCCCCTATGATGAGATCCGAAAGGTTCGCTGGAAGGATATTGCGATTATTTTCCAAAACGCAATGACTGCGCTGAATCCTGTGCAGAAAATCGGGGATCAGATCATCAATGCCCTTCGTGAGCACGAAAATGTGAGCAAGAAAGAGGCTATTGAGCGAGCAGAATACCTATTTGAGCGGGTGGGGATCTCCAAATCCCGATTGATGCAGTATCCCCATGAATTTTCTGGGGGAATGAAGCAACGGGCGGTGATTGCCCTGGCGTTGATTTGCAGTCCTAAGATCCTAATTGCGGATGAACCGACTACGGCACTGGACGTTGTTGCTCAGCGACAGGTCATTGAACTGCTGGCTGGGCTGCAGGATGAATTTAACATCAGTATTATCATGATTTCCCACGATATTTCTGCTGTGGCAGAGGCATGCCGCAATATTGCGGTCATGTATGGCGGCGAGATCATGGAGATTGGCCGGTCAAAGGATGTTTTGATCCAAAATAATCATCCCTATACCCATGCGCTGGTCAGTTCGTTCCCTTCGTTGCATAAGCCGCTTTCTACGCTGGCGCAGATCCCTGGCGGTGCGCCGAACTTGGCGGATATGCCGGTGGGGTGTCCCTTCTCTCCGCGGTGCGGTTATGCCACAGAGCTCTGCCGGGCGAAAAAGCCGGACTACCGGCCAGTCCGACTGGAGAAGCTGTGCAAGTGCCACTATGCGGAGGAGTTGGAGTTCAATCAAAAGGAAGGTTAGAACATGAGTAATATGACATTGGATAGCCTTTCCAAAAACTATACGCTCAAGGCAGGCTTTTTTACGCAGCTCTCCGGAAAAGCTGGCGTTGTCAGCGCTGTAGACCGGGTCACCTTTCAGATGGAAGAGGGGGAGATCGTGGGCCTGGTGGGGGAGTCTGGCTGCGGAAAGACGACCCTAGGTAAGATGCTTTTGAAGATCGAGGATATCTCCTCCGGCAGAGCGTGTATCGATGGGACGGATATCGCATCTGTTCGAGGACGCAAAGAAACGGTGGCCTTCCGCAAAAAGGTGCAGATGATTTTTCAGGATCCCTACGACTCTCTGGACCCCAAGCTGACGATCCGGGAGATCATTGCCGAGCCGCTGCGGTCACTTAAACTTTGCCGCTCTGGGGCAGAGATCGAACAGCGCGTGCGGGATACGCTGCAAATGGTTGAGCTGACGCCTGTTGATCTGTATTTGGAGAGATATCCCCACCAACTCTCCGGTGGTCAGCGCCAGCGGGTGGCCATTGCAAGAGCACTGGTGGTGGAGCCAGAATTCATTATTGCGGATGAGCCGGTGTCCATGTTGGATGTGTCCTTACGGGCGGGGGTATTAAACCTTCTGCAAAAAATGAACTGGGAGAGGGGAATCGGTGTTCTGCTGATCACCCATGATTTGGCCACGGCGCGATTCCTCTGCAATCGGATTGTTGTTATGTATCTGGGGCGGTTTGTGGAGATCACCGATCCCACCTCCCTGGTGGAGGAGGCAGTCCACCCCTATACACAGCTGCTGATTTCTTCAGCGCCGGACCTGTTTGCCGATACCAGCAACCGAATCAAGGTGGAGGGGGAGGCAGCCAGCGCAGTAGCTCCGCCCAAGGGATGTCGTTTTTCGCCGAGATGTCCCTACGCCAAGGAGATCTGCCGAGAGCAGGCTCCGGAGCTGATCGAATTTGAGCCCAAGCATTTTGTGGCATGCCACAAGATTTCAACAGATTTTGCTGATCTGTAATTAGTTTTGTAAAAAACAAGGAGGAGAACCGACATGAAACCGATCACACTGACCAAAGCCCAGGAGGAGAGAGCACAGGAGCTGCACCATAAGTATCTGTTTATTGACTGCTTGTGCGGCAATCTGGTCAACCCGGAGCCTCCTGAGCGGGAAGGCGTCCCCTATCTGGAGCGCGTACTGAACTCCGGAGTAAATATTCAAAGCATTACCCTGTCCTCTCCTCAGGCTAGCTTTGAAGGCGTACTGAAGGATATGTATGGATACTACAATCTGTTCAAGTATCACCCGGACAAGGTCATGCAGATCAAAACGGTGGAGGACATTGAAATTGCCAGAAAGACCGGGAAGGTCGGCGTGATCTTCAGCCTGCAAAATTCCACGGCCATGGGTCAGGACTTCTATAAGTGGTCCATCATGGCGGAGCTGGGGCTGAAGATCTGCCAGCTCACCTACATGGAGCCTAACCTGTACGGCAGCGGCTGTCTGGACAAGGCCAACAAGGGCCTGACCTATTGGGGAGAGCAGGCGATTCGTGAGATGAACCGACAGGGAATCGTGGTGGATCTGTCTCATGTGGGCGAGAGAACCAGTCTGGAGGCCATCGACTATAGTGAAAAACCCTGTATTTTCAGTCACTCCAACTCCCTGACAGTTTGCTCCAGCTCCAATCGGAACCTCACCGATGAGATGATCACCAACTGCGCGGCAAAGGGGGGTGTTATCTGTCTGAATGCCCATGGCTTTGTCTGTCATAAGGAGGTGGGTGTCCAGGGCACGTTGGAGGACTACATGGCCCACTTCGAGTATCTGGGCAAGCTGGTTGGACCGGATCACATGGGCATCGGAACTGATATTTATGAGTACTATACAAAACAGTACTGGGAGTGCAAGACCAAGCTGCTCTATAACAGCCCCTGGATGTTTGAGACTGTGTTTAATAGAGATGTCCAGCGGGTGGATCAGTACATCAATATCACCAGAGGGTTGGTTGCTCTGGGCTTCTCTGATGAGGATATCGCAAAGATCCTGGGCGGCAGCCTGGTACGGGTATTCAAGGAGACCTGGAAATAAAACGCCGAAAGGCGAATAAAATTAGGAAAAGGAGAATTGAGATGAAAAGAGCATTGGCCTTGCTAATGGCAGCGGTGATGATGGTTGCTCTGGTCGCCTGTGGAAAGCAGGATGAAAGGGATCCAACAGAAACGCCTGGTAGTACGAGTACCAACACCACACCTGCACCGGTGAACGGGCACTACTACGGCGGCACTCTGGTGGTTGCCACAAAACTGGAGCCTACCTTCTATCAGACAAACTATCAGTGGGACGGCGGCGTGGTCTATATCAGCCACAACATCCTCTCGAAGTTGTGTGCTTGGGACGAGGATACGAAGACCATCTATCCCGACCTGGCAGAATCCTGGGATATTTCTGATGATCTCATGACCTATACCTTCCACCTCCGCCAGGGCGTAAAGTGGCACGATGGTGAGCCGTTTACATCTAAGGATGTGAAGTGGACCTTTGATAGTATTCTGGAGTACGGCGATCAGGCATACACATACAACTATGTGAAGATGATCGAGTCTGTGGAGACGCCGGACGACTCTACGGTGGTTTTCCACATGGCCTACCCCTGCGGTACCTTTGTGGAGAGTGTTGGTGATTATCAGGGACCGGACATTTTGCCTGCGCATATCTACGAGGGGACTGATCCGTATACCAATCCTGCCAACCAGAAGCCTATTGGAACCGGTCCCTTTAAGTTTGTGGAGGCGAAGCTGGGCAGTTACTGCAAGCTGGAGGCCAACCCTGACTACTACGGAGACGGACCTTATCTGGACGGTGTGATCTTTAACTTTATTCCTGATGAGACCACTGCGATGACGGCGATGGAGGCCGGCGAGGCTGGCTGGATGACCGCGACGCCTTCCTTTGCTGAGGCAGACCGTCTGGCAACTGTGGATGGGATCACAGTAGATACTCAGGAAACCAATATTGTCCAGTGGACACAGTTCAATCTGAGCGAGGAAGCGGATCGGCCCTACATCAGCGATGTTCGCGTCCGGGAGGCGATCTGCTGGGCCATCGATAACCAGAGTATCGCGGATATCCTGTATCTGGGTTATGTGGATCCCAGTGAGAATTGGTATACGTCTAAGGTAGACTGGGCGGTCAATAAGGATGTGGTCTATCCCGGCTACGATGTGGACAAGGCCAACCAGATCCTGGATGATGCCGGTTATCCTCGTGGTGCGGACGGTTACCGCTTTGAATTGACTTACCGTTGCTTCTCTACTTCTATTTTCGGCACAACGGACATTCCCACACTGGTTGCACAGAATTTGGATGCAGTCGGTATTAAGCTAAATGTGGAAAAGTATGAGTGGGCAGTCCGTGCGGAGTATCTGGATGAGAATCTGGATTGGGATATGTGTTCCGCTGGCGGTGCGCGTGGCCCTGATCCCAGTTCCTTTGCGAATGTGTGGAATCGTTCTTCCTCCAACAAGAGCAGATATTACAATGATGAGGTCATGCGCCTGTTTGATGAGGGGACAAAGTATGCCGCAAAGGAAGAGCGGGCCCCCTACTATCAGGAGATCCAGGAGCACTTTGCCAAGGATATTCCTTGCTACAACTATGTCGAGTATGCCTATGCCCGGCCCCATAGTGCGGAGTATATCAATTTCTTCTGGACGCCTGATTGCGGCAACGCTGCTGACCATATGTTGAACACTGTGGAGTGGATCGGTGGAGAAGTAAGAGAGTAGTTTCTGGTAGATGTGACGATGGCCGCCGGAGGAGATATCTCCTCCGGCGGCAGAGACGAGGAGGTATATATGGAAATTTATGTGAACTTCGGACTGGTCGATGTGATTGGAAAGCGGTATGTTGAAAATTGCTTTATGACGGTAGAAGAGGGGATCATCCGCGAGGTTGGCCCAATGGCAGCGCTTCCTCCGGAAATGATGCGTTCTGCGGTGGACCTGGCAGGTAAGACGGTCATGCCGGGAATGTTCAACTGCCATATCCACGCCCTGTCCACGCCAATTGCAGCGCCAGAGTCCCTAAACTGGGAGACTTCTGGAATGTTTGCTCTGCGTGGATTGCGGCATTTACAGCAGCATCTGCAGTCCGGCGTAACATTTGTTCGGGATATGAATGGTCGCAAGTTGGCAGAGGTGGATTTGAAGAATGCACTGAAGCAGGGGCTATTTACTGGTCCGAACTATTTTATTGCCCGCCAGTGCCTGTGCATGACTGGGGGGCATGGTTCCAATACTGGCAGAGAGTGTGATGGGGCGGTGGATTGCAAAAAGGCAGCCCGGGAGCAAATCAAGGGTGGTGCCGATTTTGTGAAGATCATGGCCACCGGCGGTGTCAACTCCGATACACGACCGGAGTTCTCTCAGCTTGATTTGGAGGAAATGACTGCGGCAATCTCAGAAGCGCACCGTGCAGGAAAGCGGACTGCCACCCACGCCCATGGAAAGGCGGGGATTAAGACGGCGGTCTTGGCGGGGATCGATAGTGTTGAGCACGGCAGCTATATTGACGATGAATGTATTGAACTGATGCTGGAGCGGGGGACTGCCCTCTGTCCTACACTGTCTACCCATTATTTTACGGAAAAGTTTGGTGTTGAGGCGGGGATCGCTCCCTGGAAGGTGGAAAAGGGAAAGAGAGCTGCTGAGGCACAGCATATTGGCTTGGAGAAGGCGTGGAAGGCCGGTGTACCGGTGACTATCGGAACAGATGCAGGTACACCCTATAACCCGCATTGGGGCACATATATGGAATTTGTGCTGTTTGTGGAAGATATGGGGTTTGATCCCATGGAGACGCTGGTGTCTGGTACGATCCGTTCGGCAGAAGTCTGCGGTGTGGCAGATTGGACTGGCAGTATCACGCCGGGGAAGCATGCGGACTTTATCGTTCTTGCGGAAAATCCAGTGAAGAATATTCATACACTGGGCAATGTGGAACGAGTTTACAAAGATGGTGTGCTGGCTTCATTGCCGCCCATCGACCATACGCGTATTCTGTAAATCTGAAAATAGCCAGTTTTTTGAAAAATCGGTGGATCGTTTCATTGTAAGCGATCCGCCGATCTTTGTTACTACTCCAAATCATCGTCGTGGGTGGGGAGCGATCAGGTGAGTAAGAACTGCATTTGTATAAGATGACGAAATAGATGACGATACACTAAATTTTTGCGAAAAGATCACCTGAATAGAACGGAGCAGAAAAAAAGATATCGCAGTATTACAAGTTAAATTGCATCTATTCCTTTGGGGATATCCGAGTTCGCCCACCCGTAGGAAGTTTATTTGCTACTAGTTCTCTGTAAGCCTGCGTATCTGGTGATTACCTACATAAATCACGCGCGTTCCCCTGTAACACATCGGTGAGAAACTTGCAAGAAAGGCGGCAGAAGGGAAAAATTCTTCTTGCAATCTGCAGTGCTATGGACTATAATAAGAACACACACTTGCCGGTGTGATGGAATTGGTAGACGTAGTGGACTCAAAATCCACCGGTGGCGACACCGTACCGGTTCGAGTCCGGTCACCGGCACCAAACCAATATGATCCGAACTTGTTTTTGATAAGAAACGGGTTCGGATTATTTGTTTCCTTTGGGCGAGTATATCGATAGGAACAACCCTTGTTTTCCGCAATGGGCAAAATGTAAGACCACATTTAAACCGCAGGGATTGCATGATACAAACAACTTATATAACCGATAAGAAGATAGTGCATATTTAAAAATGATAACTTCCATTGTCGAGGTGAGTTATGTCCACATGTAGTTAGTAAATGTTGTGTTCAAGAGATTCTGATGCTATAATTAAAAAGATTGTTGAGTGAGTTCAAGTTGCGTGGTATGATAAGTCCGATGGTATTAAATCAAGAGGGTAAAACAAGAAAAACACAGGGTAAAGCACCCAAAAGAATGTATAGGCAGGAAAAAGGCAACACCAAGCTCCAGGTCTCCGTATGCCGGACTTGTGATGCGTAGCCGTTCTGCCATTTCCTCTTGTGTCAGACCTCGATTTTTCCGCAGCGCCGCTGTGCATTCCACGAGAAATTCTTTGGCTAACATTTTGTACAGTTTCATGTGATAAGGTCCCCATTTTCCACAGATTCTATGGAAATCTTATCCTGTTAGGAAACGTGCTTCCAGGAAGTGCGCTTCCTCACTTGGACTTTTCTGTTTCTGCTGTTTATTACACCTTTCGATTGTTACTGCTACTATTATACGAGGAGGGATATCCGATGAAATACGCCAGATGGACCGGCGGCGCCTTCGACCTGATGGCTGCCCAGCGCCTGCGGGATGCCGGGTATCCCGCCCTGCTGTCCGACGTGCTGGCCGCCCGGGGCGTAACTGCGCCGGAGGAGACCGCCCCCTATCTGGAGCGGGAGCGGCAGCTGACGTACTCCCCCATGCTGATGAAGGATATGGATCGGGCGGTGGCCCGGATCGAGAAGGCCCTGGCCCAGGGGGAGCGGATCGCCGTCTTCGGCGACTACGATGTGGACGGGATCACCGCCACGGTGCTGCTGGTGGACTATCTCCGCAGCCGGGGGGCGGACTGCCTGCTGCACATCCCCCGGCGGATTGAGGATGGCTACGGCCTGGGCTGCGACGCCCTGCGGTCCCTGCGGGACCAGGGGGTGGACCTGGTGATCACCGTGGACTGCGGCATCACCGGGGTGGAGGAGGCCCGCTTCTGCCGGGAGATCGGGCTGGATCTGGTGGTCACTGACCACCACGAGTGCAAGGATGTTCTGCCGGAGGCGGTGGCGGTGGTGGACCCCAGGCGGCCGGACTGCCCCTACCCCTTCAAACGCCTGGCGGGGGTCGGCGTCGCCTTGAAGCTGGTGCTGGCCCTGGGCCGGGACAGGGCGGAGACGCTGTTTGACCGGTACTGCACCCTGGCCGCCATCGGCACGGTGGCGGATGTGATGACCATGAGCGATGAGAACCGCACCATTGTATCCCGGGGGCTGGAGTCCATCGCCAATACGGATTTTCTGGGCCTGCGGGCATTGCTGCGGGAGACGGGGCTGCTGGACAAGGCGGTGACCTCCATCCAGATTGGCTTCGTCCTGGCCCCCCGGATCAACGCCGCCGGGCGAATGGGGGAGGCGGAGCTGGCTGCCCACCTGCTGCTGACCCGGGACCCGGCCAAGGCCGAGGAGCTGGCCCGGGAGCTGTGCGACCTGAACCGGGAGCGGCAGAGCGTGGAGCAGGAGATCTTCGCCCAGGCAGTGGAGAAGATTGAGACGCTGCCCAAGGAGGAGCGCAGCGCCCTGGTCCTCTCCAGCGAGGTGTGGCACCAGGGGGTGGTGGGCATTGTGGCCTCCCGCCTCAGCGAGAAGTACTCCTGCCCCAGCTTTATGATCCATCTGCAAAACGGCATGGGCAAGGGCTCCTGCCGCAGCTATGGGGGGTTCAACCTGTTTGCCGCCCTGGAGTCCTGCGCCGACCTGCTGGCGGACTTCGGCGGACATGAGCTGGCGGCGGGCTTCAATATCCGGGAGGAGGATATCCCCGCCTTCCGCCGGCGGATGAACCGCTGTGTGGAGGAGTTCCTGGGGGGCGAGAAGCCGGTGCCCTCCCTGGAGATCGATGTGATCCTCCGCCACCCCGAGGAGGTCACCCTGGAGGAGGTGGCGGCGCTGAGCCGCCTGGAGCCCTATGGCTCCGGCAATGGCCGGCCGGTCTTTGCCCTGCTGGGGGCCAAGGTGGAGTCCATGCAGAGCGTGGGCCAGAACCGCCATTTGAAGCTGCGGCTCAGCAAGGGCGCCTGCCACTTTGACGCCATCTTTTTCTCCGTCAATGCGGACAGCTGCGGCGTGTCGGTGGGCAGCCGGGTGGACGCCGCCTTCTATTTACAGATCAACGAGTTCCGGGGCGTCAGCTCCGTGCAGCTGCAGATGATCGACCTGCGCCCCGCCGTGGGGCCAAGCCAGCGGGAGCGGGAGTGCCTGGAGCTGGTGGACCGCCTCACGGGGAACGGCCCCATCTCTCGGCGGGAGGCCGCGCGCCTGCTGCCCTGCCGCAGCCAGTTCGCCGCACTGTGGCGGGCCATCGGCCGGCTGGAGCGGGAGGGCTGCGCCGACGGGCCGTGCCTGCCCATGCTGCGGCGGCTGGCCGCCGCCCTGGAGGGGGACGAGTCCTTCCTCCGCTCTGCGGTTGGCGTGGCGGTGTTCTCCGAGCGGGGACTGCTGGACATGGACCGGGGGGAGGAGCTGTTGCACCTCCAGTCCCGCCAGGGCCGGCGTGCCGACCTGGAGGAGAGCGCCTACATTCTCCGGCTGCGCCGGATCTTATCCAATGACGAGAAAGGAGGCCGTTGACCATGGTCTCAGTGGAAGAACGCTATGATCATCTGATCAAAACCATCCGGGGGTATAATATCTCCGCCGACTTTCCCCAGATCCAGGCCGCCTATGAATACGCCCGGGAGCACCACGGCACACAGCTGCGCCGGGACGGCACCCCCTATATCACCCACCCCCTGCAGGTGGCCCAGATCGTGGCGGAGATGCGCCTGGACAGCGAGTCCATTATGGCCGCCCTCCTCCACGACTGTATCGAGGATACGGACAGTACCTACGACGACGTGGCCAAGCGCTTCGGCGTCACCGTGGCGGACATTGTGGACGGGGTCACCAAGCTGACCCGGGTCCAGTACAGCACCATGGAAGAGGAGCAGATGGAGAACCTCCGCAAGATGCTCTTCGCCATGAGCAAGGACATCCGCGTCATCCTCATCAAGATCGCCGACCGGCTCCACAATATGCGGACCATGGAGTACCAGACCCCGGCCAAGCAGAAGAAAAAGGCCTTTGAGACCATGGAGATCTACGCCCCCATCGCCCACCGTCTGGGTATGCAGAAGGTGAAGTGGGAGCTGGAGGACCTGTCCCTGAAGTACCTGGACCCCGTGGCCTATGACGACATCGTCTCCAAGCTGGAGGAGGAGAGCGCCCAGCACGACCAGTTCATGAGCGTTATCCAGTCCCAGATCATCCAGCGCCTGACGGAGATGGGCATCCCCAACACCACGGTCTACGGCCGGGTGAAGCACCCCTACAGCATCTACCGCAAGATGTACGCCCAGTCCAAGAGCATGGACGAGGTCTATGACCTCTTTGCCTTCCGGGTCCTGGTGGACACGGTGGCGGACTGCTACAACGTGCTGGGCGTGATCCACGACCTGTACAAGCCCATTCTGGGCCGGTTCAAGGACTATATCGCCACGCCGAAGCCCAATATGTACCAGAGCCTCCACACCACGGTCATCGGCGAGGCGGGCATCCCCTTTGAGGTGCAGATCCGCACCTACGATATGCACGCCATCGCCGAGTACGGCGTAGCCGCCCACTGGAAGTACAAGCAGGGCATCAAGGGCAACGGCGGGGAGCAAAACTACGAGTGGATCCGCCGCCTGCTGGAGAACCAGGAGGGGGCCGACGCCGAGGACTTTATCCACTCCCTGAAGATCGATATGTTCGCCGACGAGGTCTTCGTCTTCACCCCCCAGGGAGATGTGAAGAGTCTCCCCGCCGGGGCGACCCCCATCGACTTCGCCTACTCCATCCACTCCGCCGTGGGCAACCACATGGTGGGCGCCAAGGTCAATGGGCGCATGGTGGGCTACGACTACCAGCTCCACAACGGCGATATTGTGGAGATCAACACCTCCAAATCCGCCCACGGCCCCAGCCGGGACTGGGTGAAGATCGCCAAGAGCAGTGAGGCCCGCAGCAAGATCCGCCAGTGGTTCAAGAAGGAGCGGCGGGAGGAGAATATCGCCCAGGGCCGCGCCTCCTTTGAAGCGGAGCTCCGCCGGGCGGGGCTGACCATGGCCCAGATCACCCCCGCCGATGTGCTGCCGGGGCTGCTGAAGCGGGTATCCTTCCAGTCCCTGGACGAGATGTATGCCGCCATCGGCTACGGCGGCTACACGGCGTTGAAGGCGGTGAACCGCATCAAGGACGGCCTGGTGCAGATGAGCAAGGCCGCCGCCGTGGAGAAGGCGGCGGAGGTTGCCGCCAAGGAGACCGAGCGGGGCAAGGACGCCCAGGAGAGCAAGCAGCCCACCCCCAAGAAGGTCAAGAGCGAGAAGGGCATCGTGGTGGAGGGCCTGAGCAACTGCCTGGTGAAGTTCTCCAAGTGCTGCACCCCCGTGCCGGGGGACGAGATCGTGGGCTTCATCACCCGGGGCTACGGCGTGTCCGTCCACCGCAAGGACTGTCCCAACGCCGACCCCGATCGCCGCACAGAGGCGGACCAGGGCCGCTGGATCAAGGTCAGCTGGGGGGAGGATGTGTATGAGAACTACAACACCTCCCTGGAGGTGGTGTGCAAGGACCGCCCCGGATTGCTGGTGGATATCTCCTCGGTGCTCAGCACCTGCAAGATCTCCGTCAGCAATGTGAGCGGACACACCACCGCCGACGGCTTTGCCATCTTCTCCCTGACCATCTCCGTCACCGACGCCAAGGAGCTGGATATGGTCATGCGGAAGATCCACGGCATCTCCAGCGTCATGAAGGTCAACCGTCCGGCGGGTTAATATCCAGAGCAAAGGAGAGCATATGCTATGAGAGCAGTTGTCACCCGGGTGCGCTCCGCATCCGTTACCATCGACGGCGCTGTTATGGGCGCCATTGACCGGGGATACCTGGTTTTGCTGGGGGTCGGCCCCAACGATACGGAGGAGACCAGCGTGAAGCTGGCGGAGAAGATCTGCAACCTCCGGGTATTTGAGGACGAAAACGGCAAGATGAACCGAAACCTGGAGCAGGTGGAGGGCAGCCTGCTGGTGGTGAGCCAGTTCACCCTCTACGCCGATACCTCCAGCCGCCGCCCCGGCTTCACCGGGGCCGCCAAGCCGGATCTGGCCATCCCCCTGTACGAAAAATTTATGGAACACTGCCGCAGCCGGGGCTTCGCCGTGGAGCACGGTCAGTTCGGCGCGGATATGCAGGTGGCGTCGGTCAACGACGGGCCTGTGACCATTCTCTTTGATACGGAGGCGTAGGGATGTATATCGACCATATTGAAGCTGCCCCCCTGATGACCAACTGCTACCTGCTGGGGGACGAGGCGAGCAAGCTGTGCGCCGTGGTGGACCCCGGCGGGTCCACGGCCAAGGTGATGGACATGATCGAGCGCAGCGGCATGACCCCCACGATGATCCTGCTGACCCACGGCCACTACGACCACACCGGCGCGGTGGAGGATCTGCTGGCGAAGTGGCCCGCCCTGCCGGTCTATATCCACGCTGGGGATCTCTGCCCCGCCGGGGAGACCCGGGAGCGGTTCCGCATGACGGATAAGGGCCCCAACCAGCGGACCTACGGCGACGGGGACGCCCTGGCGCTGGGGGGCATCTCCATCCAGGTGCTCCACACCCCCGGCCACTCCTCGGGCAGCGTGACGTTGCTGGCGGAGGATGTGATGTTCTCTGGGGACACCCTGTTTGCCGGGTCCTGCGGCCGCTGGGATCTGCCCGGCGGGGATGAGGAGGCCCTGCAGGCCTCCCTGGCCCGGCTGGGGCGTCTGGAGGGGGAGTACCGGGTCCTGCCGGGCCACGGCAGCGCCACCCTCCTGTCCCGTGAGCGGGAGTACAACAGCTTTGTAAGGCGGGCAATGGCATGAAACTGATCTTTAAGGGCCACGACTACCGCTATGCGGTGGAGCAGAGCCTGCTGGCCTTCTTTCCCCAGGAGCGGCCGGTGTACGAGGGGGAGGAGGAGCGCAGCGCCGCTGTGGTCACCCTCTCCCCAGGGGCGAAATACCATACTGCGGTGACGCACTTGACTGTGGATGGGCAGCAGGCCCGGGGCACCGCCCGGGCGAATGTCTCCCGGATCGAGGATGACCACGAGCGGGAGCGGGTCCTCCAGCGGATCGTGAAGCTGAGCTTTTTCAAGGCCGCACGGGAGCTGACGGGGCAGACCCCCGCCTGGGGCGCCCTTACGGGCATCCGCCCCGCCAAGCTGACGGCGGGACTGCTGGAGAGCGGCATGACCGTCCGGCAGGCGGACCGGGTCCTGCGGGACACCTACTTCGTCTCCCCCCAGCGGCGTGAACTGGCCCTCCAGTGCGCCCAGGCGGGGCTGGCGGCAGCCGGTGACCTGACGGACCGGGACATCTCCCTCTATATGGGCATCCCCTTCTGCCCCACCCGCTGCGCCTACTGCTCCTTCGTGTCCAACAGCGTGGAGAAGAGCTTCCATCTGGTGGAGCCCTACCTGGAGGCCCTCATGGCGGAGATCGACAGCGCCGCGGAGATGGTCCGGGAGCTGGGGCTGAACATCAAGTCCTTCTACATGGGCGGCGGCACCCCCACCACCCTGTCGGCGGAGCAGATGGACCGTCTGCTGGGCCGGCTCAACGAGAAATTTGATCTGCGCGGCGTGCTGGAGTATACGGTGGAGGCCGGACGGCCGGACACCATCACCCCGGAGAAGCTGCGGGTGCTGAAGGCCCGGGGCACCACCCGGGTGAGCATCAACCCCCAGAGTATGTCCGACCGGGTCCTTCAGGCCATCGGCCGCCGCCACAGTGCGGAGGATATCCGAAAGGCCATGGCCATGGTGGCGGAGGTGGGCTTCGACCATGTGAATATGGACCTTATTGCCGGCCTGCCGGAGGATACGCCGGAGGGCTTCCGCCGTACCCTGGACGAGGTCATCGCCATAGGGGCGGACAATATCACCATCCACACCCTGTCCCTGAAAAAGGGCAGCCGCATCACCCTGGAGGGCACCCGTATCCCCACGGTGGAGGAGGTGGCAGCCATGCTGGACTACGCCAACCCCACCCTGCGGCAGGCGGGCTTTGCGCCCTACTACCTCTACCGGCAGAAGTATATGTCCGGCAGCTTTGAGAATGTGGGCTGGACCCGTCCCGGGGGAACGGGCTGGTACAACATCTATATTATGGAGGAGCTCCACAGCATCCTCAGCCTGGGCGCCGGCGGCTCCACCAAGATGGTGGACCCCGCCCACGACCGCATCGAGCGGGTGTTCAACCTGAAGTTCCCCCAGGAGTATATCCAGCGCCCGGAGAAGATCCTGGAAAACCAGGAGGCGTTCCGGGCCTTCTATTCCCAGCGGTGACCAGGAGCCCCGCCGTCTGCCCCCGGTGCTCTCTATCGGGGACGCGAGCTTACTTTAGGGAGGAAAATGCGTATGTGTTCAGTATGGAACAGGGAGACTTTTCAGCAGCTCGTGCGCTGCACCCAGCGGGCGGCGGAGGAGACGGCGGCAGCTGTCCGCTCCGGCGCGGCGGCAGTTGGCCGCCGTACGGATGAGGCGGTGACCTGCGCCAGGCTGCGCCGCCGGAGCCGGGAGCTCCAGGGGGAGATCGACCGCCAGCTCCAGGAGGTGGGGATGCTGCTGTACGCCACCCACTGCGGGAATCCCACAGACAGCGACGCCATCCAGGTGCGCCTGGAGGCGGTGGACCAGCTCCAGGAGGACTTGGCGGAATGCCAGCGGGCGGTAAAGCGCATGAACGGTGTCCTGTTCTGCGACAGCTGCGGGGCGGAGAACGCCGACGCAAACGTCTACTGCCACAACTGCGGGCGGCCCCTCTCCCGCTGATGCCCCATATTATGACCAATAAAAGAAGGTAGTTCATGTCCAGAGAAAAGAAGCAATCCTTTATGGGCGGCGTTACCGTCCTGGCCATCTCCACGGTGTTCGTGAAGATCTGCGGCGCCCTGTACAAGATCCCCCTGAACAATATTTTGGGAGATGAGGGGATCACCCACTTCACCAGCGCCTATAATATCTATGCCTTCCTGCTGGCCCTGTCCACGGCGGGCCTGCCCCTGGCCCTCAGCAAGCTCATCAGTGAGGCCGCCGCCACCGGGCGGCGCAACCAGATGCGCCGCTGCTTCCACATCGCCATGGGCCTGTTTGCGGCGGTGGGCGCAGTGGGCAGCGCCGCCATGCTCATCTTTACCGAGAAGCTGGCCGCCTGGATGAACAACTCCATGGCCTACTGGCCCATCAAGGCCCTGGGGGTCTCCCTGATCTGCGTATCCGTCATGTGCGCCTACCGGGGCTTTGCCCAGGGGCGGCAGAACATGGTCCCCACAGCGGTGAGCCAGTTTATCGAGGCCTTCGTCAAGCTGGTGGTGGGTCTGCCCCTGGCCTGGTATCTGATCCGACAGGGCTTCGGCCTGGAGATCGGCGCCGCCGGGGCTATCGTCGGCGTCAGCGCCGGTACCATTCTGGCCATGGTGTATATGTTCTTCAACCACCGCCGGGAGCGGCGGCCCATCCTCTGGGGCACCGATGTGGCCCAGAGCCCTGGGGTGATCCTCAAGCGGCTGCTGATGCTGGGCATCCCCATCACCATCGGCCAGGCGGGGATGAGTCTGCTGAATCTGGTGGACCAGAAGATCATTCTGGGCCAGCTGCAAAACGTGCTGGGTCTGGAGGAGAAGGCGGCTGCCGCCCTCTACGGGCAGTACACCTTCGGCAACACCCTGTTCAACCTGCCCGCATCCTTCCTGCCCGCCGTGGCCATCAGCCTGATCCCCGCCGTGTCCGTGGCGGTCACCCGCCAGGACCACCGGGAGGTGAACCGGGTGGTCACCGCCAGCTTCCGCCTCATTGCCCTGCTGGCGGTCCCGGCAGGCGTGGGCCTCAGCGTCATGGCGGGTCCCATCCTGCGCCTGCTCTACCCCGCACAGCAGGCCACGGCTGAGGCGGCCACCTACCACCTGCAGCTGCTGGGTGTGGCCTCCATCTTTGTGTGCCTCATGCTGCTGACCAACTCCATCATGCAGGCCCACGGCAAGGTCAACCTGCCTATCTATACCATGCTTATTGGCGGCGTGGTGAAGGTGGTCATCAACTATATCCTGGTGGGCAATCCCAAGGTGGGCATCAAGGGCGCGCCGATCGGCACCCTGGTGTGCTATGGGCTCATCGCCGTGATGAACCTGATCATTGTGGCCCGACTGCTGGAAAAGCGGCCAAATTACCCCGCCATTTTCCTCAAGCCGGTACTGGCCTCCGCTGTTATGGGGGCTGCGGCGTGGGGCAGCCACGGCCTGTTCAGCCGCTTCCTCAGCGGGGGCTACGCCCGGGCGGGGCTGGCTACGCTGCTGGCGATCGGTGTGGCTGTGGTGGTGTACCTGGTGCTGGTGATCGCCCTGCGGATGATCACCCGGGAGGATCTGAAGATGGTGCCCAAGGGGGAAAAGCTGGCGCGGCTGCTGCATATCCGCTGATCCCTGTGGCAAATTGATAGATTTCCCGGAAATGTCCCGGATTTTGGGATAAAAACCTTGCAACCAGGGAAAAAGTATGTTAGATTATGGATGTATGTGATCCTGGGGCATGTGTGCACCCGTTTCAACGCCTGAACCATCAAAATGTACAAAAGGAGAGCATTTTATGAATAAGAGTGAACTCATCAATGCCGTTGCCGAGAAGGCCGGCCTGTCAAAGAAGGATTCCGAGGCTGCGGTCAATGCCGCGCTGGAGGCTATTGCCAACGCCCTGAGCGAGGGGGATAAGGTCCAGCTGGTGGGCTTTGGTTCCTTTGAGGTGAAGAAGCGGGAGGCCCGCACCGGCCGCAACCCCAAGAACCCCTCGGAGGAGATCCAGATCCCCGCCTCCAAGGTCCCCACCTTTAAGGCCGGCAAGGCGCTGAAGGACGCTGTCTCCAAGTAAAACAACAGGCGCAGTCCCGGAGAGGGACTGCGCCTGTTTTTATACAATTGCCCGCGGAAGAATGTGCTACAATAGGTATAATCGCTGCGACGGGAGGGGTCCCGTTAGTGCAGCAGTAATGCACATCAAAACCAAAGGAGGGCATTATTATGGACCGCATACCGGTGACAGTTGAGGATTTTACGGAAATTAAGTATCTCAGCGATCCCCGCTTTTCTCCCGATGGAAAAACGATCGCATACTTAGTGACCCAGGTCAGACCAGACCGAAGCGGCTATACCTGTGATCTGTGGGTGTATGATATGGCGAGTAGCAGCAACCGACAGGTAACTACAACCGGACAAGTCAACGGGTACTTTTGGGACGAAACGCACGGGCTGTCTTTTTGGAGAAGATCGCCGGAGGGGACGGATCTCTATCAGTGTGCAGATGGACTATTGGGGGAGAAAAAAATGTTTTCTCTTCCGTTTTCTGTGAATAAAATCTATCCCTTGAGCGGTGAGCGATATGCCTTGACCATGACAACAGATACACAGAAGAATCCTGCGCGTTACCATGTTCTTGAGGAGGTGCCCTATTGCAGTAACGGGCACGGCCTGACTGCTGGACAACGCACGGGACTGTATATCTATGATGAAAAGACTGGCAATTTGCAGAAGTTGACCGAGGAACATGCAGATGCCGGAGACTTTGTTTACCGGAACGGGATTTTGCTGTTCCAGGCCACGCCTTGGGAAAATTACCGTACTTACCTCTATGGTCACGGCCTCTATACCTATCAGGTGGATTCCGGGGAAGTGCGCCAGATCGTCCGCGTAGGGCGGATCAACAGTTTTGCACTCTGCTTCTGGAAGGAGGACGAGCTGCTGTTCAGCGGTATCGAGGACTGCTTGGGCAAAAGCATGGGGCAGAACAGTGACTTCTACACGGTGAATATCCACACTGGAGAAATCAACCGTTTCTCCGATGCGGATATGAAAATCGGCTATGGAGGCACAGGCTCTGACGCCAAATACGGCGGCGGACAGGGCCTCTGTCTGGGACGGGATGGTGTCTATTTCCTGGCCCCGGTAATGGATGGAACGTGCATCAATCGATTGCGCTTTGACGGCAAGGTGGAAAAGAATATTACTGAGGCCGATGGCTTTGCCGGATCGGTAGAGAGTTTTGATCTTTTTGAAGATCACCTGGTCTGCGGGAAGATGGTCAGCAACGGCGTCGTTGAGCTGTACCTGGATGGTCGGCAGATTACCGATTTTAACGGGACGTACTTACAGAGCCGCGAGCTGAGCACACCGGAGCCGATAAAATTCATGTCGAGAGATGGCGTTGAACTCCATGGCTTCTGTATGAAGCCTACAGGGTATGTACCCGGTAAACGGTATCCGGGTATCCTGCACATCCACGGTGGGCCGAAGACGATCTTTGGCGATGTGTTCCACCATGAGATGCAGCTTTGGGCCAGCAATGGTTTCTTCGTATTCTACTGTAACCCCAGGGGTTCAGACGGTCGAGGCAGAGCCTTTGCGGACATTCGCGGACGGTGGGGAACCGTGGACTACACGGATCTGATGACTTTTACCGATGTGATCTTGGAAAAATTCCCGGATATCGATCCCTACCGGGTGGGGGTATGCGGCGGCTCCTATGGTGGGTTTATGACCAACTGGATCATCGGACATACCAATCGATTTGCTGCAGCATGCTCGCAGCGGTCCTTTGCCAATATGATCAATTTTGAGTACCTCAGCGATATTGGGTTAAGTAATATCCGCAGTGAACATCTGTGCTCTGCAGAGGAGAATTTTTCAGCGATGTGGGAGGAATCCCCGCTGAAGTACGCACCAAACTGCAGCACGCCAACGCTATTTATTCATTCTGACCAGGATTTCCGCTGCCCGCTACCCGACGCACTATCCATGTTCAGCTGCCTCAAGCGGGCTGGTTGTCCAGCGAGACTCTGTCTGTTCCACGGAGAAAACCACGAACTGTCCCGCAGTGGGCGTCCAGATAACCGGATAACCCGGCTAGAAGAAATATTGTGCTGGTTTAAGAAATACCTCCAATAAAGCACAGGGTGACAGCTACGCAAATCAAAGCAAAAGGAGACCACTCCATCGCTGTGGTCTCCTTTTGGTATTTTCAATAAGGGAAATCAGCTTTTCAAAGTTATGGAAACGCGTATGTTTCGATCTGTGAAAAATCATTGTTCTGCACATAATAAACGGTGTGTTCCTTCGCTGAATAAACGAAAGAAACTCCGGTAACCCATATTCCTTCTTGCCGGACAGCATGGCCTGCATGGTGGCATCCGGGGCATAGATGATCTTTCGTTCCTGCACAATTTGCAACACATCGTCCAAACTGATCGCTGCCTGAATAAAGCGTTCTGTTAGGTCTGCGATTGTCATGCAGCCTATGGAATCCTGATAGGTCCCCTCCGAATTTCCGTGGACATACAGCAAGGTCAATATCAAAATTGAAACAGGTGATCATATCGTTGCCCCGGTAGACAAATCGAGTACACATGGTCTTTCCCTCTCTTGTGATGTATTTGTTTATATCATACTACTGATATTGCCTTTTTTCTATCCACCGGATAATACCGAATCAAGCTGTATCAAACAAAAAGCAGGGGATGCATTTCTGCAACCCCTGCCGGTAGCCAGACGCTTCTCACCATCGTTTTTGCTGCGCTTGCTCGGCGGGGACATAAAGATAGCCCCCTGAATATAGCTTTGCAGTTCCTTAACCAGCGTATCGGGAAGAAGATTTTTGGTATTGATGTATTTCATGCGGGAAATGGGCTTATTCAGCCCATTTCCCGCAGAGAATTGACGGCAGGGGAAAAATCTGATAGAATAGTTCCCGTTCTCCCCTGTAAGAGCATTGAAACAACCTGGAAAAGGAGCTATTCCTGATGAAAAAACGTGTTTTCTCTCTGCTGCTGGCCCTGAGCTTGACCCTGGGGCTGGCGGTGAGCGCCTCGGCGGCGGACACCGGCTACAGCGATGTGCCGGAGGGCCACTGGTCGGCGGAGAGCGTCCGCCGGGCCACGGAGCTGGGCCTATTCAACGGTGTGGGCGGCGGAAAGTTCGGCCGGGGCCAGCCCATCAGCCGGGCGGCATTCGTCACCGCCCTGGTCCGCCTCTTCGACTGGCAGGAGATCACCCCCACCCAGGCCACCTTCACCGATGTCACGGCGGACCGCTGGTTCTACTCCGCCGTGGAGACCGCCTGTGCCAACGGCGCGGTGGTGGCCATCGGCAAGAACTTCCGCCCCACGGACAACCTGTCCCGGGAGGAGATGGCCGTTATGCTGGTCCGGGGCCTGGGCTACGCCTCCCTGGCCGGAGCTGCCGCCCGGTACAGCTCCCCCTTCACCGACGTCTCCGTCAGCCGCGGATTTATCACGGTGGCCTATGACATGGGGATCATGAGCGGCATTGGCGATGGCAAGTTCGCCCCCGACGCCCCCGCCACCCGGGAGCAGGCCGCCGCAGTTCTGGTGCGGGTATACGACCGGCTGTATGCCGCCAGCTGTCCCCTGACCGATGCCGGCAGCCGCCGCACCATCACCGTGGAGACCCCCACAGTGGAGGAGGGGGCTGAATTCCCCACCACGCCGCTGGAGCCGGTGACTGCGCTGTATGATGCGCTGCGGGAGTTGAAGTCCAGCGGCGCGGACATGGGCCAGGCGGTGCTCTGCCTTACCGCCGGCGGCGTGCGCACCCTCATGTCCGGCAAGCGGATACTGGACACCGCCCCCGTCTCCGCCCAGGAGGTGGAGGAGATCCTGGCCAAAAAGGATGTGCGGACCTACTTCTCCCCCCTCTACGACAGCGCCTACTGCATCTACCAGGCCAACAGCTACCAGACCGGCATCCTCTGGTACCAGAGCCCGGAGAGCCTGGAGGCCAAGCTGTGCCTGGCCCGCCTCTTCGGCGTCAACAACTACCTTATGCTGGAATAACGCTGAACTGCCCCGGAAGCATTGGCTTCCGGGGCAGTTTTCAGCGTATGGGTAAGGTCAGAGCTTTACCGGATGCAGGTGGTAGACGCTGTTGCAGGTCTCCACCACGATCTTCCCGCTCTCCTTATCCTTGTTCCACGCCTTCACCAGGCTGGTGCGGATATAGCGGTCACAGGGCTCACCCCGGCGGTCGTAGCGGCAGTGGATTAGGACGCAGCCCTCCTCCATCTTGGCCTCTCCGATGCAGCCCAGGCGCTCCCGATCCTCCGGGCTCACCTTGGACACGCCCTCCTTGTCTGTGATGCGCGCGATCTGATACACGGCGCCGGCCTCCCTCCGCCCCACAGGGCACTTTTTTTCTATTATAGGGGCAGTGGCAGGATTTGTCAATTCTCCGTCCAAAAAGAGCGCGGGCACCGTCCAAAAAGAGCGCGGGCACCGTCCAAAAAGAGAGCGGGCCCCGTCCGGTGTGGACGGGGCCCGCTGAAGAATTTACATGAACTTCC
This sequence comes from uncultured Oscillospiraceae bacterium, assembly GCA_963557105.1. Classification (GTDB taxonomy): domain Bacteria; phylum Bacillota; class Clostridia; order Oscillospirales; family Oscillospiraceae; genus Pelethomonas. Next base: position 32,231 of record CAUWCX010000012.1, read on the forward strand.
GCATGGTGTCGGTGGCGGTATCGGGATCGGCGCTGATGGTGACGGTGATCTTCAGGCCCAAGGGGGAGCTGAAGGTATCCAGCCAGGACAGGAACTCGTCCACCTCGCGGTCGCTGTTGTTGTGGGCTACCTTGCAGAGGTTATCAATAAAAATATTGGAAATATCGTAATTCCCGGCATACAGGCCGCAGATAAAGCCGCGCAGATTCTCAAAGCTGGTGATACCAAACTCAGAGGCATCCACAAGACGGGTCTGGTGGCGCAGGTTGTAGCTCATATTGCGGGTGGGCTCAATGCACACCATGCACCCAGCCTCGGTCTCGGCGGCAGTGTTCATGAGGTCGAGCAGCTGCTTGGTCTTACCCTCACCAGAACCGCTCATGATCAGTCTAACCATAAGAAATCACTCCTTCATTGCTATAGGTTGGGGACCTATCGTGGTATCAGCATATCACAGACTGGCGGGAAACACAACGGGAAATTTGCTTTTTCCGAAAAATTGACGGATAGTTCAAATTTGACCGCTGGATTTTTACAGGGGGAATTTATCTCCCCAGCTTTGCCCGCAGGGCGGCGCCCATCTCCTCGTACCCCGGCTTGCCCAGGAGGGCGAACATATTCTTCTTATAGGCCTCCACGCCGGGCTGGTCAAAGGGGTTCACCCCCAGCAGATAGCCGCTGAGGCCGCAGGCGTACTCAAAGAAGTACACCAGCTGTCCGTAGGTATAGGCGCAGCACTCCCCGGCCCGCACGATGAGGTTGGGGACGCCGCCCTCCACATGGGCCAGCAGCGTGCCGTCCATGGCCTGGGTGGCAATGAAGTCCATATCCTTTCCCGCCAGGAAGTTCAGCCCGTCGCCGTCGGTCTCGTCATAGGGCACCAGGATCTCCGCGGCGGACTTGCCGAAGCGGACCACCGTCTCAAAGATATGGCGCTCGCCCTGCTGGATGTACTGTCCCATGGAGTGGAGGTCCGCGGTGAACTCCACGCTGGCGGGGAAGAGGCCCTTGTTCTCCTTGCCCTCGCTCTCGCCGTAGAGCTGCTTCCACCACTCGGCAAAGAACCGGAAGCGGGGCTCATAGCCCGCCAGGATCTCGATCTTCTTGCCCTGACGGTACAGGTCTGTGCGGGCGGCGGCATACTGCCATGCGGGGTTGGCGTCCATGTCCGCCTTGCGGCAGGTCTCCATCATGTCCGCGGCGCCGGCCATGACCTGATCCAGGTCCACCCCGGCCACGGCGATGGGCAGCAGGCCCACGGCGGTGAGGACACTGTACCGGCCGCCCACGTCGTCGGGCACCACGAAGGTCTCGTAGCCCTCGGCGTCCGCCAGGGACTTCAGCGCCCCGCGGGCCTTGTCGGTGGTGGCGTAGATGCGGCGGGCCGCCTCCGCCTTGCCGTACTTCTTCTCCAGCAGGGCCTTGAAGAACCGGAAGGCCACGGCGGGCTCCGTGGTGGTGCCGGACTTGGAGATGACATTGATGGAGAAGTCCTCGTCCCCCAGCAGGTCCACGATCTCCTGCATACTGTCCCCGGACAGGCCGTTGCCGGCGAAATAGATGTTGGGCGTGTCCTTTTTCTTCAGATTGTAGTTGTTGGAGCACAGCAGCTCAATGGCGCTGCGGGCCCCCAGGTAGCTGCCGCCGATGCCGATGACCACCAGGGCGCGGCTGTCGGACTGGATCTTTTTGGCTGCGGCCTTGATCCGGGCGTACTCCTCCCGGTCATAGTCCCTGGGCAGATTCACCCAGCCCACAAAATCGTTGCCCCGGCCAGTGGCCTCCTGAAGCCAGGTCTGGGCCTGCTGCAGGTCCTGAACATACTGCTCCGTCCGGGCGGAGCTGTTGGCGAGATCAAGCTGTATCATAGAGAGATCCTCCTCCACTGAATATTGGGAAGCTGCTTCCAGTATAGCACGCCGCCCCGCCCCCGGCAAGGGGGCAGGGCGGAAAACCGCGCTATCCCGCCAGAAAGGCGGTTTGCAGGCAGCGGAGAAGGATCTTCCAGTAGGTGAGGCGGGGGACATCCTCCCCTGCCACCAGGGGCAGCTCCGCCAGCGTCTCCTCCCCGGACAGGACGGTCAGCGTCCCCACCGGCTGGCCTTTCTCCACCGGGGCCTCCAGCTGGGGCTGGAGCTCCGTGCGTACCGTCATCGCCGCCAGCTTCTCCTTAGGGGCCAGGATGCCGGTCTCGCCGCAGATCTCCGGCGTTACTGCGGCCTTCTCCCCCAACACCACCGGGATCGGGCGCAGCGGCTCCTGCGGCGCCGCCTCCGCCAGGCCGTAGGCGGCAAAGCCGTAGTTCAGCAGGGTCTTCGCCCCCTCAAAGCGCTGGGTGGAGGTGGGGGACTTCAGCACCACGGCGATCAGCTCCATACCGTCCCGCTCCGCCGTGGCGGACAGGCAGTACTGCGCGCTGTCGGTGCTGCCGGTCTTGAGCCCTGTGGCCCCCGGGTAGTAGCGCACCAGCTTGTTGGTGTTGGTGAGGGCTGACTCCCCGTCCCGCAGGGAGTCCATCCAGATGGTGGTGAAACGGCGGATATCCGGGTGGTTGGCAATCAGCTCCCGGCTCATGAGGGCGATGTCGTAGGCACTGGTCACATGGCCCTGGGCGGGGAGCCCCGTGGGGTTGACAAAGGTGGTGTCTGCCATGCCCAGCTCCTGGGCCCGGCGGTTCATCTTCTCCACAAAAGCCTCGCTGCTGCCCGCCAGATGCTCCGCCAGGGCCACGGAGCAGTCGTTGGCGGACACCACGCACACCGCCTTCAGCATATCCTCCACGGTCATCTGCTCGTTCTCCTTCAGCCAGATCTGGCTGCCCCCCATGGAGCAGGCGTAGGCCGAGGCGGTGACCACATCGTCATAGCGGAGGGCCCCGCCGTCGATGGCCTCCATGACCAGCAGGATTGTCATGATCTTGGTGACGCTGGCGGGCTCCAGCTTCTCGTGCTCGTTAACGGCGTAGAGCACCTGGCCCGTGGTCTTCTCCATCAGCAGGCAGGACTGGGCCTCCACCGCCAGCTCCTCCGCCCAGGCGGGCGGCGTCAGCGCTGCCGCCAGGAGCAGGGCCAGCAGAGCGGATATGAACTTTTTCATCGTTGACCATTCCTTTCTCAGCATCCGCAATATCCATGTGGTACAAGGGTATGCGCCGCCCCGGCGGGAAATGCCCCTCTTCCGCAGCAAAAGGCCCGCACCACTGGCGTGGTACGGACCTTTTGTGGAGAAAGAAAAAGCAGATCAATCGGCGTACTGGGCGGCGTGGTCAACAAACGTCCGCAGCACGGCGTTGCTGGCGTCCTGATCCACGTCGGTCAGCCGGATATCGCCCAGGGAATCCCGCTCAGGATGCCACTGAAGCGCCAGAGCAAAGTGGTTCGCCTGATACTCGACCGCCTCGATAATGCCGTCAGAGGAGGCCGCCACCACCGTCAATCCGTCGCCCAGGTTTTCCGGGTCGAGGGCCTGGTGGTGCGCTGTGGCAATGGAGGGCAGGGATGTCGCGTCGAAAATCGGATAGAGCCACTTCGACTCCGGCGAGATCCCCATACCATCGGTCCCCTGGGCCAAATCGTGGTAGAAGGACAGGCCGCTGTGGCCCAGGCCGTCCACCTGCACACGGAGGTGCTCCTCACCCTCGCAGTCGCAGCTGCCGCCGCTCTTTCCGCTGGGGAGGGTGCCGGACATGACCTTGCTGACCCGGTCCTCCGCGATCGTGCCGTCCAGGACCTTTGTCCCCAAGTAGTAGGGCACATCCTGGATCAGCTGGCCGCCCAGGGCGATATTCAGCCCTTGCGCGCCCCGGCACACCGCCAGCAGGGGAACATCCATGGCGATGGCCGCCCGCATCAGGTTCAGATCCGATGTGTCGCGGACATCATTCCAGTTTTTGGCGCCGTGGGGGATCGCCTCCTGGCCATAGGTAGCAGGATTCCAGTCGGAGCCGCCGGTAAAGAAAATACCATCCAGCTCCCCCAGAATAAATCGGGCGCTCTCCTCGCCTGTGGCATTGGGGAGATAGACGGCGATACCGCCGTTGCGCTCGATCGAAGATGCAAAGCGCGTATAGTCGTTGGATACCTCGTCCTTTTTCCAGGAGATCCCGATGACCGGACGATCATTGACTGCGACAACCTCCACAGAGACGATATTTCCCTTGCTGTCGGTCTGGAGATCCGCGGTCACCGCTTTTCCCAGCGTGCGGTCCCCGGGAGCTGTGGTGAACTCCTCTGCCGGGGCATCGGCAGAACCCAAGATCGCCTTCAGCTCCTCGACCGTGTCGATCCCGCTGCCGGTTTGGTCGGAGATGGTCGCCTTTTCCACGTTGCCGTAATAAATCACGTTGTACAGCAGGTCCTTCCCGTCTACGGTATACAGAATGGCATTTTTCAGGGAGGCATCCTTTTGCTTCACCTGATCGATCTTCATCATCTGCTTATACCCTACGAAAATCCCGCCAGCCAGCAGGAGCAGAACAAGAACGATCACCAGAAGGACCCGCAGCAGGATCTTAACGAACTTTTTCATGTTCTCATTTCACCTCAAATCACACACTTGATGCCGGCGCATCAGCTGCACACATCCCGGATCAGCCGCTGTGCATTGCCCCAGGCGATCTGCTCCACCTGATCCTGGGTGAAGCCCACCTTCTGCAGGGCGGTAAACAGCAGGTCCATCTTGTCCGGGGAACCCACGTCAAAGGTTCCGCGGATGCCGTCGAAGTCTGTCCCCAGGGCCACGCAGCCCAGGCCGCCTACATCCGCCAGGTGGCGGGCGTGGTCCGCAATGCGCTGGACAGCGCCGTGGGTCCCGCCCTCCTCCAGGAAGGGGGGATTGAAGTTCAGCCCCGCCACGCCGCCGCGGTCCGCCAGGGCGCGGATCATCTCGTCGGTGAGATTCCGGGGGTGGGCGCAGAGGCTGCGGCAGTTGGAGTGGGAGGCAACAAAGGGCCGGTCAGACAGCTCCGCCACATCCCAGAAGCCGCCGTCAGACAGGTGGGACACATCCACGATCATCCCCAGCTCGTTCATCCGGCGCACAGCGTCCCGGCCAAAGGGGGTAAGCCCCTGGGCCATGACGGCGGGGTCGGCGGAGTTGGGGGCGCCCAGGCAGTTGGCCTCGTTCCAGGTCAGGGAGATGAGGCGGACCCCCAGGTCAAAGAAGCGGTCCAGATTTTCCAGCTTCCCGTCCACGGCCCGGCCGTCCTCCAGGGTCAGGAATGCGGAGATCTTTCCCGCATTGGCTGCCAGATCACCGGCGCTTTTGGCCAGGGCCAGCCGGCCCGGGTAGAGCTGGATGGTGTTCATCAGAATGCCGTGGAGCAGACGGATGTAGGTCTCATCATCCGGCAGCGCGCTGCCGTACTTGGCCCGGTAGGCCATGGGCGGCATGAAGATGGCGAAGAACTGGGCCATGCAGCCCCCTTTTTCCAGCCGGTCCAGATCCACCATGGCCTTTTCCAGGGTGGCGATATCCTTCTGCTGAGCGAGAAATGCCTGCATCAGAGTGTCGCAGTGGAGATCGATGTACTTCATGGCGATCACCTCTTCAGCCGGGCGATGAAGACCACCAGCAGGGCGCCATAGACGCTGGGCAGCGCATAGGCCAGGGCATCCACCACGCCCTGGGGCAGGATGGAGATGAGGAAGTTGCCGAAGAGGACCACCAGGATCAGCACGGCGAAGTTCACCACCACGGAGGCGATGATGCCCACAACGCCGGCAAACTCATTCTTTCGGGTGCCCATCTTGGCGCCCACGGCGGCCTGGGCGGCAGTGGCGGCGGGGATACGCATATTGGTGATGTTTCCGGCCACAAAGCTGATGTAGGAGCCGGTGATGCCGATCATGGGGAAGTAGAGCGTGGGCTCCAGGATCCAGGTGAACACCTCGATACCGATCATGGTGATGGCCGCCTGGCCGATGGCGCCCCAGCCCGGGTGGAAGCCCAGGCCAAAGGAGAAATACAGGGCGGGCAGGAAGCTCAGGACCAGCACCAGCAGCATGGTGGCGGTGCCGAAGCGGTGGACCTTGGGGATATACTCCTCGTTATAGATCTTATCCTGCTCCAGCTCGGGAGCGATGGTTTTCTTATCTTCCATAGCGGTGCGACTCCTTTCTTAACCCATGAGCCCGTTGACCAGGGCTCCCACCAGGATGCCGGTCAGGACGCTCAGCGCCATGGCCCACTCCTTCATCCACTTCTTCTTCAGTTTTCCGGCCAGCACATTCAGCGCCAGCATCACGATGGCGGACACCACCAGAGACACGGCGTGGGCCGCGCTCTTGCTGGCCTGCATGGCGGACAGGGCCAGGAAGATCAGCAGGGGCAGCAGGGCGCTGATACTCCAGGCCAGCCAGGACTGCTTCTTCCCCTCCTCGGGGATGACCACCTTGTTCAGGGCCTTGCCCACGCCCCGGGTCACCAGGGGCACAAAGATCAGATAGCCGGCGCTCATGACCGCGCAGCTCCACAGGGCGGCGGTGAAGGCCTTCTCCGTCAGTGCGTCCACACCCAGGGCCACGCCGGCGGCCTCCGCGCCTACGCTGGCGGCGGTGAGCTCCGTGCTGGCGGAGCCGATCATGCCCACCCGCATGAGGGTGAAGGGCGCGCCCAGCATGGAGATCATGCTGAGGGCCACCACAAACACAGAGATGGCAGGGCCGATGGCCACGGTGCCGCCGGCCTTCATGCAGGTGCGGACCTCCTGGTCCGTGAGGATCCCGGTCTGCTTGGTGTACTTGCGGGCCAGGCGGTACAGCAGGGCGGACTGGAATACCGCTGCTGCGATGATCAGCAGGCTGAATACCCACATCATCGGTCCATTGGCCAGTTGTAATGCGCTGTTCATGTGTTTCTCCTCCTAAGTATGAAATTGATTGGTTGGGGATCAGAGTCCCTCGAACTCCCGGGCAATGCGCTGGAACGCCTCCTGGATGAGACTGCGGCGGGTGGAGAGGCAGATGCGCTCGAAGCCATCTCCGCCCTCCGGGTCGAACATGGTCCCGCTCTCCAGGACCACATTGGCGTCCACATAGATCTTCTTGCGGATCTCCTGGGCGCTGAGGCCGTAATCCCGGAAATCCATCCAGAGCAGGTAGGTCCCCTCCGGCCGCACGCAGCGGACCTTGGGCAGCTTCTCCCGGATGAAGTTCAGTGTCCAATCGAAGGAGCCGTCCAGATAGGCCTTCAGCTCCTCCAGCCACTCCTCACCGCCGTTGTAGGCGCCGATGGTGGCGGCAATGGTGAAGGGCGAGAGGAAGATCATGCCGATCTGCTTGGCATACCGCGCCCGCAGCTCCGGGTTGTGGATGACCACATTGGTGCACTTCAGTCCCGCCAGGTTGAAGGTCTTGTTGGCGGCGGTGCAGGCCACCAGATTGCTGGGGTCCACCAGGGTGGCCAGGGGGTGGTAGACACTGTCCCGCCGGATCAGATCGCCGTGGATCTCATCAGAGATCACCAGCACCCCGTTGCGGGTGCAGATGTCGTACATCTGCCGCAACTCCTCATCGGTCCACACCCGCCCCGTGGGGTTGTGGGGACTGCACAGGATGCAGCAGGTGGTGGTGGGCAGGGCTGCCTTCCGCTCGAAGTCCGCAAAGTCCACGGTGTAGTAGCCGTCGGTGTTCACCAGGGGGCTGTTGACCACCTGGCGCCCGGTACCCAGGATGACCTTGGTAAACGGGGTGTAAATGGGCCGGGTGATGAGCACGCCGTCCCCCGGTGCGGAGAAGGCCAGGAGGGCGTGGCGAATGGCGGATATGGTCCCGTCCACATACAGCATCTCCTGGGGCTGGATCTCCCAGCCGTGCCGCCGGCGGAACCAGCCGGACACCGCGTCGTAGTACCGCCCGCCCATGGCGGGGTGCAGGGTGGTGTAGCCGTACAGGTTGTTCTCCGCCACCTTCAGAATCTCCTCCCGCACGGAGGGCGGACAGCGAAAGTCCATATCCGCCGTGAACAGGGGCAGGGTATCGCTGTCCCCCCGGGGAGATATCCCCAGCTCCGGGAACATGGACACACCGTCCCACTTGGCGCTGTATGTGCCCCGGCGGTCCACCACCGCATCAAAATCGTAGGTCATTGTATCCCCTCTTTTCTGCTTGCGTCCAAATAGTTTAACTATTAAACTATTTGCTTGTATTCAGTTTAGCACCCCCATCAGCCGATTGCAAGAAGTATTTATTTTTTGTTGAGCTGCATAAAATTGCTGAAAAATTTTTGTAAAAAGTGCCCCTGACTTTTCCAGAAAAAGCGTCACTGCATTACTGGAAAATTTCGCGGGGCTGTGCTATACTATATTTAATTTGCACCCGGAGGCTGACTATGTCAAAGGAACAGGAGATCCATAAGCTGCTCAATCAGATGTACACCGTGGAGCTGGTGCTCCGTTCCCTCCGGGGCCAGCCGAAGACCTACTGCGGCGTTACGCTGTACGACAACGAGTCCCACACTCTGGAGGCTATCGCCGAAAATCCCGGCATCAGCCAGGCCCAGCTCAGCCGCCAAATGTGCCGAACCAAGGGCGCGACCTCCGTTATGGTGGATAAGCTCATGGAAAAGGGGCTGATCCACCGCCAGCGGGAGAACGAAGACCGCCGGCGGTGCGTGCTGACCCTGACGGCGTTGGGCCAACAGGTGAACCAGGCCCACGTGGCCTTCGACAGCGCCCACGCTGCCAAGGTCTCTGCGGCGCTGGAGCTGGATGAGGAGGACCTTCGCCGGGCAAATCAGGTCATTGCCCAGCTTATCGACTTCCACCGCGAATACTCGAAATGACCCCAAAGAAAATTTCCGCTGCCGCCAAATTTCGCCTTGCATTTGGAAAAGAAGTCTGCTATAATAAATCCGTTCATCAGCGCAGGGTTAGTACATCGGTAGTACATCGGCTTCCCAAGCCGAGGAGGCGGGTTCGATTCCCGTACCCTGCTCCATGCGGTCCTCTTGTCCCCAGTGGGCAAGAGGGCCTTTTTCTATATCGATCCCTGTCCAGGCTCCAGGGCATTTGTATTCTGCGGGCTGTGGTGTACTTCAGTAGAGAGGTTTGTTATGCGCCATATTTTTTTGACCGATGTTGACGGGACCTTGCTAAAAGCGGACGTGCCCTTACCGCAAGGTGTGATTCGTGCAGCAGAAGACTACCGAATATGCGGCGGACTTCTTGCAATCTGCTCTGGCCGCTCCCTGCCGGCGGTAAGGCCTGTTGCGGAGGCTCTGGGGGTCAACGCGCCTTCGATCATTTACGGCGGCGCCGCGATCTACGACTTTCAGCGGGAAGTTTATCTGGATGTGCATCCATTTCAATGGGATGTCATGGAGGCCGTCCACAATGTTTTGTCCGCATTTCCCGACATCAGTATGCAGGTGTTTACCCAGAGATCCATCTATATTCTGCGGCGAAACCAGCGGCTGAACGCCGTGGGCGTCAAGGAGGAAAACTGTTTTCCCCTGTCCGCCCCGGAGGATGTGACCGGCAGTATTTTAAAGCTGGTGATGTGCTGTGAGGAGCCGGACCATCTGCGCCAATGTCAGCGGTTCTTTCCCCCGGAATTTTGCAACTTTGCATTTGCCAGTCGGACTTTTGTGGATGTGGTTGCTGCGGGCTTTGGAAAAGGGGATGCGATCCAGACGCTTTCTCGGCTTTTATCGATTCCACTCAGCCATTTTTTCAGCGCAGGAGATGCGTATACCGATCTCCCTATGCTACGCTCATCGGCTATCTCCTTTGCACCCCAGAACGCCGCCGATGCGGTAAAGGACATTGTGACGCATGTGGTGCCTGATGTGCGGGAAGGTGGGATGGCGGAGGCTTTTCGGATCGCATCTTCCTATCTTTCGTGCGCGCCATCTCCTGATGTATGACGGGACAACGCCAGGAATTTTCCTTGCTGCCGCCTTTGTAAATCTTTTATAAATCCTGCGGGAGGGGCTACCAAACGGCGGAGATTTGTGGTAGATTATATGCTAGAAAAATAGGGGGCGTGTGCCCTGCCGGAGAGGAGGTCCGCCATGAACAAAAAAATTTTTCGGCTTCTGCTGGCACAGCTGCTGCTTCTGCTGGCGCTGACCCTGTCGGGCTGTATGGCCTCCGCACCGGTGGAGGACCTCTATGTTTTGCCGCGCCTGCCGGAGGAGTATGAGGACCTCAACGCCCAGCTGGCCGCCATTAGGGCCAACGGCGCAGAACAGACCTCGCCTCAGGGAGGGACAAATCTGCAATCGGTGCAGCTGGTGGACCTGGACGGCGACGGCGATGAGGAGGCTGTGGCCTTTTTCCGGGACAACAGTGAAGAGCGCCCCCTGAAGATCTATATTTTCCGGGCGGTGGAGGACTCCTACGAGCAGGCGGCCATTATTGACGGCAGCGGCACAGCTATCCGCAGCATCCGCTATGAGGATATGACTGGCGACGGGGTGAAGGAGATCCTGGTGTGCTGGCGTGTCAGCGCGGAGGTCCAGGCGCTGGGGGTCTACGCCCTGGAGGATATGGAGCCGATGCCCCTCATGAGCACGGCTTACGCCCGCTATGAGGTGGAGGACCTGGACGATGACGACATGAAGGAGCTGGTGGTCATCCGCAATGATGAGGGGGAGACCGGCGTGAGCCTGGCGGACTACTACGACTGGGACGGCGGCAGTTTGCTGCTGCGGTCCTCCGCCCGGCTGTCTGTGGCGGTGGCAGAGTTGCAGTGGACCCAGACCGGACGGCTGGAGGACGGGGAGACGGCAGTATTCGTCACCGGCCGGGAGACCGGCGTGGAGGAGACCTCCCGGGCCATCACCGATATCCTGGTCTACCGGGAGCCGGATCTCACCAATATCGTTCTGGACAGCGACACTGGTGTATCCACGGAGATCTACCGCTTTATCAACGATCTCCAGCCGGCGGATATTGACGGTGACGGCGTAATGGAGGTGCCCATGCCGGCACAGCTGCCTGTGGTGTCTGCGGAGGACGGGCCCTACTGGAAGATCTACTGGCGCAGCTTTGATGCCAACGGCCAGGCCAAGCGGCGGGCCATCACCTATCATAATATCCAGGACAGCTGGTATCTGATGATCCCGGAGAGCTGGGACGGCCACTTCACTGTGCAGCAGAACAATGGCAGCACCACGGAGCGGGCCACCACCTTCTACAGCGTGGGCGGTGTAGGGGTCAAGGAGGAGCTGTTTACCATCTATACCCTCACGGGACCTAAGCGGAAGGCGCAGGCTATGCAGGGCGGGCGAGTGGTCCTCCGCAGCAAGCAGGGGACCGAGTTTGCCGCGCGCTTTGCTCCGGCATACAGCGATTGGCGCTATGCCATCGATCAGAAGGAGTTTATCAAGCGGTTCAATACCATTGTAGCCCAGTGGGGCGGCGAGGGTTAAGCGGAAGGAGAACAAGCGGGGCGCGATCGCCTGCGGCGGCGCGGGGCCGCCGGAAAATAGGGAGGGAATACTTATGACACGAAAAGTTCTGGTGTTGGAGGATGAGTCCAGCATTCGCAGTTTTATCGTCATCAACCTCACCCGGGCGGGGTACGAGGCTATTGAGGCGGAGACCGGGGAGGAGGCTCTGGAGAAGCTGCGGGAGAACAGTGACATCCGGGTGGCGCTGCTGGATATCATGCTGCCGGGCATCGACGGGTTCGAGGTCTGCCGCCGTATCCGCGCCACCAACACCCGTATCGGCATCATTATGCTCACCGCCCGCAGTCAGGAGATGGACAAGGTCACGGGCCTGATGACCGGGGCCGATGACTATGTGACCAAGCCCTTCTCCCCGGCGGAGCTCACCGCCCGGGTGGATGCCCTGTTCCGCCGGGCCGGCGGCGGGGTGGTGTCCGAGGCGGCGGGGGAGATCTACCAGGAGCCCTTCCTGCTGAATACCCGCAACCGCACTCTGGAGAAAAATGGCCAGCGGGTGAAGCTGACCCAGGTGGAGTACTCCATCATGAAGATGTTTATGGAGAACCCGGGGAAGGCCCTGTCCCGGGAGGAGATCCTGGATATGGTCTGGGGCCGGGACTACTTCGGGGAGCTGAAGATCGTGGATGTGAATATCCGCCGCCTCCGCCTGAAGATCGAGGACAACGCGCAGAATCCCACATATATCAATACCGTGTGGGGATTTGGCTACAAGTGGGGATTTTGATGCGCTTTTCGGGCGTTGTCCTCACCGCCGCTAGTGCGGCGTAAGAGCGTTTTGCGAAGCAAAACCTCGGCAAGGGGATGATTCACTTGCTGGATGTAGAAAAAAGGAGGCCGGGATGGGAAAAGCAAAAAAACGCATAGAGATCACCGGCCTGCGGAAGCGGTGGCTGTTCAACTCCCTGGGGCCCATTTTTGTGGTGACGTTGCTGGTGGCGGGGACTTTCTGCGCCGGTATGGCCAACTACTACTACAATCTGATGCTGGATGGACTGGAGACCCGGGCTGCCCACGCCAGCGACTATTTTTCCACCTACAGTATGCACAGCTATGCGGAGTTCTACCAGGAGGCCTCCGCCTTTGCCTCAGAATTTTCGGAGAAGGACCATCTGGAGCTGCAATTTATCGGCCAGAGCGGCCGCATAGAGGTCAGCTCCTACGGCCTGACCTCCGGTTTCTCCCCGGGGACGCCGGAGATCGCCCTGGCCCTCCAGACGGGGGCGGCGCAGCACTACCGGGGGGTGGACCCCCTTACAGGAGAGCACATCATGGCGGTGAGTTCCCCGCTGTTCTTTAACGGCAGCCCGGTGGGCGTTATGCGCTATGTCACCAGTATGTCCGCCGCCCAGCGGGCCATCATGATCACTGTTGGGGTGGCGGCGGTGCTGGTGGTGGCGGCCCTGGCCATGGTGTATACCTCCAATATGGTGTTTATCAACAACGTGGTAAAGCCGGTGGCGGAGGTGACGGAGACGGCCAAGCGGATCGCCGGGGGCAGCTATGGCGCCCAGATGGAGAACCACTACCGGGACGAGATCGGCCAGCTCATCGACGCCATCAACAATATGTCCAGCCAGATCAGCCGAAGCGCCAAGATCAAGTCGGAGTTCATCTCCTCCGTCTCCCACGAGCTGCGGACCCCCCTGACGGCCATCAACGGCTGGGGGGAGACCCTGCTGGCGGGGACGGTGGAGGACCCCCAGCAGCTGCGCCGGGGCGTGGGTATCATCCTGAAGGAGTCCCGCCGGCTTACGGGCATGGTGGAGGAGTTGCTGGACTTCTCCCGCATGGAGGATGGCCGCTTTACCCTGTCCATTGAGCAGGTGGACTTACAGGCGGAGTTTGAGGACGCCATCTTCACCTACCGGGAGCTGTTCAAGCAGGAGTCCATTGAGCTGACCTATGACGGCGGCGACGATGTGTATCCCCCCATCCCCGGGGACCCGGAGCGGCTGAAGCAGGTGTTCTGCAATGTGCTGGACAACGCTGCCAAGCACGGCGGCGGGGGCAAGCGCATCGACACCGCCTTCCGCGGGGATGACGCCAGCCTGACCATCACTGTCCGGGACCATGGCCCCGGTATCCCGGAGGCGGAGCTGCCCTTCGTGAAGCAGAAATTTTATAAGGGCTCCTCCAAGGCCCGGGGCAGCGGCATCGGGCTGGCAGTGTGCGATGAGATCATCCGTCTCCACGAGGGGACCTTCGATATCGGCAATGCCGAGGGCGGCGGCTGTATCGTGACCATCACCCTGCCACGGACATAATTTAGAACAAATGTTGCAAAAATTTTGCACATATGTTATCATCATCAAGAGAAGAAAGGCGAAACTATGGCAGAAAAGAATTCCGGTGCCTTCCGCACCACCATCGGCGGACAGGCGCTTATTGAGGGCATCCTCATGCGTGGACCGGACAAGCAGGCCATTGTGGTCCGGGGCCCGGAGGGGCTGGTCATTAAGGAGGAGGAGTTGAAGCTGGTCCGGGACAAGTACCCCATCCTGGGCCTGCCGCTGATCCGGGGCAGCGTCACCTTCCTGGACAGTATGGTCAAGGGGGTGAAGGCCCTGATGTTCTCCGCGGACTACTACCCGGAGGATGGGGCGCTGGAGGAGGAGCCGTCCAAATTTGAGCGGTGGCTGGACGCCAAGCTGGGCAACGAGAAGATGGAGAAGGTGATCATCGGCTTCTCCGTGGTGCTGGCGGTGGCCTTTTCCATTGGTCTGTTTATGCTGCTGCCCACCTTCCTGGCCAGCTTTGTGGAGCTGGTGACGGACAGCGTCCTGGTGCGGAACCTGGTGGACGCCGTGCTGCGCATCGGCATCTTCATGACCTATCTGATCCTGGTCTCCCGGATGAAGGATATCCGCCGGGTGTTCTCCTACCACGGTGCGGAGCACAAGACCATCTTCTGCTATGAGAAGGGGCTGGAGCTGACGGTGGAGAATGTCCGCGTCCAGCCCAAGCACCACCCCCGCTGCGGCACCAGCTTCCTGCTGGTGGTCATCATTGTGGCTATCCTCATCAATACGGTCGTCTTTGCCCTGTTCCCGGTGGACAACGTGTTCCTGCGGATGCTGATCCAGCTGCTGCTGCTGCCCCTGGTGGTGGGCATCACCTACGAGTTCAACCGCTATGTGGGGGGGCACGACAACCCCATCACCAACTTCCTGGCCAAGCCCGGACTGTGGATGCAGAACTTCACCACCTATGAGCCGGATGACAGCATGATCGAGGTGGCGATTGAGGCCATGAAGCGGGTCATTCCGGAGGAGAAGGGGAAGGACAAGTGGTAGGTTAGGGGTTGGGGGGGATTTGCCCTTTGGCGGGCGGGTAGGGACGATGCATTTTTCTCGTCCAACCTTGTGGGGCCTCCGGCCCCGCGCCCCGGGTTACTTTCCCCTCGTCGGGAAAGTAACCAAAGGAACGCTCAGGAAGGGGACACTTTCGATTGTGTCCAATCTTGAAAGGCCACATTGATCCCCGTAAGGAGCACGGTTTACTCGCGGCATAGCCGCTGCGACCTACGCTAAAAATATGCCACCGGCATATTTTCTTAACGCTGCGGCCCCGCAACGACCAAAAGGGGGCACGCCCCCTTATTGGAGTATCCCCCGTGCAACCTTGATGCCCAGTTTCTTCCCAAGGAGATGGGCACCGCGCCGCTACGGCGCGGGGGGGTGCGGGGGCGTTCCCCCGATACCCCCCAGACTTGCAAGGGGGCGAATCCCTACCTCTACAGAAAGCCACTCGCCCTTGGGGCGAGAATCAAATTGACTAAGACGAGAACAGACTACCGTGTGGTAGTCGAAATGTCCGTTCAGAACCCTTACCCCGCTTCTTGTCGTGCAACCCACCCCCAGGGCAGCACGGAGGGGGGTAGCCCCTCTGGCGAGGGGGCCTTCGGCCCCCTTGAAGAGTCGTTTCAAGGGGATAGGGTTCTTAGGGAAAGGGGGAAATCGAAATCCCCCTTTCCCTGAGCGCCCCTTTGGTTACTTTCCCGGCGAGGGGAAAGTGACCCGGGGCGTGGGGCGGGTAGCCCCACAAGCCAGGTCGAGAACCATCTCTCGTCCCAGCCAATACCCCCCAAAAAAATCCACCCAATTTCAACAACAAATAGCAATTACCACCAAGAATAATACAAAAAGGAATCAAAAATCCCAACCCAGTGTGTGGGAGTGGAGAGAGCAATGCCAACGACCTACAACAATTTATATCTGGATATCCGCCAGCAGCTGAAGCAGGCGGGCTGCCCCGGGGCGTCCCTGGAGGCCCGGGAGCTGGTCTGCTGCGGCAGCGGCAAGAGCCGGGAGGAGTTCTTCCGGGACGCCCCCCTGTATGTGACCCCGGAGACGGAGGACGCTATCCGGGGGCTGGTGCAGCGGCACCTGAATGGGGAGCCGGTGGCCTATCTCATCGGGGAGTGGGAGTTTTACGGCCTGCCCCTGGATGTGAATGAATCCGTGCTGATCCCCCGGATCGACACGGAGGTTCTGGCCCGGGAGGCCATCGACTATCTGTCGGGCCAGGGCAAGTGCCGGGTGCTGGATCTCTGCGCCGGCAGCGGCTGTATAGGTCTTGCCCTTGCCGCCAATTGCCCGGACTGCCGGGTGCTGCTGGGGGACATTTCGGAGGGGGCCGTGCGGATCTGCCGGCAGAATATCCGCCGGAACAACCTCACCGGACAGGTGACGGTCATGCAGCTGGACGCCCTCCAGCCGCCGCCCAAGGCCATTGGTGAGTTTAAGTGCATCGTCAGCAATCCGCCCTATATCCCCCGGGCGGATGTGGCGGAGCTGGAGGACTCGGTGAAGGATTTCGAGCCCCACCTGGCGCTGGATGGCGGCGAGGACGGCTACGACTTCTATAGCGCCATTATCCGCAACTGCCGCAGCGCCCTGCTCCCCGGCGGCCGCCTCTACTTTGAGGTGGGCATCGGTCAGGCGGACACGGTCCTGCGGATGATGCGGGCGGAGGGGTTCGGCGATATCAATATCGTCCCCGACAACCAGGGGATCCCCCGGGTGGTCTACGGCACCCTGCTGGAGAGCCTGTAGTGACCGGTTTTCTGGACAGACCTTTGGCTATGCTGGAGAAGAAAAGAATAAATAAACATTTTGCATAGAGGAGAGATCGATATGGCAGAGAAAAAATCCGCACCGCCCAAGACGGCCGCACCGGCCAACGATAAGAAGCAGGCCATTCAGAGCGCCATGAACCAGATTGAGAAGATGTACGGCAAGGGCTCGATCATGCGCCTGGGCGACCAGATGGAGCAGATGAACATTGAGACGGTGTCCACCGGCTCCCTGGCCCTGGATCTGGCCCTGGGCATTGGCGGTGTGCCCCGGGGGCGGATCATTGAGATCTACGGCCCCGAGTCCTCCGGTAAGACCACCCTGGCCCTGCACATCCTGGCCCAGGCCCAGAAGCAGGGGGGCGAGGTGGCCTTCGTGGACGCGGAGCACGCCCTGGACCCCACCTACGCCAAGGCGCTGGGGGTCAATATTGACGAGCTGCTCATCTCCCAGCCGGACACCGGCGAGCAGGCACTGGAGATCACTGAGGCCCTGGTCCGTTCCGGCGCCATTGATGTGGTGGTCGTGGACTCCGTGGCGGCCCTGGTGCCCCGGGCGGAGATCGAGGGCGAGATGGGCGACAGCTTCGTGGGTATCCACGCCCGGCTCATGAGCCAGGCCCTCCGCAAGCTGGCCGGCGCCATCAACAAGACCAACTGCATCGTGGTGTTCATCAACCAGCTGCGGGAAAAGGTGGGCGTCATGTACGGCAACCCGGAGGTCACCACCGGCGGCCGTGCGCTGAAATTCTACGCCTCCGTCCGCATCGATGTGCGCCGTATCGAGACCCTGAAGGCCGGCGGCGAGATCATCGGCAACCGCACCCGGGCCAAGGTGGTGAAAAACAAGATGGCGCCCCCCTTCCGGGAGGCGGAGTTCGATATCATGTACGGCGAGGGCATCAGCCTGCTGGGCGAGCTGCTGGATCTGGGCGTAAAGCTGGATCTGGTGCAGAAGTCCGGCTCCTGGTTCTCCATGGGGGAGACCCGCCTGGGCCAGGGCCGGGATGCCGCCAAGCAGTATCTGAAGGACAACCCCGAGGTGGCCGACGGCCTGGAGGCCGCCATCCGCCGGGACTTCTTCAAGCTCATGGGCGCCCAGTCCCAGATCGCCGCCAAGGCCGCCGGCCGGGCGGTGGATGTCAGCGCCGACGACTTTGAGGACGAGGACTAAGCGCGGCCCCGGTTTCTGATTTATCCGGCGGACGATAGGAGGCGGTTTCTTGCGGATCGTGGAAGTGAAGAAGTCGCAGCGGAAGCCGGGCCGCTTCCTGGTGAAGCTGGAGGACGGCAGCCTTCTGCGGGTAACGGAGGAGGAAGTGCTGCGCTTCGGCCTGCGGCGGGAACTGGAGCTGGGAGAGGCGGAGCTGGAGGCCCTGCAGGCATCCGCCCGGACATCCTCCACCCGGGTCCAGGCCGCCAACATCATCGGCAGCCGGGCCCTGTCCAAGCAGGAGCTGACCCGCCGCCTGGTGAAAAAGGGCAGCCAGGAGGCCGACGCCCAGGCGGCGGCGGACTGGCTGGAGGACATCGGCGCCGTGGATGACGCCGCCTACGCCGCATCCCTGGCTCGGCACTACGGCTCACGGGGCTACGGCCCCGCCAGGGTTCGGGAGGAGCTGCGCCGCCGGGGCGTCCCCCGGGGACTGTGGGACCAGGCCCTGGAGGAGCTGCCAGCCAGCGGGGAGAACCTGGACGCCCTGATCCAGCGGCGGTGCAGAGGGGACCTCAGCGACCCCAGGGAGGTCAAGCGGCTGACGGATTTTCTCCTGCGCCGGGGCTTCTCCTGGGGGGAGATCCGGGCCGCTGTGGGGCGGTATGTGGAGATGGGGGAGATGGAGTAGATGGAGTAGAGCTGTCAACCTCATGCTCTGGGGGCACCCGGGGCCTGCCCGGCCCCGGACCCCGGGTTTTCTCGGGGATTCCATCCCCGGACCCCGGGTCACTTTTTGCTCGTGCAAAAAGTAACCA
>CAUWCX010000013.1:0-45708 GCA_963557105.1 uncultured Oscillospiraceae bacterium
TACGCTACAAACAGGCCACCGGCCTGTTTGTTTAACGCTGCGGCTTCTCGCGGAGCGAGCGTCGAATTGTCCGCTTCTAGCGGACAACCGAGGCGCAGAGCGCAGCGCAAGCCCTATTCAAAAAAGTGCTTGCACTTTTTTGACAGTCCCTGGAGGGCGAAGGATTTTCCTTCGCCCTCCAGGGCTTTTTATGGGTAAATTACTTGCTGAAATACTTTACGGCGCTGCGGAACAGGCCCATGTCGTACTGACCGGGCACATTTCGGTACAGGGCGGAGCCGATGCGCTCGCTGTGGCCCATCTTGCCCAGAACACGGCCGTCGGGGGAGGTGATGCCCTCCACGGCGTACAGGGAGCCGTTGGGGTTGAAGGCGGTGTCCATGGTGGGCTGGCCCGCCAGGTCCACATACTGGGTGGCGATCTGGCCATTCTCCGCCAGGGAGCGGATCAGGGCTTCGGGGGCGATGAAGCGGCCCTCGCCGTGGGAGATGGGGACGGTGTAGACGTCGCCCACCTGGGTCTCCGCCAGCCAGGGGGACTTGTTGGTGCACACCCGGGTGCGGACGATGCTGGACTGGTGGCGGCCGATGGTGTTGTAGGTGAGGGTGGGGCAGTTCTCATCGGCGTCCACGATCTTGCCGTAGGGCACCAGACCCAGCTTGATGAGGGCCTGGAAGCCGTTGCAGATGCCCAGCATCAGGCCGTCCCGCCGCTCCAGGAGGGCGGTGACCTGCTCCCGCACGGCGGGGGAGCGGAAGAAGGCGGTGATGAACTTGCCGGAGCCGTCGGGCTCGTCGCCGCCGGAGAAGCCGCCGGGGATGACCACCATCTGGCTCTGGGCAATGGCGGCGGCAAAGCGCTGGGCGCTCTCCTCCACCTGGGCGGCGGTGAGGTTGCGGATCACCAGGATCTCCGCCTCGCCGCCGGCGGCCATGACGGCCCGGGCGGTGTCGTACTCGCAGTTGGTGCCAGGGAACACGGGGATCAGGGCCCGGGGTCTGGCGTGCTTCACGGCGGGGGCGGCGGTGCAGCCGCCGGTGTAGGAGAAGGTCTCCAGGGGGCTGGCTGCCGGGGCGTCGGTGGGATAGACCTTCTCCAGGACGCCCTCGTTGATGGCCAGCAGCTCGTCGATCTCCGCCTGCTCCCCGGGCAGGGCGATGGCGGGGGCCTCGGTGGTGACGCCCAGACGGCGGGCGCAGTCCACAGTGACCTCCTCTGTCAGCTCCGCCACAATGGCGCCCACGCAGGGGGCGTACCAGTTCACCTGGTCATCGTCGGACTGGAAGCCGATGCGGTTGCCGAAGGACATCTTCATGACGGCCTCCGCCAGACCGTTCTCCACGGCCCAGGCGGCCTTGACCTTGCCGGCCTGGCACAGGGCGTGGAACTGCTCCCAGCAGGCCTTCAGGCTCTCGGCGCTGCCATCGGCGGGGGCGAAGCGGTACACGGGATCGCCGGCGGCCTTGAACTCCGTGGTCAGCACCTCCCCGGCCTTCACCGGGGCGATAGCAAAGGAGATGAGGGTGGGGGGCACGTCCTTGTCCAGGAAGGAGCCGGACATGGAGTCCTTGCCGCCGATGGCGGCGGCGCCCAGGGCCAGCTGTGCGTCCAGGGCGCCCAGCAGGGCCTGGAAGGGCTTGCCCCAGCGCTGGGGCTCCTGCCGCAGCTTCTCAAAGAACTCCTGGAGGGTCAGATAGGCCTTCTTGTAGTCCGCACCGGCGGCCACGATCTTGGCCATGGAGGTGACCACGGAGCCGTAGGCGCCCCAGTAGGGGGAGGCGGTCATGGCGTCGGGATCGCAGCCCCAGGCCATGAGGGAGGCCTGGTCCGTGACCTGGCCGGGTTCCACGGGGAAGAGGGCGGCCATGGCCTGGGCGGGGGTGCGCTGGCGCGCACCGCCGAAGGGCATCAGCACGCTGCCGGCGCCGATGGAGCCGTCGAACCGCTCGGTGAGGCCCCGGCGGCTGGCGGACTTCAGACTGCCGGCCATCTCCCGCAGGGAGGCGGGGGCGGCGGTATCGCTGCTTTCCGGGGCGGGGACGGACACGGCGGCGTGCTTCACAGCGCCGTTGGTGTTCAGAAAGGCGCGGCTGAGGTCGGCGATGGTCTGACCCCGCCAGTGCATGACCATGCGGGGGCTCTCCGTGACCACGGCCACCCGGTAGGCCTCCAGGTTCTCCCGCTCCGCGGCGGCGATGAAGGCGGCCTCGTCCTCCGGGGCCACCACCACGGCCATGCGCTCCTGGCTCTCGGAGATGGCCAGCTCCGTGCCGTCCAGGCCGTCGTACTTCTTCCGCACGGCGTCCAGCTCGATGGTCAGGCCGTCGGCCAGCTCGCCGATGGCCACGCTGACGCCGCCTGCGCCGAAGTCGTTGCAGCGCTTGATGAGGCGGGTCACATCGCCGTTGCGGAACAGGCGCTGGATCTTCCGCTCCTCGGGGGCGTTGCCCTTCTGCACCTCGCTGGCCATGGTGGTCAGGGAGGTCATATTGTGGCTCTTGGAGGAGCCGGTGGCGCCGCCGATGCCGTCGCGGCCGGTGCGGCCGCCCAGAAGGACCACCACATCCCCGGGGGCGGGCACCTCACGGCGGACATGGTCCGCGGGGGCAGCGCCCACCACGGCGCCACACTCCAGACGCTTGGCGATGTAGCCCTCGTGGTACATCTCCGCCACATGGCCGGTGGCCAGACCGATCTGGTTGCCGTAGGAGCTGTAGCCCGCGGCGGCCGTCTGGGCGATCTTGCGCTGGGGCAGCTTGCCGGGGGTGGTGTCGGCAAAGGACACCCGGGGATCGCCGCCGCCGGTGACCCGCATGGCCTGGTGGACATAGACCCGGCCGGACAGGGGGTCGCGGATGCAGCCGCCGATGCAGGTGGCCGCGCCGCCGAAGGGTTCGATCTCCGTGGGGTGGTTGTGGGTCTCGTTCTTGAACATCAGCAGCCAGTCCTGGGTTTCGCCGTCCACCTGGGCGGGGACGTGGATGGAGCAGGCGTTGATCTCCTCGCTCTCGTCCAGCTCCGGCAGCATGCCCCGCTTTTTCAGCACCTTGGTGCCCAGGGTTGCGATGTCCATCAGGGTCTGGGGCCGCTTGTCGGCCTTCTCCTGGCCGTAGACCTCCACCCGGGCGTTCAGGTAGCGGTCATAGGCGGCCTGGACGGCGGGATCGGCGATCTCCACCTGGTCCAGATGGGTGGAGAAGGTGGTGTGGCGGCAGTGGTCGGACCAGTAGGTGTCCACCACCCGCACCTCGGTGATGGTGGGGTTGCGCTGCTCGTCGTCCCGGAAGTAGGCCTGCAGGAACTTCAGGTCGTCCAGGTCCATGGCGAGGCCCAGCTTCTCCAGCAGGGCGGCAAGGCCGGCCTCGTCCAGGGCGGTGAAGCCCGTCAGGGTCTCCACCATGGCGGGGTCGGCGTGGCTGCGGGCCAGGGTCTCCGGCTTGTCCAGGGCGGCCTCCCGGCACTCCACGGGGTTGATGAGGAAGCCCCGGATGGCGGTGCGCTCCTGGTCGGAGAGCTGGCCGGAGAGGATGTAGACCTTGGCGTGGTTCACCAGGGGGCGCTCCACACCGGCCATGAGCTGGATGCACTGGGCGCAGGAGTCGGCGCGCTGGTCGAACTGGCCGGGCAGGGCCTCCACGGCCAGCAGGCTGTGGGGGCCGTCGGGACGGGGGAATTCCTCGTCGTAGATCACATCCGCCTGGGGCTCGGAGAACACCGTGCTCTTGGCGGCGGCGTAGACTTCGGCGTCGATATTTTCCACATCGTAGCGGTTCAGGATGCGGACGCCGGTGAGGGAGCGGATGCCCAGAAAGCTCTGCAGGTCGCGGAGCAGATTGCTGGCCTCGGGGGAGAGCCCGGGGCGCTTTTCAACATAGATACGGTAGACCATTACTTATTTCTTTCCTCCAAGCTCTGCCAGCGCGCGGCGGCCAATATCCCGTCGGCAGTAGGCGTTGTCAAAGTGGATGCGGTCCGCCAGGGCGTAGGCGGCGGCCACGGCGGCGGGCAGATCCTCCGCCACAGCGGTGGCGCCCAGGACCCGGCCGCCGCTGGTGACCAGGGCGCCGTTCTGGGCCTTGGCCCCGGCGATGTAGATATATTCGTTTTCCCCGGTCTCCGGCAGGGAGATGGGGAAGCCCTTCTCGTAGTGCTGGGGGTAGCCCTGGGAGGCCAGAATGACGCAGCAGGCGGACTTGTCGCTGAAGCGCACATCCAGCTCCCCCAGGCGGCCCTGGGCGGTGGCCAGCATGATCTCCAGCAGGCTCCCCTCCAGCAGAGGCAGAACCACCTGGGTCTCCGGGTCGCCGAAGCGGCAGTTGTACTCGATGACCTTGGGGCCGTCGGCGGTGAGCATGAGGCCGAAGTAGAGGCAGCCCTGGAAGGGGCGGCCCTCCGCCTTCATGGCCCGGATGGTGGGCAGGAAGATCTCCGCCATGCACCGCTCCGCCACCTGGGGGGTGTAGAAGGGGTTGGGGGCCACGGTGCCCATGCCGCCGGTGTTGAGCCCCTGGTCGCCCTCCAGGGCCCGCTTGTGGTCCATGGAGGACACCATGGGGACCACGGTCTCCCCGTCGGTGAAGGAGAGGACGGACACCTCCGGCCCGGTGAGGAACTCCTCGATCACCACCTGGGCGCCGCTCTCGCCGAAGATCCGGTCGGCCATGATGGAGCGGACCGCCTGGCGGGCCTCCTCCCGGGCCTGGCAGATGAGCACGCCCTTCCCCAGGGCCAGGCCGTCGGCCTTGACCACCGTGGGGATGGGGCAGGTGTCCACATAGGCCAGGGCCTCCTCCAGCTGGGAGAAGACGGCGTAGGCGGCGGTGGGGATGCCGTACTTCCGCATCAGGTCCTTGGCAAAGACCTTGCTGCCCTCAATGATGGCGGCGTCCTTCCGGGGGCCGAAGCAGGGGATACCCGCCGCGTTCAGGGCGTCCACCGCCCCCAGCACCAGGGGGTCGTCGGGGGCCACCACGGCAAAGTCGATGGCGTGGGCCTTGGCGAAATCTACCACAGCGGGGATGTCCGTGGCCCCGATCTCCGGGACGCACTGGGCGTCGGCGGCCATACCGCCGTTACCGGGCAGAGCATAGATCTGCTCTGCCCGGGGGTCCTCACGCAGTTTTTGGATGATGGCGTGCTCGCGGCCGCCGCCGCCGATCACAAGGATATTCATTGTCGTCTCCTTACGTCTTAGTGGTGGAACAGGCGCATCCCGGTGAAGGCCATGACCATGTCGTACTCATCGCACTTGGCGATGACCAGGTCGTCCCGGATGGAGCCGCCGGGCTCAGCGATGTAGCGCACGCCGCTGCGGCTGGCCCGCTCGATGTTGTCGGCGAAGGGGAAGAAGGCGTCGCTGCCCAGGGCCACATCCTTGCGGCTGCCCAGCCAGATCTTCACCTCGTTGTCGCTGAGGTGGGCGGGCTGGCGGGTGAAATACTTCTGCCAGTTGCCCTCGGCGCAGACGTCCTCCTCATTGCCGTTGATGTAGCTGTCGATGACATTGTCCCGCTCCGGGCGGCCCAGGGTGGGCAGGAAGGGCAGATCCAGCACCGTGGGATGCTGGCGCATGAACCAGGTGTCCGCCTTGGACCCGGCCAGACGGGTGCAGTGGATGCGGCTCTGCTGGCCGGCGCCCACGCCGATGGCCTGGCCGTCCACCGCGTAGCAGACGGAGTTGGACTGGGTGTATTTCAGGGTGATGAGGGCCACGATCAGATCCCGCTTGGCGCTCTCCGGCAGCTCCTTGTTCTCCGTCACCAGGTTCTCCAGCAGGTGGCGGCCGATCTTGAACTCGTTGCGGCCCTGCTGGAAGGTGATGCCGAAGACATCCTTGGTCTCCTGGGGAGCGGGGACGTAGTCGGGGTCGATCTGGACGATGTTGTAGCCGCCCTTCCGCTTGCTCTTCAGGATCTCCAGGGCCTCCGCCTCATAGCCGGGGGCGATAACGCCGTCGGAGACCTCCCGCTGGATGAGCTTGGCGGTGGTCACATCGCACACATCGCTGAGGGCCACCCAGTCGCCGAAGGAGCACAGGCGGTCCGTGCCGCGGGCACGGGCGTAGGCGCAGGCCAGGGGGCTGTCGTCCAGACCGGGGACGTCGTCCACGAAGCAGGCC
Organism: uncultured Oscillospiraceae bacterium; assembly: GCA_963557105.1. Classification (GTDB taxonomy): domain Bacteria; phylum Bacillota; class Clostridia; order Oscillospirales; family Oscillospiraceae; genus Pelethomonas. The sequence continues at coordinate 6,119 of CAUWCX010000013.1, forward strand.
CGCTTCAGCTCCAGGGGCAGGGGCAGGCCCACGGCGGCGGAGGTGGGGGAGACGTGCTTGAAGGAGGTGGCGGCGGGCAGGCCCAGGGCCTCCTTCAGCTCCTTCACCAGCTGCCAGGCGTTGAAGGCGTCCAGAAAGTTGATGTAGCCGGGCTTTCCGTTCAGCACCTGGATCGGCAGGTCGCTGCCGTCCCGCATGAAGATGCGGGAGGGCTTCTGGTTGGGGTTACAGCCGTATTTCAGTTCCAGTTCGTTCATGGCGCTCTCCTTTATATCATTGAAGAAAATCAGATGCTGGGTCAGATCACTGGTGCTTGTTGATGATGCGGACCTGCTCCTGGCCGGTGGCCAGGTCGATCCAGCTGGTGTAGAGGGAGATCTTGTTGTCCTCGTTGAGGCTGTTCCACACCCCCTGGGTGAAGGCGTCAAAGTCGTCCCCCACAGCCACCCGCTCCGGCTCGCCCTGGAAGGTGGGGATGGGGTTGCCGTCGGTGACATAGGTGTGGAGGAAGTGGCCCACGCCGGGGAGGGCGGGATAGCTGTAGGTGTAGCGGGCGCAGGCGGAGCCGTCGGCGTCGGCGCTCTTGAGGATGCTCATCTCATAGGTAAACGCCTTGTCCGCAAAGGTGAGCAGGGCGCTGATGCGGGGGGTCCAGTTGGGGCCGTCGGGCTCGAAGGCCCGGGTGGAGAGGGCCTCGGCAAAGCCCTTGCCCGCCAGAAGGCCGTCCCGGACGGTGTCGGTCTGGTCGCCGTTGGTGACGATGAGGCGGTTCTCCAGGCGGCGGACCGGGTGGTAGATGATGAGGCTGGGGTCCTGCAGCTTGCTCTCGTCGAAGGCCCGGGTGCGGATGCCGTCCGCCGTGGGCTCAAAGACCCGGTTGCGGCTGTTCTCGCTGCGGCCCATGATGAAGTAGGCCACGGCGGCGTGCTGCCCGTTGGCGGAGCGGCCCACCACAATGCCCCGGCCGGGATAGGGGTTCCCGGCCAGCAGGGCGCTGAGATCGTTCAGTGCGTAAATATCCATGGATCAACTCTCCTTATGGTTCTTCTCCAGTTCCTGCGCCACCAGCTGGGCGGCGGCGGGGAGGAGCTTCCACTCCGCCTCCTCCATGACCCGGCGCTGCAGGGTCTCGGCGGTGTCATCCTCGTAGATATCCACCGCCTTTTGCAGCAGGATCTTTCCCCCGTCGGGGATCTCGTTGACCAGGTGTACCGTGGCTCCGGTGACCTTGACGCCGTAGTCCAGGGCGGCCTGGTGGACCCGCAGCCCATAGAACCCCTTGCCGCAGAAGGCGGGGATCAGGGAGGGGTGGACATTGATGATGGGGCCGCCGAAGCGGCGGATGAAGTCGGCGGAGAGAATGCCCAGAAAGCCCGCCAGCACCACCATCTGGATCTGGTGGCGGGCCAGGGTCTCCAGCACCTGCTCCTCAAAGCCGGGCTCCCGGCGGACGATGACCGCACAGGGGATGTTGGCCGCAGCGGCCCGGTCGATGGCCCGGATACCGGGCTTGTCCGCCACCACCAGGGACAGCTCGCCGCTGTGGAGGGCGCCGCCGGCCTGGGCGTCAATGAGGGCCTGCAGATTGGTCCCGCCGCCGGAGACCAGGACCGCGATCTTGATAGACATAGAGGGACCTCCTGTTCCGTGCGGGGCGAAGCCCGCTTAGCACAGCACCACGCCGTCCTCGCCCTTGACCACGCTGCCAATCTGGTAGGCGGTCTCCCCGGCCTCCCGCAGGAGCTCCAGGGCCGCAGCGGCCTGGCCGGCGGGCAGAGCGAGGATCATGCCGATGCCCATGTTGAAGGTGTTGTACATATCCCGCTCCGGGATGTTGCCCATGCGCTGGATCAGACCGAAGATGGGCAGGCGGGGGAAGCTGTCCAGCTGGATCTGGGCGGTGAGACCCTCGGTCATCATGCGGGGCACGTTCTCGTAGAAGCCGCCGCCGGTGATGTGGCTGACGGTGTGGATGTCCACACCGCCCCGCAGCAGGGCCTTGACGGCCTTGACATAGATCCGGGTGGGGGCCAGCAGGGTCTCCCCCAGGCTCTTGCCCCCCAGCTCCTCCGTGGGGCTCTTCAGGTCGGCGTTCTCCACATCCAGCACCTTGCGGACCAGGGAGAAGCCGTTGGAGTGGACGCCGCTGGAGGCCAGGCCGATGAGCACATCGCCCTCCGCCAGCTTCCGGCCGTCGATGATCTTGGCCTCGTCCACCAGACCCACGGAGAAGCCGGCCAGGTCGTACTCCTCCACGGGGTAGAAGCCGGGCATCTCGGCGGTCTCGCCGCCCACCAGGGCGCACTCCGCCTGGCGGCAGCCCTCGGTGATGCCGGAGACGATCTCCGCAATGCGGGCGGGGTCGTTGCGGCCGCAGGCGATGTAGTCCAGGAAGAACATGGGGGCCGCGCCGCCGCAGATGATGTCGTTGACGCACATGGCCACGCAGTCGATGCCCACGGTGTCGTGCTTGTCCATGAGGAAGGCCAGCTTCAGCTTGGTGCCCACGCCGTCGGTGCCGCTGACCAGCACGGGCTTGGTCATGCCGGCCAGGTCGGGGGCGAACATACCGCCAAAGCCGCCCAGGGTGCCCATGACCCCGGGGATGTAGGTGGATTCCACCATGGGCTTAATACGCTTGACGGCCTCGTAGCCGGCGGTCACATCCACGCCGGCAGCGGCGTAGGCGTCAGAATGGGAGTTCTTCATCTTATCTTATTCCTTTCCGGTCCAGCAGTAGGTGCAGACCTTACAGGGGGGCAGGCCGATGGCCTCCAGTACCCCCTCCAAACTCTGGTACTCCAAAGAATCGAAGTGGAGCTTCTCGCAGATGGCCTGGCGCAGGCGTTTGCCCCGCTCGGTGTTGCCATCGCGGTACTCGTCGATGTATTTCTCCCCCTCTTCGCCCTCCAGCTCCAGGATGGTCTTGCGGGCGATGAGGTCCATATCCGAGGTGTTGCGGGAGAAGTTGAGATACTTGCACCCATACATGATGGGGGGACAGGCCGAGCGCATATGGACCTCCTTGGCTCCGTGCTCGTAGAGGAAGTCCACGGTGCCCTGGAGCTGGGTGCCCCGGACAATGGAGTCGTCCACAAAGAGGAGCTTCTTGTCCTGGATCAGCTCGTGGACGGGGATCATCTTCATCTTGGCCACCTTGTTGCGCTCCGCCTGGTTGGCGGGCATGAAGCTGCGGGGCCAGGTGGGGGTGTACTTGATGAAGGGCCGGGCGAAGGGCACGCTGCTGGCGTTGGCGTAGCCGATGGCGTGGGGGGTGCCGGAGTCGGGCACGCCGCTGACAAAGTCGATGTCCGGCATACTGCCCTCGGCCAGATCCTTCTTGGCCATGAGCTCACCGTTGCGGTTGCGCATGACCTCCACGTTGACCCCCTCGTACTCGCTGGTGGGGTAGCCGTAGTAGGACCACAGGAAGGCGCAGACCTTCATCTCCTCCAGAGCGGGGGAGAGGACCTCCATGGCGTGGGGGGTGAGGGAGACGATCTCCCCGGGGCCCAGCTCCCGCACCTTCTCGTACCCCAGCTTCTGGTAGGCGAAGGTCTCAAAGGAGACGCAGTGCCCGTCGGCGTCCCGGCCGATGGACACGGGGATGCGGCCCAGCTTGTCCCGGGCAGCGATGATGGACCCGTCCTCCCGGAGGATCAGGATGGAGGCCGTGCCCTTGATGATGTTCTGGGCAAAGCGGATACCGTCCACGAAGTCGCTCTTCTGGTTGATCATGGCGGCCACCAGCTCGGTGGAGTTGATCCGCCCGCCGCTCATGGCCTCAAAGTGGCCGCCGCTGAAGGAGAGGAACTGGTCGATGAGCTCCTGGGTGTTGTTGATGATGCCGATGGTGGAGATGGCATAGGTGCCCAGGTTGGACCGGATGAGGATGGGCTGGGGGTCCGCGTCGCTGATACAGGCGATGCAGGCGTTGCCCCGCATCTCATCGGTGATGCCCGCAAACTTGGTGCGGAAGGGGGAATTTTCAATGTTGTGGATGTCGCGCTGGAAGCCAAGCTCCCGGTCGTAGGCCGCCATGCCGCCCCGGCGGGTGCCCAGGTGGGTGTGGTAGTCCACGCCGAAGAACACGTCCAGCACGGCGTCCCGGTCAGAGGTCACTCCAAAAAAGCCGCCCATATATTCCCTCGTTTACGCGAAGAACAGCTTGGACAGGGTCATGGGATCAACATACTGGCCGTCCTTGTAGACCCGCATGTTGCCGGAGGCCACCTCGTCGATGAGCATCACGTTGCCCTCGCTGTCGTAGCCAAACTCGAACTTGATGTCGTAGAGGACCAGGCCCTTCTCCGCCAGATCGTCGGCAACGATCTTGGTGATGCGCTGGGTCTGCTCCTTGATGTCGTCGTACTGCTTGTCCGTCATGACGCCCAGGGCCACCAGGGCGTCCTTGGTCACCAGGGGGTCGCCCTTCTCGTCATTTTTAAAGGTGGTCTCCACATAGGAGGGCAGGTCGGCGCCCTCGGCAATGTACTCGCCGTAGCGGCGCAGGAAGCTGCCCACGGCCTTGTTGCGGCAGATGACCTCCAGACCGTGGCCAAAGACCTTGGCGGGGCGGACCTCCATGGTGGTGTCCGCCAGGTTGGCGGAGATGTAGTGGGTGGGGATACCGGCGGCGTTGATCTTCTCGAAGAAGTAGATGCTCATCCGCAGGTTCACATCGCCCACGCCGTCAATGGTCAGACCCACAGCGTTCTCGCCGGGATCGAACACGCCGTCCTTGCCGGTGCAGTCGTCCTTGAACTTCAGCAGGACGTTGCCGTTCTCCAGAGCAAACACGTCCTTGGTCTTGCCGGTATAGATCAGTTTCTTTTCCATAGTGAAATATCCTCCTGTTGGTTTAATGGATAAATATGTACAAAAATTATTGCCTGAAAGGGATCAGCGGTTGAACTCGGCCTCCACCTGGGCGTTGGCCGCCAGGACCTTCTCCGCGTCGGCCTGGCGCTTGTCCGCCAGCTTCCGGGCCAGGGCCTCATCGCTGACGGCCAGGATCTGAATGGAAAGCAAAGCGGCATTGACTGCTCCATCCACCGCTACAGTAGCCACCGGGATACCAGAGGGCATCTGTACCGTAGACAGGAGGGCGTCAACGCCGTCCATGGTATTGGATTTGACGGGGATGCCGATAACGGGCAGGGTGGTGTTGGCGGCAATGGCCCCAGCCAGGTGAGCGGCCATACCGGCAGCGGCGATCACGGCGCCGAAGCCGTTCTCCCGGGCGCCTCGGGCAAATTCCTTGGCCTGGTCGGGGGTGCGGTGGGCAGAAAAGACGTGGACCTCGGCGGGGACGCCAAAGGACGCCAGGGTGTCCGCAGCCTTTCGGACCACAGGCAGATCGCTGGCGCTGCCCATGATGACGGCAACTTTCTTCATAGAGAACCTCCTTAAAAAGTGAAATGGGCAGACCCGTCCCGCATATAGGATAGGCTGCCCAGACGGTCGACAAAAAAACTGCGCCGCCTGCTCCCATGTGGTGATCCACAGCTCCGTCAGTTGCAGGCGCGCTCTTTACTTTATACTCATAAGGCTATCATTTTACGACAGAAAAGGCAAGATGAAATTGTGTATGAATGACCCCAAAAATTTCCGCCGGTCTCTGTATAAGTCCTATAAATTCGAGAAATTTTTCAGTTTTATCTTGACTTATTGGCGAATTTATGAGATAGTTTCTGGAGCGAAAGTGCAAAAAGTGTGTTAAAACTTAGACATTTTTGCAAAAAACAGGGGCAGATGGGCTAAAAAAGTTTTTGCCCGCCTGCAAAAAATTTTGAACAGGGAGGAGCGCGTGACCATGAAGAAGATGGATACTCTTGGCAAGGGCGCGGTGTTCTTCCCCAACCGGATGGAAAGCGTTGGCATTTCCATTGCTGGTGACATTGTTGATATTCCCGGTTCCGCAAACAGGTGATCTTGTTTGTGTGAGCCGGCTTTTTTTGGCCTGGATATACTGAGGCGACAGAGAAAGGAGAGCGAAAATGATCAGATCCTATGACTGCAAGATCGTGCTGGAGGACGGCAGCGAGTACTTCGGGCACCGCTTCGGCGCCCGCCGGGACAGCGTGTGCGAGATCGTCTTCAACACCAATGTGGTGGGCTACCAGGAGATCGTCTCCGACCCCACCTACGCCGGACAGATGGTGGTGATGACCTATCCCATCATCGGCAACTACGGCATTACCGATGAGGACTTTGAGACCAAGATCCCCGCCATCGGGGGGCTGGTGGTGCGGGAATATAACGACATCCCCTCCAACTTCCGCTATACCAAGACCCTGTCGGAGATTCTGATGGACTACGACATCCCCGGCATCGAGGGGGTGGATACCCGCCAGCTGGCCCGGAGCATCCGGGACGGCGGCAGCCGGAAGGTGCTGATCTGCGACGCCGGATTGGACCACCAGGAGGCCATGGCCCGTCTGGCGGCGGCGGAGCTGCCCCGGGACCAGGTGGCCCGGGTGAGCTGCCGCAAGCGCTGGTATGCCCGCACCTCCAACCACAGATACGATGTGGTGGCGGTGGACTGCGGCATCAAGCTGAACATCGTCCGGGCGCTGAACGCACGGGGCTGCAATGTCACCGTGGTGCCCTATGACACCCTCTCCGTCATTATTGAGGACCTGGAGCCCGACGGCGTGCTGCTGTCCAACGGCCCCGGGGACCCGGCGGACGCCGCCGTGGTGGAGGAACTGGCCCGCCAGCTGCGGGGCCAAATCCCCCTCTTCGGCATCGGCCTGGGCTGCCAGCTCCTGGCCCGCGCCTACGGGGCGGAGACGGTGAAGCTGTCCCACGGCCACCGGGGCGGCTACCCGGTGAAGGATCTGACCACCGGGCGGCTGTATGCCACCAGCCAGAGCCACGGCTTTGCTGTGGATCGGGACTCCCTGGCGGGCACCGGCCTGACGGTCACCCATATCAACCTGCTGGACGACACGGTGGAGGGCATCGCCTGCCCCGGGGAGCGGGCCTTCGGCGTCCAGTTCCACCCGGAGAGCGCCCCCGGTCCTCAGGACTGCGGGTACCTGTTCGACCAGTTTATTGAGATGATGAAGGAGGGCAAGCGCAATGCCTAAGAGAACCGACCTGAAGAAGATCCTTGTCATTGGCTCCGGCCCCATCGTCATCGGCCAGGCCGCGGAGTTTGACTACGCCGGGACCCAGGCCTGCCTGGCCCTGAAGGAGGAGGGGTACGAGGTCATCCTGGCCAACTCCAACCCCGCCACCATTATGACCGACACCTCCATTGCCGACAAGGTGTATATGGAGCCCCTGACGGTGGAGTACCTGTCCAAGATCCTCCGCTTTGAGCGGCCCGACGCCATCGTTCCCGGCATCGGCGGCCAGACCGGGCTGAACCTGGCCATGGAGCTGCAGCGCCAGGGGGTGCTGGAGGAGTGCGGCGTGGAGCTGCTGGGCACCAACGATGAGAGCATCCAGAAGGCGGAGGACCGGGAGCTGTTCAAGGAGCTGTGCTTGGAGCTGGGGGAGCCGGTGGTCCCCTCGGAGATCACCCACTCCGTTGAGGAGGCCGTCCGGGCGGCGGAGGAGATCGGCTACCCGGTGATCCTGCGCCCCGCATTCACCCTGGGCGGCACCGGCGGCGGCTTTGCGGAGAACGAGGAAGAGCTGCGGTTTATGATGAAAAACGCCCTGGCCCTCTCCCCGGTCCACCAGGTCCTGCTGGAGAAGAGCATCAAGGGCTATAAGGAGATCGAGTTTGAGGTGATGCGGGACAGCAACGACACCGCCATCGCCATCTGCTCCATGGAGAATATCGACCCCGTGGGCATCCACACCGGCGACTCCATCGTGGTGGCCCCCAGCCAGACCCTCACCAACAAGGAGTACCACCTGCTGCGGGACGCCGCCCTGCGGCTGATCCGGGCCCTGAAGATCGAGGGCGGCTGCAATGTCCAGTTCGCCCTGGACCCCCAGTCCTTCCAGTATTATGTCATCGAGGTCAACCCCCGTGTCTCCCGCTCCTCCGCCCTGGCCAGCAAGGCCAGCGGCTACCCCATTGCCCGGGTTACCGCCAAGATCGCCGTGGGGATGCACCTGGAGGAGATCCACATTGCCGGCATCCTGGCCTGCTGCGAGCCAGCCCTGGACTATGTGGTCACCAAGATGCCCCGCTTCCCCTTTGACAAGTTCGTCAACGCCAGCAATACCCTGTCCACCCAGATGAAGGCCACCGGCGAGGTCATGAGCATCGGCCGCACCCTGCAGGAGAGCATCCTGAAGGCGGTCCGCTCCCTGGAGATCGGCGTGGGCCACATCTATATGCCCAAGTTTGACGACTACTCCGACAAGGCCCTGCTGGACTACATCAAGACCGGCACCGACGACCGCCTGTTTGCCATTGCCGAGCTCATGAGCCGGGGCACCGACCTGGGCCAGATCTGCTCCGCCACCCAGATCGATATGCTGTTCCTGGACAAGATCAACAATATCGTCTACTGGGAGAAGGAGATCAAGGCCAACCCCTGGGACGAGGAGATCCTGCGGAAGGCCAAGCGGAAGGGCTTTTCCGACAGCGCCGTGGCCTGGCTGTGGAACTGCACCGAGCGGGAGGTCTTTGACAAGCGGAAGGAGATGGGCCTCTTCCCAGTGTACAAGATGATCGACACCTGCGCCGGCGAGGTGCCCAGCAATATCCCCTACTTCTACTCCACCTACGAGTCGGAGAACGAGTCTGTGGTCTCGCCCCACAAGAAGGTCATCGTCCTGGGCTCCGGCCCCATCCGCATCGGCCAGGGCGTGGAGTTCGACTACTCCACCGTCCACGCCGTGCAGACCATCAAGCAGAGCGGCTACGACGCCATTATCATCAACAACAACCCGGAGACCGTCTCCACGGACTACACCTGCTCCGACAAGCTGTACTTCGAGCCTCTGACCGTGGAGGACGTCATGAACATCATCGAGCTGGAGAAGCCCGAGGGGGTCATCGCCTCCCTGGGCGGCCAGACCGCCATCAACCTGGCCCAGCCCCTTATGGACCACGGGGTGAAGATTGTGGGCACCGACTGCGCCGCCATTGAGCGGGCGGAGGACCGGAAGATCTTCGAGGAGGTCCTCCATGAGCTGGATATCCCCCAGCCCAAGGGTGAGGCGGTCACCAACCTGGACGACGGCGTCCGGGTGGCCAGCGAGATCGGCTATCCCGTCCTGGTGCGGCCCAGCTTCGTCCTGGGCGGCCGGGCCATGGAGATCGTGGCCAACGAGGAGATGCTGCGCCACTACCTGAAGACCGCCGTTGAGGTGGACGCCGACAAGCCCGTTCTGGTGGACAAGTACATCGTGGGCAAGGAGGTGGAGGTGGACGCCATCTGCGACGGCACCGACGTCTTTGTCCCCGGCATTATGGAGCTGGTGGAGCGCACCGGCGTCCACTCCGGCGACTCCGTCAGTGTGTACCCCACCTTCTCCATCTCCCAGGCGGTGAAGGACACCATCCTGGACTACACCAAGCGCCTGGGCCTGGGCATCGGCATCGTGGGCCTGTACAACATCCAGTTCATCGTGGACCGGGAGGAGAAGGTCTACATCATCGAGGTGAACCCCCGCTCCTCCCGCACGGTCCCCTTCCTGTCCAAGGCCACGGGCTGGTCCCTGGCGGACATCGCCACCCGGGTCATCATGGGGGAGAGCCTGCGCCAGCAGGGCATCTGCCAGCTCTACCCGGAGGAGAAGAAGCGCTGGTACTGCAAGGTCCCTGTGTTCTCCTTCAGCAAGCTCAGCGGCCTGGACGCCTACCTCTCCCCGGAGATGAAGTCCACCGGCGAGGCCATCGGCTACGACGAGCGCCTGCCCTACGCCCTGTACAAGGCCATGCAGGCCGCCGGTATGCGGCTGCAGGACCACGGCACGGTGCTGCTGAGCATCTGTGAGGACGACCTGGAGGAGGCCCGGCCCCTGGTGGAGCGGTTCTACCGCCTGGGCTTCAACATCGAGGCCACCACCCGCACGGCGGAGTACCTGAAGGAGTACGGCATCCGCACCCGGATGCGGGAGGACTACACCGAGAATCCGGCGGAGATCACCGAGCTGGTCCGCAGCGGCAAGGTGGCCTACCTCATCAACACCCGGGACCCCAACTCCTCCATCCATGTGAACGCCGGGGTGGAGATGCGCCGTCTGGCCATTGAGAACAACATTACGGCCTTCACCTCTCTGGACACCGTCCGGGCCCTCCTGGACGTGCTGGAGGCCATCACCAGCCGGATCTCCACCATCGACGCATAACCCGGCCCAAAACAGCAACCGGCGCTGCAGAGCAAATCTGCAGCGCCGGTCTTTTATTGTTTTCCCCGTTCCCACCCTCACAGGCGCGGTCAATGTCCGGTAATAACGATGCGGGATGACTGTGCAGTTGTGCGCGGTTGGAGCATGACGATCCTGGGGGATTCGAACCCCCCGCACCTGCTCTTCGGTGCGCCAATAACTGTTTCGTACGACTTGCGCTGTCGCCGCGTGACATTCGCCCCGGGCCTGCTACCTGCTTTGCGCTATTCCATCAGCTCGGTCTGCCAGTTGGTGGCCTGCAGCGTGTTGTCCAGCAGGCGCAGCTCCTGGGCCATGCGGTCCGTCTCACGCTGCCACTCCGGGACGGAGATGGTGGGGGTGATGCGGATCTCTGTATTGCGGGCGCGGTAGGCCCCCTGGCTCCCGGCATAGACCATGTCACGGTAGACGCTGAGCTTCAGCGTCAGGGCGTCCTTCCGGGCGATGAGCTCCGTCAGGGTATGGCCCTCCACCCTGGTGGCGCTGTTGGTCAGGTTGATCCGGCCCATCAGGTCCGCCAGACGGGCGATGGCGGCGTCCAGCTGCTCCTTCAGCAGCTGGGGGTCCTCGGCGGGGGACTCCCCCTCCTGGACCAGGGCGTTGCTGTTCAGGCGGCTTCGCAGCTGCTCGATCTTTCGGTTGAGATCGGCCCGCTCCTGCAGGGCCTCGGCAAGTTTCATGGCGTGTGCCTCCAATCCCATCAGTGATGCCGGCAGCCGCGTCCCGGGCCGCCGGTGGGGCCATTGTAGCACAGTCCGGCGGCCTTGTCCACCTGCCCGCAGTATTTTCGCCGGGAGCAGACAGAATGCCCCAATCTTTGCGGAGGATTTTAGACTTTCTTAACAACCTGCGGTGTTTTTCTTAACATAAACCGGGTATCATACAATCAGCAAGAGACAGCAACTTCTTTTTCATTTTATCCTCCATCCTTTTTGAAAACAGCTGGGAGCCGAGATGCGCGGTTCCCGGCTGTTTTCGTTTTTCTGGCGGGGGGAGAGGATACAGCCGCCTTCCAGAAAGTGGTCCAGCTGATCGGCCAGCAGGAACCCTGCCACCGCCAGAAAGACCGTTCCCACAAACAGCGCCAGTGCCGCCATACCATCACTTCCTTACCGCTCCAGTATACCCGGCTCGGTGTAGAGATGGGGTTAGGGTTTTCGACTGGGCGTTAATGTGGCATAAAAATCATCATCGCTATGCTTTTCGATATTTTATTGATATTCATTGGGAGAATATGATAAAGGTGAGCCTTGACGGGGACGGGCCTGCTTGATATATTTAATGGTATCGTTCTTTAGAAAAACCGGAAAACCTATGGAAACCGGAGGAAAAAAGGTATATACTAAACAGGATTACCAGAAGAAGAGGAGAACAGCACATGACCCGACAAAAGATCATGGACAATGTGTATCTCACCTATATCCCCTCGGAGAAGTTCAAGACCAGTCTGCTCAGCGCCCAGCTGGTGGTGCCGCTGGCCCGGGAGACGGCGGGGCTCAACGCCCTGCTGGTCAATGTCCTCAGCCGGGGCACCGTCAGCTGCCCGGACCTGGCGGCCCTGGGGCGGAAGCTGGATATGCTCTACGGCGCCCGGGTGGAGAGTGTGGTCCGCAAAAAGGGGGAAAACCAGGTCTTTGGCTTCCTGGCCAGCTGCGTGGATGACCGCTACCTCCCGGCGGGGGAGCGGCTGCTGGAGCCCCTGGCCGACCTGCTGGGAGAGCTTTTCCTGAGCCCAGCCACCCGCAACGGGCGGCTGCGGAACGACTATTTGGTGGGCGAACGGGATAACCTGGTGGACTTGATCCGCAGTGTGATCAACGATAAGCGCGCCTACGCCGCCCGCAGGCTCATGGAGGAGATGTGCGCCGGGGAGCCCTACGGCGTGGACCGGCTGGGCGACCCCAGGGAGGTGGAGAAGATCTCCCTGCAAAAGCTCAACACCCACTACCAGACCATCCTGCCCCAGGCCCGGCTGGAGCTGTACTACTGCGGCTCCGCCCCGGAGAAGCGGGTGGTGGGCACCTTTACCCGGGCCTTTGCCGCCCTGCCCCGGCAGGGGGAGCTGGAGCCCGCCCCCACCCTCCTGTGCCCCGCCCCGGAAAAGGTCCGGGTGGTGGAGGAGGCTATGGATGTGACCCAGGGGAAGCTGTGCCTGGGCTTCCGCACCGACAGCCGGGACACCGCCGCCACCATGCTGATGAACAGTATGTTTGGCGGGTCCAGCAACGCCAAGCTCTTCCTCAATGTGCGTGAGAAGCTGTCCCTGTGCTACTATGCCAGCAGCACCTACCACCGGAAAAAGGGCCTCATCACGGTCTCCTCCGGCATTGACTGCGCCAATTACCAGCGGGCCCTGGACGAGATCTGCGCCCAGCTGGACGCCCTGCGCCGGGGGGAGTGGGAGGACTGGGAGCTCCAGGGGGCCCGCAGCGGGCTGATGAACGCCCTGCGGTCTATGGAGGACTCCGCCGGGGCCATGGAGGACTTCACCATGGGACAGATGGCTGCCGGCAGCGACGAGACCCTGCCGGGGCTCATGGACGCCATTTCCGCCGTAACGCCGGAGCGCATCCGGGAGGCGGCGGAGGCCGTCCGGCCCGATACCATCTACTTCCTGAAGGGAAAGGAGGCGGCGCAATGATGGAATATCCCAAGCTGGGGGAGGCCGTCTCCCGACAGAAGCTCCGCAACGGCCTGGAGGTGGTGGTGGTGCAAAAGCCCTACCACGCCAAGAAATACGCCTTTTTTGCCACCCGCTACGGCGGTATGGATCTGCGCTTTCAGCTGGACGGGCAGTGGGTGGACACCCCCGCCGGGATCGCCCACTACCTGGAGCACAAGATGTTCGACACGGAGGAGGGCAACGCCCTCCAGGAGCTGGCGAAAAACGGCGCGGTGGAGAACGCCTTCACCAGCAACGCCATGACTGCCTACTATTTTGAGTCCACGGAGCACTTCTATGACAATCTCCGTATTCTGCTGAACTTTGTCTCCGTCCCCTACTTCACCCAGGAGAGCGTGGACAAGGAGCAGGGCATCATCGCCCAGGAGATCCGCATGGTGGAGGACGACCCGGAGTGGCGGGTGTACGCCAATCTGATGGACTGCCTCTACCGGGACCATCCGGTCCGCATTCCTGTGGCCGGATCTGTGGAGAGCATCCAGAAGATCACCCCCCAGACCCTCTACGACTGCCACAAGGCCTTTTACACCCCGGAGAATATGGTCCTGGTGTGCGTGGGGGATATGGACCCCCGGCAGGTGGCCGCCATGGCGGAGGAGATCCTGCCCCGGGAGAGCGGGCCTGCCATTGCCCGGGACTACGGCGGGGCGGAGGAGATGTCTCCCGCCCGGCGGGAGACGGTGGAGACCATGGAGGTGGCCATGCCCATGTTCCTGGCGGGCTGGAAGTGTCCGCCGGTGTCCGGCGGGGAGGAGCTTCTGCGCCGGAGCATGATCGGGGACATGGCCTGCGATGTGCTCTTCGGGGACTCCAGCCCCCTGTACACCCGGCTGTACGAGGAGGGGGTTATCAATGGCAGCCTGGGCGGCAGCTTCGATATGCTCCCCGGGGCCGCCTACCTCTATGTGGGCGGCGACGCCAAGGACCCCCGCCGTGTGGTGGAGGAGGTCCAGCGGGAGGCCCAGCGCCTGGCCCGGGAGGGCGTGGACCCGGACTTCTACCAGCGGCTGCGCCGGGCGTCCTACGGCCAGATGATCCGCAGCCTCAACTCCTTCGAGAACATCGCCGTCAGCATGGCGGACGGCTGTTTCCGGGGCTATGACTACTACCGCTTCCCGGAGATCTTCGCCACAGTGACCCGGGAGGATGTGGAGGCGTTCATCCGGGAGAATCTGGTCCCGGAGCGTCTGGCCATTTCTTTCATCTATCCCAAGGAGGAAAACTAAACGATGTACGCAAGAAGCGACATGCCCATCAGCTTCCCCGGTATCTTCGGGGATTGGGAATTTAACCCGGACCCGGTGGCCATCCACCTGGGCAACGGCATCTACTGGTACGGGATCATCATTGCGGCGGGCCTTTTGCTGGCGGCCCTGTTCTGTGTAAAGCAGGGGAAGAAGTACGGCATCACTGAGGACAATATTTTCGATATGCTCATCTGGGAGATCCCCCTGTGTATCGTAGGCGCCCGGCTGTACTATGTGATCTTCTACCTGGACCGCTTCCGGCGGGCGGACGGCAGCCTGGACTTTGCCGCCATGGTCCGCATCTGGGACGGGGGACTGGCCATCTACGGGGCGGTGATCACCGCATTTGTGGTGCTGCTGATCTTCTGCCGGCGGAAAAAGATCTCCTTCGGCGCCTTTGCTGATGTGGGGGTCATGGGACTGCTCATCGGACAGGCCATTGGCCGCTGGGGCAACTTCATGAACCGGGAGGCCTTTGGCGCGGAGACCACCTTGCCCTGGCGGATGCGCCTGTGGACCTCCGCCACGGAGTACATTGAGGTGCACCCCACCTTCCTGTACGAGAGCCTTTGGAATCTGGTGGGACTGCTGCTCATCGTCTTTGTGGTGGCCAAGGCCCGGACCTTTGACGGGGAGAACACCTGCTTCTACTTCATTTGGTACGGCCTGGGCCGGGCCTGGATCGAGGGCCTGCGCACCGACAGCCTGTACCTCTTTGACTGGACGCTCTTCGGACAGCCCATCCGGGTGTCCCAGATCTTCAGCGTGGTGGTGATGATCGCGGCGGCGGTCGTGCTGGTGATCCAGAAGCGCCGCCACGCCCACGGGCGGGTGGACCTGTTTGTGGACCGCAAGGCCGCCATGGCGGCCCAGGCGGAGGAACCGCAGCAGGCGGCAACAGAAGAAAACTGATGACCCAGCATAGAGCATTATGCGGGTTCTCTCAGCTTATCGAAAAAGCCTCGCAGAGTTCGCCGCCCGGGGCGGCGATAGAGTAAAAGTTTCTGTGCAACTCTGTAGCACTGTTTCCTCGCGGCATAGCCGCTGCGGCCTACGCTACAAACAGGCCACCGGCCTGTTTGTTTAACGCTGCGGCTTCTCGCGGAGTGAGCGTCGAATTGGCCGCCTTTGGCGGCCAACCGAGGCGCAGAACGCAGCGTGCTCTTCCTCGAAAAAGTGACAAGTCACTTTTTCGACAGTCTCTGAGTACCCGGCATGGAGCATTCCATGCCGGGTACTCTTTGCTTTACCGCCAAATTTTTATTACTTCGGCGTCCTGGAGCTGCTTGAGCAGCAGAAGGAGGACCGGCAGCAGCACCATGCCCCCCACCCCCAGAAAGTGGAACCCCAGGTACATGGCCATCAGGGCGGTGATGGGCGGCAGGCCCGCCTGCCCCGCCAGGAGACGGGGCTCCAGCAGGGAGTGGACCAGGAGCACCACGGCGTAGAGCGCCGCCAGGGACAGGGCCCGGCTCCGCTGGCCCAGCAGAAGACACCCCGCCGCCCAGGGCAGCAGCACCGTCCCCGCCCCCAGCACCGGCAGGGCGTCCACCAGGGCGGTGGCAAAGGCCGCCAGCAGGGCAAAATCCACACCGATCCAGGAGAAGCCCCCGAATAACAGCAGGAAAGTGGTCAACAGCAGCAGCAGCTCCGCCCGCAGCCACTTCAGCATGGTGGTCCGGCAGCACTGCGCCGCCCGGCGGCACTTGGGCTGCCAGGCGGGGGGCAGCTGCCGCTTGAGGAAGGACAGGATGGCGGGATAGCTCATGGCGGTGAAGCAGATGGCCAGCACCGTGGTCACCAAAAACAGCCCCGCCCGAGGCAGGGCCCCGGCCAGGGTGGACACGGCCTCCATGGCCCCCCGCCCCGCAGTGCCCACCAGATCCAGTCCCTCCCGGTTGATCTGTCGGGCTATGCTGTCCAGCGCGGAGCGGATGGGGGAGGGGCTGGCGGTGTACCACCCCTCGATCCGATCCAGCAGGCTGTTCCACAGGGCGGGAAATCGCTCCAGGGCCTCCGGCAGACCCTGGGACCAGGTGAGCAGCTCCTGCCGAAGCTTCAACGCCAGCAGGGCCAGCCCGCTCCCAGCCACCAGCAGCACCGCCCCGGTGACCAGGGCGGCGGCAAAGGAGCGGCGAACCGACAGCGCCCGCCGCAGCCGCTGGACCTGTGGCTCCAGCAGGGCGCTGAGGCCCAGGGCCAGCAGAAAGGGCAGCAGGGGGAAAAACAGCCACCGAAGAAAGACATATATCCCCAGGACATAGAAAAAACCAATAAGTGTCCGCTGTAAAGAGACATTTTTTTCTGACATGTTGACAAACTGCACCTCTTTTCTCTGGACGAGTGGGGAATTTTTGGTAAAATTGGCGGTGTGATTTGGGTTGCCAGTGGCGGAGGGGTGTGGTACACTATGCCTATATAAAGACATATGACCACAGGAGGAATACACTATGGGCGCAGCAACAAAGTTTTATATCGTAGCGGCGGAAGCTCTACCGGAGATCTTCGTCAAGGTGGCGGAGGCCAAGCGGATGATGCAGACCGGCGAGGCGGACACCGTGGGCGCGGCCACCAGAAGGGTGGGCATCAGCCGCAGCGCCTTTTACAAGTACAAGGATGCGGTGCAGCCCTTCAACGACATGAAGGCGGAGCATATCATCACCTTTTATACCATGCTGAAGGACAATCCCGGCGTCCTCAGCAATGTCCTCACTATTTTTGCCGACAGCGGCGCGAATATTCTGACCATCAACCAGTCCATCCCCACCAACGGCTGTGCCGCCGTCACCATCTCGGCGGAGACAAGCGAGATGGCGGAGAGCCTGGAGGAGCTGATGGGACAGATCGCCTCTGCCGAGGGTGTGGTGAAGCTGGAGATCCTGGCGGGCTGAGAGGAGCGAGCGTTATGGCAAAGATTGCGATTATGGGTTTTGGCACGGTGGGCGGCGGCGTGGCCCAGGTGCTGCAGATGAACGGCGCCGAGATCGAGGCGAGGCTGGGGGAGCCCCTTCAGCTGAAATATATTCTGGATGTGCGGGACTTATCCGCCACGGCGTACGCCGATCTGGCGGTGAAGGATTTCTCTGTGTTGGAGAGCGACCCGGAGCTGGATGTGGTGGTGGAGACCATCGGCGGGGCCAAGGTGGCCCTGGAGTTCACCCGGCGGGCGCTGCTGGCGGGGAAGCATGTGGTCACCTCCAACAAGGAGCTGGTGGCGGCCCACGGCCAGGAGCTGCTGGCCATCGCCCGGGAGAAGAATGTCAACTACCTCTTTGAGGCCAGTGTGGGCGGCGGCATCCCTGTGCTCCACCCCCTGTTCCACTGCCTGGGGGCCAACGCCGTCCAGGAGATCGTGGGCATCCTCAACGGGACAACAAACTTTATCCTGGCCCGCATGGTGAAGGGCGGCGTGCCCTTTGACGAGGCCCTGCGGGAGGCCCAGACCCGGGGCTACGCGGAGCGGGACCCCTCCGCCGATGTCAGCGGCCTAGACGCCGGGCGGAAGATCGCCATTTTGTCCGATCTGGCCTGGGGCCGGGAGGTCCCGCCGGAGGCGGTGCCCCTGCAGGGCATCGACGCCATCGAGCTGAAGGATGTGTCCATTGCCGCCGGCGCGGGCTATCGGATCAAGCTCCTGGGCCGGGCGGTAAAGCTGCCGGACGGCCGGCAGGCGGCCTATGTCTCCCCCCATCTGGTGGCGGAGTCCAGTCCCCTGGCGGGGGTGGACGATGTGTTCAACGCCATCATGATCCGGGGCAACGCCGTGGGGGATGTGATGTTCTACGGCCGCGGAGCCGGGGATGTGGCCACGGCCTCCGCTGTGCTCTCCGATGCGATGGAGGCGGTGCGGCGGCGGGACAACCTGTCCAGCCTGGGCTGGAGCGGCGCGGCGGAGCTGGCGGATGTGGAGACGGAACTGCCCATGCGCTGGTATCTCCGAGGGGACTTCAACGCCCCCTCCGGCAGCGAGGTCCTGTCCACCGGGGCCATTATCGTGGGGCCCCTCTCCGGTAAGGAGGCCAAGGCCCTGGCCGCCCGGGTGGGCGCCAAGGTGCTGCTGCCTGTCCTGCGCTGACCAAATGGCGCCGGGGACGCTATACTGTAGTGTACCCGCGTTTTCATCGCTCAATTTTCCAAGAAGGGAAGTACCCATATGAAACTCATCGTACAGAAATTTGGCGGCAGCTCCGTCCGGGATGCCCAGCGCATCCGCAATGTGGCGGGGATCATTGCCGACACCTACCGGGCGGGGAACCAGGTCATTGTGGTCCTGTCCGCCCAGGGGGATACCACCGACGACCTCATTGAGAAGGCCCGGGAGATCAACCCCAACGCCTCCAAGCGGGAGATGGATATGCTCTTGAGCACCGGCGAGCAGATCTCCATTTCCCTGTGCGCCATGGCCCTGGAGGCCATGGGCCTGCCAGTGGTCAGCCTGACCGGCTGGCAGGTGGGGATCCATACCAGCAGCGCCTACAGCGACGCCCGGATCAAGAAGATCGATCTGGAGCGCATCCAGCAGGAGCTGGATAAGCGGAAGATCGTCCTGGTGGCGGGCTTCCAGGGAATCAACCGCTTCGGCGATGTGACCACCCTGGGCCGCGGCGGCAGCGATACCAGCGCCGTGGCCCTGGCCGCCGCCTTCCACGCGGACCTGTGCCAGATCTACACCGATGTGGACGGCGTGTACACCACCGATCCCCGCCTGGCGTCCAACGCCAGAAAGCTGGATGAGATCACCTACGACGAGATGCTGGAGCTGGCCAGCCAGGGGGCCCAGGTCCTCCACAACCGCAGCGTAGAGCTGGCAAAGAAATACCACGTGAATATGGAGGTCGTCTCCAGTCTGGAGCGAAAGCCCGGCACGAAAGTCAAGGAGGTCGTCAAAATGGAAAAGACAAATATCGCCGGTGTGGCGAAGGATACCAGTATTGCCCGGATCGCCGTGGTGGGCCTGGCCCACAATCCCGGCGTTGCCTTCCGGCTGTTCTCCATGCTGGGCAAGGCGAAGATCAATGTGGACGCCATTCTCCAGTCCATTGGCCGCACGGAGAGCAAGGACATCAGCTTTACCCTGCCCCGGGCCCAGGTAAAGGACGCTCTGGCGGTGCTGGAGGAGCAGAAGGAGGTCCTGGGCTTTGACCATGTCACCGTGGAGGACAAGATCGCCAAGGTCTCCATCGTGGGGGCGGGGATGATGACCACCCCCGGCGTGGCCGCCAAGATGTTCGAGGCCCTCTACGACGCCAACATCAATATCCAGATGATCAACACCAGCGAGATCCGGGTCTCCGTCCTCATCGACGAGGAGTACGCCACCGCCGCCGTAAAGGCGGTCCACGACAAGTTCTTCGGGGATGCGGGATAGCAAAAAGGAATAGACAGCAGAAGGCGCAGGAGGGCGGAGATGATCTATACATCTCCGCCCTCTGGTTCTATCCTTTCGCTGTGGCGCGACGGCATCCGGGGGGCGTGCGGCGAAAATTCGGTCAAAAAAAGATTGGCAGAGTGTCCAAAACACGCAGTCAGAGCACATAGATAAACAGAGCGCTCTGGCAGCCGGGAAAACCGGCTGGCGGGGCAGGGCTGCCGGGTTGTATTCCCATGACCGGCCGCACAACAGGATTTGGAGGTGTACTACGGTGAAGATCTCATCCCGCGCAGGCAAGCGACTGCTTCTCCTGCTGCTGCTGGCCATGCTCCTGGCGGGCTGCGCCGCGGAGAGGCCGCCCCAAAAGGAGGAGCCCCCATCCCCGCCCCTGGCGGATGTCCCCGCGGACGCCGCCGAAGATGACCCGTTCCCCTTTCATGCCGCCGTTTCCACTCAGACCGCCTGGCAGGCGGCAGTGGAGTGGTACTATTCATCACCTGCAGCCAGCCGGGAGGATCTGTTCCCGGAGGACAACCTCCGCCACGAGCCCCTGGAGCAGTGCATCGCCGGCCTCAACAGCGGCGCATACGATGTGATCGTCATCCCCTGGAACGCGGATATTGCCCAGACCCTGGCGGGCTATGAATCCCTCCCGGTTTTCCGGGACGCCGTGGTCTTTGTCCGCAGCAACGCCGAAAATACCGCCGGCGGCAACCTGTCCGCCGCCCTTATCCGGCAGGCCTTTGCCCAGGAGGCCGCCGTCTATTGGGACGATGCCCAGGCCGAACCCATTATCCCCGCCATGGGCTACGCCGATCTGGCGGAGGAGACCTGGCAGCTGATCTCCCGGCTGTTTGGCTTTACCGCCGCCGGACAGGTGCTGGACACCGCGGGGTTTGACAACCCCGCCCAGGCGGTGGCCGCCGCCGGGCGGGAGGGGGCCGGTCTGTGGCCGTACTACGCCGGGCTCCTGGGCGGCGACATGGGGATAAACGGGACGGTCATCTCCGTTGACGGCGTCTTCCCCAACCAGGAGACCATCAGCGACGGCAGCTACCCCTTTGCGTTCAGCTGCCGGGCGGTATTCTCCCCCGAAAACCCCAGCCGCGACGCCATTTTGGCCTTCGTTGAAGGGCTGGTGCAGTAGATCAATTTGGAGAAGGACAGATGCGAAAAAGACATCCTTGAAACTATGTGTATTGTGCACCATGATTGCAGTGCTTTAAATTGAGAGGGTGGTCATATGTTTTCCTATTTGTACAAAAAGCAAAAGAAGCGCTTCTTCTTGTATACCGCAGCGGTTGTGATGGCTACGGGTTTGGAGATAGCGCTGGCGTATGTCATGTCGATCTGTGTGGAATTGGCCATAAACAGGGAGCTTTCACAGTTCGCCAGATATGGGGTAATATTTCTCGGATATGTGGGCCTGGTCAGCCTTTCGGATTACCTGGTAAAATACCTGCGGGCGCGGGTCCTGGAAAATGCGCAGATGGAGCTGCGGAATGATTCGACCCGGAGACTTCTGGCCATGGATTTCGCCTCCTTTCACCAACGAAATACCGGTGACTGGGTTTCCCTGCTGACGAATGATGTGGAACTGGTGGGGCAGTCCTATTTTACGACAATTCTCCTGATGGTCCCCGATGTGCTGTCCTTCCTGGTCAGCTTGGTTTGCGTGTTCTGGTTCTCCTGGCCCATGGCGCTGTTTGTTCTGGCGCTGACGGCGGCCCAGATGCTGATCCCGAAGCTGCTGTCTCCGGCGATCTCCCAGGCGAAGGACAGCCAATCCCAGCGGGCGGCAGACTATACGATAACAGCAACGGAGCATCTCCAGGGCTTTGATTTGCTGCAGAGCTTTCATCTGACGGCGCAATCGTTGATATCCCTGAGCAGAAGCAGCGCCAAATGGGAGGAGGCAAAGTTTCGCGTCAAATACTTGAATGCGCTGGCGAAAGGGCTCTCCTATGGGTTTTCGCAATTGATCTATGTGGGGCTATATTTCCTTGGTGCGATGTTGGTCGTAACGGATCATCTGTCTGTAGGCGGGCTGATCGCTGTCGCGCAGCTCAGCGTCTATATCATTGCGCCGCTGCAGACCTTTAGCGCTGATGTGGCGGAGATCATCAGCTCCAAGAAAATTATGGAGAAACTGGAGGCATTGAAAGCAGCCGGCGCTGCGGACAAGGCGTGGTGTTCCGCGCCGGAGAAGTTCCAGAGCCTTGCCCTGGACCATGTCTCGTTTGCCTATGACCAGAATCGGATTTTGGCGGACGTCTCCTACGCATTTGAACGGGGGAAAAAATACATTCTGCGGGGCGCTTCCGGCTCCGGCAAGACAACGCTGACAAAGCTGCTGGCCGGTTCACTGGCCCCCACGCAGGGCGGCATTTTTCTGAATGGCATATCCATCGACCGGCTGGCCCCCTCGGACTATGTGGGATTTGTTACGGTCAGCGCCCAAAACACCTTCCTGTTCGACGACACCTTGCGGAATAATGTGACCCTCTATGCGCAGCAGTATTCTGATGCAGAGATCTGCGGGGCGCTGGAGAAGGCGGGATTTACGCCCGTGCTGGATCGGTTTGCCGGTGGACTGGAGGAGCGGATCGGTCAGTCGGGGCAGAACCTCTCCGGTGGGGAGAAGCAACGGATTGCGTTGGCGAGAATGTTCCTGTTCCATACGCCGTTCCTGATCCTGGATGAGAGCTTTGCCAACCTGGACCGGGAGTCCATGACCGAGCTGCTGCGGCGGATCACATCGGATCAGGAGGGAACTGTACTTTACATCGGCCACAACATTCCTGCGGATATCGTGGAAATGTTTGATACGGTCCTCGAACTACAGCGCGGCAGGATGCGGGAGGTCTAAGTGTGCCGCAAGTGGCAAGAGGTGGAGCTGTTGATCAACGGAAAGGAGGACTTGCCCATGAACCGCCGATCGATCCTTGTATTACTACTGTTGCTGATCCTGCTGGCTGTGGGCTGTGGGCCTGGGGAGCCGCAGGATGGGCAGCGCCCCACCCCGGACCTGGAGCTGGAGGCTCCGGCGGCAGAGCCCCAGAGGCAGGGGTGGACGCTCCCCTGGGAGATCCCGGAGGAATTTCTCACCAGCGAGGACTATTTTTCCCAGGTCCGCCCCTACCAGATGGAGCAGCTGGTCTGTCTGTACCCGGGAGATCGTACCCCGGATGACCAGGTGTACCTGCGCCACGAGGGGGAGGTTGTCTGGCTCAGTCAACGGGAGGGGGGACGGACCCTCTGGGCCTGCTGGGCGCCGCCGGACTGCAGGTGGCTCATGGTGGACAGGGCCGGCGTCTATGGCATTACCGCCGACGCCTCCCTGCTGAGGATCCCGTACGCCAGCGGACAGGCGGAGACCCTGTTCACCGATGGGACGGGCCAGCTCCTGGCGCGGGTGGAGAGATTCGATTATCAGCTCTGGTCTGCTGACGACTGTGTGCTGTTCTTCATGGCGGGGACGGACAGAGGCCTGGGGATCTACCGCCTGTATGTGCCGGAAAAGAAGGTGGAGCTGCTGCTTGACGGGCTGGATCCGGAAAATGCCTACTTCGGGTATGGCGGGTATCCAACGACCAAGGAGATCCCCGACGAGGGGCCTGCTACAGCCGATGTGTGGCGCTATATGCCGATCCCCTCCAATGTGGAGGTCCAGTGGCTGGAGAACAATCCCAACTACGCTGTGGTCTATGAAGCCTTGGCAAATTCCCCCGACTGCCCCTATGATCCGAAGGCGTGGGGGGAGAGCGAGTTTGCGGGGTGGGTGCAGACGTCGTATGAGCTCTATGCCCAATATGCCCAGTATTTCAACGCGGCAACAGGGGAGCGCTATGAGATACCGGCGGAGGGGATCTACCGGGAGCCGCCCAGGACAGACGACAATGAAGCGAAGCACGGGGAGGCGTGGTGGCTGGACTTTGCAGCGGAGGGAGAGGAGCGCACATGCTTTACCGCTGAGGGCATGACCCTTGCGCTGCCCTCTGCGCGGGCGGACCGATTTCTGGTCAACCCGGCTGGCGGCGTCCGGGCGGATAAGGACGACCTGTTTTCCGTATTCTACCGGGAGCTGTATGAGCAGGGGGACACCGTACATACCTGGACCTTCTCCATTTTCCGCTGTGAACAGCAGCTGGAGCTGCCGCCCTATCACGCGGCGTATTTGGAGCGGGAGAGCTGGCCGTTTCTCTTTGCCAGGGACGAGGGGGGTTACTACTATGTTGACATCCCCAGGATTTTCGGGCTGTCCTACACGGAAAGAGCGGAAACAAGGGCCAGCAGCGAGATGATGCAGCTGATCTACACCCGGCTGAAGCCCATACTGATCGATTTTTCGGCCAGAAATGGGCTGGAGATGTGTACACCGGAGATCAACTGAGGCTCCTGCCTCAGTTTGTCAAAAAAGCCTCGCAGAGTTCGCCGCCCGCAGGCGGCGAATAGGGTGCAATCATTTTTGTGCAACCCTATAGCACGGTTTCCTCGCGGCATAGCCGCTGCGGCCTACGCTACAAACAGGCCACCGGCCTGTTTGTTTAACGCTGCGGCTTCTCGCGGAGTGAGCGTCGAATTGGCCGCCTTTGGCGGCTGTGGGGTCCCCACACAAACCCAGCGAAGCGGTTTGCGTGGGGAGAGGAGGAGCAAGGGAGCATCCGCAGTTTTTGCCGTCAGGCAGAAACGAAGGCAGCGGACTTTGCTCCGACGAAGGCGCAGAACGCAGCGCAAGCTCCTACTCAAAAAAGTGCTTGCACTTTTTTGACAGTCTCAGGCAGGAGCGGGGACGGCAAAATGCCGTCCCCGCTCCCGCTTGCTTTTCCCCTTCCGGTCTGCTATACTGGCGCTGTAGACAGAAGAACGAGGAAGCGAAACAAAGCCGTCCGATCAGGTCCGTTTTGTCTCGCTTTTTTGGACAGGGGGCTATTTCTATGTACGATGTTATCATTATCGGCGCCGGGATCACCGGCGCCGCCACGGCCTTCGCCCTGAGCCGCTACGATCTGAAGATCGCGGTGCTGGAGCGCGAGAATGATGTGGCCGTCGGGACCACGAAGGCCAACTCCGCCATCCTCCATGCGGGCTACGACCCGGAGCCGGGGACCCTCATGGCCCGGCTCAATGTCCGGGGGGTGGAGCTGGCCCGGGAGCTGTGCGGCAAGCTGGATGTGCCCTACCGGGCCTGCGGCTCCTTTGTGCTGGCCTTCTCCACGGAGGAGCGGGGGCACCTGGAGGGGCTGCTGCGCCGGGGGGAGCAAAACGGTGTGCCGGGATTGAAGATCCTCACCGGGGAGGAGGCCCGGGCCATGGAGCCCGGCCTGTCCCCCCATGTGGAGGCGGCCCTCTACGCCCCCACCGCCGCCATCTGCTCCCCCTGGGAGTACTGCCTGGCCCTGGCGGAGACTGCCGTCCGCAACGGCGCGGAGCTGCAGTTGAACACCACAGTCACCGGCCTTGACCGGGCGGACGGGTGCTGGCAGGTCCACACCACCCGGGGGGAGTTCCGGGCGCGGTATGTGGTCAATGCCGCCGGTGTGGAGGCCGGCGCGGTCCACGACATGGCCGCCCCCCACGACTTCACCATCCACCCCGTCCGGGGGGAGTACTACCTCCTGGACAAGCGGGAGGGGGACCGGGTGGGCCGGGTCATTTTCCAGTGCCCCAATGCCCAGGGCAAGGGTGTGCTGGTGACCCCCACGGTCCACGGCAATCTGCTGGTGGGCCCCAATGCCCAGCCGGTGGAGGGGGAGGACACCGCCAACACCAGCGCCGGGCTGGACTTCGTCCGCCAGCGGGCGGTCATGTCTGTGCCGGAGGTGGATTTCCGGGCCTCCATCCGCAACTTCGCCGGTGTTCGGGCCGCATCGGACGCCGGGGACTTCATCCTGCGGGAGAGCGCGCCGGGCTTCATTGACCTGGCGGGGATCTGCTCCCCGGGGCTCACCGCCGCCCCGGCCATCGGCGAGTACGCGGCGGAGCTGCTGGAGAAGGCGGGGCTTGCCCTGCAGGAGAAGGCGGACTTCGTCTGTACCCGCCGCCGTGTCCGGTTCAAGGCCCTTCCGCCGGAGGAGAAGGCGGCTCTGGTGGCCCGGGACCCGGCCTATGGCCGGGTGATCTGCCGGTGTGAGACCATTACGGAGGGGGAGATCCTGGACGCCCTCCGCTGTCCCATTCCACCCCGCAGTGTGGACGGCGTGAAGCGCCGGGCTGGCGCGGGCATGGGCCGGTGCCAGGGGGGCTTCTGCGGCCCCCGGGTGGTGGAGATCCTCTCCCGGGAGCTGGGCCTCTCCCCGGGGGAGATCGTCCAGGAGCGGGCCGGGTCCGGACTGCTGGTAGAGGAGACGAAAGGAGCGGACGAGCATGTATGATCTGATCGTCATTGGCGGAGGCCCTGCGGGGCTGGCCGCCGCCTGTGCCGCCTGGGACAGCGGCCTGCGGAAGATTTTGCTGGTGGAGCGGGACCGAGAGCTGGGCGGCATTTTGAACCAGTGCATCCACAACGGCTTCGGCCTCCACCACTTCAAGGAGGAGCTCACCGGCCCGGAGTACGCCGGGCGGTTTGTGGAGCTGCTGGGGAAGACCGGGGTGGAGGTCCGCCTGGACACCATGGTGCTGGAGCTGACCGCCGATCGGAAGGTCCACATGGTGGGCCGGGACACCGGCTACCGGGTGGAGGAGGCCAGGAGCATCGTCCTGGCCATGGGCTGCCGGGAGCGGACCCGTGGGGCCATCGCCATCCCCGGCACCCGTCCCGCCGGCGTCTTCACCGCCGGGGCCGCCCAGCGGTATGTGAATATGGAGGGGTGGCTCCCCGGCAAGCGGGTGGTCATTCTGGGCAGCGGCGACATCGGCCTCATTATGGCCCGCCGCATGACCCTGGAGGGGGCCAAGGTCCTGGCCTGCGTGGAGCTGATGCCCTACTCCGGGGGACTCCAGCGCAATATCGTCCAGTGCCTCCAGGACTACGACATCCCCCTCTACCTCTCCCACACCGTCACGGAGATCCGGGGACGGGACCGGGTGGAGCAGGTGGTGGTGTCCCAGGTGGACGACCGCCGCCGCCCCATCCCCGGCACGGAGATGGTCTTTGACTGCGATACCCTGCTGCTGTCCGTGGGGCTGATCCCGGAAAACGAGCTGACGGGCCAGGCGGGCATCACCCTGGACCGGCGGACCAACGGCGCAGTGGTCTGGGAGAATATGGAGACCAGCATCCCCGGCGTCTTTGCCTGCGGCAATGTGTGCCATGTCCACGACCTGGTGGACTTCGTCACAGCGGAGAGCCAGCGGGCGGGGGCTGCCGCCGCAAAGTACGTCCTCTCCGGTGGACAGGCGGCGGGGCGGGCCCTGACGGTGAAGAACGGGGACGGCGTCAGCTACACCGTGCCCCAGGGCATCCGCCCGGCGGGGGTGGAGAAGCTGTGCGACCTCTTCTTCCGGGTAAACCGGGTGTGCGGCGACAGCGAGATCCTGGTGACCAGCGGCGGGGAGCAGATCGCCCGCTTCCGCCGGGACCACCTGGCCCCGGGGGAGATGGAGCACATCACCCTGCCCCGGGTACTGCTGGACAAGGCTGCTGAGGAGATCACGGTGTCGATCCGGGAGGTGGAGAGATGAAGGAACTGACCTGTATCGTCTGCCCCAAGGGCTGCCGCCTGCGGGTGGATGAGGACCGGGACTACGCCGTTACGGGCAACGGCTGTTCCCGGGGGGCGGAATACGCCCGGGCGGAGCTGACGGCCCCCACCCGGGTGGTGACCAGCACGGTCCGCTGCGCCGGGGGGAGCTACCCCCGCTGCCCGGTGAAGACCGACCGCCCCATCCCCAAGGGGGAGATCCAGGCGGTCATGGCCGCTCTGGCTGCGGTGCAGCTCACCGCCCCGGTCCAGCTGGGCCAGGTGGTGCTGGAGGATGTCTGCGGCACCGGCGCAAATATTGTGGCGACGAGAGCGATGTAAAATAGTGCGGCCGTGGGGCTCTGCCCCACGGCCGCAGCTGTCTGCTGAATCGACATATTCAAAAAATAGGTAGATGAAACTGCACCGGAAATGGTAGACACGGCGGCAATCCTCCTATATGCCGCCGTGGATTTACACGGTGTTAGACCGTCGTTGGGTTAGGATAGACGAAAAGAAGCGGCGGCATTGATTTCTCAAAACCGCCGCAGGGATATGTAGAATGAGCGCACAAAACCAACCTGCCCCGCAACGGTTTTTTTCTTTCCCCATTAGGCGGGGCAGGCGGTTGTCGCATATCAAGATAGAAAAGAGCCGATAACCACAAGTGAAATTACCTTGTGTGTTATCGGCTCTGCGTCTGGGCAGTCTGGCTCTTTGATAACGGATATTTTCATTTGATGAACCGCAATCAGCGTTTCCTTCTTACATTTGGGACAGTATAGCGGGAAGTTTTGCAGAATTGTATCTTCCCTTATTTATTCGCAATCTTGTTTTGCAGCTGCATAGGGGGCATAAAAGCCATTGGTCTGCTACAATAGGATTGATAGTGCTGATCATTCTGATGCTCCTGTATAAACAGTATTCTGATAATTGAAATTTCGCACCGCATCTGCATATGGTTCCATCATGTTCCATACTCCGGAGTGTTTGTAATCATTTAGTGTTGATTTGATACTCCATCGTTTTCCCATGGGGAAATAGCTTTTGAACACATCTGCAAGTAAAAGCATTTCGGTGCAGAAAACAAGTTCATCACTCTTTTGTCCAGCTTGTACGCCTTCGACAAACTCATCAATTATGGGCACAGACAGTGCTGTATTGATTGTGATAGACCGTTTTTTTCGGAAGAAACCTCGCCGCCATGAGATGTTGATATATCCTTTATCAGAAAGGGCATCCAACACATCGTCTACAACAGGCTGAACATTTTTATAGGTTGTACCAAAGCAGTAATGCTCTAACCAGCCACTCATGCTTTTGGCCGAGCAACTGCAAATGTTATTATACAAAGTTGCCCAACACCTATTTACAGTTCTTGTTTCCCGGTTAGCCGACAGTTTATTACCTCGTCCAACGGAAACACATCTGTATTGCAACAGTTCAAATAGCCCTCCCAGCACAATCCCTGCGGTAAATTGACAGGCCATGAAATCGGTACGACTACCTCCACCATTGAGCATGAGTAGAGTATATTTTTCTGTTATGGATAATTTGTGTTCCATAGTCGCTCCTTTCAAAATTGCTTCTTGCGGTATACCGAAACGGTTATTATAGCAGTCAATACTCCGACTACAAAAGCAAGCACCGGGAAAAAGTATGTAATAGTTGCGTAGAGAGAGCCTGCCATAATATTTAATCCCAATTTCTTTGCTGCGACCAGCGCCAGAATAAAAACACCAACTGGGACAGCATAGCAAATTACGGTGAAGAAATCCGCTTTGATCATTCCAAACCGAAAGAGGAAGAAGATGATTAGGCTACCACTAATCAGAGAAATACTGAAAGCAACGGATACATACATGATTAGTTTAGGAAATTCCAGTGTACCAGTCATAGTACCCGCTACATAGCTGACTACGCCGCCAATAATTAGCCCAATCACCGTAAGAAGAAATAAAAGGACATACTTTTCGACAACAACAGTTGTGCGACTCACAGGAGCAGTTAATTCAAACTTGGTCAAGCCGGCAGTTTCATCCATTCGCAGACAGGTGGAGCAAATACTGCCGCCTGCTACTGCAAAGCCAATCACAAACAAAGACGGGTTTCCCTGTACCATAAGGAGCAGTCCGACACAGGTTGTTGTTACCAGGGTGGGGCCGATGTTTTTCATCATATTGTAAAGGTCCTTCAAAATTAGCCCACGCATTGTTGCACCCCCTTGATATATAAGAGCATGATCTCATCAATCGTTGTATTATCGACTACACACTTTTTATATTTTTGTGCGGCTTTTTCCTTATCGGCAACTAAGACCTCCCATTCAAAATCTTTCTTTTGGTAAGCCAGAATATCTTCTTTGTCAATTTGATTAAATTCTTCGGTACGGCATCTCATAATGCCATACTGATATAAAAGTGTATCTTTGGGTAAAGAAAAAAGTACCTTTCCCTGGTGGATAAACACAATGTAGTCTGCCACTTTTTCCAAATCAGTTGTGATATGGGAGGACAGCAAAATTGAGTTTTGTTCGTCTTGAATAAAATCCAGGAACACATCCAGAATTTCATCTCGCATGACTGGATCAAGGCCGCTTGTAGCCTCGTCCAAGGTTAACAGCCGCGGCTGGTGGGACAGCGCAATCGTAATGGAGAGTTTCATCTTCATTCCCTTTGACAAGTCGCCAATTCGCTTTTTGCTATCCAGTGAAAACCGTTGGCAATACTGTTTGAATAGAGCCATATCCCATTTCTTATACATTCCCTGCATGATTTTTCCAAGCTGAGAAACGGAAAGATTTTCGTGAAAACAAAGGCCATCAAACACTACACCAATATCTTCCCGTATCTGCTTGGAAATTTTAGTTGGGGAACCGAGAACTGAAATTTCGCCACTCTCAATGTCAATTAAATTCAAAATGGCCTTGATAGTAGTCGTTTTGCCTGCGCCATTTTCTCCAATTAGGCCGACTATGCTTCCCTGTGGAACACAAAATGAAATGTTTTGCAATCCAAACCCAGCATAGCTTTTTTGTAAGTTTGTGACTTCAATAGCTGAACTCATTTTAAGCCTCCTCCGTGTAAAATAGTGTGAGCAGTTCAATTAGCTTGTCTAAAGAAATACCGTTTGTCCTACCAATTTCTGCGGCTTCTTGTAGGTGACTTTCCGCTTTGCGTTGCTGTTCTTCTTGGATAAAGTCACGATTGCGGGCAGAAACAAAACTTCCACGGCCCACTGTCGTTTCGATAAACCCATCTCTCTGCAAATCTTCGTATGCCTTTTGGACGGTTATCACACTGACATGAAGGGATTTTGCCATTGAGCGCATGGAAGGAATGGGGGCACCTGTCTGCAATTCGCCACTCATTATCAGCGCTTTGATCTGTGAGGTAATTTGTTCATAGATCGGCTTGCTTGTGTTGCTGCTGATAACGATTTCCATGATTGTCCTCCTTTCCTAACCGTAGTGTACTTATCGTACAAGTACATTATAGTTAGGATAGTACCATTTGTCAAGTGCGTCCGAGCGTGAAATAAAATACCACTCTACATCATATTTCATTGCATTCTCATAATCTGACGCGAAATGTAGAATGATATAGGGTGATATGAGAATGAACCAAGATGAAAGAGGGTTTGACTTTCATGGCCTCGGATTGGCTCTCAAAAGAGCCAGAGAAGAAAAGGGCTGGACACAAGCCTATGTTGCAGAATTAGTAGACCGTGACTCCCGCACCATTATGAATATTGAGAACAAGGGTCAGTATCCCAGCTTCGATCTTTTTGTTAAACTCATTACTATGTTTGACATTTCAGTAGATCAGTTTATTCATGCGGACGGAGGGGCGCAGACAAGTTCTTGCAGAAAGCACATTGATGTGCTCCTAAATTCTATGAATGAAAAAGAGCTTATCGTGATAGAAGCCACAGCCGAGGGCATTAAGAAAGCCAGAGAAACGGAGGTTCCAGAATAAGGGCCTCCGTTTTTTGTACCATTTTCGGGGTTGCACGTTTCGGCAAGCAGGGCAGGTGTGCCCACACCTGCTATTTTTGCGTGGCCGGTAGCCCACAAAAATGCTTGTTGGGGAGCTCCCCAAACCCGCCGGACTTCTGGACAAAGTGTCCAGAAGTCATCAGCTGCACATAAAATCCCGCAAAGCATATTTCACCCCATACAGGCGCTCCAGCAGCCAGCCCCCGATGGCTGGGAGCCCGAAGGGAGAAATCAGGAACGCCAGCACAAGGAACACTACGCCGCCCAGCGTCTGACCACCGATGAACAGGACAAGAGCCGGCAGGATCAGTACTACGCAGCCTATATGACACAGTGCCGAAGCTACGCAGTAGAGAAACGACACGATGGCAACGAGCAGGATCAGAGCTACCACAAAGGAGGCGGCAAGGATTTTGAGAACGATCATATCAGCTACCTCCCGTAAAATGGGTTCAGTTTGTGCTTCTATGATAATTGTACCGCTGAAAAAATAAGGGCACAAGGATGTCGAGCTGATAGCACAGACTTAGAGGATAAAATTGGACAGGTTCAGTCACAAAGGAGTATTGCTCTTACTTCCTTTGCGTTGTATAATCACATTAAAGGGCGGTGAGAACATATGGCATATAAAAAATCCAAGAATGTCAATTTGGATGCACTTATTCAGCGTGAAGATTTTGAAGCATCTGATGAAAGTATGAATGCAGCGAGTAAAATAGCAACCCTCTCCATAAATGATTTAAGAGAAGGAAGTGGACTTTTTTTAGCATCTGTTCGAAAGCCGGATTTTCAAAGGGAAACGGCTGATTGGGACATAGATAAAGTTTGTCGCTTTATCAAGAGTTTTGTAGATGGTGAATTTATTCCTGCGGTAATTCTTTGGCGGAGCCAAGCAGGATTGATTTTTGTGATTGATGGGTCGCATCGTCTCAGTTCTCTAATTGCATGGGTAAATGATGATTATGGTGATGGGCAGTTTTCGTTGGATGTATTTGATGGGGCAGTTCCAGATGAACAGAGAGAACTGGCTAAAAAGGCTCGTGAAAAAATCAACTCAGAAGTTGGCCCATATAGTGATTATTATAAAGCTCTCAGAGCTAAACATCCAGATAACGAAATAATTGTTAAAGCACGAAATTTAGCATCCCGTGCGCTCCCCATTCAATGGATTGAGGGAGATGTTGCTACTGCGGAAAAATCCTTTTTTAACATTAACCAACAGGCTACCCCCATTGATCCTACTGAATTAGAACTACTACAAAAGCGAAAAAGCCCAAATTGTATCGCTGCAAGATCAATAATGCGTGCAGGAAAAGGGCATAAATATTGGCATAATTTTGAACAAGAAGCACAAGACAAAATTGAGAAATTGGCTGACTCGATTAACAAACTGCTATTTGAGCCCCTGGTAAAGCGCCCCATCAAATCTCTTGATTTGCCAATTTGTGATAAAAACAACAATACACTTACACTGGTATACGACTTCGTTTCATTTGCGAATTCAGATGATAAAAACAAAGATAACGAGGACTTGGATGGACAAGCGACTATCCGTTGTTTGAGAAATACCGAAAAGTTAGTGCAATTATTTAGTAGCACAGTTCCCGGCTCCTATGGCCTTCATCCGATTATATATTGTTACTCTAATAAGGGGAATTTCCGTCCAGCTTCGTTTTATGGGGCAATGGAATTTGTAAAGGATCTGAGTTTAGATTGGTCTATGCGAACAAAGTTTATTAAAAATAGAAAAGAATTTGAAAACTTCCTTTTTGAAAATGATTCTGTTGTACAACGCATAATCGATACTTACCGCAGGGGAACTCAAAGCGCAAAACACATAGCAGAATACTATATCTTTGTTTTAGAAAGACTAGATGCCGGCAAAGAAGCTAAACAAATTCAGAAAGAAATGTTAGTCACTAATAAATATCGTAAGTTAAAATTAGGCTTTTCCGATGAGAGCGACGTAGTAGCAGCCGATTTTAATACAGGAAATAAAAGTGAAGTTTTTATTCGGCGGTCACTCCAAGGTGCACCTCGGTGCGCAATTTGTGGAGGGTATCTGCACCTTCACTCTATTTCGATTGACCACATTCAACGCAAAAGAGAGGGCGGAACAGGCAGCGCCGATAACGGCCAATTAACACATCCTTATTGCAATACTGGTGTTAAGAATTAAAAAAGCCGGGAGTAGCCAAATTACTCCCGACTTTTTACATTTCCACCACCGCCGACAGCTTTTTCAGCAGATCGGACGGCGGCTCCCGAAGGTCGGCGTAGTCCCGCTGCAACGCCTTGATCTACTCCGGATAAATGTCGCCATAGGTGCTGGCCTGGATCGGCTGCTACATCATGCAAATCGCATATTGATAAAAATAGTATAGCAGAAAGCGGCAGAGAAGTCCAGCAGAGCAAAAAAACGGTTGCCCCGCCAAAGACGGGGCAACCGTTTTACCGTTTGTTCAGGATTACTTCTTGCACAGCTCGGCGGTATCCATGGCGATCATGAGCTCCTCGTTGGTGGGGATAACGAAGACCTTCACCTTGGAGTCGTCGGCGGAGATCAGGGCCTCCTTGCCGCGGACGTTGTTGCGCTCGGCGTCCATCTTGACGCCCATGTACTCCAGACCCTCGCAGATCTGCATCCGCATCTCCTTGGAGTTCTCGCCAACACCGGCGGTGAAGACGATGGCGTCCACGCCGCCCATGGTGGTGGCATAAGCGCCGATGTACTTCTTGACCTCGTAGATGAACTTATCCAGGGCCAGCTGGGCGCGCTCATTGCCCTCGGCAGCGGCGGCCTCGATGTCGCGGAAGTCGGAGCTGACGCCGGAGATACCCAGAACGCCGGACTTCTTGTTCAGGATGTTCAGCATCTCCTTGATGTCATAGCCGTAGCGGCCCATGAGGTACTCCATGATGGTGGCGTCGATGTCGCCGGAGCGGGTGCCCATGGGGAAGCCGGCCAAGGGCCCCAGGCCCATGGAGGTATCCATGCACTTGCCGTCCACGCAGGCGCTCAGGGAGGAGCCGTTGCCCAGGTGGCAGCAGATCACGCGGCTGTGCTCGGGGTTGCCCAGCATATCGATGGCCCGGGCGGAGACATAGCGGTGGCTGGTGCCATGGAAGCCGTAGCGGCGGACATCGTCCTTCTCATAGTACTCGTAGGGGATGGCATAGATATAGGCCTTGGGGGGCATGGTCATGTGGAAGGCGGTGTCGAACACGGCCACCTGGGGGGTGCTGGGCATGATCTTCTGGCAGGCCTCGATACCCATGAGGTTGGCGGGATTGTGGAGGGGGCCCAGGGGGATGCACTTCTTGATGGCCTCGATGCAGGCGTCGTCAATGATGCAGCTCTCGGTGAAGGCGGCGCCGCCGTGGAGGACACGGTGGCCCACAGCGGCGATCTCATCGGTGGAGGAGATCACGCCGTTGACGGGGTCGACCATGATGTCCAGAACAGCCTGGATGGCCTCGCCGTGGGTGGGCATGGCGATGTCCAGCTTCACATCCTCACGGCCGGGGACCTTGTGGGTCAGACGGCCGTCGATGCCGATGCGCTCACACAGGCCCTTGGCAAAGACCTGGCCGCCGTCGGACTCCATGAACTGGTACTTCAGGGAGGAGCTTCCGGCATTGATGATCAGAATTTTCATGGGATCGTTCTCCTTACTGTTGTTGTTATTGTTTTGTAATTTTTGTTTCCGTACTGTGACTTGCGTTTTCCGCAGGAGACAGGTAGAATAGACACACTATCTATTGTAGACTATTCTGACCAGTTAGACAACCTCTTTTTGGGAAAATTTTTAGAAATTTGGAGGAAGATTTCTGGGAAGCGGAAAAAGGCGGGGTAGAATTGGCTGTTGCTGGCATTATTGCGGAATATAACCCCTTCCACCGGGGCCACGGCTGGCAGGTGGAGGAGCTGCGCCGCCGCCTGGGGGCGGACACGGCGGTGGTGGCGGCCATGAGCGGCAACTTCGTCCAGCGGGGGGACTTTGCCCTCCTGAACAAGCACGCCCGGGCGGAGGCCGCCCTTATGGGCGGGGTGGATCTGGTGCTGGAGCTGCCCACGGCCTGGGCCTCCGCCACGGCGGAGCAGTTCGCCTGGGGAGGCGTCTCTCTGCTGGCGGCCACGGGGGTGGTGACGGACCTGGTCTTCGGCAGCGAGTGCGGGGATCTGGCGGCGCTGCAGGCGGCGGCCCGGTGTCTGGACAGCCCGGACTACGGGGATGCGCTGCGCCGGCTGCTGGGGGAGGGGATGACCTTCGCCAAAGCCCGGCAGCAGGCGGCGGAGGCCATAGCCGGGGTGGAGCTGTCCTGTCTGGGGAACCCCAACGACAATCTGGCGGTGGAGTACCTGCGGGCCCTCCGGGGGCAGGCAAGTGGTATTCAGCCCCTGGCCCTGCCCCGGCAGGGGGCCGCCCACGACAGCGAGAGTGCAACAGGCTTTGCCTCCGCCTCCGCCATCCGCCGCCGCATTCTGGCGAGGGAGGCATGGCAGGAGCTGGTGCCGCCGGGGACGGCGGCGGTGATCGAGCGGGAGATGGCCGCCGGGCGGTGCCCCGTGACCATGCAGCGCCAGGAGCGGGCGGTGCTGGACCACCTCCGGCGGCTGGGGGAGGAGGAATTCCGACCCTACGACGGGGGGAACGAGGGGCTGTACCGCCGGTTTTACGCGGCAGTCCGCCGGGCCGGGAGCCTGGAGGAGCTGCTGGAGCTGGCCAAGACCAAGCGCTACGCCCTGGCCCGGCTGCGGCGGCTGCTGCTGCACAGCTATCTGGGGCTGACCATGCCTGCGCGGGGGGAGCGGCCGGGCTACCTGCGGGTATTGGGGGCCAACAGCCGTGGCCGCGCCCTGCTGCGGGAGATGGCGGACCGGGCGGCCCTGCCCGTACTGACCCGGCCCGCCCAGGTGCGGCAGCTGGACGAAGGGGTGCAGGCCGCCTTTGACCGGGAGGCCCGGTACACGGACCTCTACACCCTGGCCTATCCGGATCTCAGCCAATCTGTGCTGGACAGGGAGTTTGCCTGTCCGCCGGTAATGCGCTGAGAACATCATCCTGGAAAGAAGGAAGAACCATGAGGACAAAATTGACCCTGCTGCTGACCCTGTGCCTGCTGCTGTCCGGCTGCGGCCGGGAAACGCTGCCGATCCCCGACGGGGAGGAGGAAGCGGCGGAATACCGCTTCGACACCATGACCGCAAAGGAGTCCTTCACCGGCGAGGACGGGCAGGAGCTGGTCCGCTACAGCTACCAGCTGCTGACCATGTATGTGCCCAACCTGGAGGAGCTGTCCGACCAGGGGCGGGAGAAGGCAGAGCGGAATATGGAGGTGTTCAACGCCCGCATGGGGCAGCTGATGGACGACTCGGTGGCCTACGGCCGGGAGCTGGGGGAGACGGCCAAGGAGATGGTGGACCTGGGCAGCGTTATGGTCCCCTACTACGATGAAACGACCGCCAGCAGCTATCGGGCCGGAAATATCCTCAGCGTTCGGGTGGACTATGCCAGCTACACCGGCGGCGCACACCCCAACAGCTATACCAACGGCTATCTCTTTGATCTGGACGCGGGACAATTCATCAGTGTGGACCAGCTGGCGGACGACCCGTCGGTATTTGTCCCCGGTGTGGCGGAGATGCTGATAAAGCTGGCGGATGCGGAGCCGGAGGAGCGGCGGAGCGGGTACTGGACCAACTATCGGGATGTGATCAACACCTGGAACCAGGGGACGGTCCTCTTCGGCGGGGCGGGGATGACGGTGGTCTTCTCCCCCTATGAGCTGGGGGCCTACGCCCTGGGGCCGGTTGAGCTGACGGTCAGCTACGAGGAGCTGGCCCCCCTGCTGGGGGACGGCGGACGGCAGAAGCTGGGGATCTGAATACAGAATACAAAACAGGCCCCGCCCGGGAGGATGCTCCTCCCGGGCGGGGCCCTGTTCTATTTGATGATCCGCTGGATATCCTCCCCCCGGCCCAGCACCAGCAGGTGCTCATCGGCGGTAAAGACATAGTCCGGGTGAAGGTTGGGGCGGATGACCTCCCCCTTTTTCACGGCGATGACCGTCATGTTGTATTTGGCGCGGAAGTTCAGCTCCTTGAGGCTCTTGCCCAGCCAGCGGTCCAGGGGCTGGAGCTCAAAGATGGAGTAGTCGGCGCTGAGCCGGATGCAGTCGAAGATGCTGTCGGAGCTCTCGCTGATGGCGATGGAGGCGGCGATCTCCATCTCCGGGTAGATGATCTCGTCCGCGCCGTTGCGGAGAAGGAATTTGGCCTGCATGTCGCTGTCGGCCTTGCTGAACACCTTTCGGGCCCCCAGCTCCTTCAGCAGGCTGGTGACCTGCAGACTGGCCAGAACATTGTCCCCCAGGCAGACGAAGCAGGCGTCAAAGCTCTCCACCCCAAAGGAGCGGAGCACATCCTCGTTGGTGCAGTCTCCGGCCTTGGCGCTGACCACATAGGGCAGCATATCCTCCAGGTTCTCGCTGTCCCGGTCCACGATCATGATCTCGCATTTCTGCTGGGCCAGGGCCCGGCAGAGGTGGTGGCCAAAGGACCCCATTCCCACGATCAAAAAGGATTTCATCGTTACACACTCCTATCCAATGGCTACATTCTCCCGGGGAAGGGTCACCGGGGGACGGGCCTTTTTCTCCAGCAGGGCCACGGCGAAGGAGATGCTCCCCACTCGGCCGCAGTACATGAGGAAGATGATCACCGCCTGGCTCAGGGGGACAAGGCTCCGGGTGAGGCCGGTGGACATGCCCACAGTGCCGATGGCGGAGAAGGTCTCAAACAGGACCTCCTGCAGGGGGAGGGCCTGAAACGCGCAGATGGCCAGGGCACCCCCCAGGGCCAGCAGCAGGTTGGTGAAGAAGACGCTGGTGGCCTTCTTCAGCTCGTCGTCGCCGATGCTGCGGCCAAAGGCGGTGGTGCTCTGCTCCCGGCGGACGCCGGAGATGGTGTGCAGCAGCAGCACCGCCACCGTGGTGGTCTTTACGCCACCGGCGGTGGACCCGGGGCTGCCGCCCACAAACATCAGCAGGATGGTCAGCAGCGTACTTCCAGAGGAGAGGGCGGCGGTGTCGGTGGTGTTGAACCCGGCGGTGCGGGGGGTCACTGCGTCAAAGAGGGCGGTCAGGACCTGCTCGCCCAGAGACCGGCCGGCCCCCAGGTTGGTTCGCTCCAACAGGAAAAAGAGGACCCCGCCCCCCAGGACCAGCACCAGGTTCACCACCAGCACCAGCTTGGTCTGCAGCCGGTAGCGCCGCCAGTGCCAGGTGTTCACCGCCAGGTCGTCCCACACCAGAAAGCCCAGGCCGCCCACCAGGATAAGGGCCATGAGGGTCAGGCTCACCAGGGGGTCCCCGGCGTAGGCCACGAAGGAGGAGAACTCCCCGCTGTGGCTGCCCATCAGGTCAAAGCCGGCGTTGCAGAAGGCGGAGACGGCGTGCCAAACGCCGTAGTAGATGCCCCGGCTCAGGCCGAATTGCGGCACGAAGCGCAGGGCAAGCAGCACGGCCCCCAGCCCCTCCGCCAGTACAGTCACCTGGAAAATGCGGCGGACGAAGGGGACCAGCCCACCCAACTGGGTATAGCTGACGCTGTCCACCATGACCTCCCGCTGGCGCAGGCCCAGCCGCCGCCGCAGGAGAAGGAGAAACAGGGTGGAGATGGTCATGAAGCCCAGGCCGCCGATCTGGATCAGCAGGATAATGACCGTCTGACCGAAGGTGCTCCAGTAGGTGCCCGTGTCCCGCAGCACCAGCCCGGTGACGCAGGAGGCGGAGGTGGCCGTAAAGAGGGCATCCCCCAGACTGGCCCCGCCGGGGACCCGGGTGGCCTAGGGCAGCATCAGCAGGGCTGTGCCGATGGCGATCATGATGAAAAAGCCCAGGGCGATGACCTGGAGGTTGGATAGCTTTGCCCGGCGCCGTCGGCCCATAGTGCCGCGCCCCCTCTCCTGAGAATGATCCCCTTTACCATAGCATATCTCCCACAAAAACGCAACGCCTGGGGAGGTCTATTTTTCGCCCCTCCAGAGACTGTCGAAAAAGTGGCAGGCCACTTTTTCGAGAAAGAGTTGCGCTGCGTTCTGCGCCTTCGTCGGAGCAAAGTCCGCTTACCTCCGTTTCCGCCTGTCGGCAAAAACTGCGGACGCTCCCTTGCTCCTCCTCTCCCCACGCAAACCGCTTCGCTGGGTTTGTGTGGGGACCCCACAGCCGCCAAAGGCGGCCAATTCGACGCTCACTCCGCGAGAAGCCGCAGCGTTAAGAAAATATGCCGGTGGCATATTTTTAGCATAGGCCGCAGCGGCTATGCCGCGAGGAAACCGTGCTACAGGGTTGCACAGAAAAT
>CAUWCX010000014.1:0-44891 GCA_963557105.1 uncultured Oscillospiraceae bacterium
AGAACTTCGGCACTTCGGAGGATAAGGATGTATACCGTCACTGTGACGACGGCACCTATTCGATTGAGCACATTATGCCTCAGCATCTGACACCGGTGTGGCAGAAGGAGCTGGGCGATGACTATGAGCAGATACATGAGCTGTGGTTGCATCGCATGGCAAATCTTACGCTGACGGCCTACAACTCGAAATACAGCAATAGCTCTTTCACTGAAAAGAAAACCATGCAGAACGGTTTCGATGACAGTGGTATCCGCATGAATACTTGGATTGCCAAGAAGGACAAGTGGACGCTGGCGGAGCTGGAGGAGCGCAGCGAATATCTCATGGGTCGGGCTCTGTCAATCTGGGCAGCACCTGTCACAGAATACAAACCAGAAGAAAAGCAGCTTGATACTTATACGCTTGAGGATGAGGGCGAACTGACCGGACGACTGATTGCGAAGTTCACCTTTAAAAACACTGAGCAGCCGGTAACGAGCTGGGTTGAGATGTTCCAGAAGGTTATTCAGATTCTGTATGCCGAGGATAAGGCCATTATCACTAAGCTGGCCATGTCGGAGGAGGAGAACATCGCCCTCCACTTCAATACAAATCAGGATGCATTCACGAAGTCGCTTGAGATCGGCGATGGCATCTATGTATGGACAAACACCAGCACGCAGAGCAAGCTGTCTGTTCTGAGTCGTCTCTTCAAACTGTACGATGAAGATCCGGCAGACTTGGTATTTTATCTGCGTGATGAGAACGAGGCCAACGAGGATGAGCCGGGCAGCCGTTACGAGCTCCGGAGAAAATACTGGACATACGCGCTTCCGATTATCCAGAAGGCGCACGGCGAGGATGGCTCCTTCTCCAATGTTAATCCGTCAAGAGATAACTGGATCAATGGCTTCTTTGGTATAGGTGGCTTCTATCTTTGCTGCGTAGCAAACTTTGATGCAGCGCGGGCAGAGGTCGTATTTGGCAGAGGAAATAAGCAAGAAAACAAGGCTGCCTTCGATAGCCTATACACACATAAAGCAGAAATTGAATCAGCGCTGGGCACGACGCTCCAGTGGAATCGTGGCGACGACATCAAATCGTCCAAGGTATTCATTCAGCTGAATAATGTCAGCATCGAGAATGAGACCGATTGGCTCCAGATGGCTAACTTCCACGCTGATTGGACGAAGAGGTTCTACGATGTGATTGTGCCGTTTATCAAGGGATGAAGAGGTGATCGGATGAGAGTTATCAAAAATCCAGCATGGGTGTACTACCTCGCCGATACAGATCCGCATTTCGATGAAACAAAAGTTGGAAAATGGATGTATTTTTTCGGAGATAGGCAGTTTGTAGAAAAAATATGTAGAGAGGCAATTGAACAGAATATCGTTGAAGAGTGTAAACACAGTAATGCAGACGATGGTGTTTCTTGCTTTTACCTGAATGATGACGATCTTGAAGGCCATAGACGCGTCATTGAATTTTTCATCAAGAATGACCTGATCCGTAAAACGAAAAAAGGCAAGCTGTACAACATATCATTCAAACATGATGCGCAGACACTTGCTGGTGAGTATGGGGATGATTACCATTCCGATATCAAGCTGGAAGAATTCGTGAATCTTGAGACCGGAGAATGGATTGGGTGACATCTGCAGAAGTGGAGGTTAGTTTTTCGATGAATAATGATATAAAAGCAATCGAAACTGAGTATGATGGACACAGATTTCGCAGTCGGCTTGAAGCACGATGGGCAGTCTTTTTCAATGCTATCGGCCTGACTTATGAATATGAGATCGAAGGCTTTGAAATGGATGGAACCAGATATCTACCGGACTTTTATATTCCAAGCTTGAATAGGTGGTTCGAGATCAAAGGCAAACCGTTGAATTTGGACGAAATAAAAAAGTGCGAAGAATTCTGTCGCAGACTTGATAATGAGAATATAAAGTACTCAGTCCTTATTGGGTCGCCGAATTTATGCGCCACACGCATTGGAGAGTTCTTTGGAATACTGGAATATGTCTGGGAGTGTCCGTCTGAAAAGTATCCTGACCATTATCGCATTCAAGCGCCCAAGGAGCTTATAGAGGATGAGTACTATTCCAGATTCGTAAAGGGCTTATGGGTTGTTCCTGATAAGACGGAAGAAGAAGTTGCGGTTGCTGCTATTGCAGCAGGAAAGGCAAGATTCGAATTTGGAGAAAAACCTGATGTATAAGGATTCTAATGTTGAGGCGATGGGATTTCAGACTTGTTCCCTCAGAGCGAAGTCTTGAAGCGGTCGGCAAATCTGTGGATTTGCATATTATAGGTAGGAGCAAGGTCTTTGACCTGTTTCCGAGAACGTACAAGGGTAAAAATCGGTGTGTTTTATGACAAAAACACGCTTTGATAAATTCCCGCGAACGAACGCGAATTTGGCTACACACTCGACATCAAGATGAAGCAATCGAGCCATGTGGAGACGGTGGTCCTCTTGTCACGGGAAACAAATCCACTGACGGTTGAGGTCAGAATGGAAGTGGAAACCGGCGAGGTCAAGGAGCATCCGACCTATAAGCGAATTCAGGAGTATGTGCAGGAGAAGTACGGCTTCAAAGTTCATACGGCATATATTGCCGAGGTCAAGCGCATGGTCGGACTGGATATGCACAAAGCACCGAATGCGGTAGAGCAGAGAAAGCATGAGTATCATCCTTGCCCGCCTGAAAAGGTTGAGGCAATTAAAGATGCGCTGCGGCACTTTGGCTTAATCTCAGAGTGAGTTTACGGCTAAAAACCCAGCACCACGATAATGGCGTGGTGCTGGGTTTCTCTTTTGTCATGTTTCGGGGCTTTTTTTGAGGATAAAACCGCCTGTGTGCCGTTTGCTTTTCTTTGCCATATTGACACGCTGACCTCTGTTCATCACGGCAACTGTACGTTTTCTGGATAGAAAATGGACACTTTTCTCTGTATAGGGAGAAAGGCAGAGAGGAAAAAGAGGGTGAGCGCAGGCTGTGGGAACGGTGTGTAAACCGTTTTCGGTTTTCCACGGTTTCCATAGCCGCAGCGAGGGAGAAAAGGGAGAGGTGGCTTTCTCGCTCAGGCGGCTTGCCGCCGCTCTTTTGCTCTCCCTTTTCTCCCTGAATATCAGGGGTTATTCCGCATCATTGCTCGGTGTAACAGGGCGAAAGTCCTCCTGCACCCCTTCATTGAGGTCAAAGCACATGGTTTTTGCATCGGCAACCCAGAAACCACGCACCTTGTAGCGCTTGCCGGGAATCCAGTCCTCGCCAGTGACAGCGCGAAGCGGGTCAAGCAGATTCTTGTTGGAAATCGTAACAACACCTTTCTGTTCACCTTTCGGCTTGGAGAACTTGAAGCCCTTCGGTTCGTTGCTCTTGCAGGAACGGATCGCAAATACCCTCGCTTTCGCATCCAGCAGACACAAAACGAAGGCGGGATAGCCCAAGTCCTCAAGCACCTTCTTGGTGAAAGTCACGCCATTCTGATTCAGGAACATATCCGGGTAGGCGTTGATGTTGGAGTCGATGGTTTCAAAGTTCAGAGCAGAAAAATCGAAGTTCATAGTAAAAATCCTTTCATTTTATGGTGTTTTGCGCCTCATCCACGATTTTCATAAACTCCTGGCGTTCCATAAAAGACCATCGGGAATCCATGATTAGATAGCCCTTGAAAAGACCATCCTTTACGCGGTATGCGACGAAGTGATTGCTCAAACGGCGCAATGTAGCTCGTTTTGCTGTGCTATGCCTCTCTGACAGCAGCATTTGTGCCTTGCTCCAATCCTCTTTTTTGATAATCGCTGTGTGGTGATTTTCCTTGAAATACATATTCAAATCCGTATTTTTGACGGATTTATGGGTGCGGAAATCCTTGGTATAGGTTTTCTGCATCAAGGCATCACCGCAGTATTTCTCGTTTCGGAGGATGCTGCGGACAGTACCGGCAGACCAGAGATCGTTCCCCATTGGAGATTTGATACCCTGCTCTGTCAAAGCGGCGGCGATTTCTGCCGG
Organism: uncultured Oscillospiraceae bacterium; assembly: GCA_963557105.1. Lineage (GTDB taxonomy): Bacteria > Bacillota > Clostridia > Oscillospirales > Oscillospiraceae > Pelethomonas. The sequence goes on from CAUWCX010000014.1 coordinate 4,014, forward strand.
GGTTGCGCCCTCTAAGCAGCTTTCATAGATGTACTCAACAATTCTTGCCTCGGTCGGCTCAATAACAAGCCGCCCGAAATGATCACGATAGAAGCCAAGCGTATTCTGAACGGAGAACTTGTAGATGCCCTCTGCCATGCGCCAGCGGATACCAGCCTTAATTGCCTCGCTCTTTTGCTGGGACTCCATTTCAGCCAGGGCTGCCAGCAATGAGATCAGCAGATTATTCCGTCCATCGCCGGTATAGGTGATTCCTTCTGTCTCAAATTCAACGGAAACGGGTGGATTCAGCGCAGAAAGCGTTCGCAGATTGTCCAGAATATCCACGATATTTCTACCAAAACGGCTGATGCTTTTGGTGAGAATCAGGTCAATCTTCCCGTCAACTGCGTCGGCAATCATCTTCTGAAAGCCGAGGCGCTTTTCAACGGTAGTCGCGCTGATACCCTCATCTTGATAAATCTCAACCAGCTCCCATTGCGGATTTGCCTCAATCCTCTTGGTGAAATGGTGAATCTGCATATCGAAGCTGCCGACCTGCTGTTCCTCCTGTGTGCTGACGCGGCAATACGCCGCAACACGGAGTTTGGGCGGTTCTTCTGCAAGTTCCCGCCGTTTCTGCGGTGGGATGATAATAACGCCATTTCCACGCTGGTTATAAGAAATCTCGTCCTGCATCTGGCGGCGTTTTTGCTCCCTGCGTTCAGCTCGGCTGCTGGTTTGCCGTTCTGCCTCTATCGCTTTGGGGTCAAGCGGCTTTGCCATATCCTGCCTCCTGCATCAGAATCCGTCTGCGTTTTCTGCTTTGCATCGGCACACCACCTCCTTTGCACGGTTTCCAATTTCATTACTACCACGCTCCCTTTTTGAAAATTATGACAATCCGCATACGCGAGGTAAGCGGAGTAGTCACCCAAAGAAAAAGGCAGCAGAATTGCTCCTGCTGCCTGAATCTGTATAAACTTGTGCAATCACAGCGGTCAAACATGGGGGTAGAAAATATCGACCCCTGCGAATAAGAGGCTTTTATAGTTCCTTGATCGTGTCGATAAACTGGCTCATGCTCACCGCACCCGGCAAGAGGTTTTCCTCATTCTCAAATACCATGTAATAGCGGAAATCCTTGCCCGCTGCTGTGCGCCATGCTTGACCGAGTGCGATTTTCTCCCGGCTGTCATCGTTTTTCAGATGTTCGCCCTTGGTTTCCGCGCAGATGAGCTTGCCGCTTTGGGTCATAATCAGAATATCGGGGTAGTGCTTGATAAAGCCGTTAATTGCAAAGTCTTGCCGTGCAATATTCCTGTGCCACCAGCGGACATTCGGCAGGGCGGTCAACTCCACAATCAACTTCTGTTCCAGTTTGTTCATGTCACCGTCCTCTGCTGCATACAGAGAACGGGCATATATGTCGGTATAGGTGGCAGGATGGATAGAGGGGCGCAGACGGAAATAGGGCTTGCAGACGATGCGCTCCGTTTCCAGCCACCTTTCAAAGTTTTCTCGATAATGGGCTTCCAGCAGCGTTTCAATTTTGGAGCGGATCTTTGCCGCATAGCCCAGCGGGGCTTTCTCCATAGCGGCAAGTTGCGCCTTATCCATATCGTCCACAATGCGGTTTATGTAGGCTTTCAGTTCGGCAGCGTCCACCATGTTCAGCTTGTTAAGCTGATTGAACATCATATCCTTGCATTGACGCACCCGGCTTTCCGGCGGCAGATTGTTGAACCACTCTTTGAAGTACCGCTGTTCGGCGCTCTCCATCTTGAACACCTTCGGCAAACCGCCGTCCTGCTCCCGCACGTCGATTTCGCGGATTTCATCGTCTGCGGTGGCAAAATCAATGTCGTATGCCTTGCCCTTGAGTGTAAAGCCCTCTGCCAGCATTTCCTTGTCCAGCAGTTCAAAAGAACCATCCGTAAACAAAGATTGCTCAATTTTCAGGAAAAACTGCGGGATTTGCAGCGTTTCAATATCCTCCCGGAACTGCGGGTTTACCCCAAATGATTTCACTTTATCCCGCACCTCCCACGGAAGATTGTCCATCATCGGGTCATTGTCTGTCTGTTGGATAGCATCTGTATATGCCTTTTCGACCTCTGCGGCAGCGTCCAACATGGTGTTGGCTTTCGGGGCGATTTCAGGCGTTTGCGCCTGTTCTCTGCGCCGCTCCAGCTCTGCCCCGATAGATTTCCCATCCAGCCCCGAAAAATCGTCCTCGGCGGTTTCCAAAGGGGTTTCCGTTTTGGAACACCCTTGCTGGTCAGGCAGCGTGATTTGTTCCGCTGGCTGTTCGGGAATCTGCGGTTTTGCAGACTCACCGATCCGATAGTCCTTATCGCTGAATCCTGCGCTGTTCAAGCCCTTGACGATATGCGCCACAGTATTGTTGAAGTCGTTGGAAGAAGTCAGCACATAGGACATATTGAGTGCGCTTTGCGTATGCTGGCTCGTATGGGGCAAACGAAGAATACGCCCCAAAATCTGCTCCACGTCAACCTGACTTGTCTTATTGGCAAGGGACGCAAGGATATAGGCGAAGGGGCAATCCCAGCCCTCTTTCAGCGCATTGACCGTGATAATATAGCGAATCGGGCAGTTTGGGGACATCAAATCGGTGTTTTTCAGCTCGTTCACATCGGCGGTACGAATGGCAATTTGCTCGGCAGGAATACCGGCGTCCACCAGCTTGTCCCGCAGCTTTTCAAAGGTGGTCGCGTCCTCCTTGCCCTTCGGCTGTGCCTGAAACAGCGCGATAGGACGGATATATTTGCCCGTCCTGTCATATTCCGCATTTGCGATTTCTTCCAGTTTGTTCCGCAGGTCGATTGCATCAATCAGCACTTCGGATTGGCTGTCCCGGTTATAGACGATAACGGGCAGCTTTACCATGTGTTCGTTTTTCAGCTGCACTGCGTCCACATAGGAGATGATATTGCTCTCCTTTTTCGGCGTGGCGGTCAAATCCAGCACAAAGCAGGGATTGAAGTTTTCCAGCATTTCAAGGCTCAATTCCGACCGGGCATGGTGGCTCTCGTCCACGATGACAAGCGGGTTAAGCTGGTTGATAATCTGGAACAGGGCGGTTTCGTCCGCTTTTTCAATGGGGCTGTCGGGCTTGCCCAGCACCTTTGCAAACTCGGCAAGGTTGCTGTTCTCCTGATAGGCTTTCAAGACCTCCTTGCCGCGACCACGGAAGGAGTCATAGGACAGCACCATAACCGACAACTGCTCCGTTACGGCGGTGGGGTTGAAGTTCTGACCGTTCAAAAGCTCCTGCTTGGTGTAGACCTCCACACGCCCGCCGAAATCCACGTCGATTTTTTGACGGTAGGGGTGCTGCGGGTTCTTCAGTGATTTTGCCGTTTGCGTCAAAATCGCGTCCGACGGAACAAGCCACACGACCGCCTTTGTCTTGGTAGCGGGGAGCGCGTCAAAGATGGGGCGAACGGCGTTGCAGGCAATAAAGGTCTTGCCGCCGCCTGTCGGCACCTTGAAGCAGAGGTTTGGAACACCGGGTATAACGTTTTGGTATAGCCCTAAAGTCGGGGCTGATTTTTCCTGCCAAAACAGGCGAAACGCCGCTGCGTCACTCTTTGTTTCGTTCAGCAGTTCCAGATAGCGGGTCAGGTCCGCTATAACCTTTTTCTGATATGATTTCAGTTCCATACAGCGAACACCCCCTTACAGTCTGCTAATATCGCGCGGAATTTTCTTAAATGTGATGCCCATTTTTGCCAGCTTATCCTCGCTGATAGAGCAGCGGTCGGCGTAGATCACCGTCCCATCAGCTTTTTCCGTAATGGTGGAGAGAAACGCATAATCCAGTACCGTCACGCGCTGCGGCTCGTAGTAGAAGTAATAGCCTGTGCTGTTGTGCTTGCCGAGGTAATACGGATTGTCGCCGATAGGTGGGGCGTAGGGCTGCTTGGTTTCCATGAACCAGATGTATTCCCGGATTTTCTCTGGGGCAACCGCTTCATTCAGGCAATCGCCCACAAGCAGCGGTTCGCCCAAGTCATAAAAGCTGAAATTGCCGCCCGTACCCGCCACGGCATTCTTGCCCTCGCCGTAGCCATTGATAACACGCTTGACGCGTTCGGCGGTGATGCTGTCAGCATAGTCTCCCATTTCAACAAGGATGATTCTTCTGCATCCACCATCATGCTTATTCATGTTAAGAACCGCTTGCGCTGTTGTACCAGACCCAGCGAAAGAATCAAGTACAATCGAGTCTTTTCTTGTAGCAATTTGAATTATACGCTGTATCAATCGAACAGGTTTTGGATAGTCAAAAGCTGTTGGCGTACCGAAGATTTTTCCAATCTCTTTTGTAGCTTCCTGCGAATGCCCGACGCCCTTGTTATCCCACCAAGTCCAAACGTTTTTACCCTCCCGTTCAGATAAGTAGGTCTTTCGACGCGGTATGCCCTTTCCGTCAGCGCCAAACCACATTCGTCCTTCATCACGTTGCTTGATAAACTCACTCTCCACGTTTTTCCAACAATGACCTTCTGGGGGAGTATATCTCGCTCCGCCTGGTGTAATAATTTCATACATCTGGTTCGGACGAAAACCCTGCGCTGTAAAATCGCTCGATGCCCACGGACCACGGGGGTCATTATCTGGATTTTTATAATTCTCGGCATCTTCTTCGCTTAATGCAACTTTGCTTATTGCGTTAGGGAGATAAGAGATGTCTTTACAATACGCGCATACATATTCGTGGGCGGTACTTACCAATTTACGCATATCGGGAGAGGTGCGTTTTTGCCAAACAAATTGTGCCAAGAAATTATTTTCACCAAAAATTTCGTTACATATCATCCGTAGTAATACTTGCTCTCTGTCATCAATGCTGATGAAAATAACACCATCGTCCGCCAGCAGCTTTTGCAGCAGCTTCAAGCGCGGGTACATCATGCACAGCCACTTGTCATGGCGGGTCAAGTCCTCGCCCTCTTTGCCGACAACCTCACCCAGCCACTTTTTGATTTTCGGATCGTTGACGTTGTCGTTATAAACCCAGCCCTCGTTGCCAGTGTTGTAGGGCGGATCGATGTAGATGCACTTGACGCGCCCCTCGTACCGGGGCAGCAGGGCTTTCAGGGCTTCAAGGTTGTCACCCCGGATAATCATGTTGTCGCTGCCGTTGTCCTCGCTATGCTCCCCGTTTTCGTCAAAGCTATACTTGCGCTCCAACACCCGGAACGGAACTTCCTGATGATGATTGATAACCTTGCTCTTTCCAATCCATTCAAGTGTTGGCATGGCTGATTTCCTCCATAATCGTGTTATCCTCATTTCAAATGAGGGTTTTTCTACCCTGACCCTCAGCAGTAATGAGGGTCACTCCTGTCTATGTCTGTGCAGTGGTTATTGTGGTGAAAGACCTATCCTGTCTCGGAAGGACTAAATCTTTGTCAAACACTGTCATCGTTTGTCGAATCGACGATTTAGGTAGATTCGTGACAAGGGATCAGTGCGCCCATTCGCACCCGCGAGGTGGAATAGACCCCATTATTTCGAGTTAGAGTCGCTGATATAATCTGCGGCTTATTTTTCATTTTCGGCAGTTTTTTTGATATACTTGCCGTTCTTGATTCTCGCGTCCGCTGGCTTCTCTGCGTCCTCTGGAATCCCCCAGACCGAGCCAATGCGGATAGCACCGGGGACGCGCCCCTCGCCGCACAAAATCTGAATACGGCGGGTGGAGATGCCCCAGCGTTCGGCGGTTTGCGCGATAGATAAATACTTCATGGGTAGCACTCCTGTTGCAGTTAAGTTCCGCGTCTGCTTATAAAATCACAGTATAATTATAATCGTCAAAGCGAATAAAAGCAAGGGCTTTCTGAAAAGTTCAGGAAGTATTTTCAATTCACACATGAAAGGGGTGTGGGGATTCCCCAACAACAAAATGAGCAGTTCGGGCGCAAGGCTGAACCGCTCATTTTTCCGGTGTGTACGGACACCGGATGTGCTTGCTACTCTCTCAAATCTCATATCCGCAGATACAACGCGCTCCCGCTTTCGCAAAAGCAGGGGCGCATATTTTTTGAAAATCTTCCGTTTCGATACCTGCGTTTCGACGAAGAAATGTCCGTTGTAAAGTGAAAGAAGTTCTTTGATATGCCAGACCGCACAAGACCCATCCGTAAGGAAATCTGCCTGAATGAGCAGGAATTGAGCGTGGTTCGCCACAAGATGAACCAACTCGGCACCCGCAACTTCGGCGCGTATGCCCGGAAAATGCTGATTGACGGGTACATCATCAAGGTCGATTACACCGAGCAGAAAAAGTTAGCTGCCGCTGTCAGCAGGATTGCCACAAACATCAACCACGTCTGCCGCCGCATCAACAGCACCGGGCATTTCTACGATGCCGACGTTGCCGAGCTGAAAGAACGGATGGCTGACGTATGGGAACTGCTGAAAGTGCAGCAGAGAAACGAATTGTAATTCGGGAAAGGAGTACAGATATGCCGCGCATGAGCAAATCAAAAAAGCTGGAATGGTCGTTTTTCCTGAATGACCGGGGACGCAAGGCGTACAACACGCTCTGCCGCCGCTGCGTCCATGATTGCAAGCAGAGTTTCCGGGTGGCTGTCGTTATTTGCCCGCATTATCGGTCCAAGAGGGCAAAAAAGGGTGGTACATCTGCGTACTCCCCTCGCGGTCCCGATGGAACACCGCCATGAATACCGCAGACACCGAAAGGAAGTGATGCGCCATCTATATCAAGATTGATACCTCGCTCCCACCGTTCATTCCTCTGCCGCAATTTATGGTAGTCAGCGAACATTCCATCAACGCCAAACTGCTGTATGCCCTCCTGCTGAACCGCACGATGCTTTCGCAAAAATCGGGGTGGGTATCAGAGGACGGAAATGTGTATGTCATCTACACAATCAAGCAGATGGCGAATGACCTGAATCGGAGCGAAAGAACGGTAAAAACTGCCTTGTGCGAACTGGAAAATGCCGGGCTGCTGACTCGCGTCCGACAGGGCTTGACCAAGGCAAACAGGCTGTTTCTGCAAATACCCGATGGGGTACAGCTTTCTTCCCCTCTGATGGGCAAAGGCTGCCTTTCAGAAGTGCAGAAAACCGCCCCTCTTGATGGGCAGAAATTGCCCACAAGTAATACTGATACAGAATATAAAGAACATAGTAAGACCAAAAGAGTAGAGAGTACGCGCCGCCGATATGGAGAGTTTCAAAATGTTTTTCTGTCAGGCGAGGAATGTACCCGGCTGGAAACGGCTTATCCCGGTAAAGCCGCCGAATACATTGAGCGGCTGTCCCGGTACATGGCTTCCAATGACAGGCACTATGCCAACCATTATGCCACCATCAAGAAATGGCTGACCGAGGACAGCAAGGGCGGGAGCGCGAAAAACTACACCTACGACGATAACGAGGGAGAATGTCTATGAATCCGATTTTTACGAAAATGGTTGATGCCGTTGAAGCGGCTAATGCCGCACCTGACGATTACATCAATCCCACTGATGGGCTGAAATACTGTGGTAAGTGCCACACGCCGAAAGAAGCCTTTTACCCCGCAGACCTTCAGGCACAGGGCTTTACCAAGCACCCGGTTATGTGCAAGTGCGCTGCCGAACGCCGAGAACGGGAAGAATCCGAACGCCGGGAATATGAGCGAATGTCCTACATGACGATGCTCCGCAGCGAAGCGTTCCGTGATATGCCCGCCGCTGGCTGGCGGTTTGAGTCAGCCGCAGTTCCGACACCTCAACTTGCAAAGGCGAGGGGCTACGCGCAGAACTGGGACGAGTTCAAAAAAGCGGGAATCGGGCTGCTCCTGTTCGGGAACGTTGGCACAGGAAAATCCTTTGCCGCTGGCTGTATTGCCAACGCTCTGATTGACCGTCTGGAGTCTGTCCTCTTTGTGGGAATGTCTGATGTAGTCAACCGTATGCAGGGCAATTTCGGTGCGGATCGCGACCATTACATGAAATCGCTTATGCGCCCCGACCTCCTCATTCTGGATGATTTAGGGGCAGAGCGTAACACCAGTTTCGGCAAGGAGCGAGTATTCGATGTGGTTGACAAGCGGCTGCTGACAGGCAAGCCCATGATCGTCACGACCAATATTCCGCTTTCCGTTATGAAGCAAGCCGCCGATCTGGATGACCGCCGCATTTTTGACCGCATCTTGGAAGTCTGCGTCCCGATTCGCTTCGACGGAGAGAATTTCCGTAAGGACAACGCCAGCGCAAATGTCAAAAAAGCCGCAAAACTGCTGAATGGGTAAGCCGCTGCAACAGCTTACCCACCCATGAGACAGGAATGTTATTCAACTGGCTTTCCTGTTTCTTCTGAAATAAAACGACCCTCAAACCGACAGCCGATCGCCGCTGCAATTTCTTGTAACTCGCTTTCTCTAAAATTATCACGACGCATTTTGCCGCTGATATTTTGGGTCGTGCAGCCAAGCTGCCTTGAAAGCTGACTGACGGTTACGCCTTGCTTCTTCATAGCAGCCCGGATAACCTGAGCCATACTCATTGACTTCACCTCCGGGAATTTTCAAAGTAATTATACATGAGAGCAAGTAGAAATGTCAATTCAGGAGTTACCGGAGAACTGATCCGGAGCTATTGACGAAAGCCTGAAAACAGCATATAATAGTAACCAATAAGTTACCAATTAGTAGCGGCACTTCATTCGGCTGACTAACTTAATGTCAAATGGAGTGATTACATGGTAGAAAATGAAAACTACAAGAGCTACACCGCAAACAACGGTACCGAGCTTCGCTTTCCCAAGGAGAGTGTGGTTCAGATGACAGCAGAGCAGCGGGACTGCTACCAGAACTTTATCAATGTTCTGGCACAAATTCTGATTAAGTATGCTGCCGCAGAAAAAGAAAATCAGAAAAGTTGAACTGAGTATTCCGGGCGGTCATTGACCGCCCGGCTCTGTAACAGGAGGGAATCTATGTATAATACGAAAGAGGGTAAAACGTGTGTTATCTATATCCGCGTCAGCAGTGAACGTCAGGTAAAGGGGTATAGTCTGGACGGGCAGAAACACTATCTGGCTGAATGCGCCGAGCGTCGGGGGATGACGGTTCTTGATACCTACGTTGAAGAAGGCAAAAGCGGCAAGAGTATCGAGGGACGGACTGAGTTCCAGCGGATGCTGGATGACATTCAGAGCGGAAAAGTGCATACGGACTATGTGCTGGTTTTCAAATTATCGCGGTTTGGCAGGAATGCGCGGGACGTGCTGAACTCCCTTGAATTCATTATGAAATATGGCGTTCACCTGATGTGCGTAGAAGATGGGCTTGATTCATCAACCTCTATGGGAAAAATGATGATTACCATTCTTGGCGCAGTAGCTGAGTTGGAACGTGAGAACATCATTGCACAGAGTCTTTTGGGGCGCGAGGAAAAAGCAAAATCCGGCGGCTGGAACGGTGGCTTTGCACCCTATGGGTATCGCCTAGTAAAGGGGGATGACAAGAGTAAAGGAAAATTGGAGACTGTTCCGGAGGAAAAGGCTGTCGTGCAGTTGGTTTTTGATATGTTCCTGAACCGTAATATGGGCTACACGGCAATTTCGGGCTATCTCAATCGAAACGGTTATACTCGCCCACCGGCAAAGAACGCAATCCGTCCCAGCTATGGAGAGTGGAGTTCCGACCACATCAAGAGAATGCTCAGCAATCCGGTTTATACGGGGCGCGTGGCATGGGGCAAGCGACGGACGGAAAAAGTGCCCGGCAGTGACAACGAATATCGACTGGTAAAACAGGACGAATATATTTTGAGCGAAGTTATTTCTCACGAAGAATTTGTTTCCAAAGAGGATTTTGACCGGGTTCAGGAGATCAAAGCCATTCGTGGGAAAAAGGGTAATCACAACATTGGTCAGTATAACGCACATCTGCTGTCCGGTATCGTAAAATGTCCGCAATGCGGCGCACCTATGTATATCGGCATGACCAAGTGGACAAATCAGGACGGAACGGAGCGTCGCACAGAATCTTATGTCTGCTCTTATGCGACTAAACATAGGGGGACTTCGGTATGCCGCAGAAATGGCGTGGTAGCCAGTCAGGTTGAGGACGAGGTGATGGAGTACACCCGGAAGATTGTTCGCAATCCGCAGTTTATCAAGGATTTGCAGGAAAAGGTAATGACCGCCGTGGACATGACCGAGGTCGAGAATGACATTACCGCCTACAAAAACCAGCTATCCGCTTTACAGCGCAGCCGCGACAGTTTGGAGCGGGACATTGACCGCATTGCTCCGGATGACAAGTATGCAGAGCGTCGCCGAGCAGATATGACCCGCCGCCTGAATGATCTCTATGACCAGATTTATAAGGCAGAGGATCTGTTGCAGGAGAGTACGATGAAAAAGGCAACTCTGGAAAGTGAGCAGATGTCTGTGCAATCCATGATCGGAATCCTCTCGTCTTTTGATGCAATCTATGATAGAATGAATGCAGCAGAACGGCGTGACCTAGTGAAATACCTGATTTCTGAGGTTGAGTTGTTCCCGCGTGAGGAACAAAAGACGCAGAAACGCTTCGTAAAGGCGATTGCGTACAAGTTTCCCATTGAGCAAAAGGTGCTCACGCAATTTGATGAATGCGGGGCATCTGTCGAGACGGTGTGCCTCTTGTCCAGGCTCAATGCAACATAGCATATGGGGAGGATCTCACATCCCATAGAATGAATACTTCTTATTGATCGCTGATTAACGCTTCGCCCGCAGGAGAGATCCTGCGGGCGTTTTGTATCTTTTTTGCCAGCGCTATTGACTTCAGCTGTCTAATGGTGTAGACTAAAACCGGAGTCTAACCGTGTAGACAAGGAGGCTGTGAATATGGAAATTCCAAAAATTCATGAAAGTGAATATCGTTTTTGCTTGATTATGTGGGAGCATGAGCCGGTTACGGCTGTCGAGCTGGTCAAGCGCTGTCAGGAGCAGCTGGGGTGGAAGCGCACCACGACCTATACCGTGATCAAACGCCTTGGGGAGCGCGGCGTGCTGAAGAACGACAACGGCACAATCACTTCGCTTGTTTCCAAGGACGAAGCGCAGGCGTGCGAGATCGACGAACTGGTTGAGAAGAAGTTTGAGGGTTCCTTGCCTGCCTTTATCGCTGCATTCACGAGGCGTCAGGATATGTCAGAAGATGAACTCGACGAAGTACAGCGTATGATCGACCGCATCAGGAAAGGAGGTTCACAATGAACGAACTCTTTTTGCAGATCGTCAACATGAGTATATCGGCAAGCTGGCTGGTCTTAGCGGTGCTGATTCTCAGATTTGCATTAAAGAAAGCGCCCAAATGGGTCAATGTTCTCCTGTGGGGTATCGTTGCGATCAGACTGATTTGCCCATTCTCTATTGAGAGCGCATTGAGCCTTATTCCCAGCGCAGAAACAATCAGTCCGACGGTGATGATGGATCAAACACCAACCGTGAATACAGGCATTCCTGCCATCAACAGCGTGCTCAACCCCGTAATTGGTAACTCTTTTGCCCCTGATCCAGGCGCCAGTGTAAATCCACTTCAAATTTGGATCTCAATGTTGTGCGTTCTCTGGCTGACCGGGATAGGCGTCCTTCTGCTCTATACTGCCATCAGCTATTGGCGTCTGCGGCGCAAAGTAAATACTGCTGTTCGCTATAAAGACAACATTTTCCAGAGTGAACATGTAAGCTCACCGTTTGTTCTGGGCATCATCAAGCCGAGAATCTATCTTCCGTTCAACATAGACGGGCAGGCTCTGGAACACGTTATCGCCCATGAGCGGGCGCACATTCGTCGTAAAGACCACTGGTGGAAGCCCCTTGGTTTTCTCCTGCTGACGATCCATTGGTTCAATCCTCTGGTGTGGCTGGCGTATGTTCTGCTGTGTCGTGACATTGAACTGGCCTGTGATGAGCGGGTGATCAGGGAACTTGGCAATGAACAAAGGGCCGATTACACCCAGGCGCTTGTAGCTTGCAGTGTCAATCGCCGTATGGTTGCTGCCTGTCCGCTGGCCTTTGGTGAGGTAGGGGTGAAGGAGCGTGTAAAATCTGTGATGAACTATAGAAAGCCGGCTTTCTGGATCGTTATTTTGGCAATCATCCTCTGCGTGGTTGTTGCGGTCTGCTTTTTGACTGATCCAATGGACAATGAGCCGGACCTGTCATACCTAAACTATGAAAATGCAGGTTCACTTGTTGCTGATATCGATGAAGTAGTGGCTATCTACTGCCCGTCCTCGGATAATGGTTCTGACAGTTCAATACGAGTTGGAGCCGTAACAGGAGCAGAGTTGGCAAAGCAGCTCGACAGGTGGGATTGGAAAAAATGTTCTGCGCCTCGTGAAACCTTACCCTCGTTGGGAAGTGTTGAATTCATTATTGCAGATGATTATCGTATTACGGTTCATCAACGCAAAGCTGGTTCTCTGCGGCAATATGCCGCTGTAAAGTACCAAGATGGTATTCGTTACTACAGCATTGACAAGGACGACTATCCAGATGCAGTTGCGCTTGTTCATGCCATTGAGAACGCTGCTGACAAAGGAGTTGCCGGAGCAACCTATCTTTATGAAAAAGAAGGGGTTATGGGCGAATTTAAGATAACGCTCTATGATGACGGAACATTTTGGTATAATGAAGGGCCAGCGAGCAGTTATATCGGTATCGGAACTTGGCGGCAGGATGGCGACGTCATTACCCTAACGGATGACACAACAAAGGGCTACGGCTTTGTCAACCAGTTCAGACTTGATGGCCATACCCTTACGTTCATCGAAAAGGATTCCTCCAACTTTTTGTATGTTGAGGTCGCTGACGGAGACCGTTTTGAACTGGTTGAGAAAGCCTTTAAATCAGATAACGGCATCTGGAACCAGGTCAACGCAAAATGAAGCATGGGATTTGATGGAGGTGACGGGCATCTGGCGTGGGGCGAGATGCAAGGTCCTGGGAAATAGGTCTTTACAGCGGATTGGAAGACTGATAAACTGGTGCTGACCCAAAACAGTTGCCAGCAGCGTAGGGCCGCTGTGGGGTGGGAGCAACGCTAATGACCCTGGTTTTTTACCGAAAGGAGTGAATCCATGAAGCTTGATCGTGAGTTGCGGGGCGGGCGGATCGTGATCCGCAGCTACCGCAAGGCGGATCTGCCCTTTTTGACCGGGATGTGGTTTGACGAAGAAAACGGGAAGTATATGTCCGACCCCTCGGCGGAATATGTTGACGAGGTCTACCGGGACATTCTGGATGACCTGGAAAACAGCACAGACGGCTACTATCTGGTGGCTGAGCTGGCGGATACAGGGGAGCCTGTGGCCTCCGCCGGGGTATTCCCCGTGGGGGAGGGGACATACGACATTGGCTACTGCGTCCATCGGCGCTTCTGGCGCCAGGGCTACGGCAGCGAGATCGTTTCCCTCCTGCTGGACTGGCTGCGGGAGCACGGGGCAAAAAAGGTGACGGCGGAGGTGGCCGTGGAAAATACGGCCTCCAACCGCCTTCTGCAAAAATTCGGATTTGTGGTGGAGCGAAAGAGCCGCTTCAGCAAGTACCGCATGGATGTGCACTTTGACAGCGTCATCTACGCCAAGGCGCTGTGTGCTGGTGAGGAGTAAGACCGCGACGGCCTACCGGCAGGGCACCGTCACCATGGTGGCATACTCCTCCCGGGAGGGCAGGGACAGCTCGTTGAGCCCCTCCTCATAGGCGTAGCCGTACAGGGTGAGGCCGTGCTGCTGTGCATACTGGCAGATGCGGCCGTAAACTTCTCCCAGCAGATCCCAGCCGCCGATGCAGAAGGAGCGCAGGTAGGTCCCGGCGGGGAGCACCTCGTCAGAGACTGCCGATCCCTCGTGCCCATAGGCAAAAAAGCAGTCGTAGCTGTGAAAATCACCCTGAAGGATATGCCGGACGTCGATGCGGCTGCCAAAGTTGTCGTAGAGGCCGAACAGCTCCTTCAGCCGCAGGGAGAAGTCGGCGGCCACGGAGAAATCTGCCTCGTCATATTTCCCGGTAATGGGCGCGGAGAGCAGAATGGGCCGCTCCGGCAGCTGGATCATCTCCACCTGGCCGTGGACAGCGGACAGGGCCAGCTCCAGCTTGTGGGATTTCTGCTGTAAAAATGATTTTGCCGCCAAAAGCTGATCGATGGAAGCGTCGATCAGCTTTTTTTGTTCCCTGACCATCTGGGTGAAGTGGGCACCGGAGGGGTGGCGCAGATAGGCTTTGATGTCCTCGATGGACATCCCCACCCGGCGGAGGGTCAATATCAGCTCCAGCTGTACCGTCTGAAAACAGGAGTAATAGTGGTACCCGTTTTCGCCGGTGACCTCAGGGCGAAAGAGGCCGATATCGTTGTAATAGTGCAGAGTCCGCTTGTTGATGTTGTTCAACTTGGCAAATTCCCCGGAGGAGTACAAATAATTTCGATTGTTCATAAAAAACCCCTTGACTGTACAGCTGCTGTATAGTATATGATACGCCATGGAAAGAAGAAATGCAAGAACAGGGAGGAAAAAAGGTGAAATTTGTAGCTGTGGAGAAGGCACAGTGGCGTGAAGTGCGGGAGATCTATCTGGAGGCATTTCCCAAGCGGGAGCGCAAGCCCTTCCCCATTCTGCGCTGGAGCGCCAGACGGGGAAAGGTGAAGGTCCTGGCCGCGGTGGAGGACGGCGTGCTGCAGGGGTTTACGGCGGTGATCCCCTGGCGGGACATGGTCATGGTGGACTATCTCGCCGTGTCGGGCAGTACCCGGGGCAAGGGTACCGGCAGCCGGATCATGGGGGAGGTCTGCCGGCAGTATGCCGGAAAGCGGGTGGTGCTGCTGATCGAGCGCCTGGACGACCGGGCGGACAACAGGGAGCAGCGTATCGCCCGGCGGCGGTTCTACTATAATAATGGGTTTACCAGTGCCGGGATCTTTATTCAGGGCGCAGGGGGAGACATGGAGGTGCTGACCTCCGGTGGTCCGGTCTCGCCGGAGGAATATCTGGGCCTGCAAAAATATGCCCTGGGCGGACTGCTCTTTCGGCTGTCCGGGATCAGGGTGACGAATTAGGAGGAGAAGGATGAGAACGATTTTTTCTACAGTAAAGCTGCGGGGGAGGCAGGTGTTTGGCCTGTCCCTGCTGGTGCTGCTGTCTGCGGTGGGGGAGATGCTGCTGCCCTCCCTGCTGGCGCAGATGATCAACCGTGGCGTGGCCACCGGGGCGGACCGGATGATCCTGACCCTGGCGGTGGCCATGGCGGGGATCACGGTGCTGGCCTGTGTGGTCAACTTCCTATCGGTGAAGATGGCCGCCCGGATCTCCACGGATTTTGCCGCCCAGCTCCGGGGGGAGGTCTTTGCCAAGGTGCAGAGCTTCTCCGCCGGTGAGCTGGATCAGTTCGGCACCGCCAGCCTGGTGACCCGCAGCACCTCGGATATCACCAATGTGCAGAACTTCCTCACCATGCTGCTGCGCATCGGTATCCTGGCCCCCATGATGGCGGTGGCGGGCCTGGTGTTCTCCGCCGCCACCGGCGGGGAGGTCAGCTCCGTGCTGACCGTGGCCATCCCGGTGCTGCTGATCTCCCTGGGGATCATTGTGGCCATGGCCTCCCGGTACTCCGTGAAGCTGCGGAAGAAGCTGGACCAGATCAACCGCCTGTTCCTGGAGTCCCTGGAGGGTGTGCGGGTCATCCGGGCCTTCAACCGCCAGGGGGCGGAGAGCGGCCGCTTCAACGAGGCCAACCGGGACTATGCGGACACCGCCATGGCCGCCGGGCGCATCACCAGCCTGCTGATGCCCGCCATCAATGTGATCTTCGGCGTGACCACGGCGGCGGTGCTGGGCCTGGGCGCGGTCTATGTGGAGAGCGGCGCCATGGAGGTGGGCTCTCTGGTGGCCAACAGCCAGTACATCAGCATGGTGCTCATGTCGGTGATGATGCTGGCCCTGGTGATCACCATGTTTCCCACCACCTACGCCTGCGCCAAGCGCATTGCCCAGGTGCTGGAGACCAACAGCAGCATCACCGACGGCAGCTTTGACGCTGACAAGCGCCCCCTGCGCTCCACGGTGGAGTTCCACCATGTGACCTTTGCCTATCCCGGCGCCGACGAGCCCGTGCTGAAGGACATCAGCTTTGTCTCCCGGCCCGGTGAGGTCACCGCCATTATCGGCGGCACCGGCCGGGGAAAGTCCAGCATCGTCAAGCTGATCCCCCGGCTCTACGACCCCCTGTTCGGGACCGTGCTCATTGACGGGGTCAACGCCCGGGACTACAAGGTGGAGGAGCTGCGCGCCCTCATCGGCTATGTCCCCCAGAAGAATGTGCTGTTTTCCGGGGATATTGCCTCTAACCTGAACTTTGGCGATGAGAAGGGCACGGACGAGGACTGGCGGCGGGCGGCGGAGATCGCCTGCGCCGGTGAGTTTATCGAGAAAAAGCCGGAGGGCTACCACGACCCCATTGCCCAGGGGGGGACCAACCTCTCCGGCGGTCAGCGGCAGCGCCTGGCCATTGCCCGGGCCATCATGAAGCGGCCGGAGATCTATGTCTTTGACGACAGCTTCTCCGCCCTGGATATGAAAACGGACCAGCAGCTGCGGAAAAACCTGCTGGAGAGCATGGGCGACGCAACAGTGATCATGGTGGCCCAGCGGGTCAGCTCGATCCTGAACGCCGACCGCATTCTGGTGGTGGACGACGGGCAGATCGTGGGCCAGGGTACCCATCAGGAGCTGATGGAGACCTGCCCGCTGTACCGGGAGATCGCAGAACTGCAGCTGGGAAAGGAGGGTGCGTAACATGAAAAAAACCGCGGTATTCAAGCGGATGCTGGGCTATCTGAAGTCCTATCGTCTGCGGCTGTTCTTTGCGCTGCTGTCCGCCGCCATCAGCACGGTGTTCATGGTGCTGGCGCCCTTTGTCATCGGTAAGGTGACCACCACTCTCTTTGCCAGTATTCGGGACGGCGTGTTCTACTGGGAGGCGGTGCTGTGGCTGCTGGCGGCCCTGGTGGCCCTGTACCTGGTGTCCCAGGTGTTCTCCCTGCTCCAGGGCTTCGGCATGGCCCGGATCACCGCCGGGGTCATGGAGAAGCTCCGCCGGGATATTGACGAGAAGATGCACCGGCTGAAGCTGGACTACTACGACACCCACACCCATGGGGATATCCTCAGCGTGATCACCAACGATGTGGACACCATCAATAACACCATCAGCCAGAACCTGACGGCCATCGTCACCCAGGTCATCACCGCCGTGGGTATTCTGGTGATGATGCTGACCATCAGCCCGAAGCTGACCCTGATCCCGGTGATCCTGGTGCCCCTGTCCCTGCTCAGCGCGGCGGGGGTGATGACGGCCAGCGGCAAGCACTACAGCCAGCAGCAGGAGCTGCTGGGCAGCCTCAACGGCTACATCGAGGAGATCTACAACGGCCAGCAGGTGGTGCAGGTGTTCAACTACCAGGAGCGGGCCAAGGCCGACTTTGCCGAACTCAACCAGCGCCTCCGGGACAGCGCCCGCCGGGCGGAGACCACCGCCGGCGCGGTGAGCCCCATCACCACCCTGGTCAACGACCTGGGCTATGTGCTGTGCGCCGCCGTGGGCTGCATCTGGGCGGTGGCGGGCCGCATCGCCGTGGGCAATGTCCAGGCCATGCTGGAGTACACCCGCAAGTTTGCGGAGCCCTTCTCCTCCCTGGCGGGGATGGCGGGCAGCTTCGGCGCCGCCGCCGCTGCGGGCAACCGGATCTTTGCCCTGCTGGACGCCCAGGAGGAGACGCCGGAGGCGGATGACTGCCAGGTGCCGGAGGACCGGCGGGGCAGCGTGATCTTCCGCAACGTGCAGTTTGGCTATACCCCCGACCGCCTGCTGATGAAGGGGGTCAACCTCACGGTGAAGCCGGGACAGAAGGTGGCCGTGGTGGGCCCCACCGGCGCGGGCAAGACCACCCTCATCAATCTGCTCATGCGGTTCTACGAGCTGAACGGCGGCGCCATCACCGTGGACGGTGTGGACATCCGGGAGATGACCCGGGCGGAACTGCGGGACCGCTTCGGCATGGTGCTGCAGGACACCTGGCTCTTTGAGGGGACCATCGCCGACAACATCGGCTATGCCCAGGACGGCATGGACCGGGAGAAGATCGTCTCCGCCGCCAAGTCCGCCTGTGCCCACAGCTTCATCAAGACCCTGCCCGGCGGCTACGACATGGTGCTGACCAAGGGGGCGGAGAACATCTCCCAGGGTGAGCGGCAGCTGCTGACCATTGCCCGGGCCATTGCCTCCGACCCGGAGATCATGATCCTGGATGAGGCCACCAGCAATGTGGATACCCACACCGAGGCCCTGATCCAGCGGGCCATGGCGGAGCTCATGCGGGGCCGCACCAGCTTTGTCATCGCCCACCGCCTGTCCACTATCCGGGATGCGGATATGATCCTCTACATGGAGGACGGCGACATCAAGGAGGTGGGCAGCCACCAGGGGCTGATGGACCTGGGCGGCAAGTATGCGGCGCTGTATATGAGCCAGTTCGCCTAAACTGAAAACTGCTGTCAACAGCGGTGCAGCGTTTGCCGCCGGGAGAGCCATCTCCCGGCGGCAAAATTTTTCCAAGTTCCTCTCGTTTTTTGCGGCGGCTTGTGCTAAACTATCTCCAGTTAGATGCGGGGGCCGGGCGGTATTCCCATCCGGCCACGATTTCAGGGGGGTGTCCCCCGGAATAAAGGAGATGCGTTATGCCCATTCGAATCGGTATTTACGGCTGCGGCAACCTGGGCCGCGGCGTGGAGTGCGCCGTCCGGCAGAATCCGGACATGGAGCTGGCGGCGCTGTTTTCCCGGCGGGAGCCCTGTAAGGTCGCCCGCCTGTCGGCGGATGTGCCGGTGTATCCGGTGGAGGAGGCGGAGGCCCATGTGGACGACATCGATGTGATGCTCCTGTGCGGCGGCAGCGCCACGGACCTGCCGGAGCAGACCCCCCGGCTGGCCCGGCTGTTCAATGTGGTGGACAGCTTTGACACCCACGCCCGTATCCCGGAGCACTTCGCCCGGGTGGACGAGGCGGCCCGCGCCGCGGGCAAGGCGGCCATCATCTCCGTGGGCTGGGACCCGGGCCTCTTCTCCCTGAACCGGCTGTATGCCCAGGCGGTGCTGCCCCAGGGCGCCGACTACACCTTCTGGGGAAAGGGCGTGAGCCAGGGCCACTCCGACGCCATCCGCCGCATCGACGGCGTTCTGGATGCCCGGCAGTACACCATCCCGGTGGAGAGCGCTGTGGACGCTGTCCGCTCCGGCGGGTGTCCCCAGCTGACTGCCCGGGAGAAGCACACCCGGGAGTGCTTCGTGGTGGCCAGGGAGGGGGCGGATCTGGCGGCCATTGAGAAAGAGATCAAGACCATGCCCAACTACTTTGCGGAGTACGACACCACGGTCCACTTCATCTCCATGGAGGAGATGCGGCGGGACCACAGCGGGATGCCCCACGGCGGAATGGTCATCCGCAGCGGCCAGACCGGCTGGGACGGGGAGCATCGGGCGGTGGTGGAGTACAGCCTGAAGCTGGACTCCAACCCGGAGTTCACCTCCTCGGTGCTGCTGGCCTACGCCCGGGCCGCCTACCGCCTGAACCAGCGGGGGGACAACGGGTGCAAGACGGTGCTGGACATCCCCCCGGCCCTGCTCTCCCCCAAGACCGGGGAGGAGCTGCTGCGCCTGGTGTGATGGACCGGAGAGGGGAGAGGGACCATGTCTGCTGAAGTGTACGCCATCAAGCCCATTGCCCATATCCGCAGCGACTTCCCCACCAAGTTCGGCATCCCCCGGCAGAGCGGGCTGGTGGAGGAGCTGCGGGCCCGGGTGATCTTTGCCCCGGAGTACCGGGAGCCGGAGGCGGTGCGGGGGCTGGAGGCGTTTTCCCACATCTGGCTCATCTGGCAGTTCTCCGGCGCGGTGCGCTCCACCTGGTCCCCCACGGTGCGGCCGCCCCGTCTGGGGGGCAACAAGCGGGTGGGGGTCTTTGCCACCCGGTCCCCCTTCCGCCCCAACGCCCTGGGCCTCAGCTCTGTGCGCCTGGAGCGGGTGGAGCTGGACCCGGAGCTGGGGCCGGTGCTCCATGTGGCGGGGGCGGATCTCATGGACGGTACGCCCATTTACGACATCAAGCCCTATATCTACGCCGATATCCACCCGGAGGCGGCGGGGGGCTTTACCGGCCAGGTGGCCTGGCATGGGCTGCAGGTGGAGATCCCGGCGGAGCTGCTGGCCCTGGTGCCGGAGGAGAAGCGCCGGGCCCTGGCCGGCGTTTTGGCGGAGGACCCCCGGCCCTCCTACCAGAACGATCCCCAGCGGGTCTACGGCATGGGGTTTGGCGGCCTGGAGGTAAAATTCACCGTGGAGGACGACGTTCTCACCGTCCGGGAGATCACTCCGACGGAGGAAAAATAGGAGAAGTTTTCGCTCTCGCACAAGATGATTTAAAGGGCACTTGAGAAAATAGAAAACGCCGAAAACCCACATAAACGCTATGCTTTGTGTGAGTTTTCGGCGTTTTTTCGCCTGTGATAGGGGCGCTTTTTCCTCGAATGGTGCCCAAATCCCACGCGGGGAGATAAAGCACGATAAGAAGCAGTAAAGAGATATTGATATGCTCCCTTCATGATGACAGTTTGTTTTTTCACTGTCGCTCATAAAGGGAGCATATCATTCGGATTTACTGCTTCATGTGCCACTGTGGGGCGGCGGGATATTCAGTTTTTATGGGGGCAGTATGATAAACTGGAAGTTAGTATTTTCCGTTTTTACTGAACAGATAATATATCAACATTCCTCCACCAAGCAAAGCACAAATACTTCCAACGATTGGCATCCAGTAGGCAACTTTGCTGGTCATAAGGATAGCTCCACCAATAAAGAGAAATCCACCTGCCTGTAAATTTTTCAAAAGTATACCCTCTTTCTATTGTGTAAAATTCGTAATTTGATAAAGCAATTTTATCATATCGTCAATCCAAACGCAACGGTCAAGCCGGAACTTGGACAGGCTTTCAAAAATAGTAAAAATGTGGTGAAGACGGCAGCCTTCACCACTTTTTTGCGTGATATGGCCAAAATAAACGGAGAAAATTGGGAAAGGACCGGGGGAATATCCACAAGATTTTACCTGGATTTAAAAATAGGGGGTACACATTTCGACAATATTGCGCTATAATCAAATTAACATGGGCAAGTATGAGAATAATGTTAAGAACGGATTAAGGAGCGGAAACGGCTATGGATATTTTTTCCTTATTTACCCTGTGCGGCGGCCTGGCCTTCTTCCTCTACGGCATGTCTGTCATGTCCTCTGGACTGGAGAAAATGGCGGGCGGACGGCTGGAGCAGCTGCTGAAGAAGATGACGGCCAATCCCATCAAGAGCTTGCTGCTGGGCGCGGGCATCACCATTGCGATCCAGTCCTCTTCAGCCATGACGGTGATGCTGGTGGGCCTGGTGAACTCCGGCATCATGGAGCTGGGGCAGACCATCGGCGTCATTATGGGGTCCAATATCGGAACGACCCTCACGGCGTGGATCCTGTCCCTCTCCGGTATTGAGAGCAGCAGCATCTGGGTCAGGATGCTGAAGCCGGAGTCCTTCTCCCCGCTGCTGGCCCTGGCGGGTATCATCATGATCATGGGGTCCAAAAAGGACCGGCGCCGCAGCGCCGGGTCCATCATGGTGGGCTTTGCCGTGCTGATGTACGGCATGGAGCTGATGAAGGACGCCATGAGCCCCCTGGCGGATATGCCGGAGTTCGCCTCCATTCTGACCGCCTTTACCAACCCCTTCCTGGGGGTCCTGGTGGGTGCTGCCTTTACCGGCATCATCCAGTCCTCCGCGGCGTCTGTGGGTATTTTGCAGGCCCTGTCCCTCACCGGCGGCATCACCTACGGGATGGCCATCCCCATTATCATGGGCCAGAATATCGGTACCTGCGTCACCGCCCTGATCTCCAGCATCGGTGTCAACCGCAATGCCCGGAAGGTGGCCGTGGTGCACATCTCCTTCAACCTCATCGGCACGGCGGTGTGTCTGGCCCTGTTTTTCGGCGGGAACATGATCTTCGACTTCACCTTTATGGACGCGGCCATCAACCCCTTCGGCGTTGCCGCCGCCCACAGCGTGTT
This sequence comes from uncultured Oscillospiraceae bacterium, assembly GCA_963557105.1. Taxonomy (GTDB): domain Bacteria; phylum Bacillota; class Clostridia; order Oscillospirales; family Oscillospiraceae; genus Pelethomonas. The sequence continues at coordinate 26,193 of CAUWCX010000014.1, forward strand.
CAATGTGGCCACCACGCTGCTGCTCCTGCCCTTCACCCGGCAGCTGGAGTGGATCGCCAACCGGGTGGTCAAGGACACCGCCGAGGAGCAGAAGTACACCTTCGTGGACTCCCGACTGCTGGCTACCCCCTCTGTGGCCATTGCTGAGTGCGGCAACAAGACCGTGGAAATGGCCAAGCTGGCCAAGGATACCATCCTCCAGGCCATCTCTCTGCTGGACAAGTATGACGCAAAGACGGCGGAGCAGATCGTCACCAACGAGGACCAGCTGGACCTGTATGAGGACCGCCTGGGCACCATGCTGGTGCAGATGAGCAGCAAGGCCCTCAGCACCAAGGACAGCCGCCAGGTGTCCAAGCAGCTGCACACCATCGGTGATTTTGAGCGCATCGGCGACCACGCCGTGAACCTGCTGAAGGGCGCCCAGGAGATCAATGAGAAGAACATCCACTTCTCCCCCAAGGCCAGCGGGGAGCTGAAGGTGCTTATCGCGGCGCTGCGGGAGATTCTGGAGCTGACCACCACCGCCTTTGCCCAGGATGACCTGGCCATGGCCGTGAAGGTGGAGCCCCTGGAGCAGGTCATTGACTGCCTCATTGCCGACATCAAGACCAACCATGTGGTCCGCCTGCAGAAGGGGGAGTGCACCATTGAGATGGGCTTTATCCTCTCCGACCTGCTGACCAACTTCGAGCGGGTCAGCGACCACTGCTCCAACATCGCCGTGGCCCAGATCGAGACGGAGCAGAACGCCTACGAGGCCCACGAGTACCTCAAGGGCGTCAAGACCGAGGGCAACGCCCAGTTCCAGCACGATTTCGACACCTACCGCAAGCAGTTCAGCTTGACGTAGATCCCCCATTTCCCGCATATTTCCCATAACAGCGGGCGGGCTTGACAAAGCCCGCCCGCTGAGACTGTCGAAAAAGTGACAGGCACTTTTTCGAGGAGGGGTTGCGCTGCGTTCTGCGCCTCGGTTGGCCGCCAAGGGCGGCCAAGTCGACGCTCACTCCGCGAGAAGTATTTTCTGCCACGCCGCAGCGTTAAGAAAATATGCCTGTGGCATATTTTTAGCGTAGGTCGCAGCGGCTATGCCGCGAGAATACCGTGCTGCATGTCGCGGCAGAAAATGATTTCATCCTATTCGCCGCCACCGGGCGGCGAACTCTGCGAGGCTTTTTGACAAGCTGAGCGGGCTGCCACTTTTTCGACAGTCTGGGGCTGCCACTTTTTCGACAGTCTGGGGCGGGCTTGACAAAGCCCGCCCGCTATTATATACTGAACCTAATATGTAATTATGGCGATGATGGAGAGAAGTACCGGGGGAGATCACCTACAGCGAGCGGAGGGCGGTGGAAGCTCCGCGGCAGAGTTCCGGGGAACAGCACTCCTGAGCCTCGCCCCCAACGGCCTTGCGCCCAGTAAGGGAGACGGGAACGGCCCGTTACCGCCGTCAGGCTTTGTTGAGCTGAAGTGACCGCACTGCGGTAAATTAGGTGGCACCACGGATCCCGGCGATTCGTCCTAAAATTTTTTTAGAGACGCCGGATCTGGAGGTGCTTTTATGATGCAGAAAAGCGGAAGACCCGCCATGTACTATGGCTACGACGCCGGGGGAAAGATCCATCTGTCCCGCTGTGGGGAGGCGTTGACGGACGCCGTGGAGGAGATACTGCCAATTCCCCCAGGATATTGGGAAAAAAACGGCGAATTTGTGTGTTATTGCGATATTGCCAAGGATGAGGCGGTGTGTTACGATAATCTAGATTTTACTGCGCTCCAGGCCATGGAACGGGAGGAGGACCGGGTCAACGCCCTGTATGCCTCTGGCCGGGAGGCTGGCCGCCTCACCTGGGGACCCAGCGCCTGGGTGGAGTACCTAACCACCATGCGGGTGCTGGGGGATTACCTGCGTCCGGGGATGAAGATCCTGGACCTGGGGGCCGGCACCGGGGCCTATACTCTGCCCCTGGCGGACATGGGCTTTCCGGTGGACGCCGTGGAGCTGGCCCAGCGCAATGCGGAGCTTCTCCGGCGGGCCGTCCACCCCGGGCAACAGATCCAGGTGTTCTGCCAGAGTGCGGCCGATCTGTCGGTCTTTCCCGACGGCGCCTACGATGTGGTGCTGCTCTTCGGCCCCCTGTACCACATTGCCGACCCCGCGGAGCGGCGGCAGTGCATCCGGGAGGCCCTGCGGGTGTGCAAGCCGGAGGGGGTCCTCCTGGCCGCCTATATCTCCAACGACGCCGTGCCGCTGACGGAGTGCCTGTACCGGGACTTCTTCCGGCCGGGGGAGCCGGGGAGCTACGACCACAGCACCTTCCGGGTGGAGCCGGTGCCCTTCCAGTTTCTTACCCTGGAGGAGATGCGCCGGGAGCTGAGGGACAGCGGCGTTCATATCCTGCGGGAGGTGGCCAGCGACGGCGTCAGCGAGCTGCTGGAGAGCACCATCAACGCCATGGGCGTGGAGAGCTACCAGGAATATCTGAACTACCATTTCTACTGTTGTGAGAAACCGGAGATGCTGGGCCGCAGCAACCATCTGCTCTTTGTGGGCCGGGCCTCCGAGATTGGATAAAGCGCCGCGCTGCGGCGGAGGGAGAGATAGCCATGAGCGAAAAGAACGTGAACGAGCTGTTTGGCAGCATGGTCTTTAACGAGGACGTCATGCGCCAGCGCCTGTCCGGGCAGTCCTATCGCCACTGGAAGAAATGCGTCACCGACGGTACGGCCCTGGAGCTGAATACCGCCCATGAGATCGCCAATGCCATGAAGGACTGGGCGGTGGAGAAGGGGGCAACCCACTACACCCACTGGTTCCAGCCCATGACCGGCGTCACCGCCGAGAAGCACGACAGCTTCATCACCCCGGAGAGCGCCAGCCGGGTGCTGATGCAGTTTTCCGGGAAGGAGCTGGTCCGGGGGGAGCCGGACGCCTCCTCCTTCCCCTCCGGGGGCCTGCGGGCCACCTTTGAGGCCCGGGGCTACACCGCCTGGGACCCCACCTCCTTTGCCTTTATCAAGGACGGCAGCCTCTGCATCCCCACGGTGTTCTGCTCCTACAGCGGCCAGGCCCTGGACAAAAAGACCCCCCTGCTGCGCTCCATGGATGAGCTCAGCCGCCAGGCGGTGCGGATCCTGCGGCTCTTCGGTGACGCCGAGGTGAAAAAGGTGGTCAGCCAGGTGGGCCCGGAGCAGGAGTATTTCCTCATCGACAAGCAGGTCTATGACCAGCGGGAGGACCTGATCCTCACGGGCCGGACCCTCTTCGGGGCAAAGCCCCCCAAGGGACAGGAGCTGGAGGACCACTATTTCGGCACCATCAAGCCCCGAATCGCCGCCTATATGCAGGAGCTGGACGAGGAGCTGTGGAAGCTGGGGATCCTCTCCAAGACCAAGCACAACGAGACGGCCCCCGCCCAGCACGAGATGGCCCCCATCTACACCGACGCCAACGCCGCCTGCGACCAGAACCAGCTGACCATGGAGATCATGAAGAAGGTGGCCGCCCGCCACGGCATGGTCTGCCTCCTCCATGAGAAGCCCTTCGCCGGGGTCAACGGCTCCGGTAAGCACAACAACTGGTCCCTCAGCACCGACACGGGGCTGAATCTCTTCAAGCCCGGCTCCACCCCCAGCCAGAACGCCCGGTTCCTGCTGTTCCTGGCGGCCTTTATCAAGGGCATCGACGAGTACCAAGATCTGCTGCGCTGCACGGTGGCCACCCCGGGCAACGACCACCGCCTGGGGGCGCTGGAGGCGCCGCCGGCCATCATCTCCATTTTCCTGGGGGACGACCTCACCGCCGTGGTGGATGCCATCATCAACGGTACGGAGTATGTGGAGCAGGGCAAGCGCACCCTGGAGATCGGCGTGGATGTGCTGCCCCACATTCCCCAGGACACCACCGACCGCAACCGCACCTCCCCCCTGGCCTTCACCGGCAACAAGTTTGAGTTCCGTATGCTGGGCTCCAGCCAGCCGGTGGCCGGCCCCAACATCGTGCTGAACACCATTATGGCGGAGGAGCTGGAGCAGTTTGCCGACGCGCTGGAGGGGGCTGAGGACTTCAATGCTGCCCTCCACGACCTGATCCAGGACACCCTCCGGGAGCACCAGCGGATCATCTTCAACGGCAACGGCTACGAGGACGCCTGGATCAAGGAGGCCGCCCGGCGGGGCCTCAGCAACCTCACCTGTACCGCCGACGCCTTGAAGACCTATCTCCACCCCAAGCACATCGCCCTCTTCCAGAACCACGGGGTCTTTACCCAGGAGGAGCTCACCGCCCGCAACGAGATCCACCTGGCCAATTACTGCAGCGTCATCGGCATCGAGGCCCGGACCATGGTGGACATGGTGAAGCGGGACATCTTCCCCGCTGTCACGGGCTACGCCGGACAGGTGGCGGGCAACATCACCAGCAAGCGGGCGGTGTTCAGCGATTTGGACTGCGCCGCCGAGGAGAAGCTGCTGCGGCGGCTGAACGACCTCACCGGGCAGATGATGCTCCAGTGCGAGTATCTGGAGAACGCCCTGGCTGTGCCCCGCAGCGGCAACGCCTACGAGGCGGCCCACTACTACCGCTACACCGTCTTCGCCACCATGGAGAAGCTCCGGGCCGCCGTGGACGAGCTGGAGACCATCACCTCCTCCGCCTTCTGGCCCTACCCCAGCTACACCGATCTGCTGTTCTCCGTGCGCTGATCGCAAATTGACGATACCCCCCTGCGGCCACAGGCCGCAGGGGGGTATTCAGCTTGTAAAAGCCTCGCAGAGTTTGCCGCCCGGGGGAAGTGTTGACGGGAAAAGAAAAAATTTTTCTTCAGTATACCGCAGATCTGCCCCGTTGACAATTCCCGGCTCGCCTGCTACTATTATGTCAGACGATATATCGCGACGCAGATGAGAGGAGGGGACCGCCGTGACGGAACAGGGGCCCATGACGGAGGCCATGTACTATATCCTGCTGGCCCTGCTGCAGCCGGGCCACGGCTACGGCATGATGCAGCGCATCCGGGAGCTGTCCGGCGGGCGGCTGGTCATGGGGCCGGGGACCCTCTACGGCGTACTGACCCGCATGAACCGGGAGGGGCTGATCTGCCTGACCGGGGAGGAGGGGCGGCGGAAGAACTACGCCATCACCGACGCTGGGCGGGAGGCTCTGCGCCGGGAATATGACCGGCTGAAGCAGATGGTAGCCGACGGCAGGATCTTGGAGGTGGAGGAATGAAGGTCAGATACAGAGCCCATCCCCCGGCCTACGCCCTGGGGGAGACGGAGAAGTTCTATGGCGAGATGGAGGCCCGGGGCTGGCGGCTGCAAAAGCGGGGCGGGACCTTCAGCAAATTTGTCCCCGTGGAGCCCAGCGCCGCCCGGTACCGGGTGGAGGTGCTGGCGCCGTCTCTGCTGGATGTCCCGGAGATGAGCGAGGAGCAGCAGGCGGTGTACGAGGACTGCGGCTGGACCCATGTGACGGATTCCGGCTGCCTGTACATCTTCCGGGCCCCGGCGGGCAGCGACGCCCCGGAGTTCTACATGGACCCCCGGCAGCAGGCGGCTACCCTGAAGGCCCTGCGGCGGCGGGACTGGTGGGCCATGCTGCTGGCCCTGCTCCTGCTGGGGGTGAACTTCCTCATGGCATTCTCCCTGGGCAGAGGGGGGCAGGAGAGCATGGCGGAGCTTCGGCGGACCGCTGTGGACGCTACGGCCATGTTCCTGCTGTATGTCACGATCCTGACGGGGGCGCTGATTGCCGCCGTGGGGGAGAGCTGGCACTACGGCCGGCTGTACCGCCGCATGAAGCGGGGGATACCCATGGACCACGCGCCCAGTGGCCGGGGCCTGTGGTACAAGATCCCCCGGTGGTGCTTCCGGGGGCTTGTTGCCCTCTTTGTCCTGCTGTCGGCGGTGCAGCTGCTGGGGGTGGAGCGGTATGACCTGCCCCAGGCCGCCGACGGGCCCTATGTCCTGCTGGCGGATATGGGTCACGGCGGCCAGCGGACGCACAACTGGGCCAACGGCGAGCCCAGCCGGGTGGAGTACAGCCGCAGTCTCCTGGCCCGGCGGTGGCATGTGCAGGAGTTTCTGGAGGAGAACGGGGAGGATGTCTGGCTGTACCAGGATGTGTACCGGCTGAGCGCCCTGGTGGACCGGGAGAGCTTTGCCCGGACGCTGATGGAGGACTCCGTCTTTGCCCGCGGTGCGGAGAGCTATGTTCCCGTGGAGATGCCGGGGCTGGAGCGGGCCTGGATGGTCCGGGACGGCCAGGTGGGCATGGAGGTGGTGGCCATCCGTGGACCCTATGTCCTCTACGCCGAGCACCTGTCCCCGGCCATGGGGGACCAGGAGACGGCCCTGGCGTCGATCCTGACGGCCTTTGCCGCCATGTCCCTGCCGGAGGATTAGCGGGATCTCTCAGGGGAAAACAGAAAAAAACATGCCAACGGTGAACCGTTGGCATGTTTTTTATGGGAGATCAATTTACCACTTGAGCTCGCCGTCGCCGCCCATATGCTTTGTCATCTCCTCGATCCGCTCCAGAGGGAAGGGCGGGGAGGATACCGGCCTCATGGCCAGGGACATGAGCTTCAGGGGATTATCATCGGCGGCAATGCGGTTGGAGCTCAGCGCCCCGCAGATCCGGAAGCGGTGGATAATGGCCCATTCACCGTTTTTGCGTACCCATACGGCGATGGGCTCCATGGACCCGCCGCAGTCGGCCGCCCGGTCGCCGGGCTCAAGGTCCAGATGCTGGCTGGACAGGCAGTATGGGCAGTGGTTTCGGTGGTCGCTTCCCGCTCCTGCGGGGACGACCAGTCTGCCGCAGACCTTGCAGACGAAGGTCTCATTACAGGGGTGATTTTTGTAGTAGCCTTTTTCAAATGATTTTTTCTTATTTTCCCGATTCATGGGGACAGACCTCCAAAAAGTAAAATCAAAAAACTCTTGGGAGGCTTGCGGAAAGTGTAGCAAACCTCCCGGTTATGCCACAATTCCCTGTTCAGTATGGATATTTTTCATCGATCATTCTCCTTTTGCTGCGCATTTTGCGCAGGACAAGTATACCGCAGACAGCCGCGCACGTCAATATCCCGCCGAAGAATGCTTGGGGCGGCGGCTACGGCTGCTGAAACAGCAGCTGATCCAGGGTGTACCGCCCCTGGGGCATACGGCAGAGGACACGGGCCATGCGGAGGGCGCCGTTGACGAAGATCTGCCGGGAGGAGGCCCGGTGGGTGAACTCCAGGGTCTCGTCCTGGCCGAAGAAGCTGACGGTGTGGGTCCCGGCCTCGGTGCCGCCCCGGAGGGCGTGGACGCCGATCTCCATGGGGTCACGCTTGCCGCAGAACCCCTCCCGCCCGTAGACGGGGGTGTACCGGTGCTCCGGGTCCACCGCCTCCAGCAGCAGCTTGGCGGTGCCGCTGGGGGCGTCCGCCTTCTGGTTGTGGTGGGTCTCCACGATCTCAATGTCGAAGTCCGGCTTCAGCACGCCGCTGACCTCCTGCAGCGCCCGGCGGAGGACCGCCACCCCCAGGGAGTAGTTGGCGCTGTGGAGGACGGGGGCCCGACGGCCCAGCTCCTCCAGCACCGCCAGATCCCCGGCGGTGCATCCGGTGACGCCGGAGAGCAGGGGGGTGCCGGTGCGGCGGACATAGGCAGCCACGGCGGGCAGAGCGGCGGGGTTGGAGAAGTCGATGACCACATCGCCTATGCGGTCCAGGGTCTCCAGCTGGGAAATGTTGTCCACATCAAAGACGCCCACCACCTGGTCCCCGGCGGCCAGGGCGGTCTCCTCGATCAGGTGGCCCATGCGGCCATAGCCCACAAGAATGATCCTCATGCCAGCAGCCCCTCCTTCTCCAGCAGAGCGCGGAGGGCATCCTGGTGCTCCTGGCTCATGTCGCACAGGGGCAGGCGGAAGGGGCCGACCGCCCAGCCCATCAGGTTCAGGGCGGTCTTCACGGGGATGGGGTTCACCTCCATAAAGAGGCCGTTCATCAGCTCCAGGTGCTCCACAGCGGCGGCCAGGGCCTGCTCCCGGCGGCCGGAGAGGTAGTCCATGACCATGTCGTGGCACTGGCGGGGCATCACATTGGCCCACACGGAGATGACGCCGCTGCCGCCGATGGCCAGCAGGGGCAGGGTGATGTCGTCATTGCCGCACCAGAGGGCGAAGTCGGGGCCGATGCAGTGGGCGATCTTCATGGCGTAGGACATGTCGCCGCTGGCTTCCTTGATGCCGCAGATGTTGGGGTGCCGGGCCAGACGCTCCACCACCGGCACCGGCAGGGCGCAGCCCGTGCGGCCGGGGACGTTGTAGAGGATGCAGGGGATATGTACGGCATCGGCCACGGCGGCGAAGTGGCGGTACATCCCCTCGGGGTTGGCCTTGTTGTAATAGGGGGTGATGAGCAGCAGGCCGTCGGCCCCCAGGGCCTCCGCCCGCAGGCTCTTCTCCAGCATGGTCTGGGTGCTGTTGGAGCCGGTGCCGGCGATGACCGGGACCCGGCCTGCGGCGGCGTCGATGACGCAGCGGAGGGTGTCGTCATCCTCCTCGTGGGTCATGGTGGCGCTCTCCCCGGTGGTGCCCAGGGTCAAAATGGCGTCGGTACCGCTGGCGATGTGCCAGTTGACCAGCTCCCGCAGCTTCTCAAAGTTGACGGAGCCGTCGTCGTGGAAGGGGGTGACCAGGGCCACGATGGAGCCCTTCAGATTGCGGATGTCCATAGATAGTTCCTCCTCAAATCAAGATGTGGGCGATAAGGGGGCGCCGCTGAAAGACGAAAAAGCCGGTAGGTGCTCCTACCGGCTCTACAACAAGAGGATCTTGTTTATCGCAAGCAGATAGCGCAACTGTGGCAGGCCACAGACAGTGGCGGAGATATTCTCCCCGTCCCCATCCCGCGGCCACACCTGGCAACGGGATTCGGCGGACTTGCCTCCCCTGCGCTCATGGCCCGTCGGCTCCCGCAGCTTCATCGCATCCGCAACCTCTATCGTAATGCACCAAGGATAGCACAAAATTTCCCCATTGACAAGAGGAAAGTGAAAAAAAGAAGAAAAGTGAAAAAAGAAGAGAACACCCTCCGCTGGCGGCGGAGGGCGCTCTCTTCGAAAAAGTGCTTGCACTTTTTTGACTTACTTCCAGGTCACGGTGATGGAGGTGCCCACGCCCAGGGCGCTCTCCAGGGACAGCTCGGCCCCCAGGAAGGCGGCGGCGTGCTTGACGATGGACAGGCCCAGGCCGGTGCCGCCCACCTCCTTGGAGTGGCTCTTGTCCACCCGGTAGAACCGCTCGAACACCCGCTCCCGGCTCTCCGCCGGGATGCCGATGCCCGTGTCCCGGACCTCCAGACAGGGGCGGCCCGCTTTGCGGGAGATGTGGATCACCGCCGAGCCGCCGGGGCGGTTGTACTTCACGGCGTTGTCCGCCAGGTTGAAGACCAGCTCCTCCACCACGGCCCGGACCCCCTCCACGCACACATGCTCCCCCTGGGCCAGGAGGGTGACCTGGGATCGCTGGGCGGCGGGGGCCAGACGCTCCGCCACCTCCTGGGCCAGGTCCAGCAGGTCCACCTGGGCGGGGACCATGGGCACGGCGTCCTCGTCCAGCTGGCTGAGGTGGATGATGTCCTCCACCAGGGCGATGAGCCGCTGGGCCTCCCGGTAGATGTCCCCGGCAAACTCCGGGACAGTCTCCTGGGGCACCATGCCCCCGGCCATGAGTTCGGCAAAGCCGGAGATGGAGGTGAGGGGGGTCTTCAGCTCGTGGGACACATTGGCGGTGAACTCCCGGCGGAGGGCCTCCCGGTCCTCCCGCTCGGTGACGTCCAGAATGGCCACCACGGCGCCGGCCACCTGGCCCTGGTGGAGCACACGGTTGCCCAGAAGCTGGCAGCAGCGGCCATCCCGCTGCAGCAGGGCCTCACTGTGGCGGCCGTCCAGCGCCGCAGTCACCACCTGGAGGAAGGGCTCCGCCCGGCTGAGGAGGAGGACGCTCTCGCCGATCTTTGCCTCCCCTGCATCCAGCAGGTGGAGGGCGGCGGAGTTGCAGGAGAGCAGTCCCCAGCGGCTGTCGATGAGCAGGAAGCCCTCGCTCATGTTCTCCGTAATGGCGGAGAACTCCTCCTGCTGCTGGCGGAGGGTGTCCATCTGCTGCCGGATAGTCTCATTCTGATTGTGGAGCCGCCGCAGCAGGGGGGTCAGCTCCTCGTAGGTGTCGCAGGTCTCGGGGTGGGCCAGATCCAGGGAGAGGATGGGCCGGCTGATGCTCCGGGACAGGCGGTAGGCCGCCCAGGTGGCCAGCAGGGAGGTGGCCGCCAGGATCAGCACCACGGAGGGCAGCAGATTGGTCAGCAGGGCCACCACGGTCCTCTGCTCGCTGGCGATCCGCAGCACGCTGCCGTCATTCAGGGCCAGGGCCACATAGAGGGTCTGGGCCGCCAGAGTGTCGGAGTAGCGGCGGGCCTGCCCCGCGCCGGTGGACAGGGCCTCCTGGATCTCCTCCCGGGCCAGGTGGTTCTCCATGGACTGGGGGTCGGCGGCGGAGTCAAAGAGGACGCTGCCGTCGGCGGCGATCCAGGTGATCCGGTTCTGGGAGCGGAGGGCGGCCAGGTACTCCTCCCCGGACAGGGAGACCCCCAGGGCCGCCAGATTGGCCTCCGCCTCCAGCTCGTGGTAGACACGGCCGGTAAAATAGGGCATCAGCACGGAACAGAAGAGGACCGTGCTGAGGAGGAGTACCGCCATTCCCGTAATGAGGATGGTGCGAAATATTTTTTTGGTCATGGGGCCGCTCCAATCTTATAGCCCACGCCCCGGACGGTCTGGATCAGCTCCCCGGCCTCCCCCAGCTTCTGCCGCAGCGTGCGGATATGGACATCCACCGTGCGGCTGGCGCCGTCGAACTCGTAGCCCCACACGGCGTTGAGCAGCTGGTCCCGGGTGAAGACCGTGTCCTGGTGCTCCAGCAGGAGGCACAGGACCTGGAACTCCTTCAGGGTCAGGGTCACTGTCTCCTCACCCACCCGGACCAGGTGGCGGCCGGTGTCCACGTTCAGAGGGCCCAGGGTGTACACCGGGGTGTCCTCAGCGGCGTTCCCCGCCCGGCGGAGGGCGGAGCGCACCCGGGCCATGAGCTCCATCATGCCGAAGGGCTTGGATACATAGTCGTCGGCCCCGGCGTCCAGCCCCACCACCTTGTCGTACTCGCTGCTTTTGGCGGTGAGGAGGATCACCTGGGTCTTCCGGGTGCGGCTGTCCGAGCGGAGCTTTTTTAGGATGGAGATGCCGTCCTCCCCCGGCAGCATGATATCCAGCAGGATCACCTGGGGGACGGCCCGCTCCATGGCGGCCCAGAAGGCGGAGGGGTGGGCGAAGCCCTCCGCCTCCAGCCCGGCGCTCTCCAGGGAGTAGAGCACCAGTTTGCGGATGCTGTTGTCGTCTTCCACGAAATAGATCATACGGTGTGCCCGGACGGTGCGCCCGGTCCCCCTTTCATCGGTCAGTTTTCCGCCTCGTGGGCCCCGGTGATGGAGTAGGCCACCCACTCCGCCACATTGACGGCGTGGTCGCCGATGCGCTCCAGGTACTTGGCCACCATCAGCAGGTCCAGGGCCTCCTCGGCGCTGGAGCTGTCGGTGCGGATGAGGCCGGTGAGCTCCAGCTTCACCTCATCAAAGAGACGGTCCACATGGTCATCATATTGTATCACGTCCCGGGCCATAGTTAAATCCCTTTTCACAAAAGAATCCACGCTGTCGGTGACCATTTTCACCGCCGCCCGGGTCATATCCCCGATGTGGACCTGGGCGGGGATGGGGCAGGCGCCGATGTGGCGGGTGATCTCGGCGATGTCCGCCGCCTGGTCGCCGATGCGCTCCATGTCGGAGATCATCTTCAGGGCGGAGGAGATGGTCCGCAGATCCCGGGCCACCGGCTGCTGCTGCAGCAGCAGCTTCATGCACAGGGCCTCGATGTCCCGCTCCTGCCGGTCGATGTCCTCCTCCCGGGCCACGGCCTTCTCCGCCATGGAGCGGTCGTTTTCCAGCAGGGCCTTGACGCTGGCGGAGATGGCCTCCTCGCACAGCGCGCCCATTTTGATCAGTTCCAGGTGCAGCTGGTCCAGCTGCTGGTCAAATTTATTCCGCATTATCCAAATCTCCCCGTGATGTAGTCTTCCGTGCGCTTGTCGGTGGGCATGGAGAACAGCCGCTCGGTGTCGCCGAACTCCACTAGCTCTCCCAACAGGAAGAAGGCGGTCTTGTCGGAGATGCGGGCCGCCTGCTGCATGTTGTGGGTGACCATGACGATGGTATAGTTCTCCTTCAGCTCCAGGGCCAGATCCTCGATCTTGGAGGTGGAGATGGGGTCCAGGGCGCTGGTGGCCTCGTCCATCAGCAGCACCTCCGGCTTCACCGCCAGGGCCCGGGCAATGCACAGCCGCTGCTGCTGGCCGCCGGAGAGGCCCAGGGCGCTCTTTTTCAGCCGGTCCTTCACCTCGTCCCAGATGGCGGCGGAGCGCAGGGAGCTCTCCACCAGCTCGTCCAGCTGGACCCGGCTGCGGATGCCGTGGGTCCGGGGGCCGTAGGCCACGTTGTCGTAGATGGACATGGGGAAGGGGTTGGGCTTTTGAAAGACCATGCCGATACGGCGGCGGAGGGTGGTGACATCCTGGTCCCCGCCGTAGATCTCCTGGTCATGGAAGGTGAGGGAGCCGGTGACCCGGACGCCGTCGATCAGATCGTTCATCCGGTTGATGGTCCGCAGGAAGGTGGACTTTCCGCAGCCGGAGGGGCCGATGAGGGCGGTGACCTGGTTGGCGGGGATGTCCATGTTGATATTTTTCAGCGCATGGGTCTCGCCGTAGTAAAAGTCGAGGCCCCTGGCGGAGATGATGGTGGGTGCAGCCATTGGCGTATCCTTTCTATTTCTTCAGTTTCTTGCCGGCAAAGCTGGCGGCCAGATTGATGATGATGGTCAGGGCCAGCAGCAGGGCGGCGATGGCGAAGGCGGTGTTCAGGTCCGCCCGCTCCTTGGCGTAGATATAGAGGGCGGAGGACAATGTGGCGCCGGAGGCCTTCATGACCTTGTCGGGGGAGAAGCTCTGCATGGCGGTGGAGAGCCCTGCGGTGTACAGCAGAACGGCGGACTCGCCCACGATCCGCCCGATGGACAGGATGCAGCCGGTGACGATGCCGTCCACGCTGGAGGGCAGGACCACGGTGCGGATCATGTGCCATTTTCCTGCCCCGAGGCCCATGGCCCCCTCGCGGTAGCTCAGCGGGACGGTCTTCAGACTCTCCTGGGTGGTGCGGATGATGGTGGGCAGGACCATGATCACCAGGGTCAGCGCGCCGGAGAGCAGAGTCTTCTGCAGGCCCATGGCGGTGCAGAAGATGATGACGCCCACCAGGGCGTAGATGATGGAGGGGATGCCCGCCAGGGTCTCCGTGGCAAACTCAATGGCCGCCACCAGACGGCGGTTCCGGGCGTACTCCGTCAGATAGATGGCCGCCCCCACCCCCAGAGGAAGGACGATGACCAGGGACACGGCAATGACGAAGAGGGTGTTTTTGATGCTGGGCAGGATGCCGATGGTGCCGGTGAGAATGCTCTCGGCTGTGGAGAGGAACTGCCAGCTGATGTGGGGCAGGCCCTTGATGCAGATGGTGCCGATCATGAACAGCAGCAGGGCGCAGGTGGCTCCGGCACTGATATACAGCAGCAGCCGCCCCGCCAGGTCATAGGCCCGGCGGCGGGGGGAGAGATGTGTTTTTCCCTTCATGGTCAATCCTCCTTCTCCCGCTTGAGCACCAGGTTCAGCAGGACATTGATGAGCATGATGAAGAGGAACAGTACCAGGCCGATGGAGAACAGGGCCTGCCGCTGAAGGCTGCCCTCGGCGGAGTAGTTCATCTCCACGGCGATGCCGGTGGTGAGGAAACGGACGCTCTTCAGCAGGGAGGGCATGTTGACCACGTTGCCGGCCACCATGAGGATGGCCATGGCCTCGCCGATGGCCCGGCCGATGCCCAGCACCACTGCGGCGGCAATGCCGCTCTTGGCGGCGGGGGCGCTGACCCGGAAGTAGGTCTCCAGCTCCGTGGCCCCCAGGGCCAGGCTGGCCTCCTCGTACTCCCGGGGGACGGCCTGCAGGGCGGTCTCGGAGACGTTGATGATGGAGGGCAGGATCATGACCGCCAGCACGATGATGGCCGCCAGCAGGCTGTCACCGGCGGGCAGGTCAAAGGCGCGGCGCAGAGCCGGGACCAGCACCAGCATACCCACCAGGCCGTAGACCACAGAGGGGATGCCTGCCAGCAGGCTCACCGCAGGGCGAATGGCGGCAGCCAGCCGGGGCGGCGCCACCTTGGCCAGGAAGACGGCGGTGAAAAAGCCAATGGGCACGCCGATGACCACCGCCCCGGCGGTGCCGTAGACGGAGGTGAGGATCATGGGGAGGATACCGAACTGGGGGTCCGTCTGGTGGGTGGAGGCCCAGGCCTTGCCGAAGAGAAAGTCCACCAGCCCGATCTCCCGGATGGCGGGGATGCCGGAGAGGATGAGGTAGATGGAGATCAGCAGCACGAAGCCTACCGCCACCAGACCGCACAGAAGAAAGATGATCTGCATGGCCCGCTCCAGCGGTTTGGCCTTAGCGCGACCGTGCAGCCGCGGACTGCCGGAGGCCGGGATAGCTCCGGCAGTGGTGGAGAGAGGTGATTTCATATGGTCAAGCCTTTCTGATGTTTGGAAATATGGGGCAAGACACGCTCCGGGAGCGTGTCTTGCCCCAGCTTGTCGAAGAAGCCTCGCAGAGTTCGCCGCCCGCAGGCGGCGAATAGCGTAAAATCATTTTCTGCCGAGACATGTGCGTGGCAGAAAATACTTCTCGCGGAGCGAGCGTCGCACCGGCTGTAGGCCGGAAGGCGCAGAGCGCAGCGCAACTCCTCCTCGAAAAAGTGGCTTGCCACTTTTTCGACAGTCTCGGGCAAGACACGCTCCGGGAGCGTGTCTTGCCCAGAAAGAGTCGCTGACTTAGGGAGCCACAGCACCGGCCACGGTGATGTACTGGGCGGCCTCATCGCTGAGGGCGAAGTCCATGAAGCTCTGGGTGGCATCGGAGAGCTGGGCGCCGGACTTGGTCACCATCAGGAAGGGACGCTGGATCTCATAGCTGCCGTCCTTGACGGTGGCCTCGGTGCAGGCAACGCCGTTGACGCTGATGGCCTTCACCGTGTCGCCCACGCTGGACAGGGAGGCGTAGCCGATGGCGTTGGGATTGGAGGCGGTATTACCGATGATGTCGCCGGTGGAGCTGTACTCATTGGTGTAGGCGCAGGCGTCCTCAACCCCCACGATCTCCTCGAAGGCGCCCCGGGTGCCGGAGCCGGCCTCGCGGCCATACACAGCGATGGGGGCGTCCTCGCCGCCCAGCTCGCTCCAGTTGGTGATCTCGCCGGTGAAGATCTTGGCGATCTGCTCCACGGTCAGGTCGGCCACAGGGTTGGCGGGGTTCACCACGATGGCCACGCCGTCCAGGGCGACCACATGGCCCTCGGCGCCCTTGGCGGACTCCTCGTCCTTCAGCTCACGGCTGGCCAGACCGATGTCGCAGGTGCCAGCCAGGACACCCTCGATGCCGGAGCCGGAGCCGGTGCCGGAGTAGTTGACGGTGACGCCGCTCTCCACGCCCTTGTAGGCCTCGATGAGAGCGCCCATGACCTTTTCCATGGAGGTGGAGCCGTCGGTGTTGACGGTGCCGGAGAGGGAGCCGCCGTCTTTGCTGCCGCAGCCGGCCAGCAGGGCCAGCGCCAGCGTGGCGGACAGGATCAGCGCAAGAAACTTTTTCATGTTCAGTGTTTCCTTTCTTTCTTCAAACATTTCTTTTGGGAACGTTACCAGCATAGAACATGTCTGTAAAATCAGAAACAACGGGGCGGTTAAATCTGTGTAAAATAGGTGAAGTTCTGTAAAATCAAGGCTGGTGAGACTATTCTATCGCCGCCGGGCACGTCCTATACGCCGCTTTTTTTCGTATTGCTTGAATTATTCACAAATCCGTGGTAAAATCACAGAAAAAAGAGAGAAAGGGGCCGCTGTGTCACAGATCACCAAGCGGGCGCTGGAGCAGTCGCTGAAGAACCTGCTGCTGAAAAAGCCGCTGAACAAAATCACCATCAACGATATCACCGAGGACTGCGGGATCAACCGGATGACCTTCTACTACCACTTCAAGGACATCTACGACCTGGTGGAGTGGTCCTGCCTGGAGGACGCCACCAAGGCCCTGCAGGAGAAGAAGACCCACGACACCTGGCAGGAGGGGCTGGTGCAGATCTACCACGCCGTGCGGGAGAACAAGCCCTTTGTCATGAACGTCTACCGCTGCGTCAGCCGGGAGCAGGTGGAGCGGTACTTAAAGCCCCTGGCGGACCGCCTGCTGATGGATGTGGTGGAGGAGCAGTCGGTGGGGATGACCCTGCGGGAGGAGGACAAGGCCTTTGTGGCCACGGTCTACTCCTATGTCTTTGTGGGGCTGCTGCTGGACTGGATACGGGACGACATGAAGGCGGAGCCGGAGGTGCTGGTGGGCAAGCTGGCCCTGGTGCTCCAGGACACCTTCGGCGACGCCCTGAAGCGGCTGCAATCCGCGTCCAACTGAACAAAAGCGGCAGTTTGATTAAAAATTAAGCAGAGCGCTGCCCGTGATCGTATTTTGATCACGGGCAGCACTCTGCCTATGGAAAGCTGCGGAAAAATGCATATACTGAAGTCATCAACAAAAAAACAGGAGGAAAACATCATGTATTATTCCGCAGGTACGTATGAGTCCTTTGCCCGCCCCGAGAAGCCCGCAGGGGTGGACCACAAGTCCGCCTACATCATCGGCACGGGCCTTGCCGGTCTGACGGCAGCCTTCTACCTGGTGCGTGACGGCCAGATGAAGGGGGAGCACATCCACATCCTGGAGAAGCTGGACCTGGCCGGCGGCAGCTGCGACGGCCGCGAGGACCGCAACAGCGGCTTCTATATGCGCGGCGGCCGGGAGATGGACAACCACTTCGAGGTCATGTGGGATATGTTCCGGGACGTCCCCTCCCTGGAGACCCCCGGCCTCTCCGTTCTGGACGAGTACTACCGCCTGAACAAGCACGACCCCAACTACTCCCTGTGCCGGGCCACGGTCAACTGCGGCGAGGACGCCCACACCGACAGGAAGTTTACCCTGGATAAGGAGTCCGCCATGGCCCTGTCCAAGCTCTTCATCACCCCGGAGGCGGCCCTGGAGGGCAAGAAGATCTCCGAGGTCCTGCCCGACAGCTTCTGGCAGACCAACTTCTGGCTCTACTGGCAGACCATGTTCGCCTTCCAGCGCTGGTCCAGCGCCCTGGAGATGAAGCGCTACCTGTGCCGCTATGTCCACCACATTGACGGCCTGCCGGACTTCAGCGCCCTGCGCTTCACCAAGTACAACCAGTATGAGAGCCTGATCCTGCCCCTGGTGAAGTACCTGGAGAGCCACGGTGTGCAGATCGAGTACGGCATGGATGTGAAAAATGTGGTCATCGCCGATGAAGACGGCAAGAAGGTGGCCAAGCAGATCGTCTACCGCAAGGACGGCCAGGAGCGGACCATCGACCTGGTGGAGGACGACCTGGTGTTCATCACCAACGGCTGCTGCACCGACACCTCCTGCTACGGCGACCAGACCCACGCCCCCGACCTCACCAAGGTGAGAAACGGCGCCGGGGAGTCCTGGGACCTGTGGAAGAACATCGCCCGGCAGGCGAAGAACGGCGAGTTCGGCAACCCGGACAACTTCTGCAGCAATGTGGAGGAGACCAACTGGATGAGCGCCACCATCGCCACCGCAGACGAGGAGATCATTGGCCACATCATGGACATCTGCAAGCGTGACCCCCGGGCGGGCAAGGTGACCACCGGCGGCATCGTCACGGTGAAGGACAGCGTGGACAACTGGTACCTCTCCTGGACCATCAACCGTCAGCCCCAGTTCAAGGCCCAGGACAAGAACCTGGTGCTGGTGTGGGTCTACGGCTTGACCACCAACAAGCCGGGCAACTATGTGGATAAGCCCATGCGGGAGTGCACCGGTGAGGAGATCTGCCGGGAGTGGCTGTACCACATCGGCGTCCCCACGGACCGCATTGCGGAGCTGGCCAAAAACGCCTGCAACACCACCACGACCTATATGCCCTTTATCACCGCCTTCTTCCAGCCCAGAAAGGTCACGGACCGCCCCAAGGTGGTGCCCGACGGCGCGGTGAACTTCGCCTTCGTGGGCCAGTTTGCGGAGACCCCCAGAGACACCATCTTCACCATCGAGTACTCCATGCGCACCGGTATGGAGTCGGTGTACACCCTGCTGAATGTGGACCGGGGCGTGCCGGAGGTCTGGGGCAGCAAGTATGACGTCCGGGAGCTGCTGCGGGCCTGCTACTACGCCATTGACAAGCAGCCCGTCACCGAGCTGAAGCTGTCCTTCAAGGAGAAGGAGCTGCTGAAGGCCGTGATGAAGAAGGCCGCCGGCACGGATCTGGAGATCCTGCTGCAGGAGAGCGGCCTGCTGCCCAAGGCGTAAGACCCATAATAAAAAGTCCAGGCGGGCGAAGGGGTTTTCCCTTCGCCCGCCTGGGCAGTCTGTGGACAAAGCCTCGCAGAGTTCGCCGC
>CAUWCX010000015.1:0-44236 GCA_963557105.1 uncultured Oscillospiraceae bacterium
TGCACACAGAATATTGATTCTGTGATCGGAGGTGAGGATCATACGCAGGAATAGGCCGGGTCCCGAGACTGCTCCCCGAGGGAGCAATACGCCCGGGCCGCGCGGGATCGTCCGCTGGCACAGCTGCACCCCTGAACAGGCAGGGGAAAAACGACAACAAGGAGGATATACGCAATATGAAAAATCGGATATTGGCGGGCCTGCTGTCCTTTTGCCTGCTGCTCGGCCTGCTGCCGGCCTCTGCGCTGGCGGCTGACCCAGCAGAGCACACCCACAATGCCGATGGCTGGACCTGCACATTGACAGAGACCGGACGGGAATTGACCTGCGGCCTGGAGGAGCACACCCACACGGAGGCGTGCTATACCGCGGCTGACCCGGTACTGGTCTGCACCCAGGAGGAACACACCCACGGCCAGGAGTGCCGTGACGCGGAGGGCAATTTAACCTGCACCACGGAGGAGCACCAGCACGGGGATTCCTGCTGGCAGGCCGCCGAAGCAGCGCTGACCTGCGGGCTGGAGGAGCACACCCATGCGGAGGAGTGCTGGATTATCACAGGCGAATGGAATTGCATCCCGCCACAGGATGAAAGCTCCAGCAATGCCCAGGACGATGAGAATACCCCTGTTTTTACTTCGCTGTCCGAAGTCTGGATCGACGGCAAAAACGGCAATGACACGAATAGTGGAGCGTCTATTGATGCTCCGGTTAAAACCATCCAGAAAGCAATGGAATTGGCCGGAGAAGGTGGTACCATCATTGTCAAGGATACGGTTATGATACAGGATGAAAATGACCTCGTCCTAGAAAATGTTACCATTAAGAGAATGGACAACGATACAGATGGTGCTTCGCAGGAAATCTATATAAAAAACTCCTCGGTAACGCTGCGAAATATTACGATTGACGGTAATAAGGAAGGTCAATCAACGAATACGGCAAAAAAAGGTTATCTAATAGATATATCTGATAGTAACGTGGCAATTGAAGATGAGACCTTAATACGCAATTATAGTGGCTATGCTGCGATGCGTTTGACAGCAGGGTCTACTGTTACAATGAATGGTGGCGAGTTTACTGGTAATGAGTCATCCGATTTTGCCACTATATATATTGCTGCCGAAGCTACCTTTATTATGAATGATGGTTATATTCATGGTAATGTTGGTTCCGAAGATGCGGCGGGCGCATTTTTGTTGCGGTATGATAATTCTGCAAAATTGGAAATACACGGAGGAGTAATTACCCAAAATACCGCTCACTATGGCGCTATTTATAGCTGGGGTGGTACTCTAACGATAGATGGTGGCAAGATTACTGACAACAAGGGCACTCAAGGTGGTGCTATTGGAATGTATAGTTCGAGTTACGGCGAATCACCCAAAACAACCATATCAGGAACAAGTGATAAACCAGTCACCATCACCGGTAACTCTTCACGTGCTGGCGGAGCAATCAGCGTAAGCCGCGGAACACTGGACATCCGCGGAAATGTTGAGATAACAAGAAATAGCGCGCCGACCAATAATACTGGCGGGGGTGGCGGCCTCTATATTGATGATGGGGGTGACGTAACGATAGGTGAAGGCGTTATCCTTTGCAATAACAAAGGATCGATTGGTCCGGATATTGCTTTCTATAGAGGAACCCTTCAACTGCCGGATGCCAAACGTATGAATCAAAAGTTTGGAAATACCGACTTTTTGATTGATGGGTGGTATAATGATGACTGGATCGCAACCGAACAAAACACCCCAGTTGAGCCGGGCAAATTGACTGCCACAGGATTTTTAAATCAGCATTACCAGCTTGTCGCGGCCTACACTGCCCATCGTGTCATTTACCGTAATTATCAGTCCGGTACCGAGGGAGCAACACTCCCAGCAAGGGAAATGCCATCTCTTCCAACCGACGAAAAAGCCTATCTGAAGGGAGAAACTGCCCCGCTGAAGCAACTGTCTAAGACGCAATTTGTAGGCCCCAAAAGCGCTACAGATAGTACATTAGGCGTGTGGACATTCAAGGGGTGGAAATATAACTCCTGGAACGGAGACTATAATGATACTAAATATACTGTAGAAGATTATATTTGTAATCCCGTCCCAATCGAAGAGCAATATTTGGTGAAGCGTCCAGACACTCGCTGGAACTACAATGGTACAGGCGTTATGCTCACAGGGATTTGGGAGTGGAGCAACGAGGTTGTCCCCTGGTACTATGAGGTCTACTACCAGGCGGATGGAACAAGCTGGACAAAATTAACGCAGGGGCCCGTGCAAGGCGGTACGGAATCTCCCGGAACAACAGTTTCTATTGCGCCTGAGAATATGATAACGCAATATCAGAATGCCATCCAGCAGCAGGATTTGCTGACCGGCGAACAGGAGCAGCTTGGTACGCAATACGTCTTTGATAGCACCTATCCCCAGGAACAGCGCCTGACCGCACAAGCCGGAGAGGCCTCGCAAGAGAATCCTCTGAAAATCTACTTCCGCGCTGCTCAACACAAGATAACGTATGAATATGAAGGAACTCTCCCGGAGGGCGCAACGGATGAACTGCCGGAGGAGAGAACTGCTTCCTATCGTGAACCGGTGAGATTGGAAGAACCTGAACTGACCGGCTATTCTTTCTCTGGGTGGCGAGTGAAATCCCCTGAGGGGGCTCAACATCTCTTGGACGGCAGCAAATTGACCATGCCTAACGCGGATGTCACATTGGTGGGCTCTTGGACCGAGCGTCTGGCGCAGCACACCGTCACCTTCGACAGCAACGGTGGCTCCCCTGTTCCCGCCCAGACCGTTACCGCAGGCGACAGGGCCACCGAGCCGGAGGACCCTACCCGGGACGGCTACGACTTTGCGGGGTGGTATCTGTGTGAAGTGAAGTACGACTTCGATACCCCCGTCACCGAGGACATCACCCTGGTGGCCCGCTGGACCGAGCGTCTGGCGCAGCACACCGTCACCTTCGACAGCAACGGTGGCTCCCCTGTTCCCGCCCAGACCGTTACCGCAGGCGACAGGGCCACCGAGCCGGAGGACCCTACCCGGGACGGCTACGACTTTGCGGGGTGGTATCTGTGTGAAGTGAAGTACGACTTCGATACCCCCGTCACCGAGGACATCACCCTGGTGGCCCGCTGGACCGAGCGTCTGGCGCAGCACACCGTCACCTTCGACAGCGCTGGCGGCTCCCCTGTTCCCACCCAGACCGTGACTGCGGGCAAAACGGCCACTGAGCCGGAGAACCCCACCCGCCGGGGCTACGACTTTGACGGCTGGTATCTGGAGGGCAAAAAATATAACTTCGATACCCCCGTCACCGCGGACATCACCCTGGTGGCCCGCTGGAGCAGACAGGGCGGCGGCAGCGAGGCCATCCACTACATCCTCTCCTACGACTCCAACGGCGGCACCCGGTACAAGGACGAGACGTACCGGAAAAACACCGTGGTCAAGCTGGACAAGGTCCCCGTCCGGGAGGGCTACACCTTCACCGGCTGGTATGCGGACAAGGCCCTCACCCGGCCCATTGACGAGATCAAGATGACCAGCGACAAGACAGTCTACGCCGGCTGGACCCGCAGCTATATCCCGGGGGACCTGAACCACAGGGACCACATCGCCTACGTCTCCGGCTACCCCGACGGCACGGTGCGCCCCAACGCCTCCGTGACCCGGGCGGAGACCGCCACCATGCTCTACCGCCTGCTGACCGACGCCCGGCGGGAGGAGATCGAAACCGCGGTCATCCCCTTCCATGACGTCACCCCCACCAGCTGGTATGCCCAGGCCGTTGCCGCCATGGCCAACGGCGGCTACATCACCGGCTACGAGGACGGCACCTTCGGCGGAAACAAGCCCATCACCCGGGCGGAATTCGTGGCCATGCTGGTGCGGTTCATCGGCCTGGAGGAGGCCCAGTGCAGCTTCACCGACGTATCCCGTACCCACTGGGCCTACGAGCACATCGCCACGGCCACGGCGGCGGAGTGGATCGGCGGCTATCCCGACGGCACCTTCGGCCCCAGCCGCAGCATCACCCGGGCGGAGGCCATGACCATCATCAACCGTGTGCTGGACCGGGGCGTGAACGAGGAGAGCACCCTGCTGGACTTCAAGGTCTGGCCCGATAATAGCGAGACCGCCTGGTTCTACTACGAGGTCATCGAGGCCACCAACGACCACGAGTACACCGGCTCCAGACCCTCCGAGGACTGGACCCGCGTCCGCTGACCGCGGCACGCACCGGTAAAGCAAAAGTAAGGGTCATGGGACCGGCATCTGCCGGTCCCATGACCCTTCTGCTTTGCGGTTACTCCGCCTCCATGATCTTGATCTGGTCGGCGGTATACGCCGTCTCGCTGAGGACGATGTCCGTGATCTTGGCCACATCCTCGGTCTGCAGGCCGTCGGCCTCGGCGGAGACCACCACACTGATGCTGTTCTCCCCCATGAAGGCCACGCAGTCGGCGTAGCCCTTGGCCACCACCAGGTTCTCGATCTGGCCCTCCAGCATGGCGTAGTCCGCCAGGGTCTGGATGGAGCGGTTGGCCTCATCCAGGGCGGTCTGCTCCACGTTCTCCTGCTCCGCCGCCTCCCGCAGGAGGCTCAGGGCGTTGTCCCGGGACTGCTGGCGGCTGAGGCGGGCGGTGTCAAAGTAGCTGCTGGCCGCGGCGGCGTCCGCCCCCGTCTCCACCACCTGTCCCCCCACCAGGGACGCCTCCCCCAGGACCTTGGTGCTGCCGCCGTCCTCCGTCTGGCCCTGGACCGGCTCCGCCTGGTCCGCCACCACACCGGCATACCGCCAGTTGAGATACACCGCCGCACACACGAACAGCAGCACCGTGGCCACCACGGCGTTGCGCTTCCACTGATTTCTCATGACATATTTTCCTCCCATATCATCCTGCCGTCCTTTCCTCCATACCTGTATCCGGCTGCCGCTTCACCACGGCGATGCGGTCGCTGCCCAGCCCCGTCAGGGCCGCCACGGACTCCATCACCTCCAGCCGCACCCGGTCGCTGCCGCCCCCGTCGCAGACCACCAGCGCCCCCCGGTACAGGGGGTAGCGCTGCTGTCTGACCACCACGCTCTCCCCGCCGCCGCCGGAGACCAGCACCGGCTTCGATGTTCGGTCGTAGTCGTCAGGGGCGTTGACATTGCCGCTGTAGCGCAGGGTGGAGTCCTCCGCCAGCACCAGCTCCCGGCCGCTGTGGAGGGTCAGCAGCACCTCCACCCGGCCCACCCCCTGGATCTTCCCCAGGATCTTCTCCAGCTCTGTCTCCAGGTCCTGCTCCTCCGTCAGGGCAACGCTGGCTTCTGGATCTGCCCTGTCCTCTCCCCCGGTCTCCCCCTGGGGCCAGGCCAGCAGCACCGCCCCAACGGCCACCACCAGCAGCACATATTTGTACCGGTCCACTATCTCCAGGACCTTCATCCGCTTTCTTCCGTCCCGCTCCATGTGTCCTCCTCCAGCCAGATTTGTTTGTCGGCGGGAATCCCCACCCCCTCCTCGATCAATGCGGCCAGGGCCGCGCTGTAGCCGCCGGTGATGGTGACGCTTGACGGCAGGGGGACGCCGCTCTCCCCCGCCGAAACCGTCACCTCCACCCCGCATTCCAGCCCCAGCCCACACGCTTTGTCCAATATATATGAGGCGGTACGCTGCTCTATGATAGCGGAAAGTGTCTCCCGGCCCTCCCGGCGGTAGCGCTCCGCCTGGGCCTGGGTCTGGCCGCTGAAATCCGCCTTCATAGCCGGCACGGCGGCGCCGCCCAGCCCCGCCAGGGGACACAGCAGCGCCAGCAGCACCAGCAGTCCCCCCACCAGGCGCACAGCCCCCCGCTCCCGTCCCCCGGGGGCCAGCTCCCCGGCCAGACTGGCGGCGAAGGCCGTGAGCACCACCCCCAGCAGCCACTGCCGCAGCGCCCCCATCACACCGTCACCGCCGTCAGCGATGACACCAGGGCAATGAGCAGCAGCACGGCGGAGGCGGCGGTCATGGCCAGCACCAGGCCGAAGGCATCCCCCAGGGCGGAGAGCAGGGCGGTGAGCTTTTTGGGACCCGCCGTCTGGGCCACCAGGGCCGCCCCCTGGTAGAGGAGGTACTGGCTCCCCAGCCGCAAAAAGGGGGCCAGGCACAGCCCCAGCACCGCCAGGGTGCCGAAGCTGCCCACCGTGGCCCGCAGCAGCCCCGCCCCCGCCAGCACGGTCTCCGCCGCGTCCGCCAGGATACCGCCCACCACGGGCACCGCCCCGCTGACCGCCGCCTTGGCCAGCTTCACCGCCCGGGCGTCGGCGGCCCCCGCCACCGCACCGCTGATGGTGAGATAGCCGGTGAAGAGGGTGAGCATCCCCGTGAGGCTCCAGGTCACCACCTTCTTCAGCAGACGGCCCAGCCCCGCCATGGTCTCCCCCTCCAGCACCGCCCCGGCGGCGGAGACGCCGATATAGAGGTAGACCGCCGGCAGCAGCACCCCCTGGATCACGGACAGCAGCAGATCGGAAAAGAACACCGCCGCCACCTGGCCCACGGAGGCGACGGCAACGCCCCCGGAGGCCGCCGTAGCCCCCGCCATCACCGGCAGCAGCACCTTGGCCATGAGGGACACCCGGGACACCGTCTCCCGGCCCAGGCCGATGAGGGTCCCCAGGTCCCCGGCGGACACCGCCGTGACCCACAGCGCCCCCACCATGGTGGTGAAGCGGGGCGCGGCGCCGCCGGAGAAGGCGCTCTCCGCCGCCCCCAGCAGCACCACTCCCGCCGCAATGGCGGCGACGCTTCTGGCCCCCGCCAGGAGATAGGTGGAGGCCTCCCCCCAGGCCCTCTCCCAGAGGGAGGAGAGACCGGCGGCCAGGTCGCCCTCCTCCGCCAGCTCCGCCGCCTCCGGGGCGGCCCGGCGCAGCTCCTCCGGCAGGATCTCCTCCGCCAGGGCCTGTCCCCCCAGCAGCCACACCGCCGCCAGCAGCAGTACCCACCGGCCCAGTCTGCGCTTCATGCCACCGCCTCCTCTCACGCAAAAAATCCCAGGAGCAGCTCCACCACCGCCTCCAGCAGGGGCATGGCGATCAGCAGCGCCGCCGCCCCGCCGGTGAGCTCCACCACCGTGGCCAGGGCCTGGGAGCCGCCGTCCCGGCACAGGTCCGCCCCCAGCCGGGTGACCATGGCCGCCCCCACGGTCCGCAGGAGCACCTTCAGGTGGGTCCCCTCCACCCCCGTCCGCCCCAGCAGCTCCCCCAATCGCTCCAGCGCCGGGGCCGCCAGGTCCAGACACCGGGCCAGGGTCACCGCCAGGGCCCCCAGGGTCAGCAGGAGGGCCAGCTCCGGGGTCTTTTTCTTCAGCAGCAGCACCGGGGCCAGGCAGACCACGCACAGGCCCATAAGCTTCAGCGCCTCCATATCAGAACCCAAATAGGGCCTTGATGAGCTGGAAGAGGTCGCTGATCTGCCGCACCAGCATCATCATCACCACCACCAGCCCGGCCAGGGTGGTCATCATGGCCTGCTCCTCCCGGCCGGAGCGGACCAGCAGCTGGTTGAGCACCGCCACCACAATACCGATGGCGGCTATTTTGAAGATCAGATCAATGTTCATCTCATATCAGCACCAAGATCAGCAGGCAGGCCCCGGCCAGACACAGCCCGGCGGTGAGTCGGCCCTCCTGGGCCTGCTTCACCCGCTCCGCCCGCAGATACGCGGCAAGCTCCTCTCTCGTTTCGTCGATGGCCGCCCCCAGCCGCTCCCCGCCCGCCGGCAGCAGCGGCCCCAGGGGGGCCAGTATCCGGGGCAGCTCCCCGGGCAAAGCCACGACTGTGGAATCCCAGCAGCAGTAAAGCAATACCCCTTGTCCCCTATTTTCCCGCAATTTTGCCAGCAGCGGGCCCCAGAGGGCCTCCCCGCCGGGGCCTTGGGACAGATTTTCCCCCAAAACCCGGGGCAGGGGCATCCGCCGGACGCAGATGGCAAAGCGCAGCACCGCCAGATCCCCCAGCAGCGCCTGGCCCACCTGCAGGGGGCGAAGCTCCTGCCGCCGCCGCAGGAGGTACGCCCCCGCGGCCCCCAGCAGCACCAGCACTGTCCCCATTGCCCTCATGGCAGCGTCTCCACCCGGTAGCGGCGCTCCGCCCCCTGTCCGGTGATGACCACCGCCCGGCGGAACACCCCGCCGGTCAGCAGCCGGCGCAGCACCGGCCGGCACTGCAGCTCGTGGACGGCGCAGGCGTGGGCGGTGGCCAGCAGGGCCACCCCGCAGTTGGCCGCCAGGCCCACGGCGTCCACATCCCCCGGCAGGGCGATCTCATCCAGGGCCATGACCTGGGGCGTCATGGCCCGCAGCAGCATGGGTACGGCCAGGGCCTTGGGGCAGCCGTCCAGCACATCAGTCAGGGGCCCCACCTCCAGCTGGGGGACCCCCTGGTACACCGCCGCCAGCTCCCCCCGCTCGTCCACCAGGGCCACCCGCTGGGGCGGAGCGGCGCTGCTGCCCAAACTCAGCTGCCGGGTGAGATCCCGGAGAAAGGTGGTCTTTCCGCCCCCCGGCGGGGAGAGGATCAGGGTGCTCACCACCCGGCCCCCCTCCACCAGATGGGGCAGCACCGGCGACGCCGCCCCCTCCGCCGCCCTGGGGATGCGGATGGCCAGGGAGCTGGGGTCCCGCAGGGCGCTGTTTTCCCCGCCGGTGGGCAGGGCCGTGCCGCACACGCCGATGCGGAAGCCCCCGGGGGCGGTGAGATACCCCTGGCGCAGGGTCTCCGCGGCGGTGTAGCGGGAGAAGGCGGTTGCACGGTCCAGCACCTGCTCCAGATCCTCCCGGCTGACCTGTGTGCTCTCCAGGCGTACCTCCCCTGTGGGGAGGGTCAGGCCCAGGGGCCTGCCGATCCGCAGCCGCAGCTCCTCCACCCGGGCCATGGTCCGCCGGTCCAGCGCCAGGGCCGCCCCGCGCAGCCCCCCGGGCAGCAGCTCCGCCGCCGCCATGTACCGCCCCGCCGCATATTCCTCCGTCATGGACATCCCTCCTCTGTTCTTGGTCCACTCTATGAGGGCTCGTCCGGGATTATGACCGGGGCACAGCCCGGGATATCCGTAAATCGTTCATCCCCGCCGGTGGGGACATCCGCTTTTCGGACAAAAACTCCGCATTTTGGTCTGTCCCTTTCCCCGATCCCCAGGTATCCTGTGCTTATCCAAGAAATTTTTGTGAAAGGACCGTACGCCATGAGCAGTCAACACTACGCCGCCGTGATCGATACCCTCCTCCCCCAGTGGCGGGAGCAGATCCTCCACCTGTCCCGCCAGGTCTTTGCCCACCCCGAGGGCCCCTATGCGGAGCACTTTGCCAGCGAGGCCACCGCCGCGCTGCTGGAGGAGGCCGGCTTCACCGTGGAGCGGGGGGCCTTCGGCCTGGACACCTGCATCCGCGCCCAGTGGGGCCAGGGGCATCCGGTGATCGGCCTGCTGGGGGAGTATGACGCCCTCCCCGGCCTGAGCCAGGAGCCGGTCCCCCACCAGGCCCCCATCCCCGGGGAGGCCTACGGCCACGGCTGCGGCCACAACCTGATGGCCGCCGGACACGCCGGGGCCGCGATCATGATGAAGGAGCTCTTCGCCCAGGAGGGCCTGTCCGGCACGGTGGTGTTCTACGGCTGCCCCGCCGAGGAGGTCCTCACCGGAAAGCCCGCCATGCTCGCCCACGGCGCATTCACTGAGCTGGACGCCGCCCTGGCTTTCCACCCCGCCGGGGTGAACTTCGTCACCATGGGCAAGAACGCCGGGGTCGTCTCCCTGGAGTTCCACTACACCGGCATCAGCGCCCACGCGGCGGGCAACCCCGAGATGGGCCGCAGCGCCCTGGACGCCCTGGAGCTGACCAACATGGGGGCGCAGTACCTGCGGGAGCACCTGCCCCAGGATATTGCCCTCCACTATGTGACCAAGGAGGGCGGCACCGCCCCCAACCTGGTGCCGGATAAGGCCGTGTCCTGGTACATGGTCCGGGGCAAGACCATCGAGCACCTCCTCTCCGCCAAGGAGCGGCTCATCAAGGTGGCCAAGGGCGCCGCCATGATGACGGAGACGGAGGTGGAGGTGAAGGAGCTGGGGGGCTGCTACCCCACCAATCCCAACCCCACCCTGACTCTGCTGCTGCGCCAGTGCATGGAGGAGACGGATCTCATCCCCTTCCCCCAGGAGGCCCACGACTTTGCCGACGCCCTGGCGGCCCAGAACCCCGGCTGCGCCTCCGCCGCCCGCCACTTCGGCATTCCCGGCGGCAAGTACCTCTACGAGGGTATCCGCCCCGTGGACCACACGGACAGCGCCGGTTCCCTGGATCTGGGGGACATCCAGCACCTGCTCCCCTGCGGCTTCTGCTGGACCGCCTGCCGCCCGGTGGGCACCGCCAACCACCACTGGATGATGACCGCCTGCGCCGGCAGCGCCATCGGCGAGACGGGTATGCTCAACGCGGTGAAGGTCCTGGCCCTGGCCGGGGCGCACCTGGCCACGGAGCCCGCCCTGCTGGAGCAGGCCCGCCAGGAGCTGCTCCAGTCCTGCAATCCGGCGGACTACCGCAGCCTGCTGCCCTAGCTGGCGCAGAACGCAAACCTTCCATCAGTATGCTTCCGCCCCCGTGGCCCGGTATTTCTCCGGGCCACGGGGGCGGCGTTTCCCTTTGCTGGCGCTACTTGCAGAAGCAGGAGTTCCCGTTCTGGCAGCCGTTACTCTGGCAGCCGCTGTTCTGGCAGCCGCCGGGGCAGCTGCCGCCGTCACCGCCGGCGTTGGGCGGGAAGAACTGGTCCACGGGGAAGCAGATGCTCTGGAACAGCTCGCAGGGGTCCTCCTTGGTGCAGCCGCACCCGGCGGAGCAGTCCTTGTCGGGCATGCAGTAGTCGAACACGGGCATCAGCAGCTGGCTGTCCCGCTCCAGGCGGATGATGGAGAACTGGCCCAGGGTCACCAGCACCCGGCGGCAGCAGTTGTCCCCCATGGTCAGATCCCCGGGGAAGCACTGGCACACGCAGGCGGGAATCTCGCAGATGTCGCAGTCGCAGTACCGCTTCTCGCAGCAGTCCACGATCTTGGCGTCCAGGACGATGGGGTCCACGGACTCCACCACCGCCACCGGCAGGCCGCACTGCTCCATGTCCTTGCGGCCCATGTTGTCCAGGCACTGGCGGGAGGTAAAGACCTTGGCGCCCCCCTCGCTGCCGAAGAGGATGGCCCGCTTGTCAAAGACGCACAGGCCCTCCACCTCCACCGGGCGGCTGCTGGAGCAGTAGGCGTTCAATGTCACTCTGTAGAAGTAGCGGATATCGACCGTATAAAACCCCCGGTTGAACACCACCGGGTCCACATGGACGTTGGTGTACAGCAGCTCCGCCCGGCCGCCCTTGATGGTCTGGGCGTGGCTGAGCACATCCTGCCCCGCCTTGTTGGGGTAGAACCGCAGATCCTCGATGCAGTCCTTGTCTCGGCAGGAGTCGTAGATCTTCTTGGTATGGATACAAACGGCCTCACAGGTATCCCGGAAATTGGATACGGGGCCGGGTGCGATGCGTTCCGGCATAATGGACCTCCTAATCTGTACTGAGAAGGCGTCTGCCTTCACTCCAGTGTATGCCCACCCCGCCGGAGTGTGAAAAAGGGTCTATACAAATCCGGCTGGGGCGGGTATAATGGGGACAAGAACTCACGCAGGAGGTGCCCATGTCTGATTTTGGCTTTATCAGCGACAAGCTGGAGATCAAGTTCCTGATCCTCTACATCGCGTCCCGTATGGTGGCCCCGGTGCCCTTCGAGGTGCTGCAGGACCTGAGTATGTGCGACGGCGGTGTGGACTACTTCGCCTTCTCCGAGTGTCTGGCCGACCTGGTGCGGACGGAGCACCTGACCCTGGCCGACGGCCTGTACGCCATTACGGACAAGGGCCGCCACAACAGCGCCATCTGTGAGACCAGCCTGCCCTACACCGTGCGGATGAAGGCGGAGCAGAGCCTCATCGGCTACAACGAGCAGCTCAAGCGCCGGGCCCTGGTGGACGCCCAGATCCGCAAGCGGGACGCCGGGGGCTATACCGTCGCCCTCAGCCTCAGCGACGAGCTGGACGACCTCATGCGCCTGGAGCTCATGGTCACCCGGGAGGACATGGCCCTGGAACTGCAAAAGCACTTCCGGGCCAATGCGGAGGTGCTGTACTCCAAGATCCTGGCCGTCCTCTACGGCGAGGAGCCGGAGCGCGCGGCGGAAGACGCTTGACAACGCCCCCCAGCCATAGTATGATAGCCTCAATTGAATAGCATTCGTCTCATTGCCCGTCCGGGCAGCGCACGCAAAGGGGCAAGAACCCACGAGTCGGTCACTGTGAGGCTCCCCGCCGAGGGAGATAAGTCAGGAGTGCGGAGGCGGATGATCGTTTTTCTGCCAACACCGGGAAACGGATGCTTCACTGGAAGTCCGCGGGATCGGTCCGCGGACTTTTTTTGTCCGCGGACGGGGATCTGCGGACCTCCTGTCCGCCGTTCCTCCGCCGCGGCAGAAGCCCTATTCAACGCAAAAAGATTGGAGGAAAACCATGAAAAAGAGCATTTCCCTGCTGCTGGCCCTGGTCCTGTGCCTGAGCCTGGCCGCCTGCGGCAACAAGAACGACAGCAAAACCGACGCCAACAACGCCCCCCCTGTGGAGGATCAGGCCCCCGCCCAGACCCCCGCCGCCCCGGAGGCACCCGCTGAGGATCAGGACGGCCCCCGCACCGTCACCGACACCACCGGCCGCACCTTCACCGTGCCGGAGAATCTGGAGCGGGTGGTGGTCCTCTCCGCCGGTGAGTGCGAGATCGTCTACGCCCTGGGGGCCGGCGACCTGGTGGTGGGCCGGGGCGAATACTGCAACTACCCCGAGGCGGTGCTGGATGTGCCCGCCGTGCAGTCCGGGTCCCAGACCAACACGGAGCAGATCCTGGCCCTGGAGCCCCAGGTGATCATCATGAG
This sequence comes from uncultured Oscillospiraceae bacterium, assembly GCA_963557105.1. Taxonomy (GTDB): domain Bacteria; phylum Bacillota; class Clostridia; order Oscillospirales; family Oscillospiraceae; genus Pelethomonas. Next base: position 12,996 of record CAUWCX010000015.1, read on the forward strand.
CGCCATGGACCAGGACCCCGACCAGATCGCCGCCTTTGAGCAGGCCGGCATCGCCGTGTGCGTCAGCACCGAGACCAACATCGACGGCGTCTACGCCTCCATCCGCACCATCGGCCAGGTCCTGGGCCGGGAGGAGCAGGCGGAGGCTGTGGTCAGCGATATGCAGTCCCGCTTCGACGCCATCCGGGAGAAGAGCAAGGACAAGACCGGCGGCACCGTCTACTTTGAGGTCTCCCCCCTGCAGTACGGCCTGTGGAGCGCAGGCGCGGACACCTTCATGGACGAGATCGCCCAGATGATGGGGCTGACCAACATCTTTGCCGACATCAGCGGCTGGGGCGAGGTGTCCCAGGAGCAGGTCCTCCAGCGGAACCCCGACATCATCATCACCAACGCCATGTACTTTGGCGAGGGCGTTCTGCCGGTGGATGAGATCCTCTCCCGCCCCGGCTGGGAGAATGTGGCCGCCATTAAAAATGGTATGGTCTACAACGCCAGCTCCGACCAGCTCTCCCGCCCCGGCCCCCGGCTGGCAGAGGCGGCGGAGATGATCTTCGCCTTCGTCTACGGCGAGTAAAGCAACCTCAGACCAAAAAGGAGGCGCACCCCCATGGGAAAAAACCGGGAGGGCTTTCGGCCAACGGAATACCTGCTGTTCGCCGCAGTTACCCTGGCTGTGCTGATCCTGTGCGTGTGCCTGGGCAGCGTATGGGTCCCCCCCGGAGAGATCCTGGGGGCCATACGGGATGCGGTCATGGACGCCGTCCGGGGAGGAAACTCCACCCCGGGCGGCGTTGCCGCGCCCATTATCCTCTCCGTCCGTCTGCCCCGGGTGCTGTGCGTGGCCCTCACCGGCGCGGCCCTGTCCCTGGCGGGGGCCGCTATGCAGGGGCTGCTGCGCAACCCCCTGGCGGACGGCTCCACCCTGGGGGTCAGCTCCGGGGCCTCCCTGGGGGCGGTGCTGGTCATCGCCTTCGGCGCCTCCATCCCCCAGCTGGGCAGCGTGGGCGTGGCGGCCTCCGCCGTGGCCTTCGCCTTCGCCTCCCTGGTGCTCATCATGTCCCTGGCCTACCGCCTGGACTACTCCCTGTCCACCAACACCATTATTCTGGTGGGGGTCATCTTCTCCATGTTCGCCAACAGCGTCATCAGCCTGGTGGTGACCTTCGCCGGGGACAAGGCCCGGAACATCATGTTCTGGACCATGGGCTCCCTGGCGGACAGCACCTACGGCAACGCCGCCGCCCTGCTGGCGGCCCTGGTGGTCTGCGGCGGGGTGCTGCTGCTCTCCGCCCGGGAGCTGAACGCCTTCGCCATTGGGGAGGACAACGCCCGGAACATCGGCGTCAATGTCCGCCGGGTCAAGCTCTCCGTGCTGGTGGCGGTGTCCGTGCTCATCGGCGTGTGCGTGTCCATCGGCGGCACCATCGGCTTTGTGGGCCTGGTGACCCCCCACATGACCCGCATGGTGGTGGGGCCAAACCACCGGCGGCTCCTGCCCGCCTCCCTGTTTACGGGGGCCACCTTCCTGATGCTGGCGGACCTGGTGGGCCGGACCATCCTGCGGCCCCGGGAGCTGCCCATCGGCGTGGTGACCTCCTTCGTGGGGGCGCTGCTCTTTATCTACATCTTCTACTCCACCCGAAAGGAGGGCTGACCGTGCTGGAGGTACAGCAGTTGACCGTGGCCTACGGCCAGCGGAAGGTGGTGGACGGCGTGAGCTTCACCGTGTCCCCCGGCCAGTGGCTCATGCTGGTGGGGCCCAACGGGGCGGGCAAGTCCACCATCGTCAGCGCCATCTCCCAGGGGGCGGCCTACAGCGGCCGCATCACCTTTGACGGCCGGGACCTGTCCCGTCTGCCCGCCGCCCAGCGTGCCCAGCGCCTGGGGGTGCTGAGCCAGAGCCACGCCGTGGGCTACGCCTTCACTGTGGAGGAGGTGGTCCGCCTGGGCCGCTACGCCCACCGCCGCGGGCTCTTCTCCCCTCCCCCGGAGGAGGACCAGGAGGCCGTGGAGGAGGCCCTGGCGGCCACAGGCCTGCTGCCCCTGGCCAGGCAGTCGGTGCTGACCCTCTCCGGCGGGGAGCTGCAGCGGACCTTCCTGGCCCAGCTCTTTGCCCAGCGGCCCCGGCTGCTGATCCTGGACGAGCCCTCCAACCACCTGGACCTGGTGTACCAGCAGCAGGTCTTCGACCTGATCCGTCAGTGGCTTCGACAGCCAGGCAGGGCCGTCCTCTCCGTGGTCCACGACCTGAGCCTTGCCCGGGCCTACGGCACCCACGCCCTGCTGCTGAATGCCGGACGGGCGGTGGCCCAGGGGCCGGTATCGGCGGTCTTTACCCGGGAGAAGCTCCAGTCGGTGTACGGATTGGACGTTTACGCCTGGATGACGGATATGCTCCGCCAGTGGACGGCGGCGGAAGGAGGCGGGACCACATGACCATCTTTCTCTCCGGGGGCTGCAAAAACGGGAAATCCACCCTGGCGGAGCGGTGCGCCCACGCCCTGGCGGCGGGGGGCCCCCTCTACTATCTGGCCACCATGATCCCCCACGACGGGGAGGATCTGTCCCGCATCCGCCGCCACATCGCCGCCCGGGACGGCCTGGGCTTTATCACCCTGGAGCAGGGGCGGAACATCCTGTCGTGCCTGGACCGGGCGGACAGGGGCGGCACCTTCCTGCTGGACAGCGTCACTGCCCTGCTGTCCAACGAGATGTTCACCCCCGGCGGCATCGACCCGGACGCCGGGCTCCGCACGGTGTCGGAGCTTACGCAGCTGGCGGGCCGGGTGAAGAACATCGTCTTCGTCAGCGACTTCATCTACAGCGACGGACGGGGCTATGACGCCTATACCGAGCTGTACCGGCGGGGGCTGGCCCTGTGCGACCGGACCCTGGGGGCGGTGTGTGACACGGTGGTGGAGGTGGCCCTGGGACAGCACATGATCTACAAGGGGGCGCTGCCCCGGCAGGTACAGGAGGAGAGCACATGGATCTGATCATTGGCGGGGCGTACCAGGGGAAGCTGGACTACGCCCGGGGGGCCTTCTCCCTGGCGGAGGAAGACATCTGCATCTGCACCCCGGAGGCGGAGCCGGACTTTACCCGGCGGTGCCTGTGCGGCTACGAAAACTACATCCTCCGCTGTCTCCGCCAGGGGCGGGACCCCGACCCGGGCGCTCTCCGCCCCGACGCTGTGGTGGTGGCGGACGACATCTTCTGCGGGGTGGTCCCTGTGGACGGGGAGGTACGGGCCTGGCGGGAGGCCTGCGGCCGCGCCCTCACCGCCCTGGCCCTGGGGGCCGGGTCCGTGACCCGGTTGTTCTGCGGACTGCCCCTGCGGCTGAAATAAGGAAATGAGTCTCCACCCATCCGGGTGGAGACTCATTCATTTTGGCCGGTTATCTTGGCGTATTTAGCGCATACAATCCAGGATCTCCCTGGCCCAGGCATCCTGCTCTCTGGTATGGTAGGAACGCCGCACACTTTTCCAAACCACATTTTCAATGTCCAATTCCCCATACCAGTATTGCACCCGAAGCAGCGGACCGGAGCCAGCATTTCCATCCGGAAACGCTATCGTATCAAAGTGGAACATGACTTCCCATTCAAATTCAAATTTGTCCGTTATGGGCTGGGTGCGTACACCTCTGGATAAAAGGCCCCTAAGACTGCGGCGATATGTCTTCTCATTGAACAGCCTGCACAGCTCCTGGAATTCCTCACTTCCCGGTTCGATGGCAAATTGCGTAATTCCATCTGTCTGGGTACTGGTTCTGTAGTAGCCGCTTATTCCTATACATTGACCAATGTCCCGCAGGGGAAAAAGTTGAGATAATGTCATCGGTCTGCTGTAGACCAAATAGGAAACAAGCAAAAGAACCGCCAGGGCAATCACAACCACGGTTCGCCTTTTGCGAAATATTTTTTTCATCTCGTCCCACCTCCCGCACTACATTGGACATTGTCTTCTTATGCGGCTCTACCGCTTCTCCAGTGCGTACTTCTTCAGTGCGCTCAGCAGCAGGAACAGGGACACCGCCATGAGGATATGGGCGATGCCGGCAAAGCCGGAGATGGCGGCGTCCAGGCCCCGGGACAGCTCCGTCCCCCGGACCTGCAGCACGCCCCGGACCACCATGGTGCAGGCCATGAAGGGCAGAGAAATGTTGTAGAGTCCGTAGAAGCGGCGGAAGGGCTTGCTCTCCACCAGGCCCCCCTCCCTGCCGGAAAACAGGGCCAGCAGCAGGAACAGCCCAGCCCCCAGGGCCAGCAGGTGGGCGTGGACCACACCCAGCACGGTCTCCCCGGCGAAACCGCTGAACTTGGTGAATTCCCGGTAGAATACTCCGGCGGCCAGGGCGGCGATCAGATAGGCGGTTGTGGTGTTCAGCAACTTTTTCATGGGTTTTCCTCCTTTTTCGTGTTATCTATTTCCTATAGTCATCCTCAGTTCTCCTCCATCGGGATCACCAGAAGCTCCTTGGTGAACTGGTTCAGCACCTGGCAGCCGTCCTCGGTGATCAGCACCAGGTCCTCAATGCGGACCCCCAGGTCCTCCTCCGGCAGGTAGATGCCCGGCTCCACGGAGAAGCACTGGCCCGGCTGGATCACCGCCTGGTTGACGGCGGACACATCGCCGTACTCGTGGTCCTCCAGGCCGATGGAGTGGCCCGTGCGGTGGGTAAAGTAGGCGCCGTAACCCCGCTCTTCAATGTACCGGCGGGCGGCCAGGTCCACATCGCACATCCGGTTGCCGGGTCTGGCCGCATTGATGCCCCGTTGGCAGGCCTCCCGGACGATCTCATAGATCTCCCGCTGGCGGGGGGACACCTCCCCCAGAAAGACCGTGCGGGTCATATCCGAGGCGTAGCCGTCCTTCATGCCGCCGATGTCCAGCAGCACGCAGTCCCCCCGTTTGGCCCGGGCATCCCCCGGCTCGTGGTGGGGCTCCGCCGCCCCCCGGCCGTAGGAGACGATGGGCGGGAAGGACAGCCCCTCGCAGCCGTGGGCGCGGTAGATGGCCTTGGCCTTCTCCGCCATTTCCTCCTCCGTAAGGCCCTTCCCCACCCAGGTGAGGAGTTCCGCCATGACCTGGTCGTTGATCTGGGAGGAGCGGCGCATTTTCTCCTGCTCCTCCTGGTCCTTGATCATCCGCACCCGGTCGATGATGGGGGAGCCGTTGACATAGGCGCTGCCGCCCCCCAGCTCCTGCAGACGCAGCAGGAAGCGGGCGGGCCAGTTCTTGTCGATGCCCATGGGGCTGGCTTTGTCCGCAAACTGGTGGAGCAGCTCCACACCGTCCTGGGTGTCGCTGTACCACACCAGCTCCAGCTGGCCGTCCGGCTCCGCCGACTGGGGGAACAGCTCGTTGATGACCAGCTTGTGCCCGCCGTTCACCTGGAGATACAGGGCCAGCAGCCGCTCGCCGGAAAAGATTTTCCGCCCCGTCAGGTAGTAGATGGCCACGGGGTCGGACACGATCATCTGGGGGATACCCGCCTGCTCCATCTCCCGGAGTACGCGGCGGATGCGATCGTTGTTCATGGGGTTTGCCCTCCGTTTCTTGTCTTGTTGCATTTTTTCACTACAGCTCCACCGCCCGGCCCAGGCGGAAGAAGTACAGCACCCGCCGCTTCACCGGCAGGCCCATGATCTGCTCCAGGGCATGGCTGTAGGCCATGAGCTGGGGCCGGTAGCTCTCCGTCTTCTCCCCCAGGGTCTCCGCCGTGACGTAGTCGGTCTTGAAGTCTACCACGGTGATGGCCCCGTCCTGTACGGCGAAGAGGTCCACCACACCCTGGAGCAGCACCTGGTCCTCCGGGGCCATGTGGTCGTAGTAGTCCCCGGCGCTGACCAGCAGGCTGAAGCGGTACTCCCGCTCCACCCGCTCCGCCCGGCGGATATCTGCGGCCAGAGGTGAGCGGAGGAATACCCGGACAGCCCCCAGATCCACCGCCTCCGCCTGCTCCGGCGTCAGCAGCTTCCGCTCCAGCAGGGCCGCCACCGTGTCCGCCGGGTCCCCGTCCAGGGGCAGGTACTGCATCACCAGATGGGTGGCGGTGCCCCGCTGGTCGGCGGTGAGGGGCAGCTGCCCGGTCATGAAGCGGGGGGCGGTGAAGGCCCGGCGGATATAGGGCCGCAGGGTGTTCTCCGCGATCTCCTGGTCCTTCTCCCGGCCCTTCAGCTGGGTGGCGGTGAGCTTGGTGGGGGTCAGGGCTGCGGCGGCGTAGGGATAGGTGAAGTCCAGGGGGGACAGGTCCGGCAGCTCCCGGCGCCCCTGCCCCTCCTCCGCCCGGGCAATGGCCGGCGCGGCGGCCCAGGGGCCCTCGTGGTACTGGACGATCCAGGGGGTGTCCTCCCGCAGGGCGAACTCCCCCTCCTCCATACCCGCCAGCACCCGCAGCTCCCTGGCCTCCGGCCGCCGCAGCAGCGGCAGCAGCAGCCACTCCGCCATGGACTTGGCCCCGTCCACCGTCTCCGGCGGCACCGGCAGGTCCGCCAGGGCCGTGAGATCCGCCAGCCGCTTCTCCACGGCGGACATGGAGGCCACCATGATGAGCTTCTCCTTGGCCCGGGTCATGGCCACATACAGCACCCGCATCTCCTCCGCCTTCATCTCCCGGCTCAGCTGGGCGGCGATGGCCTCCCGTGCGGCGGTGGGGTAGCGGATGTGACGGTCCAGGTCGATATACATGGGCCCCAGGCCCAGCTGGGGGTGGACCAGCACCGGGGTCTGGAAATCCATCTTGTTGAAGTTCTTGTTCAGGTCCGCCAGGATCACCACGGGGAACTCCAGGCCCTTGGACTTGTGGATGGACATGATCTGCACCCCGCCCCCACCGCCGCCGCTGGCGGTCAGGGGCTGCTCCCCGTTTTCCAGCAGGGAGCGGAGATGGCTGGTGAAGGCGAAGAGGCCCTTGTACCCCGCCTCCTCGAAGGTGCGGGCGTATGTACTGAGGGCGATGAGGTTCTCCCGCCGCTGGCGGCCCCGGGCCATGGCCCCAAAGACCCCCAGGATGTTCAGCCGGTTATAGAGCCGCCACAGCAGGCGGTGGACGCTGGTGTCCTTGGCCAGGGTCCGCAGCTCCTCCAGTTCCTGGAGGAAGCGGCGGCTGTCCTCCCCCTCGTCGGCACACAGGGCGTCGAAGAAGTCCCCCTGGGGGCACCGGCCCCGGATCACCGCCAGCCGGTCGGGGCTGAAGCCGAAGACCGGGGAGCGCAGCACCGAGATCAGGGGCACATCCTGCCGGGGGTTATCCAGCACCTGCAGCAGGGCGTAGACCACCGCCACCTCCATGGTGGCAAAGAAGTCCTCGTTCTCCTGGGCGCTGCAGGGGATGCCCTCCTCCCCCAGGGCCCGGATATAGTGGCGCAGCCGGGGGCCCGGGGAGCGCATGAGCACCACGATGTCCTCCGGCCGGCAGGGCCGCAGTTCCCCCGTATCCTCGTCGGTGACGGCATACCCCGTATCCAGCAGGTGGCGGATACGGCCCGCCACGAACCGGGCCTCCGCCAGGGGCCGGTCCGGGGTATCCTCCCCCCGGCGGAAGGGCATCCCCAGCAGGTGGAACTCCGTCTGGACATCCGCCCGGGGGGGCAGGTAGCTGGCGCCGAAGTTCAGCTGCTCCTCCTCCCCGTAGTCCATCTCCCCCATCTCCCGGGACATGATGGCCCCGAAGACGAAGTTCACCGCCTCCAGCACCGGCTGGCGGGAGCGGAAGTTCCGGCTCAGGAGGATCTTCCGGGGCTGGCCCTCCTCCGCCTCCTCCGCCGGGGGGTAGGCCCGGTATTTCTCCAGAAAGATGGTGGGGTCCGCCAGGCGGAAGCGGTAGATGGACTGCTTCACATCCCCCACGGTGAAGAGGTTCTGCCCCCGGCGGGAGATGGCGGAGAAGATGCAGTTTTGCACCTGGTTGGTGTCCTGGTACTCGTCCACCATGACCTCCGCATATCGCTGGGCGATCACCTCCGCCAGCTCCGTGGGGGCGCCGTCCTCCCCCAGCAGCAGGCGCACGGCATAGTGCTCCTGGTCGGAGAAGTCCGTGGCGTTCCGCCGCAGCTTCTCCTGGCGGTAGGCATCAGCAAATTTCTCGCACAGGTCCAGCAGGGCCTCCATGGCCGGGGCGGAGGCGCGGAGATCCCGCCCCGTCTCCGCCCCGGAGGCGTCCAACATGGCCCGGGCGGCGTCCATCTCCTTCTTGCACCGGTTCCACTGGCTCTGGAGCCGGGCCTTCACCTCCGGGGCCTCGCACTTGCGGACGGCCCCCAGCCGGGGCCAGGCCAGGGTATGCTCCGCCGCCTGATCCCAGCCCTCCTCCGCCGCGGCGGCCAGCTGCTCCAGCAGCTCCGCCCCGTGGGAAAAGGCCGGGGCATAGGCTTTTTCGATGCCCCCGTCGCAGGCCATGAGTTCCACGCCCCGCCGCAGGAGCTGGGCCCAGTGGCGGGCCTTGCGGCCCAATCCCGCCAGCAGCTGCCGGCCGTAGACCGTCTGGCCCACATCCTCCGGCAGCTGGGCCCACTGTTCCCGCTGCTCCCGCAGCCACTGCTCCGGGTAGGCGTGGCTCTGGATCTTGTCGTACAGGTCCAGCACCAGCTCCTCCAGGTGGCTGTCGTCCCGGCCGAAGCCGAAGGCGTCCGCCAGGGCCATGGCCCCGGGGGTCATGTCCGTATAGAAGTCCTCCAGCACCCGGGGCATCACCCGCCGGCGCAGAAGCATGGCCTCGCTCTCGTCCAGCACCCGGAAGTCCGCCGTGAGGCTCCGCTCACTTCCGTCCCGGTCCAGCAGGTGGACATTCTCCCGCAGGAGGGCGGTACAGAAGGCGTCGATGGTCTTGATGTCCGCCTGGTACACCAGCAGCAGCTGCTTTTGCAGATGCCGGTCCCCGGGGCGGTCCGCCATGCGCTGGGACAGCTCCTGGGCGATGCGCTGGCGCAGCTCCGCCGCCGCCGCCCGGGTGTAGGTGATGATGAGGAAGTCGCTGACATTCAGCCCCTCCGGCCCCAGCACCCGGCGGAACAGCCGGTCCACCAGCACCCGGGTCTTGCCGCTGCCGGCGGCGGCGGACACCAGCAGGCTGCCGCCCCGGTCCTCCACCACCGCCCGCTGTTCGCGGGTCAATTCCACGCTCATCTCTCCCCCTCCTCTCCAATGGTGCGCTCCACATGGGCCCAGAAATCCGCCGGGGCCACCGGGCGGATGACCTCCATGCGGTCGCGGTCGTCCGCCTCCATAAAGTGGCAGGCGGAGGCAAATTCACAGTAGGTGCAGGCGCTGTCGTTCTCGCTCCTGCCGCAGGGGTCCGCGTCGATGTTCCCCTGCCGCAGCTCCCGGGCGATGCGCTCCAGCAGCTTGTCCACGTAGCGGCCCAGCTTCCCCAGCTCCGCCGCCGTGGCGATGCCCCGGGTGATGCTGCCATCCCGGCCCAGGGTCAGGGGCAGGAACCGGGGGGCGTCCAGGGCGCTGTGCTCCATGGCCTGCAGCACCTCCGGCTGGCCCAGCACCAGTCCGCTGCGGCGCAGCTCCCGGTCCAGCTCCGCCCGGACCTTGGCGGCGTCCGTACTGCGGGGGGCGTTCACCAGCACATCCCGGGCGGGCAGGTACATGACCCCCGCCGGGACCACCGGATGACCGAACACCGCCTGTCCCTCCCTCTCCAGGGCGAAGAGGTACAGCAGCATCTGGATATTCAGCCCGTGGCAGATGTCCCCCAGGTCGAAGGCCTTCCGCCCGGTCTTGTAGTCCACCACCCGCAGGTACAGCCGCCCATCTTTCAGCCAGCCGTCCACCCGGTCCACCTTGCCGGACACGGTGAGGGAGGCGTCCCCGGCGGTGATGGAGATGGCGGGCAGCTGGCCCTGGGGGCTGAACTCCAGCTCGAAGGCCACGGGGACGAAGTCGGAGTCCCGCAGCTCCTCCGCCACATTCTCCACCACGGTGGTCACGGTCCCCCGCAGGCGGCGGAAGAGGTACTTGAACCGGGCATCCCGGCCGTCAAAGCCGGGCATGGCCGCGGCCATGTACTGCCCGATGGCGCCGTCGATGATGGTCTTCAGCTCCCCGGCCTCCAGGGCGGCAAAGCCCCCCCGCTCTCCCGCATCCCGGACCACATGCTCCAGGACGTAGTGCAGGAAGGTGCCCACCTGGGCGGCGTCGAAGCCCTCCCGCCCCCGCTCCTTTGCCCGCAGGCCGTACTGCATGAAGTAGGCGAAGTGGCAGGAGTTGACGCTGTCGATGCGGCTGGCGGACATGCGGTAGCTCTTGCCGTAGAGGGTCTCCACCGCCTGGGGGGACAGGCGGCCCCGGGTCATCTCCGAGGCCCGGGCCATGGCGGACAGGGACTGGGCGTACTGGGGCCGTCCGGCAAAATACTGCCACAGTGGGCCCTCCCGGTCCTCCCCCGCCAGCTCCAGGGCCGGGACAGGGGCGGACAAACGGTAGGACAGGTCCCCCGTCTCCACCCGTTCCGCCACCCCGGGCAGCAGGGCCCGTATCCGCTCCACCACGAAGGAGGGACGCAGCGGCGCGCCGCTAACATCCGCCGCCGGCCAGCTCACCGCCAGCAGATCCGTGGGCTGGGACAGGGCGGCGTAGAGGTTCTGCAGCTCCACCGGGAACAGCTCCAGGCCGTTGGGGGCCAGCTCGATCCGCAGGGGGTCCGCCAGCTCCCGGAGTCTGGCCCGGTCCTCCCGGGTCAGCAGTCCGCCCCCCGGCTGCACCGCCGGCAGCACGTTGTCGTTGGCCCCCATGAGGAAGAGGCACTTCACCCGGTGGCGGTCGTTGCGGGTGATCTGGGACACCTGGACCTGGTCCAGGGACACGGGGATGGTGGCCACATCGTACTGGGTCAGCACCAGCTTCAGCAGGCGGGTGAACTCCTCCCCGTCCATGGTCAGCTGACCCAGGGTGTCGGCAAACTGGTCCAGCACCCCGCACAGCACCTCCCACAGCTGGCTGTACTCCCCCGCCCGCTGCAGCTCCCCCAGCTCCTCCAGGGCATGGGTGCGCTCCTCCAGCTGCTCCGGCAGATGGACCTCCTCCAGGAAGGTCCACAGCACCCGCAGCTTTCCCCCCACGGTCTTCTCCCGCCGCAGGCCCTCCGCCAGGCGGCCCAGGGGCCCCGCCACCCGGCGGCGCAGGCCGTTGATGGTTTCCAAGGCCGCCGTCTGGGCCTCACTGAACCCCTCCCGCCAGCCGTCGGGGTTGGCGGTCCAGTCCTCCGCCCGGACCCACATGGCCCCGTGGATGTCCCAGCGGATCACATAGTTTTCCAGGATGTCGCACTCCCCGTCCGTGAGCCCCGCCAACCCCGTCTTGAGAAAGCGGAACATATCCTCGTACTCATAGCCCCCCACCACGGCGTCCAGCGCCCCGGCCAGCAGGCTCAGCACCGGCTTCTCCAGAATATCGCTGCGGCGGCTGAGGTAGATGGGGATGCCGTAGCGCTCAAAGACATTCTCCAGGGTGGCGGCGCAGCTGTCCAGGTTGCGGGCGGCCACGGCAATGTCCCGGAAGCGGTACTTCCCTGACCGCACCAGGGATAAGATACGGGCGGCCACGGCCTCCGCCTCCGAAAAGGCGGTATCCGCCCGGTAGAGCTCCACCGGGGAGCAGTCCCCGGCCCAGGGGAGGGGATCGCCGAAGAAGTGGGCCTCCAGGTGCTCCAGCGCCGTCTCCGGCGGGCGGGCGGGCAGGTAGGTGATCTCACAGGCCGCCCCGCAGGAGGAAGCCAGACGCACCAACCGGTCCCGGGTGCGGATGCCCTGGGCAAAGATCTCCAGGGCGCTGTCCCGCTCCCCCAGGAGGGTGACGGTGACGGACCGGGCCTCCCGCAGCAGCAGGGCGATGAGCTGCTCCTCCTGGGCGGTGAAGTAGGCAAAGCCGTCCAAAAATACGTCCTTGTCCCGGGCGTACCCCGAGGGGATCAGCTGCTCCAGCAACTTGGTCATGAGGTCCCGGCGGTCCGCCCCATCCTGGCGCAGCTTGGCCTGGTACACCCCGCAGATGAGGGCCAGATCCCGCAGCTTCTCCCCCCCGGTCCCCGGCAGGGCCGGGGCCGCGGCGGCCAGCCGCTCCGGCGGCACATGGCAGGCCTGGAACTCGTCGCACAGCTCCACCAGCTCCATGAGGAAGGGGGCCCGGCGGGAGGGGTTGGCGTACACCGTCAGCTCCCCCGCCAGCTCCCGGAGGGTCCGCTGCATCAGCAGCAGCTTGCCCCCGGCGTCCAGGGTCCCCTCGGCCAGGCCCCCGGTGATGGACAGCACCCGGTTGGCCAGCAGCCGCAGGCTCAGCACCTCCCCGTGGCGGGAGGCCCCGGGGCCGCAGACCCGGCACAGGTCCACCTCCGTCTGGTGGGAGGCGTGCTCCGGCACCAGCAGCAGCTGACGCCCGCTGTCCCCCAGGGTGCGGATCCTCTCCAGCACCCGGGCGGATTTTCCGGTATTGGCCCGGCCCATCCAGATCTCCAGCTTTGCCATAGCTGCCTCCCTTCCCGCCCCTGGGCGGTCCCTCGTTTCCTCTGGATTATACCAGATACGGCGGCCCTTTTTCAACCGGTACCGCCCCCGCATCCCCCGCCGGACCACCGTTTCCCCTTTTTTACCGAAGGACCCGTGATTTCTCTTGTGATTTCCAGAAACTTTCGCTATAATAGCATCAGTTTTTCCCATACTGAACCCAGAGAAAGAGAAAGCGGAAAGGAGTCCCTATGAAAAAGAAACTGTTGTCCCTGGTCCTGGTTTTTGCCATGACCCTGGCTCTGGCCCCCTGGGCCATGGCCGCCGAGGTGCGGGAGACCGACTTCTTCGAGGATCTGCCCCACACGGAACTGAATTTTGACCAGATCCAGTACAAGCACATGGACCCCCAGCCCATGCTGGAGGCCGTGGAGCACATCCGCGCCCTCATGGCCAGCGAGGCGGAGGTCAGCGCCGTGGCGGCGGAGTTCGACGCCCTGACGGCGCAGATCATGGAGCTGATGACCATGTACACCCTGGTCAATATCCAGGTCAGCATGGATGCCACCAGCGAGACCTACAGCAGCGAGTACCTGTACACCTACTCCGCCTATATGACGGTGGTGGACGCCTTCAGCGCCCTGTGCCGTGACCTGCTGGCCTCCCCCTGCGCCAGCTTCCTGAAGGAGCAGCTCTCCGCGGCGGACCTGGCGTACTACACCGACTACCAGGAGATGAGCCAGGAGGATATGGACCTGGCCGCCCAGGAGCAGGAGCTGACCCTGGCCTACCAGACAGCGGACCTGGCGCCCATCACCGTGGAGCACCAGGGGGAGACCTTGGACCAGGCCGCCGTGGAGGAGGCCTATAGCCAGGGCGCCCTGGATGACGAGACCTACGACGCCCTGCTGACGGAGCTGGTCAAGGCCAAGAACGCCGTCCTGGGCGAGATCTACCTGGATCTGGTGGCCGTCCGGCAGAAGATCGCCAAGGCCGCCGGCTACGACAACTACGCCGACTACGCCTACGAGGTCATCTACACCCGGGACTACACCCCGGAGACCATCGTCCCCTTCCTGGACGCCACAAAGGCCCACATGGCGGATATCTCCACCGCCGTCAGCGCCCTGCTCACCTACCAGATGGATGCGCCGGTGCTCTGGTCGGACTACACTGGGGAGGACACCCTGGACACCGTGGAGGGCTACCTGGGCCAGATGTCCAGCGAGCTGCTGGAGGCCTTCACCTATATGCGCAGCCACAAGCTGTACGACACCGCCTACAGCGACACCAAGCAGCCCGGCGCCTTCACCACTATGCTCCCCAGCTACGGCGCCCCCTTCTACTACGGCTGCCCCAGCGGGGACCTGTATGATTTCTCCACCGTGATCCACGAGTTCGGCCACTACCAGAACTTCTACTGGTCCCCCGCCGGCTGGAACGACGCCAGCAGCAACATCGACGTCTCCGAGGTCCACTCCCAGGGGCTGGAGCTGCTGTTCAGCCACTACTATGGGGACATCTTCGGTGATGAAGCCCAGACCGCCAGCGACTTCCTGTTTTCCAACCTGACCAACGCCTTTATCTCCGGGTGCCTCATGGGCGAGCTGGAGCTGTACGCCTACACCACCAAGAGCGTGACCCTGGACCAGCTCAACGCCAAGTATCTGGAGCTGATGAAGGCCTACAGCCTTGTCCCCCAGGATGACCCCCGGGAGGAGGCCTTCGGCTGGGTGGAGATCCCCCATCTCTTTACCAGCCCCTGCTACTACATCAGCTACGCCGTGTCCGTCTCCGGCGCCTTCTCCTTCTGGCTCATGGCCCAGGAGGGGGAGTTTACCGACGCCGTGGACCAGTACCTGACCTTCTGCGCCCTGCCGGCGGAGACCGGGTTCCAGGATAGCTTCAAGGCGCTGGATATGGCCGATCCCCTGTCTGCGGACTATATCGCCGCCCTGGCCGAGAAGCTGATGGCCGCCATTCAGCCGGAGGAGCGCCTCCCCGGCATCATGCTTGGCGCCACCTTCACCGATCTCAGCGGCAGCCACTGGTACGATGACGCCGTGCTGGCCATGGTCCTGGCCGGACTGTTCACCGGCTACGAGGACGGTTCCTTCCGCCCCGGTGAATCCATCACCTGGGGCCAGGCCCTGAAGACCGTGCTGCTGTTCCTGGGCGAGGAGGAGCAGGCCCCCGTGGCCGGCGGCAACTGGTCCAGCGGCTACCGCGCCCGCGCCCTGGAGCTGGGCCTCATTGACGCCGATGTGGAGCAGAACGCCGTCATCACCCGCCAGGAGATCGCCCAGCTGCTGTGCCGCGCCCTGGAGATTCCCGCGTCTGAGACCCCCTCCCCCTTCACCGACGAGGCCGACGGCTGCGCCGTTGCCCTGAGCGAGCTGGGCATCCTCACCGGCATCACCGCCCAGGACGGCACCCTGACCTTCCAGGGCGGGGACGGCCTCACCCGCGCCCAGTTCTGCGCCATGCTGTACCGCACGGCGCTGATGGCTGCGGAGGAGATGCCGGAGGAGATGGACGCCGCCGCGTAACAACCGCAGAAAAACCTTAGAAAAACACAAAAAACCGCCCCGGGCTCCCATGGGAGCCCGGGGCGGTACTGCTTGTTGAAAAAACCTCGCAGCGTTCGCCGCCCGGAGTGAACAGAGTAATTGCTTTTTCTGGGGACATGTGCCTCGGGAACTCCCTTCTCACGCAGCGCATGTCGCAATGGTCAAAGGCCGTAAGGCGCAAAGCGGAGTGCAGCTTGAAAATTTGGCTCGCTATTTTTTCGACAGTCTCAAAGTGGCCGGGAATCTATCCCGATTCCCGGCCACTTTGCTGGTATTTTCTGCAATATCACCACACATCAAAGTCCCGCCCACTAAGATTCGCCCTTTAGCCTTTAATCTATGTGCATTGTCCAGGTACTAATAATAGTACTAGCATTAATCCAACTATGGTAACCATAACCCGTATTCGTATAAATTTGCTTTTTCGAAATATTCTTATATCCTACTCCAACAGAATAATGACTTGTTGTTCCAACAATTAGCGGGTCTCCACTTCCATCGCTTCCAATTGCATTTTTTGTCTGCTGATATACTGTTAGTGCTCCCATAGAAACTCTACCTGTGATATCACGCTCTCTTAAATAGGCCGAAACACCAGGATTAAGGAATACGGAACCATTGGCACTAGGTTCAATTAGGGCAACCAACTCCTTAACCAAAGGCTTTCCGTAGGCATCGTCTGTTCCCTCACCACTGACCTTTTTCCAATCAGTTGCAAAATCTCCATTTCCTGCCAAATCAGAACGATAATCGTCAAAATAAGCAATAAGTACAGCACACGCAAGAGATCCGCAGATTCCAGGGCAATCATCTAAATCAGCCTGTGACAAATCCGGATAAAAATAACTCAAATTTTCTGCTGTATTACAGTTATAAAGTCTAGTATCATTCTCCAAATAGACGGGACCTTCAGATGCTTTTGTAGTCACTCCGTTGTTCTCAGAATTGTGATAGAAGTCGCTGGATGTAAACTCATATTGGGAATTTATCGTTTTAATTTGCCCTGTAGCAAGATTTTCGAAGCCTCCAGGTACAGCTTTATAGTAATTGAATACGCCTTCATAATAGTATTTTTGAGATGCATCTACATAAAACGGATGCTCACATTCTGTTGTATATTCTAGTACTGTAGAAGCTATAAAATCATAAATAGCGTATCCAACAGGCTCTAACTTGTAGTAAATTGCAATAGGCTGATCAGCAAAGTTGTATAAATAGAAGCTATCTTCCAAATTAATCTGATTTCTTGCATCCGCAGTCCTAATGGTCGAATCTGCAATCTGCTCTATTACATCTTCACAGTATTCTTTCTCGGAAACATCCAAAAGTACATCATCATGTTGTACCGCTAAAGCAGGTACAACAAATGTCCAGGCAACAACCATAGACAACGCAATCGCTATAAATTTTTTCATGACAACCTCCTTCTAACTAAATGCCATTGTTGAGTACATCCAATTAAAACAACTATCACCTTCCATCTACACTTTCATATCCCTCTTCATACCCATACGACCAATATTGTGCAAAGCCACTATATTTCGCTGTTCCCAGGAGATATGCCGGAGGAATATCCGCCTTCCCTACCGCAGCATCTTTGGGCAGATCATTTTCCGCATCATATTCCCCCTGGGTAAATCCAAAACAATAGCCCTGCTCTGCGCCATGATTGAACATCATTTTCTGGTAGCTTTTTCCAGCGGTAATCGCTGTGCTGAGAAACACAAAAAGGAGCAATATTGCCGACAAGGATCGCGTTTTTGGGGTTTTCCCGATCCAGTACCCAAGCGTCCGTTTTCTTTGGATCAGCTCTGCCGCAATACCCGCAATCAAACTCACATTCCACAGCAGCACCAAGCCGATCCAGGATTCATTGAACCCTAGGGGAGATCGCTCCGCGGAATATGCGCCTATCGCCTGTCCCAAAACCACTGCCAAAGCCGTACCGGCAAGCATGATGCGCGCAAATCTCTTTTTTTGAAAAATAGCGGCCAGCAGCGAGACGGCTCCCACGATCAACATAAAATGATATTTATTGATGTAATACCACGGAAAAAGCGGAAGCCCGATCTGTACACACAAAAACCAACAGAGGAAATACATCGCGCCATAAGCAAGCAATACACCCGCCGCGCTTTTTGCACTGTCTACTGTTCTACGCCATATTCTCTGCTTTTTCTTCTCATTTTCTTCTGTACGACGGATCAGGTTTTCTATGGCCGCTGCATCTATACCGGCAGGAGCTTGCCCGCTTGATGACGTCAGTTCCGTTACTGGAATCTGAAAAAGTTCTGCCAGCCGCAGCATATTCCCGCTGCTTGGAAGAGAACTGCCTCTCTCCCATTTTGTTACCGCCTGCCGGCTTACGCCCAAAGCGGCAGCAACATCCTCCTGGGATAGGCCATGTTGTTTACGCAGTTCTCTTACCTTGTCCCCAAGAAATGACAAATGTTCCTCCTCCTTTCCCCGTCAGCGTTTCCTATGATCATGATAGATGATATTTCTGAATTTGTCTATCAACTATTCTGCAACTATTGGTTGCATAGGCCAAAATTGTGAAAGAAGTACAGCAGCAGATAACAGAAAAAAAGAAAGAACAACCTGGACTGCGGGGATTATCGCACATCCAGTGTTGTTCCTTCTTCTCCGTCTATTGAATGACCACATTCTCCTTCCCCAGGGCCTCCACCAGCTCGTCCACCAGGGAGCGGCTTAGGAGGCAGGCCGTGCCCAGGCGCTTGCCGGTGTCGGTGAACACCAGCCGGGCCGGGGTCTGGCCGGGGAACATGGCGAAGACACGGTTGATATGGGCCATGACCGGGTGGTCCGCTGAAGGCACCCGCAGCCACAGCACCTTCCCCTCCAGCACCTGCACGCCGGTCCTGGGGGTGCGCTCCGGGGGCGGGGCCTCCCCGCCCCCGGAGAGGGGGTAGACCTCGTCGCAGAGGATCTGGGGGGGCTTCTCGTCCCGGACGGAGAGCTTGCCCCGGATGAGCACGGCGCTGCCCTCCTTCAGCTGGCGGCCGAATTTCTCCAGGGTCCGGGAGAAGCACAGCAGCTCAATGGCCCCGGTGTCGTCCTCCACGGTGGCGTAGGCCATGAGGCTGCCATTGCGGGTGGGCTTGGTCTTGTAGGCGGCCACGATGCCCGCCACGGTGATGCGCTGGTCGTCCCGGAAATCCGTGGGGCCCCCCTCCTGGGCGAAGTCCGCGTTGACCGCCCCGATATGCACCGCCCCCGCCCGGCGGGCGGACTCCCGGTAGGCGTTCATGGGGTGGCCGGAGAGGTACAGGCCCGTGATCTCCCGCTCCTGCCGCATCCGCTCCTCAATGGCGAACTCCGGCATCTTCGGCAGGATCATCTCCACGCTGCGCCGCTGGTCGGTGCTGCTGGACATGCCGAAAAAGTCCAGCTGCCCCTCCACATTCTGGCGGCGGCTCTCCCCGATGGAGTCCAGGAGCTTGTCGCTGACCGCCACCAGCTGGCTGCGGTAGGCGCCGAAGCAGTCGAAGGCCCCGGCCCGGATCAGATTCTCCACCGCCCGCTTGTTGATGTCGTAGTCGTACATCCGCTCGCAGAAATCCTGGAACCCCGTGAAGGGGCCGTTGTCCCGCCGCTCCCGGACCATGTTCTGGATAAAGCCCCGGCCAATGTTCTTGATGGCCACCAGGCCGAAGCGGATGCCCCCCTCCTCCACGGTGAAGCTGTCGTAGGAGTGGTTCACATCCGGGGGCAGCAGGGCGATGTCCATGTCCTTGCACTCGCCAATGTACTCGGAGACCTTCTCCGTGGAGTCCAGCACGGAGGTCAGCAGGGCCGCCATGTACTCCTTGGGGTGGTAGCGCTTGAACCAGGCGGTCTGGTAGGCCACCACCGCATAGCACACGGCGTGGGCCTTGTTGAAGGCGTACTCAGCGAAGGCGTCGATCTCCGCATAGATGGCCCCGGCCACATCCTCCGGCACGCCGTTGGCGATGCACCCGGGGATGTTCCGCTCCGGATCGCCGTAGATGAAGAACTGCCGCTCCCGCTCGATCTGCTCCCGCTTCTTCTTGCTCATGGCCCGGCGGACCATGTCCGCCTGCCCCAGGGAGTACCCCGCCAGGCGGCGGAAGATCTCAATGACCTGCTCCTGGTAGACGATGCAGCCGTAGGTGATGGAGAGGATGGGCTCCAGGGCCGGGTGCTTGTAGGACACCAGGCTGGGGTCGTGCTTGCAGGCGATGAACCGGGGGATGGAGTCCATGGGGCCGGGGCGGTACAGGGCCACGATGGCGGTGAGGTCCTCGATGGACTGGGGCCGCAGGCCCACGCACACGCCGGTCATGCCGGCGGACTCCATCTGGAACACGCCGGAGGTCTTCCCTGCCGTCAGCATATCGAACACCGCCTGGTCGTCGTCGGGGATGTCCGCCAGGGAGAAGTCCGGGTCCTCCCGCTTCACCATCTGCACCGCATCCTCCAGCACCGTCAGGTTCCGCAGGCCCAAAAAGTCCATCTTCAGCAGGCCCAGCTCCTCCAGGGTGACCATGGAGTACTGGCACACGATGGACTCGTCGTTGCGGGCCAGGGGGACATAGGTGTACACGGGGTTCTTGGTGATGACCACGCCGGCGGCGTGGGTGGAGGCGTGGCGGGGCATCCCCTCCAGGGCCTGGGCGGTGTCGATGAGCTTCTTCACCCGGGGGTCCTCGTCGTACAGCTCCTTCAGGGGCTTGCTCAGCCGCAGGGCGTCCGCCAGGGTGATGTGCAGGGCCGCAGGGACCTGCTTGGCCACGGCGTCCACCTCGGCGTAGGGCATATTCAGCACCCGGCCCACGTCCCGGATGGCCCCCCGGGCGGCCATGGTGCCGAAGGTGACGATCTGGGCCACCCGGTCCTCCCCGTACTTCCGGCGGACGTAGTCCACCACCTCCCCCCGGCGGGTGTCGCCGAAGTCCATGTCGATATCCGGCATGGACACCCGCTCCGGGTTCAAAAACCGCTCGAAGTACAGCCCGTACTTCATGGGGTCGATATCCGTAATGTGCAGGCAGTAGCTGACCATGCTGCCGGCGGCGGAGCCGCGGCCAGGGCCCACGGGGATGCCCTGGCTCTTGGCGTAGCGGACGAAGTCGGAGACGATGAGGAAATAGTCCGTAAAGCCCATCTTCTCGATCATGTCCAGCTCGTAGTCCAGCTGACGGCGGTAGTCCTCCGGCGGGGCCTTGTACCGCTCCCGGAAGCCCTCCTCGCACAGGCGGCGGATGTAGGTCTGGGCCGTCTCCCCCTCCGGCACGGCGAACTGGGGCAGGTGGTACTTGCCGAAGGTGAACTCCAGGTTGCACGCCGCCGCGATCTTCTCCGTATTGGCCACGGCGTCGGGGTAGGCGGCGAAGAGGCGCTCCATCTCCTCCGTGGAGCGGACATAGAAGTTCCGGGGTTCGTAGCGCATCCGGTTCTCGTCCTCCACCAGCTTGCCGGTCTGGATGCACAGGAGGATGTCGTGGCTCTCCGCATCCTCCGGGGCCAGGTAGTGGCAGTCGTTGGAGCACACCAGGGGGATACCCGTCTCCCGGTGGATCTTCAGCAGCCCCTGGTTCACCAGGGCCTGCTCCTTGATGCCGTGGTCCTGCAGCTCCAGGTAGAAGCTGTCCTCCCCGAAGATATCCCGCAGCTCCAGGGCAACGGCCTTGGCCCGGTCGTAGCTGCCGTTCATGAGCTGCTTGGGGATCTCCCCCGCCAGACAGGCGGACAGGGCGATGAGGCCGCCGCTGTGCTGCCGCAGGAGGTCCATATCCACCCGGGGCTTGATGTAGAAGCCCTCCACAAAGGCCTGGCTCACCATATAGCTGAGGTTTCTGTACCCCTCCTCGTTCCGGCACAGCAGCACCAGATGGCGGCTCTCCGCGTCGAACTCGTGGACCTTCTGGTGCAGGGTGCGGCCGTGGGGGGCCACATAGACCTCACAGCCGATAATGGGCTTGACGCCCTCCCGCTTGCAGGCCCGGTAGAAGTCGATGGCGCCATACATGACGCCGTGGTCGGTGATGGCCACGGCGCTCTGGCCCAGCTCCTTTACCCGCTTGGCCAGGCCGTCAATGCGGCAGAAGCCGTCCAGGAGGCTGTATTCCGTATGGACATGGAGATGGACGAAGGACATGGTGGGGCTCCTTTCTGGAATGGGTTGTTGCACGATTTGTCAGGGCCTATGCCCCGGTAAAACGGAGAAAAGACGGGGGATCAGGCCCCCAGCATCTCCTCCAGGAGCTCCACCGCCGAGACGATGTAGACCCCGCAGGTCTTCTCCACCCCCAGCCGCTGGGCGGCGGGGCTGCGCTCCGCCGCGGCGTCCAGGTTCTTCAGCGCCCGGCAGTCCACGGCGGGGAAACGGGACAGGAACTTCTCCTGAAACGCCCGGATCTTCTCCCCCGCCTGGGCCTTGGCCCCGGCGTCCTCCGCCGCGCTGTGGGGCCAGCGGGCCCCCAGCACCACCGCCGCGCCGCTGATGACGTCGCAGATCCCCCCGGTGCGGAAGCCCCCGCCAAAGGTGCCCAGCAGCCCGGCCAGCTGCTCCACCGGCAGGCCCACCACATCCGCAAAAGCATAGGCCACCGCCTGGGCACAGTTATATCCCGCCTCGTAGTAGTCGTTTGCGATCTTTGCTCTATCCATGATTTTTTCCTCTCTGTCTTTCGTATATGGACTTACTGCCGGCTCAGCTCCACCAGCTTCCGCAGCCGGTGGTTCAGGCAGCTCTTGGTCACCGGCGGGTCGAACTCCTCCGCCAGCTGGCTGAGGGTCAGCTCGGGGTACGTCTCCCGCAGGATGATGGTCTCCTTCAGCTTGTCCGGCAGACCCTCCACCCGGTCCAGCTCATAGAGCCGGCGAATGGCCTCCAGCTGCTCCTGCGCTGCGTCCACCGCCTTGTCAAGGTTAGCCGCTTCACAGTTTACCCGGCGGTTCACCCCGTTGCGCAGCTCCTTCTCCGCCCGGGTGTTCATGATCTCCATGGCGGCCAGGGGCGCTCCCATGACCGTCAACAGGTCCTCGATCTGGTCGCTGTTTTTAAAGTAGGTCACCTGGTAGCCCCCCCGGGCCACCTGCCGGGGGCTGCGGCCCATGTCCGTCAGGAGGGCCTGGAGCTCCCGGCTGGCCTGTCCGTGGCTGGTGGACATCTCCAGGTGGTAGCGCTTGCTGGGGTCCGTGAGGCTGCCCCCGGAGAGGAACACCCCCCGCAGAAAGGCGCTGCGGCAGCAGCCCTCCTCCAGCAGGCCGAAGTTGATATGGAGCACCGGATTCTGCCGGGGGTCGAAGCCGAAGGCGTCGATGATCCGCTCCAGCTTCCGGGAGTCCATGATCTGAAAAATGAATTTCTGCTCCGCCGGGCTGGGCAGCCGGTCGAAGGTCAGGCCGAAGGCCCGGCTCATGAGCTTGGGCAGCCGCTGGGCGAAGGACTCGCTCTCCGTAATGACCCGGATCTCCCGGGTGGTGAAGGTATTGCAGTAGAGGAGGATGCCGTACAGCTCCGCCCGGGCGCAGCAGATCCGGCTCACCGGCGTGCGGCACAGCTCATCTTTAACGTCACTGGAAAAGGACAAGGGAACACTCCTCTCTGCTCAATGCTTTTCGTCTCCGCGCTCCATTCGGTAGCGGCCCAGGCCGGCCACCCGGACGCTGCGCTGGGCGTGAATCTCCAACAGGGCCCGGGCCAGCTTGTCCGGGTCGTGGCGGACATGGCCGCTATCGCGCACCAGGGACACGGGGCTGTGCACCAGCTCCACCCCCAGGGCGGCGCACTCCGCCTGGTCGCAGCGGGGCGGCTCCGCGTCCTCCTGGGCGTAGCGGGCCAGGACCTCCGCCGGGATCTGGCCGGAGTTCACCAGGCACAGGTCGAAGAGGTGGTCGGCGGAGTGCTGGAAGATGGCCCGGATGTGGTCGGCGGTGGTATAGCCCTCCGTCTCCCCCTCCTGGGTCATGACATTGGCCACGTAGATCTTCAGGGCGTGGCTCTGTGCAATGGCCTGGGCGATGCCCTCCACCAGGAGGTTGGGGATGATGCTGGTGTAGAGACTGCCGGGGCCGAGAAGGATCATGTCCGCCCCGGCGATGGCCGCCAGGGCTGAGGGCAGCGCCGGGGGCCGCTCCGGCAGCAGCCGCACCTGGCGGATGCGGCAGTCCTCCCGCTTCTTGCAGTAGAAGATCTTGGACTCCCCCAGCACCCGGACGCCGTTTTCAAACTCCGCCTCCAGCTGCACGTCGCTGGTGGTCACCGGCAGCACCGTGCCGGTGATGGCCAGGACCTGGCTCATGCGGCTCACCGCCTGGTCAAAGCTGCTGGAGATGCCGTTGAGGGCCGCCAGAAACAGGTTGCCGAAGCTCTGTCCCCGCAGGGAGCCCTCGGTGAACCGGTAGTGGAGCAGCTCGCTCATGAGGGGTTCCACATTGGCCAGGGCCTCCAGACAGTTGCGGATATCCCCCGGGGGCAGCATCCCCAGCTCCTGGCGCAGCACGCCGGAGCCGCCGCCGTCGTCCGCCACGGTGACGATGGCGGTGAGGTCCCGGGTATACCGCTTCAGGCCCCGCAGCATGGTGGACAATCCCGTGCCGCCGCCAATGGCCACGATACGGGGTCCCCGGCCGCTGGGGCCGCGGTAGATGGTCGTTTCGCTCATGGTGCGCCTCCCTATGTGCGGGTCATGTCCCGGTGGTTCTCCGTCACCCGGAAGCCCAGGGAGGTGATGTACTCCGCCAGGGCGTGGGTCACCGCCACGGAGCGGTGGTGGCCGCCGGTGCAGCCAACGGCCACCACCAGCACGGTCTTCCCCTCCTCCCGGTACAGGGGCAGCACAAATTGCAGCAGGTCCTTCACCTTGGTGAGGAACACCTCCGTCTCCCGGAAGGAGAAGACATAGTCCCGGACCCCGGCATCCAGCCCCGTCTGCTCCCGCAGCTCGTCCACATAGAAGGGGTTGGGCAGGAAGCGGACGTCAAGGACCAGATCCGCCTCCATGGGCAGGCCGTGCTTGAAGCCGAAGGACTCCAGGCTCACGGTCATCTCCCCCGCGTCCCGGCAGTCGCCGAAGAGGCGGAACAGCTCCCCCCGCAGCCGGGCGTTGGAGAAGGTGGTGGTGTCCATGATCTCGTCCGCCTGGGCCCGCACCGGGGCCATAAAGGCGATCTCCCGCTCCACCGCCTCCTGAAGGGTGCCCCCCTGGTCCTGGAGGGGGTGCATCCGCCGGGTCTCCTTGTAGCGCTTGATGATGGCCCCCACGGAGGCCTCCAGAAACAGGAGCTTGCAGTGGAAGCCCCGGCCACGCAGGGTCCGCAGCACCTCCAGAAACTCGTCGAAGCTGTCGGCGGTCCGCACATCGTACACCAGGGCGACCCGGCTGTACCGGCTGCTGCCGGCGGCGCAGAACTCCGCAAACTTCAAGATCATGCCCGCAGGCATGTTGTCCACGATATAAAAGCCCATATCCTCCAAAAAGGAGGCGGCCCGGCTCTTGCCGCTGCCGGACAGGCCGGAGATGATCAAAATTTCCATATCTCTTTCCTCTCTCAAAAAAGCGCTTGCACTTTTTTGACAGTCTCCGGTGGGCCTCAGCCCACCACCCGGACCTCCGGCTCCAGCCGGACGCCAGTCTCCGCCTCCACCGTAGCCTGGATGTGCCCGATCAGGGCCAGGATGTCGGCGCAGGTGGCGCCGCCGGCGTTGATGACGAAGCCGGCGTGCTTCTCCGACACCTGGGCCCCGCCCATGCGGCAGCCCTTCAGACCGCACTGCTCAATGAGCGCCCCGGCGAAGTGGCCCTCCGGCCGCTTGAAGGTGCTGCCGGCGCTGGGGTACTCCAGGGGCTGCTTCTCCCGGCGGCGGCGGATCAGCTCCTCCATGCGGGCGCGGATCTCCCCCGGGTCCCCCGGGGTGAGGGCAAAGTGTGCCGCCAGCACCACGGCGGGGGCGTGGGAGAAGATGCTGCGGCGGTAGCCGAAGTCCAGCTCCGGCAGGGTCAGGGTCCTGACCCCCTCATCCGGGAACCAGGCCTCCACGCGCTCCACCACCTGGCACAGCTCGCCGCCGTAGGCCCCGGCGTTCATGCACACGCCGCCCCCCAGACTGCCGGGGATGCCGTGGGCAAATTCCAGCCCCGCAAGCCCCAGCCGCTGGGCGAAGGACGCCAGCCGGGCCAGGGATACCCCCGCCTCGGCCCGCAGGGACTTCTCCCCCGTCTGCTCCAGCCGGTCCAGCCCGGCGGTGTGGATCACCAGCCGGTCCAGCCCCCCGTCGGGGACCAGCAGGTTGGAGCCGTTGCCCAGCAGCAGCGTGGGCCACCCCTTCTCCCGGCACAGGTCCAGGAGGGCCGCCAGCTCCCCGGCCGAGGCGGGCCGGGCCATGCGCCGGGCGGGTCCCCCCACCCGGAAGGTGATGTGCCCCGCCATGGGCTCCTCCCGTAACACCGTCAGCTCCGGGAGACGGCGGGCGATCTCCGTATCAAATTGGTCATACCAGGCCATGGACAGGTCTCCTTATCTCGATTTGATTCAGGGCTGCTGCGCCCCCAGCAGGGCCGCGCCGATGATACCCGCGTCGTTGCCCAGCTTCGCCTTCACCAGCTTGGTGTGGCGCTGGGCCTCCCTGCCGAAGCACATCTCCAGGACCATGTCCTGTAGAGGGATCAGCAGATCCTCCTCCGCCGCGCCGCTGACGCCGCCCCCCAGGGCGATGACCTCCGGCTGGAAGATGTTGATGAAATTGGCCAGCCCCTCCGCCAGGTAGGTCCGGTAGCCCGCCACCACCGCGGCGGCGGTGGGGTCCCCCATGTGCATGGCGGAAAAGGCGGTGCGGCCGTCCACCTGGTCCAGGTCCCCCCGTGCCTCCTCCCACAGCAGGGAGCCGCGGTCCCGCTCCATGGCCGCCCGGGTCTGACGGACCAGGGCGGTGGCGGAGGCGTACCGCTCCCAGCAGCCCCGCCGGCCGCAGGTGCAGGGCTCGCCGCCGTGGACGATGACCATGTGGCCCCCCTCCCCGGCGCAGCCGTTGAGCCCCGTGTGGATGCGGCCGTTGAGCACGATGCCCGTGCCGATGCCGGTGCCCAGGGTCACCAGGATCAGGCTCTCCAGGGGGGAGCCGTAGTGGTGGTACTCCCCCAGGGCGGCGCAGTCCGCGTCGTTGCCCAGGCGCACCGGCACATCCCAGTGCCGGTGGAACATCTCCGCCACGGGCATGAAGCGGATGGGGATGTTCACGGTCTTGATGACCACCCCCGCCCGGTCATCCACCGGGCCGGGGAAGCCCATGCCCACAGAGGCCACCTGGTCCAGGGGGACATGGTTCTCCGACGCCAGATCCAGGGCCATGCCCGCCAGCACATCCCCCATCTGCTCCATGGACTGGAACGCCAGGGGCATCCGCTTCACCGCCGTCAGGTTCCCGCTCTCGTCCACCAGGCCGGCCTTCAGATTGGTGCCACCGATGTCGATGCCGATACGATACATCTATATTACTCCCTCCGCTTTTATCCGTTGAGCCGCTCCAGCTCCGCCGCCAGCTTCTCCGCGGCGTTGAAGCCGTACTTCTTGTGGCGGTTGTTCATGGCGGCCACCTCCACGATGACGGCCAGGTTCCGCCCGGGCATCACCGGAATGGTGACGATAGGAATCTCCAGGCCCAGGATGTTGGTGGTCTCCTCGTCCAGACCGAAGCGGTCATAGAACTTGTCGTCCCGCCACTGCTCCATGAGCACCACCAGGTCGATCTGGGACTCCAGCTTCACGGCGCTCATGCCGAACAGCTGCTGCAGGTCCACCACGCCGATGCCCCGCAGCTCGATGTAATGGCGGATCAGCTCCGGGGCCTTGCCCAGCAGCTGGTTGGACACCCGGCGGATGTCCACCGCGTCGTCGGCCACCAGCCGGTGGCCCCGCTTCACCAGCTCGATGGCGGTCTCGCTCTTGCCGATGCCGCTCTCGCCGATGATCATGACCCCCTCGCCGTAGATGTCCAGCAGCACGCCGTGGCGGGTCACCGTGGGGGCCATAGCCTGGCTGAGGTACTCGATGACCCGGGTGGTGAAGACCACCGTGGTGTCCGCCGTGTGCAGCAGGGTCTTCTGGTGCTTGCGGGCCATGGCCAGGCACTCCGGGTACACATCCAGGTCCCGGGAGACCACCAGGGCCGGGATATTGTAGCTGAACAGCCGGGCAAAACTCTCCGCGCGCTGCTCCGAGGTCATGCTCTCCAGCATTTTGGTCTCCGCCATGCCCACCACCTGCAGGCGGCGCTCGTCGAAGTAGTCGAAGAACCCCACCAGCTGCAGTCCCGAGCGGTTCACATCCTTGATACCCACCAGGGCGGTCTCAAAATCCGCGCCCTTGTTCAGCACGGAAAGGCCCAGCTCGTCGATCAGCGCAGTCAGCTTGACGGCGCCCTTCATCTCGTCCTGCTTTACCATCGCGTTTTCCCTCCGTTTTGTGGCGTCCGCCCCGCCGGTCTGCCCCGGGGAGCACATCCGAAATATAGCACCATTATAATATGCCCGGCAGCTCTTGACAAGAGAAGGAAAAAGTTTTGATTTTTTTCAAATTTGTACTTGCATTTTCTGGCGAACTCTGCTATCATATCAAACGGTGCTTTTGTGCCC
This sequence comes from uncultured Oscillospiraceae bacterium, assembly GCA_963557105.1. Taxonomy (GTDB): domain Bacteria; phylum Bacillota; class Clostridia; order Oscillospirales; family Oscillospiraceae; genus Pelethomonas. The sequence continues at coordinate 40,642 of CAUWCX010000015.1, forward strand.
ATGATTATCTAGAACAGCAAGGAGGTGCAACGGATGGCTAAGTGTCAGTTCTGCGACAAGGGTGTTTCCTTTGGTATCCAGGTCTCCCACTCCCACAGACGGTCCAACCGCACATGGATGCCCAACGTCAAGCGCGTGAAGGCGATTGTCGACGGTACCCCCCGCCATGTGTACGTTTGTACCCGGTGTCTGCGTTCCGGTAAAGTTACCAGAGCTGTCTAATCATACCGACAACAAACTCCTCCCGGCAATAGCTGGGGGGAGTTTTGCGTTACTCTTCTATACCCGAAAAAAAGCCTCGCAGAGTTCGCCGCCCGCAGGCGGCGAATAAAGTAAAATCATTTTCTGCCGGGGCGTGTACCTGGCAGAAAATACTTCTCGCGGAGTGAGCGTCGAATTGGCCGCCTTTGGCGGCCAACCGAGGCGCAGAGCGCAGCGCAAGCCCCTCTCAAAAAAGTGCTTGCACTTTTTTGACAGTATCAAACGCTGCCCAAAACGGTGTTGCACGTTTTGGGCAGCGTTTTTCTTATTCCTATCCCCCGTCCGGCACACCCTCGCCCTGCAGACGCACATCCGCGGCGTACTGCCGTGGGGAGACGCCGTTGATCTCCTTGAACACCCGGGAGAAATAGAAGGGGTCCTCAAAGCCCACGGAGCTGGCCACCTCCTGAATGGAGCAGGCCGTGTTGGCCAGCAGATCACAGGCCCGCCGTATCCGGTACTCCAGCAGGAAACGCTTGGGCGAGGTCTGGTAGCGCTTCATGAACCGGCGGTACAGGCTGGAGTGACTGACCGACAGGTGCTCCGCCAGACCCTCCACCGTGATGGGCTCCTCGTAGTGGGTGACGATATATTCCGCCGCCCGCAGGGCACAGTCCGCCTCCTCCCAGACGCTGGCCGTCCGGACCAGGTGGGACAGCAGCCTGTGCAGCCGGGCGGCAGCCTCCAGCTCCTGCCAGGGCTCCCCGCCGCCGCAGGCGCAGATCTCCCCCATCAGTTCCGCCACGATCTCCCCGTCCTTGCCCCAGAGCACCGGCTCCCCCGGGGAGAGGGCCGTCCGCTCCACGATGCGCGATGCATCCCTGCCGCCAAAGCCCACCCAGAGGTACTCCCAGGGCTCCCGCTTGCCGGCGTAATAGTGGACCACGGTGTTGGGATAGGCCAGGAAGGTGTCCCCCTCCCGCAGCAGATACCGCCGCTGGCCGCAGATCAGGACCCCCTGACCCCGGACCACATGCTGCAGGCGAAAATACGTGCGGATACCGGGGCCCCAGCCCTCCTCCGGGGAACATCGCCGATATCCCGAATTTTGCACAAAGAGCGACTCTGCCAGCCGCCTCCGCTCCAAGGAAGTGTAGACACCACATTTTTGATCGTTCATAGACGTCTCCTTTCCGCACTTCTCTCCCCCGGGCAGCGGGGGACAGATCGAGCTTGCGTATGGACTTCTACACGGCCATTATACATGAGCGGGCCGCCCCTTGTCCACCGTTTGCGTATATTTCCGCAGGCCGGTGCAAGATTTCTCCGCTCTCCCCGAATTTTCCTTCCATATTTGTCTATTTTGACAAGACCCCCTGCATTTTATTGGAAATTTTTGGCGGTTCTCCGTCATTTTGATGCTGCCGCTTTTCGTTTTCCCCCGACGCCGCCTCCCCCGGCGGCCGCCGGGGAAATTTTCTCCGCCGGCTATTGACTTTAGTTGTTAAAAGTAGTAAAGTACGGACATAGCGCACTACGCCGCGGCTGCGGCGAGATCTGTGGAGGAGCATACATCATGGTCATTACGGATTTTCTGGAGCGGAACGCCCGGCTGTACGGGGCGGAGACCGCCCTGGTGGAGATCAACCCCTCGGAGGAGCGGGACCGGGCCGTCACCTGGCGGGAGGCCAGCCTCATTGAGAGCGCCCAACCCGACGCCCCCTACCGCCGGGAGATGAGCTGGCTGGACTTTGACCGCAAGGCCAACCGCTTCGCCAATCTCCTGCTGAGCCGCAGTCTGCCCCGGGGCAGCAAGGTGGCCATTTTGCTGATGAACTGCCTGGAGTGGCTGCCCATCTACTTCGGCATCCTGAAGGCCGGGTGCGTGGCGGTGCCCATGAACTTCCGCTACTCCAGCGACGAGATCCGCTACTGCCTGGACCTGGCAGATGTGGATGTGCTGGTCTTCGGGCCGGAGTTCGTGGGGCGCATGGACGCCATCGCCGGGGACCTGCCCCGGGTGAAGATGATGTTCTATGTGGGCCGGGAGGGCCCCGCATACACGGAGAACTGCTGCCGCCTCATGGGCTTCTGCTCCTCCAGCGCTCCCCCGGTGGCCCTCACCGAGGAGGACCACGCCGCCATCTACTTCTCCTCCGGCACCACGGGCTTCCCCAAGGCCATTCTCCACAACCACCGGGCCCTGGCCGCCTCCTGCGAGACGGAGCAGAAGCACCACGGCCAGACCCGGGAGGATGTTTTCCTGTGCATCCCGCCCCTGTACCACACCGGCGCCAAGATGCACTGGTTCGGCTCCCTCATCTCCGGCAGCAAGGCGGTGCTCCTGCGGGGGGTGAAGCCGGCGTGGGTGCTGCGGGCCATCACCGAGGAGAAGTGCACCATCGTGTGGCTGCTGGTGCCCTGGGCCCAGGATCTCCTGGACGCCATCGAGGGCGGGCAGCTGCGGCTGGAGGACTACCTGCTGGACCAGTGGCGGCTCATGCACATCGGCGCCCAGCCCGTGCCCCCCAGCCTGATCCACCGGTGGCAGAAATTCTTCCCCCACCACCAGTACGACACCAACTACGGCCTCAGCGAGTCCATCGGCCCCGGCTGCGTCCACCTGGGGGTGGAGAACATCCACAAGGTGGGGGCCATCGGCAAGCCCGGCTACCACTGGTCCGCCCGCATCGTGGACGACCAGGGCCGGGACGTGGCCCAGGGGGAGATCGGCGAGCTGGCGGTCCACGGCCCGGGGGTCATGCTCTGCTACTACAAGAACCCGGAGGCCACGGCGGAGATCCTGCGGGACGGCTGGCTCTTCACCGGGGACATGGCCCGCATGGACGAGGACGGGTTCATCTACCTGGTGGACCGGAAGAAGGACGTGGTCATCTCCGGCGGCGAGAACCTGTACCCCGTACAGATCGAGGACTTCCTGCGGAAGTTCGAGAAGATCAAGGATGTGGCGGTCATCGGCCTGCCGGACCCCCGCCTGGGCGAGATCGCCGCCGCCATTATCGAGATCAAGGACGGTCTCACCTGCACCGCGGAGGAGATCGACCAGTTCTGCCAGGAGCTGCCCCGGTACAAGCGCCCCCGGCGGATCATCTTCGACAAGGTCCCCCGCAATCCCACGGGGAAGATCGAAAAGCCGGTGCTGCGGCAGAGGTACTGCCACGGGCGGCTGGTGGAGGAGCAGATTCGGGGGTGATTTGCCTCTCACCGGGCGGGTGGGGACGGGAGATCCCGCTAAGCGATTTTTCTCGCGGCATAGCCGCTGCGACCTACGCTACAAACAGGCCACCGGCCTGTTTGCTTAACGCTGCGGCCCCACGCCGGGAAAGTAACCAAAGGGACGCAAAAGAGGGGGACACTTTCGATTGTGTCCCCC
>CAUWCX010000016.1:0-44222 GCA_963557105.1 uncultured Oscillospiraceae bacterium
GTGATGTGCGTATAGGTGTCGAGGGTGAACCCGGCGCTGAAGTGGCCCAGCATGCTGGACAATGTCTTCACATCCACGCCGCTGGAGAGGGCCATCGTGGCGAAAGTGTGACGCAGATCGTGGAAGCGAACATGCTCCTCGATGCCGGCCTTCGCCAGCAGTTTGCGGTTGATCCTGGACACCGCGTCCGGGCTCCAGTAGCCGCCGGTGCGGGGTGACGGGAACAGAATGGGATTGTCGGGGTGCTGTTCATGCTCCCGCACCAGAATGTCCACCGCCTGCTGGGACAGTGCCACCTTACGGACAGAGTTCTTCGTTTTCGGCTCCGTTATCACCAACTCCCCGTCGATCCGAGTGACCTGCTTGCTCACCGATAAAATCCGGTCTTTTACATTCAGGTCATCCCACTGGAGTGCCAGTAGTTCCCCGCGCCGCAGGCCGCTGGATAGCTCCAGAAAGAACATGGGCAGGACGCCGTACTTCTCCGCCTCGCTGAGGTAAACCCCCAGTTTCTCCGGCGGGATGATGGTCATCTCCTTTTTCTCTTTGGGCGGGATACGGCAGTTGTCGCAGGGATTGTATGGAATGATTCGTTCCTTGACCGCCTGCTTCAGTGCCGAGGACAGCACCATGTGGATGCGCCGCACCGTACTTCCAGACAGGGCCGTGTCAGTCTTTTTTTCGAATCGCTGCACTCGCCCTTTGGTTTTGGAATCGTTATACATCTTCTGGATCTGAATGGCGGCGAGCCGCTTGAGCTTTACCCCTCCGATGGCGGGTACGATGTGGTTTTCGATCATGTTCTCATAGGTCTTTGCGGTGTTGGGGCGGATCACAGGCTTGCTGTAGGTTTCAAACCACAGCCGGCACCACTCCGCTACGGTATAGTCCTCGTTGTGGTTGACCGGTATGCCCCGGTTATCCCGGATGGCCTTCGCCAGTTTCTCTTTGCACTCGGCCTGCGTCCGGGCGGACACGCTTTTCTGAATGGCGCGGCCGGTGTTGGAGTCGATGCCCTGGGTGTATCGGCCCTCCCAGCGGCCGTTGGGCTTTTTCCGGATGCTGCCCTCACCGTTTGCTCGTTTCTTTGCCATTGTTCATCCCTCCTTTTGCAACACAAACAAATACCACAGAATTTTTGAAATAGCCACTAAAATATTTCCGTCTTTTTGGCTGCCTGCTCGTCGATCCACGCCATGAACTTATCACGGGGGACGATGATCCGGCTGCCCAGGGTGATAGTGGGGAAATCCTGCCGGTGGGCAACCTCGTAGGCGTGGGCCAGTCCAATGCCCAGCACATCGGCCACATCCTGCACGGTCAGCATCAGAGGGAGTTCATTGAAAGAGTTGTACTTGGATCGTTTCATCGGATTCCTTTCTACCCTTCTCGCGGAAGGGGTTTTATTCTTTGTTTTGCGGCTCATATTCTGCGCCGCTTACATGGTCATTTCAGGCCACTGCTCCTCATGGTCATCCGGTTTGTGGCCCATAGCAATCTTCTTCTCCTGGATCTTCCGCCTGAGTTTTCGATCCACCTGCTGACCCATTGGGACGGCGGGCGGCACAGAGTTGTCTTGGAAGATCCGGCTCATGTGGTAGAGCAACTTTATCGCCCTGCGTAAGCCTCTGTTGTCTTTTGTACGGCGGCATGGTAAAATGAGTTAACTTTTCGTGCTGCTTGCAAAAAGTGCTTTATTCTTTGTTTATGCGGCGCAGTTTTTGCGCCCCTCCGCTGAGATCATTGGCCTGCCATTGCCCCTTAAGCTGGGTGGAACATCTTTTAATATACAGAATCCAATCCCACACAAATCCCAAAAGACGAAAGGATTTCTTGAAACAAGCAGGGCAGAAGAGTGTTAAAGAGGAACTGCCCAAGCAGAGGAAAGGGCCAAAGAGGACGGAAGAGTGCCGGCTGAAGGTTCCGACACACATTTGGGAGCAAGATGCCGGGAGTTCGAGTCTCCCCACTCGGACCAAGGTGAATGACCCTACTTGATCTGAACAGATGTTTTGCTTTGTTCAAATCAGGTAGGGTCGTTTTTATATGATAAGGAGTTCAAAGTTTTTAGATGAGGATTTTGATGAATTATGTCTGTTCATAAATCCATTCATCTGGTATAATTTATTTATCTTATTGGTAATGGTTGTTCAATTATGTTGTTATGGATATCAAAATCCGAAAGGTGGTGAAGTACTTATGTATTATTCTCCATTAAGATATCCCGGCGGTAAAGGCAAACTTGCGCCATTTATGAAGATGATTATAGAAAAAACTGGTCATGTGGGTGGCACATACATAGAACCGTTTGCTGGAGGGGCAGGTATAGCTGTTGATTTGCTATTAAACGATGTCGTTTCAGAGATTGTAATTAATGACTATGATAAAGGTAAATTTTTTTACTAACTTCAAACGGGCATATGAGATGACACGTTCTAAAACTTTGGCTAACAGATTCGGTTAGCATAGAATATCGAATAAACACAAAATTTGCTTTTTAGTGGATTGATTTTTAACCTCAATTCGTCTCTATCCTCTCCGAATCTCATCGTAATACCGTTTCACCGTGTTTTTATCTACCCCACTGCCTTGGCAATGGCGCTCTTGCTGGTGACCTCCGGATGCTCCCGCATATAGGCGGTTATGGCTTTTTCTTCCCGCTGATCCCGTCCGGAATGGCATCCAGGTTCCCGCTCTCCTTGACAGCCTTGATTTCCGCCTTCATCTGCTCAATCAGCCTAGGTAGAAGTGCCTCACATTCCTCCCGCGTTTTGGCGTACACATTGCGGGAGTGCTTTTTGCCGTCCGGCCAAACCGGGGAGTACCGGCCCTCCCAGCAGTGTTCACTGATCTGGGTGATACAGCCGGTGCCGGGCTTTCGGATCTTGCCGTTGTATGGAATGAAGGGGACGAATGGCTGCAGGGTTGGCTCCGATGCCAGTTCTTTCTCCTTGGGGGCGGTCTTTGCGATCCTTTGGTCAATCTTTGCCACTGCCTCGGACCGCATCGGGCTGGTGATGTGGGTGTAGATGTCCAGCGTGGTGGACGCCGACACGTGGCCCAGCATAGCGGAGAGAGTCTTCACATCCACGCCGCTGGAGAGGGCCATCGTGGCAAAAGTATGCCTAAAATCATGAATGCCTACGCGGAGACGAAATTAAAGCCCCAAATTGAGGTATCGAGCAATGCATTCAAAATTACGCTGCCCAACAGGAATACCGGCGAAAATCATGCAGAGACATTGGTTGGCACGGTCAAAGGCGACGAGCAACGGATTCTGGATTTCATTGGTTCCCAAGGTCATATCGTGCGCAGCGATGTGGATCGCCTGCTGGATGTGAGCCAGGCAACGGCCAACCGAATTCTGAAACACATGGTAGCCGAGGGCCTCATTTATCAGGATGGAAACGGCAGGAAAACAAAGTATAGGCGGAAGTAACTGCTGGTATAGAGAGGGCTATGTATGAATCAAAAAGCGACCATCAATGGCCGGGAGTATGCGCTTGTTGAAATCGTCCCGTCTCTGGATGGAGGGCAGGCGTTGCTCCTCTGTGAAGATGAAAACGGCAAGAGGGCAGCATGCTCTGAGTCGTTGTGGCGTAGCTGTGCGCTAAAGGATGTGTATACCGCCCCAGTTCACGCACATAGCTCCTCGCAGGATAAAATCGAGTATTTCCTCTCTGTGTTCAAGGGGCGGGAAGATGTATATGCGCGCCGGTATCACAGCACGACCACCGGGAAAACCGGTTACACCCCTGTCTGCAAAAACGAATGGGTGCATGGTCTGTGTGATAAAAAGAAATACAGGTGTGCAGAGTGCCCCAACCGTGAATTTCGGCCGCTCACGGCCGATGTGGTCAAGGCGCATTTGATTGGTCGTGATTCTTTGTGCAGAGATGTGGTGGCGATCTATCCGATGCTGGAGAATAACACGACTTGGCTGTTGGCTGCGGATTTTGATGAAGAAAACTGGCAGCTTGATGTGGCTGCATTCTGCAAATGTTGCAAGGACAAGGGGCTTGTCCCGGCGGTAGAGCGCTCCCGTTCTGGGAACGGTGCTCATGTATGGTTTTTCTTTTCAGAGCCTGTTGCTGCTGCCGATGCCCGCCGCTTGGGCACCAGCTTGCTGACCAGAACGATGGCGCACAGACACGAACTGTCCTTTTCCTCCTATGACCGATTATTTCCCTCTCAAGATGCTGTCCCCAAGGGCGGGTTTGGAAATTTGATTGCGCTGCCATTTCAAGGACAGGCGCAAAAGGATGGGAATTCCCTGTTTGTGGATGATAGTTTCTTGCCCTATCCGGACCAGTGGGCATTTCTGTCTTCTCTTCCTAAAATCACGCCGGAACAGTTGGAAGAGTGTTTGAAGAAGCTGTGCCGTAACGGCGACATGGGGAAATTAGTAGATGCCACAGAGAAGCAAGTACCTTGGCAGCGCAAGCAAACCCGACAAAAGCTGACACGCGGAAATTTTCCGATTCAGGTAACACTTGCCGTATCCAATTTGATTTATATTGAGAAGAACGGTTTTTCTCAAAAGGCGTTGAATGCGCTTAAACGGCTTGCAGCTTTTCCAAATCCAGAGTTTCGCTCCAAACAGGCGATGCGCATATCTGTATATGGGATACCGCGTGTGATGGATTGCGGATATGAAGATGGCAGCTATATTGGACTTCCGCGCGGCTGCATGGAAGCGCTTTTGGGATTGCTCGATCAGCAAGAAGTTCCTGCTATTCTAGAAGACCACCGAGTTCTCGGGCATTCCATTGATGTGGAGTTCAGCGGAACGCTTCGTGCGGAACAGAAACCCGCTGCACAGGCCTTGCTTGCTACAGATATGGGAGTTCTCTCGGCAACGACTGCGTTTGGAAAAACTGTGATCGGCGCATATCTGGTTGGACAGCGTAAAGTCAATACTCTGATTTTAGTTCAGTCCAGCGCATTGCTTGAACAATGGAAATCATCATTGGAGCAATTTCTGGATATCCACGAGGTGTTGCCAGAACTGCCAAAAAAGCGTGGCAGGAAGAAAAAACGCCACTTGATTGGTCAGATCGGCAGCGGAAAGAATACCCGCAGCGGGATCGTTGATATCGCCATTATGCAGTCTCTGTTTGAGGGAGAAGAAAAGACGGTCAAATCCTTTGTAGCGGAGTACGGAATGGTCATTGTGGATGAGTGCCATCATGTGGCAGCCTTCACCTTTGAACGTGTGCTCAAAGCGGTCGAAGCAAAATATGTCTACGGATTGTCTGCTACTCCTGTACGTAAAGACGGCCATCATCCGATCATCTTCATGCAGTGTGGGCCCGTCCGCTACTTGGTGGATGCCAAAAGTCAAGCAGAAAAACGAACCTTTTCTCATTTTGTCGTTCCCAGATTTACCCGCATGAGACTGCCGGCTGCAAACGGTATCCAGGATATGTATGCCGGAGTCGTTGAAAATGAAAATCGAAATGAACTGTTGGTGACAGATACCTTGAATTTGATTCAAGAGGGGCGAACGCCGATCCTGCTGACCGAACGGAAGGAACACGCTGCACTGCTTGCCAGTCGTTTGTCGGATAAAGTCAAAAATGTTTTTCTGCTTATCGGAAGCGACAAGCAGAAAGAGAAGCGTGAAAAGATGACCGCTTTGCAGAATGCGCCTGATGATGAAGATGTGGCAGTGGTTGCGACCGGAAAGTATATCGGAGAGGGATTTGATTCCCCTCGGCTGGACACACTGCTTCTGGCGATGCCCATATCGTGGAAAGGCACGCTGGCGCAGTATGCAGGACGCCTCCACAGAAATTATGAGGGAAAACACGAAGTCCGTATCTATGATTACGTGGATATCCATGTTCCGACGCTGGTGAGGATGTATCATAAACGCCTGAAGGGATATGCGGAGTTGGGGTATCAGGTCAAATTCGGCGCCGCGGACAAATCGATCAGCACGATTTATGATGGTCATGCCGCTATGGCCTCCTTTGAGCAGGATCTGATCGATGCTGCCCGGAGTATTGTCATCGTTAGTCCTTATTTTCAAAAGGAACGGATCGTGAAGCTGCTTCCAATTCTGCAGAAAGCATTGGCTTCCGGTGTCGATATTGTGATCCACACCAAGGGGCCGGATAGCTACGTGCTTGAAAAACAAGAAAGTATACGAGAAGCAAGCGCTATGATGGAGCAGGCCGGTATTACTGTTCATGCGCACAAAGAACTGCAACAGCGATATGCAATTATTGACGAAAGCGTTGTGTGGTACGGCAGTGTGGATTTTCTGGCTTTTGGCAGAAAAGATACGGATGTGCTTCGTTTTGAAAACCCGGATATCGCTGGCGAACTTTTGGTCATTTCTGAGGAGGCAAACGGTGAGCAGCTTATGATCGAAGATATCCCAACGTAGGTTCTGGTCGTATTTGGGATGTCTGCACGTTTGGAATTTTAAAAATTGGCGGAAAGCGGCGAAGAATAAGCGCGATGACAAAAAGGCAGCAGGCTGACTTGGAGGATAGCCAGCCTACTGAGCGAAGATGTTTATTCGATGTTTTGCCTTTCAGCAGCAATGCATGTTCTTTTGCCTAAGAATGCAATGCCGATTTTTGTAATTTTTGGGGAAACACAAAAGAGGGTGGCAACTTCTTGCAGATCTGGGCCTGTTTTGCACAATGGAGACAGTTTTCCCTTGCATAACCGGCGGCAAGACAGTATAATAATGGACGAAAAAGCCGTGGGGAGGGGGAGACATGGCGCTGTACCACAGCATGACGGAGCTGGTCGGCGGGACGCCGCTGCTGGCCCTGGAGCGGCTGGGGGCCGCTCGGGGCTGGCGGGCGCAGGTGCTGGCCAAGCTGGAGTGCATGAACCCGGCGGGCAGCGTCAAGGACCGGGCCGCCCTGGGCATGATCCAGGCGGCGGAGGCGGCGGGCAAGCTGTCCCCCGGCGCCACCATTGTGGAGCCCACCAGCGGCAACACCGGCATCGGTTTGGCCGCGGTGGCCGCCGTGCGGGGGTATCGGGTGGTGCTGACCATGCCGGAGACCATGAGCCTGGAGCGGCGGAAGCTGCTGGCGGCCTACGGCGCGGAGATCGTCCTGACCCCGGGGGCGCTGGGGATGCAGGGGGCGGTGGAGCGGGCGGAGGCCCTGGCCAGGGAGATCCCCGGGAGTTTTCTTGCCGGACAGTTTGACAACCCCGCAAACCCGGCCGCCCACGAGGCCACCACGGGGCCGGAGATCTGGCGGGACACCGGCGGCGCGGTGGACTTCTTCGTTGCCGGTGTGGGCAGCGGCGGCACCGTCACCGGCGTGGGCCGGTATTTGAAGTCCCTGTCCCCGGCGGTCCAGGTGGTGGCGGTGGAGCCGGAGGAATCCCCGCTGCTGTCCGGCGGAACAGCCGGACCCCACGGTATCCAGGGCATCGGCGCGAATTTCGTCCCCGGCAACTACGACGGCACAGTGGTGGACCGGGTGATGACGGTAAAAACGGCGGAGGCCCTGGACCTCGCCCGGCAGATGGCCCGGACCGAGGGTATCCTGGTGGGCATATCCTCCGGGGCGGCCCTGGCGGCGGCGTCCCGGCTGGCGGCGGACCCGGAAAACGCCGGACGGACCATTGTGGCCCTGCTGCCGGATACAGGGGAGCGGTATCTCAGCACCCCGCTGTTTACAGAAGAAAATCAACGATAGAGAAAGAGGAGAGAGCTATGGCAGAGCTGCATATTTCCGATGCGATCCGCTACATCGGCGTGGATGATCTGGACATCGACCTGTTTGAGAGCCAATACCCGGTGGCCAACGGCGTATCCTACAACGCCTACCTGATCCTGGACGAGAAGACGGCGATCATGGACACCGTGGACGGGCGAAAGACGGCGCAGTGGCTGGAAAATTTGGAGCGGGAGCTGAATGGCCGGACGCCGGATTACCTGGTGCTCCACCACCTGGAGCCGGACCACGCCGGCGGCGTGGGCCTTCTGCTGGAGAAGTATCCCCAGATGCAGCTGGTGGGCAGCGCCAAGACCTTTACCATGCTGCCCAAGTATTTCACCGGGGATATCTCCGGCCGTACCCTCACCGTCAAGGAGGGGGAGAGCCTGTCCCTGGGTAGCCATACCCTCACCTTCTACATGGCCCCCATGGTCCACTGGCCGGAGGTCATGGTGAGCTATGAGCGTGCGGAGAAGGTCCTCTTCTCCGCCGACGCCTTCGGCAAGTTCGGCGCCCTGTCCCGCCAGGAGGACTGGACCGACGAGGCCCGGCGCTACTACTTCAATATTGTGGGCAAGTACGGCGCCCCGGTGCAGACCCTGCTGAAAAAGGCGGCGGGTCTGGAGATCGGCGCCATTGCCCCCCTCCACGGCCCGGTGCTGCGGGGGGATCTGGGCCCCTATCTGGCCAAGTACGACTGCTGGGGCCGCTACCAGCCGGAGGAGGAGGGGGTCCTGGTGGCCTACGCCTCCATCCACGGCAACACCGCCCAGGCGGCGCAGTTCCTGGCGGAGGAGCTGCGGGCCAAGGGCTGCCCCAAGGTGGTCTGCACCGATCTCTGCCGGGAGGATCAGTCCCGGGCGGTGGCGAACGCCTTCCGCTTCCCCCGGCTGGCCTGCCTCAGCGCCACCTACGACGGCGGCCTGTTCCCGGCCATGGAGCACTTCCTGTGCCATCTGCGGGACAAGACCTACCGGGGCCGTGCGGTGGCCCTGGTGGAAAACGGCTCCTGGGCCCCTGCGGCGGACAAGCTCATGCGGGCGGCCTTCCAGGGGATGAAGGAGATCGACCTGTGCGGGCAGATCCCCACCATCCAGGGGGCGGTGAAGGCGGAGGACCGGGCAAACCTGTCCGCCCTGGCCGACGAGCTGCTGCACAAGGCGTAAAAATGTGATCGTGGGCCGGTGTGCTGTCCGGGGGGACAGGGCACCGGCCCATTTTTTGCGCCCCGAATCCTCCTGTAGTACGATTTCTCCGCAAAAATTTACTTTTTCCCCCATCGGTACACATCCGACCCCGCCCGCACGGTAAACTACCACCATACCGACCAAAGGAGGAGAAGTATGGTGGAAAAGCGCATAACAGAGGCGCAGATCGGGGCGTATGAGCGGTATCTGCGGCGGGAGGAGCGGGCGGGGGCCACGGTGGAGAAGTACCTCCGGGCGGTCCGGGCGTTCGCCCGGTGGCTGGCGGGAGAGCCGGTGACGAAGGAGGGGGCCGCGGCGTGGAAGGCCAGCCTGGTGGCCCAGGGCCTTGCCCCAGCCACGGTCAACGGGGCCCTGGCGGCCCTCAACGGCTTCTTCCGCTTCCGGGGCTGGGGGGACCAGCGAGTCAAATTCCTGAAGCTCCAGCGGCGGACCTTCCGGGACCGGGGGCGGGAGCTGGACCGCTCGGCGTATGCGCGGCTGGTCCGCGCCGCCGAAGCGCAGGGCAAACACCGGCTGGCCCTGGTGATGGAGACCATCTGCGCCACCGGCATCCGGGTCAGCGAGGTGCGGTACATCACCGTGGAGGCGGCCAAAGCGGGGCGGGCAGAAATCTCCCTGAAAGGGAAGATCCGCACCATCCTGATTCCCGGCAAACTCTGCCGCAAGCTGCTGAAATACGCCCAACAGCAAAAAATCGCCTCCGGGGAGATCTTTCTCACCGGAAGCGGAAAAAGTCTGTCCAGGACCCAAATCTGGGCGGAGATGAAGGGCCTGTGCGCTTCGGCGGGGGTGGAACCCTCCAAGGTGTTCCCCCACAACCTGCGGCATCTGTTCGCCACGGCCTTTTACCGGGCCTGCAAGGACATCGTAAAGCTGGCGGACGTGCTGGGCCATTCCAGCATCGAGACCACCCGCCTCTACCTCCTAACCACCGGGGCGGAGCACCAGCGGCAGCTGGAGCGGCTGGGGCTGGTCAGTTAGGGATGGAATCCACATTCTGTCAACAGCACTGGGAACAGCTGATATAGCGGACTATATACATAAGTAGAAGTATACCACCAGATTTTCCAAAAAACAAGGTTTCTGGGCAATTTTGGGCACATTAACGAAAGCCACAAACAAAATTTCGCTTTGTGGCTTGCTTTGCTGCGGCTATTTGGGGAAAAGTCTTTCCCAATAGCCGCTTTTTCTATTTTTCTGAAACAAAATTCAGCACAGCGGGGGCAAAAAAGGCACAGAATGTGGATTCCGTCAACTGGTGGCCGCTGTGGGCGGAGGGAGAGGGGGTGAACCGATGCAAAAAAGCTTGTACGACTACTGCGTGGAGCGGGGAGACCGGACGCTGCTGGACCAGTGGGACGACGATAGGAACGGGGCGCTTACCCCGGAGCAGGTGTCCTACGGCAGCAAGCGGCGGGTGTGGTGGCAGTGCAGCCGGGGTCACCGGTGGCAGGCGGTGGTCTACACCCGCACCAGCGGCGAAAACGGCTGCCCCTACTGCGGCGGAAAGCGGCCCTGGCCCGGGGAGAACGACCTGGCCAGCCAGCGGCCGGACCTGGCCGCCCAGTGGCACCCCACCAAAAACGCCCCGGTCACCCCGGCGGATGTCACCGTGGGCAGCCACCACAAGGCTTGGTGGCGCTGTGACCATGGCCACCAGTGGCGGGCGGAGGTGAAGTCCCGGGCCCTGGGGGGCACCGGCTGTCCCGTGTGCGCGGGGAAAGTGCTCCTCCCCGGGGAGAACGACCTGGCCACCACCCACCCGGCGCTGGCGGAGCAGTGGCACCCCACGAAAAACGGCAGCCTCACCCCGGAGCAGGTCATGGCGGGGGCCGGGCGCAGGGTGTGGTGGCAGTGCGGCCGGGGCCACCAGTGGCAGGCGGCGGTGTCCACCCGGGCCAGCGGCGGGGCGGGGTGCCCCGTGTGCGCCGGGAAGGTGATCCTCCCCGGGGAAAATGATCTGGCCAGCCAGTTCCCGGACGTCGCCGCCCAGTGGGACCGGGGGCGCAACGGCGGACTGGGCCCGGAGCAGGTGTCCCCCTACAGCAACCGGAAGGTGTGGTGGCGGTGCCCCCTGGGCCACGGGTACCAGGCCGCCGTGGGGGCACGGACCAACAGCGGCAGCGGCTGTCCCTACTGCGCGGGGCGGAAGGTGCTGCCCGGGTTCAACGACCTGGCCACCCTGGCCCCGGCGGTGGCGCAGCAGTGGCACCCCACGAAAAACGGCCCCCTGACGCCGGAGATGGTGACGGCGGGGAGCCACCGGCGGGTCTGGTGGCAGTGCCCCAGCGGCCATGTGTGGCGGGCGGTGGTCTATTCCCGGGCGGGGCCGCAGCAGTGCGGCTGTCCCGTCTGCGCCGGGAAGGTCAGCCCGGAGCGTCTGGCGCGGTACCGGGCGGCCATGGTGGAGATGGACCCCCGACGGGGATAACATCAATATAAATCGAACGGAGGAACATGAAATGAAGAGACGGATATTGGCTGGACTGCTGAGCCTGGTCATGGTCATGTCCCTGCTGCCGGGGGCTGCCCTGGCGGCGGAGGAGACGGCGGAGCCGGATGTGGGTATGGAGGAGACGGTGGAGCCCACTGTGCCGGAAGTGCCCACTGCGCCGGAGGAGCCCGCAGAGGAGCCGGGGGTCCCCATGGAGGAACTCACCCCGGCAGAGCCTGTGGAGAATGAGGCGGCAGCGGCTGAGGAAGCGGAAGCTGACGCGGTCCTGCTGGCGAATGATGGAATGACTGGCAGCTGCGGCGCAGAGGGCAACGAGGATGCTGTAACATGGAAATTGGAGCAGAACAACTCTGATTCCAGCGATCCCGCCTATACCCTCACCATCTCTGGCAACGGGGATATGGCGGATTATGAGACGAACGGTACGCCTTGGGACAGTTATAAGAACTCTATCACGAAGATTGTCCTGAACGAAGGGCTGACGCGGATCGGAAAGAGTGCATTTTTACAGACTGTTATTACCGATATTACCATTCCCGAAACAGTCACTTCGATTGGCCAAAATGCTTTCTGGAACTGCAATACGATCAAGACAGAGATTCCCGCCAGTGTGACAGAACTGGGTGAAACTGCGTTTTTCGGGAGCTTTGATGTAACTGTTTCTGAAGACAATCCGGCTTACTGCTGTGAGGACAATATCATCTACAACAAAGACAAGACTGAACTGATTCAGGCATCACAGAAGATTCAAGATGAAGTAACTATTCCTGAAACTGTTCAGACGATTGGGGCTTATGCCTTTTATGGGTGTACGGATACGTCAGGTCAGCTGACTATTCCCGATAGCGTAGAAACCATTGAAAATGCGGCCTTTTATGGAACTGGCATCACCTCCCTTACATTGGGGGGAAGTGTACAGACCATTGGAAAGAACGCATTTGCTGCATGCACTTCTCTTGCAGGAGAGTTGGTGATTCCTGACAGTGTAACGACAATTGAAAAGTCCGCTTTTTCGCGAAAGGATATAGATAATACAAATCGAATTTCGAATATTCGGTTTGGAAAAAGTGTGAAGACTGTCGGCGAAAATGCGTTCCTGGGCTGCACAAGTGTGACTTCTTTGCAGTTGAATGAGGGCCTTCAAGAGATTGGACAGTATGCCTTTAAAGATTTAACCGCACTCACTGGAGATCTTTCCATTCCCGCTACTGTAACGACAATTGGAGAGGGTGTATTTCTTGGTTGTACTAGCCTGAATGGCACCCTCACAATTGGCGGTGAGTTGACCGAAATTGATGGGGTGTTGTTAGATAAACTTGTCGGGGCAAACATCGTAGATAATTTCACGGCTGTTATCTTGCGGGAAGGCGTTACAACCATCGGCGACGATGCGTTTGATAATTGCAAAAATCTTGCAGAAGTGACCATTCCTTCGACAGTTACCCGAATTGGTGATTCCGCATTTGCGTCTACTGCAATTTCCAAATTGGCTTTGCCGGATGGTCTTCTTGAAATTGGAACCTCCGCTTTTGCAAGCTGTACGCAACTCAAAGAAGTAGTGATTCCCGCTACAGTTGAGCGCATTGGTTATGCAGCTTTTGCGTATAATACAGGTACGGAGACGGTTGTTGTCCCGTATACAAAGAATGGCATCGAATATGACACAGATCAAAGTGGTCATGCCTATGTATTTTCTACATATGGAGACAACAGTAAGCTAAAGACGGTTATTCTGGGAAATTCCCCAGAAAAAAATGGTGTTCAGACTTTGTTCGCCAATTCCCTGGCAAATGTGGAATATATGATCCTCGGCGCTGGTGTACAAAGTATTGGTGACTGGTTCCTCTCGGATGATTCCGACTTTAAGGGAGGCATCTACCCCAGTACCTTGCCAATTTTGGATCATGATGCGGCTTTCACTGACAAGGCAACCAAGTTCACACTTGCGACAGATACTGCGATGGTGAACGGCAGTACACTGAACATGATGCAGCTTGAAAAACCGGAGAACGGAGAAGATATTTCCAGTAACATCACCTACTCCTCCAGTGATACGGCTGTTGCCAGTGTAGATGAGAAGGGCGTAATTACCGCTGTTGGAGCTCCTGGGAGTTCAGCAACGATTTCTGCTCTGTATAAGGGAGTAGTATTTGCTCAAATTGAACTATCTATTGTCACACAGTCTGTTCCCGTGAATATGGCTGATCGTACCGAGACCTACGACGGCACTGCCAAGACCATCACAGCCACGGGAACGATTCCCACTGATTTGACCCTAACATACACCTACAAGACGGAGGATGGACAGATTCTCCAGAGTGCACCCGTAAATGCGGGGACCTACACCGTCGAAGTAACGAGCGAAAACAAGAACTATGAGTTGACCGGCAAGACCTCCGCCACCCTGACCATCAATCCGGCCAGCATTGCCTCCGCTACCGCCACTGTCGCCGGGACCTACACCTACACCGGCGCGGCGATCACCCCCACCGTCACCGTAGAGCTGGGTGGGAAAACGCTGACGGAAAATGACTACACCGTGACCGCAAGCAACAATGTCAATGCAGGCACGGCCAGCTTTACCGTCACCGGTAAGGGCAACTACGAAAGCACCGTGACGGGAACCTTCACCATCGCCCCCGCCACTCTGACCGTGACCGCCGATGATAAGATCATGGTCCTTGGCGGCGCTTTGCCCACATGGACCTACACAGTCGAGGGCCTGAAGGGTAACGACCCGCTGACCACCGAGCCTAACCTGTCCTGTGACGCAAATGGTACCCAGATTGGCAGCTTCACCATCACCATCAGCGGCGCAGCTGCCGGTGGCAACTACACCGTTACCCATGTCAACGGCAAGCTCACCGTCACCGAAAAGGCCGACGTCAGCGGCCAGATGACCGTCACCGCCCCCGCCTCCCTGGTCTATGACGGCGCGGCCAAGGCCTACACCGCCGCTTGCGCCGGGATCAGCCAGTGGACCTACACCTACAAGGACGCCCAGGGCAAGACCCTGGAGGCCGCCCCGGTAAACGCCGGTGCGTACACCGTGACCATCTCCGGCACCGGCGACGCCAGCTTTGCCCAGAAGATGGTGGACTTCACCATCGAAAAGGCCCCCCTGACCATCCAGGCGGAGGACCAGACCATCCGCGCGGGCAAGGATCTGCCGGAGTTCACTTACACCGTCACCGGACTGGTGAAGGGGGAAAAACTGGCTAAGGAGCCGACCTTGACCTGTGATACCGACGGCAAGACCCCCGGCGAGTACCCCATCGTCCCCAGCAATGCGGACGCCGGGAACAACTACGAGATTTCCTATAAAAACGGCACCCTCACCGTCACCAAGCGCACCTCCGGCGGCAGCAGCGCCGACAAGGAGTACAGCGTCAGCGTGGACGACGGCAAGCACGGTACCGTCACCGTCAGCCCCAAGCGGGCCGAGAAGGGCGACACCGTCACCATCACCGTGAAGCCCAATAAGGGCTACGAGCTGGACGAGCTCATCGTCACCGACAGCAAGGGCCGGGAGATCGACCTGCGGGAGAAGGGCGACAACAAGTTCACCTTCAAGATGCCCGGTTCCAAGGTCGCTGTTGAGGCCACCTTCCGGGCCGTGGAGGAAATTCCCGAGGTTCCCCAGCTGGTGAACCCCTTCGTGGATGTGAACGAGAATGCCTACTACCACGACGCGGTGCTGTGGGCCGTGGAGAAGGGCATCACTGGCGGCACTAGCGCCGCCACCTTCAGCCCCGATGACGCCTGCACCCGGGCTCAGATGGTGACCTTCCTGTGGCGCGCCGCTGGCAGCCCCGTGGTGAACTACGCCATGAGTTTCACCGACGTCCCCGCCGACGCCTACTACGCTGAGGCCGTCCGCTGGGCCGTGAGCCAGGGCATCACCGCCGGCACCAGCGCCACCACCTTCGACCCCAACGCCACTGTGACCCGGGGCCAGACCGTCACCTTCCTGTGGCGGGCCGCCGGTTCCCCCGTGGTGGTCGGCGACAGCTTCGCCGACGTGGCGGCGGACGCCTACTACGCCCCCGCCGTGGCCTGGGCCGTCCGTGAGGGCATCACCGCCGGCGTCGGCGCGGAGACCTTCGCCCCCAGCGCCGACTGCACCCGGGGTCAGATCGTGACCTTCCTGTACCGGGATATGGCGAAATAAAAATTCTGTACCAATAGCGTTGAGGGCCTGTGGCGGTTGCCGCAGGCCCTCTTATTTTTGGCGAAAAAGCCTCGCAGAGTTCGCCGCCTGCGGGCGGCGAGGCGGAGTGCAACGCAAAAAAGTGCCTGCACTTTTTTGACAGCGCCGCGGCTTTATGGTAGAATGGACTTGCAATTTTTGGCAATAGGGGGGCTGTTATGGCGGCGCTGACGGAGAAAAAGCTGTTCCTGCTGGATATGGACGGGACCATCTACCTGGACGAGGAGATGTTCCCGGGGACGATCCCCTTTTTGCAGGCGGTGCGGCAGGGGGGCGGGAAGTACCTCTTCCTCACCAACAACTCCTCCCGGTCCGTGGACGCCTATGTGGAGAAGCTGGGGCGACTGGGCCTGCCCGCCGGGCGGGAGGATTTCCTCACCTCCGTGGACGCCCTGATCGCGGATCTGCACACCCGGCCCCTGCCCCGCCTGTGCTATGCCTTCGGCACCGCCAGCTTCCGGCAGCAGCTGGGGGAGGCGGGCATACCGGTGACGGACCGGCTGGAGGAGGGGGTGGACTGCCTGCTGGTGGGCTTCGACACGGAGCTGACCTTCCAGAAGCTGGAGGACGCCTGCATTCTGCTGAACCGGGGGGTGGAGTTCATCGCCACCAACCCGGACTGGGTCTGCCCCACCTGGTACGGCTCCGTCCCCGACTGCGGCAGCGTGTGCGAGATGCTGCACCGGGCCACCGGCCGCCGCCCCCGGGTCATCGGCAAGCCCCAGCCCGCCATGGCCCGGCTGGCCATGGACAAGTGGGGCTATGCCCCGGCGGAGACGGTGCTGGTGGGGGACCGGCTCTATACGGACATCGCCTGCGGCGTCAATGCCGGGATCGACACGGTGTTCGTCCTCTCCGGGGAGGGGACGGCGGCGGACCTGGAGCGCAGCCAGGTGCAGCCCACCTGGGTCATGGCGGATATTGGGGAGCTTCACGCCCGCTGGGCGGAGCGATAACTGTGACGGGTAAATGGAGAAGGAGAAGACGATGAATGAACTGAAGCTGAACAACAAGCGAACGATTCTGGTTGGCCTGGCGTTCCTGTCTATCTGCGCCTTCTGGCAGATGTACGACAACGTGGTGCCCCTGGTGCTGCGGGAGACCTTCGGCATGGACGAGTCCCTGGCGGGGGCCATTATGGCGGCGGACAACATCCTGGCCCTGTTCCTGCTGCCCTTCTTCGGCGGCCTCAGCGACCGGACGGAGACGAAGATGGGCCGGCGCACCCCCTATATCCTGGGGGGCACAGCCGCGGCGGTGATCTTGATGAACCTGCTGCCCATTCTGGACAACAGCTACGCCGCCGAGGCCGCGCCCTATAAGTTCGCCTCCTTCGTGGTGGTGCTGGGCCTGCTGCTCATCGCCATGGGGACCTACCGCTCCCCGGCGGTGGCCCTGATGCCCGATGTGACCGCCAAGCCCCTGCGCAGCCGGGCCAACGCCATTATCAACCTCATGGGCGCCGTGGGCGGCATTATCTACCTGGGGGTGGCGGCGGTGATGTACCCCACCGCCAAGGTGAAGGACCTGGCCCATGTGAACTACCAGCCCCTGTTCCTGGTGGTGTCCGCCATTATGGTGGTGGCGGTGGTGGTGCTGCTGGTCACCATCCGGGAGCCCAAGCTGGCGGCGGAGAACCGGGCCTTTGAGGCGGCCCACCCGGAGCTGAATCTGGCCAAAGATGACGGCAGCGGCCACGAGGTACTGCCCGCCCCCGTGAAGCGGAGTCTGGGCTTCCTGCTGGCCTCCATCGCCCTGTGGTTCATCGGCTACAACGGCGTCACCACCTGGTTCACCACCTACGTGGCGGAGGTCATGGGGGAGGGCCTGGGCGGCGCGTCCACCTGCCTCATGGTGGCCACTGCCGGGGCCATCGTCTCCTACATCCCCATCGGCGTCCTGGCCTCCCGCATCGGGCGGAAGCGGACCATCCTGGTGGGCGTGGTGCTGCTGGCGGCCTGCTTCCTCTCCGGCTACTTCCTCACCACCCACAACAGCAGCATCACCCCGGTGATGTTCGTGGTCTTCGCCCTGGTGGGTCTGGCCTGGGCGGCCATCAACGTCAACTCCCTGCCCATGGTGGTGGAGATGTGCCGGGGCAGTGATGTGGGCAAGTTCACCGGGTACTACTATACTGCCTCCATGCTGGCCCAGGTGGTGACCCCGGTGCTGGCGGGCACACTGATGAAGCAGATCGGCTACGCCGTTTTGTTCCCCTATGCCGCCGTCTTCGTGGCCCTCAGCTTCGTGACCATGCTCTTTGTCCGCCACGGCGACAGCCGGGCGGAGGCCAAGCGCGGGCTGGAGGCCTTTGAGGATATGGAGGATTAACGCGCAACAACTTTTCGGTTATCTGGACAAGGAGGCTCTTTCTGTGACTGCACTTTTCGTGGCTGTGTGTGTGTTGGTGCTGGTATTTTTGCTGTGGTGTGTGCTGCTGCTGCCCCGCCGGGGACAGCCGGGGTGGGAGAAGCTGGCGGGGGTGCGCTACGCTCACCGGGGGCTCCATGACCTGTCCCTGGGCATCCCGGAGAACTCCCTGGCGGCCTTCCGCCGGGCGGTGGACCAGGGCCTCGGCGCGGAGCTGGATGTCCACCTCATGGCCGACGGCAACCTGGCGGTGGTCCACGACAGCGACCTCACCCGGGTCTGCGGCAAGTCGGTGCAGATCGAGGATCTGACGGCGGCGGACCTGAAGGACTACCCCCTCCAGGGCACAGCGGAGACCATCCCCCTGCTGGAGGATGTGCTGGCGGTGTTTGCCGGGCGGACGCCCCTGGTGGTGGAGCTGAAGGTGGAGCGGGGCAACGCCGTTCCCCTGACGGACAAGACCATGTCCCTGCTGGAGCAGTGGGACGGGGACTACTGCCTGGAGTCCTTCCACCCCTCGGCGGTGCGGTACCTGCGGGAGAAGTATCCCCAGGCCATCCGGGGCCAGCTCAGCGAGAATTTTCGCCGGGACAAGCAGGTGGGGGGTCTTAGCCGGTTCCAGCGGCTGGCCATGACCTGGCTGCTGACCACTGTGCTGACCCGGCCGGACTTCATCGCCTACCGGTGGGAGGACCGGCGGAACCTGAGCCTGCGGCTCATGAAGCGGCTCTACGGCGTCCATGTGGTCTACTGGACCATCCGGGACCCCGGGGCCCTGGCCCAGGCGGAGGCCCAGGGGGCAACGGGCATTTTTGAAAATTTCGTACCAAAACAGTGACCGGGCGGCTCCCCGTTGGGGAGCTGCTGCTTTTCTGAAAATTGAAAGGTTTTTTCAAAAGAAAACGGGGAAATTTCCCTTGCATACGGCAAAAAATCATGGTAAACTGTGGATAATAGGGGTTGACAGAATATGATACTTTGCCATATCCTCAGACAGACAGACAGACAGACAGACAGACAGACAGACAGACAGACAGACAGACAGACAAAAGTAATTTTCTGTCTGCATTTTGCATACACAAATATATTGGATAACTGAGGACGCTCTCCACGCCGGCCGAGGCGCGGGGGCGTCCTTTGCGCGCCTTTTGCGGGTCCATTCTCCTCCCCGGAGCGCCGTGGGACGAGGATTTTGTAATACATATTTTTAATGAAGGAGAACAGAGAATGAAAAGAAAATTCTTGGCAAGCCTGTTGGCCCTGTGCATGGTGCTGACTGCCGTTCCCGGTGCTTGGGCGGCGGAAGGTACTGGGGGCGATACCGGCCTTGAAGAGACCGAAAGCGCAGAGAATGCAGCTATTACTGTCGATGGAACCGACAGTGATAAGGCGCTGAGGGAGGCAACTCCGACAAATCCCGGAGATGTACGGACGTTTGAGGAGTTAAAACAAGTATTGACAGAGGCGGCCAGTGCTGGTTCTGGCGATACAACCATCAACATCTTGGCAGATATCACGTTGGCAGAGGGAGAGAGTTGGCAATCTGTTAATGTTGATGGCTACCACGGTGCGGGCGTTTTGACGATCAATGGAAATGACCATACGATCACGGGATTGGATGCTCCGCTGTTTTCCGGCGGCTTTGCTGGGAACTCCGGCGTTGTGATCAATTCCCTGACCATTGCAGACGCAACGATCGAGGATAAGACAAACGATCAAGGAATCGGTGCATTTATTTCCTGCGTGGATTCCATGCCCAAAATCAGCCTGAATGACTGCCACTTGGTCAACAGTACGATTACCAGTACTGCTGGGGCGCGTGTTGGTGGTTTGATTGGTTGGACATCTGGCTATAACAACCAGAATGATGGTCCTGTTGATACCAAAGTGGATATTGTCAACTGCTCTGTTGTTGGTTGTACGATTACCGCTAACGGTTCCGTGGGTGGAATCATTGGTCATGCTGGCGCAAATCCGGCTACTTATCATAAAATCGCAGATTGCACAGTCAAGAACTGTGAATTGACTTCCACTGATAATGGCGGTTGGCGTGTAGGTGTTGTGGTTGGTACGGCCAATGTGGGCGAAGTGACCATCGATAACATCACTGAAAACGGTAACACGGTGGAGCAGACCGGAAAAACTGCTCCGGAGGGTCAGAGTACGCTCTACGGCCGCTTTGTTCCCAATGGTACGGGCGCATTAACGATTGATGGTGAAAAGATTTTTACCGGGGATGTTGTTGCTGTGGTCGATGGGGAAGGGTACAAGACTCTGGCGGCGGCGATCGAAGCCATCGACAGCAAGGGCAAGATCACGCTGCTGCGTGATACAAAGGAGAATGTCACTATCCCCGAGGGGAAGACCATTACCCTGGACCTCAACGGCTGCACGCTGAATGGCGGAACGGTGAGCGGTAAGGCTGCACTGACCAACGATGGCACAGTCACTATTAAGGATACCGGCAGGGATGGTACCATCCAGCGGGAGGATACCGCCGGAAGCGGTTCCTACTATACGATCCTGAACAATGGAACCATGACCATTGAGAGCGGTATCGTAAAGAATGACTCCGGTGTGGTGGCTCCGGGATGGGCCGGTTCCTCCCTGATCTGCAACGGCGGCAGCAAGGAGGCAACGCTGACCATCAACGGCGGCGAGATCGCCCAGGACAATTTCATTGCGGTGAAGAACGATGAGTTTGGTACGCTGGTGGTGAACGGCGGTACCATCGCCTCCAAGACCCAGGCTATCCAGAACTGGAAGGACGCCACCATCAACGGCGGCGAGCTGACCGGTCAGGTGACTACCTGGACCTATGAGCAGACGAAGTCCAACACCCAAATCAAGGGCGGCCAGTTTGACGGGGAAATCCTGGCGAGCAAATACGGCGATGCCGCTTATGCGCCTGTAGTCACCATTACCGCTGGCTACTTCACTACTGATCCCTCCGCCTATGTGGCAGACGGCTTTGCCGTGCTGAAGTCCGACAAGGCTGGATATGATTATCAGGTCCGCAAGCCGGGCGTGTACACCGTCACCTATGCAACTGCCCACGGCGAGGCGCCTGCGGCCCAGACCGTAACGGAGACGCTGGCAGGTGCTGCGGTGGTCACCCTCCCCAACGCCCCCGCTGTGGAGGGGTACACCTTCCTGGGTTGGGCCCTGGACGGCAAGACCTACGCTGCTGGAGAGAAGTACACCGTCACCAAGGATGTGACCTTTACCGCCAAGTGGGCGGAGAATGTGGATACCCCTGTGGTGGATGAGGAGGTCGTGATCCTCCCCAGCGCCCCTGTGGTCCCTGAGCCGGATACTTCCGGGAAGCCCCAGGCTGAGGCTGAGGCCATGGAGGATATGGCCGAGGCCCTGCAGCAGCCCGGTGCGGTGGCGGTGGAGGGCCTGACCGACGCGGCCAAGGACGAGGTCCGCGACGCCGCTGCCGCTGCCGACAAGAACGAGGCGTTCCAGAAAATTGTGGAGGACGCCCTGGCGGCAGACCCTGATGCGGATATCACCACCACCATCGTCCTGGAGCCCTACATGGATATCCAGGTGAAGGATGCCCAGGTGGATGGCGACAAGATCGCCGTGGAGCTGGAGCTGACCCCCATGGTCAAGGCAAAGGCCACCATCGATCCCCAGCACATGACCGAGGTCAACACAGTGGTGCTGTACACCCAGGAGATGACCATCACGGAGACCGTGACCATCACCCTGCCCCTGCCCCAGGCCTTTGCGGGGAATACCGAGAATCTCTATGTGAAGCACGAGACCGGGAAGAAGACCTACTACTATGACACCACTGTGGTGAATGGTAAGGTCACCTTCGAGAACCCCCACGGCTTCAGTACCTTTACCCTGGTCACCGATGACCGCCGTGCCGAGGTCCAGCTGGGTGACATCCTGCGCACGTTCGTTCCCAGCGATGTGGGCATGTCCCTGGATATAGAGGACGCCTACGACGCCCCCCGCGGGGAGTACTTTGTGGGCTGGAAGTTCGACGGGATCTCCGGCGTCCACGACACCCTCACCGACGAGCTGCTGACCAAGCTGGCGGAGAAGTACAGCGAGGACGGCGAGGCGGTCCAGGCCAAGCCCGTCTTTGACGAGAAGTCCTCCGGCGGCAGCGTGGATCGCGGCTACGCCATCCGGGTGGAGAAGACCGAGAACGGCAAGGTTACCGCCCCCAGCAGCGCCACCGCCGGGTCCACCGTCACCATCAAGGTCAAGCCCGACGCGGGCTACCAGCTGGATGAGCTGGTGGTCACCGACAGGGACGGCGATGAGCTGAAGCTCACCGACAAGGGCAACGGGAAGTTTACCTTCAAGATGCCCAAGTCCAAGGTCACTGTGGAGGCCACCTTCGTGGAGATCGACCGTGAGCCCGAGGTCCAGGAGCTGCCCTTCGTGGATGTGGCGGATACCGCCTACTACGCTGACGCCGTCCGCTGGGCGGTGGCCGAGGGGATCACCGGCGGCACCTCCGCCGCCACCTTCAGCCCCAATGCCGCCTGCACCCGTGCCCAGGCAGTGACCTTCCTGTGGCGCGCCGCCGGCAGCCCTGTGGTGAACTACGCCATGGGCTTTACCGATGTGCCCGCTGACGCCTACTACGCTGAGGCTGTCCGCTGGGCCGTGAGCCAGGGCATCACCACCGGCGCAACGGAGACCACCTTCGCCCCCGATGCGCCCTGCACCCGGGCCCAGATCGTGACCTTCATCTACCGGAATGTGAAGGCCCAGGGCGGCGGCTTTACGGGCAGTTGGATGTTCCCCTGCCCCTTCACCGATGTGTCCGCTGACGCCTACTACTTTGAGAGCGTGCAGTGGTGCGTGATGAAGGGCATCACCGAGGGCGCAACGGAGACCACCTTTGCCCCCGATGCCACCTGTACCCGTGCCCAGATCGTGACCTTCCTCTACCGCGGCGCGGAGAAGTAAAACCGATCACAAGAAACAGCAATGCCCCCGGGGCCGAGGCCCCGGGGGCATCGCTGTCCTTAGATTCCGCCCGCCTACGAATTCTCCCGGTCAATGGGCCGCCGCACCAGCAGCCGCCGGAGATCCTGGGCGTTGAAGGGGTAGATGGGGTAGAGATACCCCCGGCCCAGGATGGGCTTGGTGGTGGCCAGGAGTACCGCCAGGATCACCATGCCCAGCACCAGCCCCCACACGTCCAGAGCGGCGATGAGCAGGAGCAGCAGCATCCGCATCATCTTCATGGCGTACCCCAGCTCAAAGCTGGGCTGGGCGAAGCTGGCAATGGCAACAAAGGCCATGTAGACCAGCACCTCCGGCACCAGCCACCGTGCCTGGACGGCGAAATCCCCCAGGATCAGGGCGCCCAGCATACTGAAGGAGCTGGCCAGGGCGTCGGGGGTGTTCAGGGAGGCCAGCTTCAGCAGGTCCACCACAAACTCCACCAGGAGCATCTGCAGCAGCAGGGGGACGCTGCCCGGCTCCTCTGGCGTGATGAAGCTGAGAAAGCCGGGCACCCGGCTGGGGTCCTTCACCAGCAGAAACCACAGCGGGGTAATGAGCAGGCTCAGCAGCATCACCGTGATCCGCAGATACCGCAGATAGGTCCCCACCAGGGGCGGGAAGTAGTAGTCGTTGGTCTCCTCCATGAAGTCAAAAAAGCTGGTGGGCAGCAGCATCACGGAGGGGGAGTTGTCCACCAGCAGAACGATGCCGCCCTCCATGAGGGCTGCGGTGGCGGCGTCGGGCCGCTCGGTGTAGCGGACCTTGGGAAAGGGGTTGTACCACTGGCGGGGCATGATGGCCTCGGCGACGCTCTCCTGGCTCATGGAGATGGAGCCCACATCGATGGCGTCCAGCTTGCTGCGCAGCGTCTGCACCTCTGCCGGGTCCGCCTGCCCCTCCAGAAAGGCCATGACCACATCTGTCTGGCTGCGGCCCCCCACCTTGTGGGCCTCCAGGGTCAGGTGGGTGTCCCGGATGCGGCGGCGGAGCAGGGCGGTGTTCTGCACCAGGGTCTCCGTGAAGCCGTCGTGGCTGCCCCGGAGGACCCGGGCATCCGCTGGCTCCTCCACGCCCCGGCCGGGAAATTTCTTGGCGTCCATGAGGGCGCACTGGGCGAAGCCCTCCACCAGCAGCACGGTCTTGCCCAGAAAGGCCCCGGTGGCGATCTTCTGCAGGTCGCTCTGGCACTCCACCTCGCAGAAGGTGATGCACCGGCGGACGAAGGCCGCCATGTCCTCCGCCTCCTCCCCCAGCTTCGCCCCGGGACCCAGGAGAAAGGAGGTGATGCGCTCGATCACGCCGTCGTCCCCGTAGCCGTCAATGACGTACAGCCGGGCCCGCCGCTGCCCGATCTCCAGATCCCGGTTGATGACATCGTAGTTCCGTCCGGCCCCCAGCAGGGTATCCAGAATGCGCCGGTCCTCCTGCAGCCGCCCGGTCAGTTGCTCCATAGTTGTTCCTCCTACCCGCATTTTCAAGTAGTATCTGCGGAAGTGGAAAAAATATTTTGCATTTTTTGGAAAACCAGGTATACTTGCACTATGACGATCACGCATAGGGGAGGATAGCCAATGGAGACGAAGAAGTGGGAGGCCATGCTTACCGCTGTGGAGCTGGGCAGCTTCACCCGGGCGGCGGAGCGGCTGGGGGTGACCCAGTCCGGCCTTACCCATATGATGAACAGCCTGGAGAAGGAGGTGGGGTTCCCACTGCTGATCCGGGACCACTACGGCGTGCGCTTTACTGCCGCTGGGGAACGGCTGATCCCCGCCGCCCGGGATATGATCCAGGCGGGGAAGCGGCTGGAGAGCCTCATCGCCGCCCAGGGCAGCATGAAGCGGGAGAATATCCGGGTGGCGGCCTACTCCAGCATCTGTATGCACTGGCTGCCCACCATTGTCCAGCAGTTTCGCTGGGCCTGTCCCGATGTGTCGGTGGATATCCGCATGGGCAGCGTGGATGAGATGTACCGCTGGCTCCAGGAGGGCAAGGTGGATCTGAGCTTTGCCAGCCGCCAGGACAAGGGTCGCTACGACTGGGTCCCCCTGTGGGACGACCCCCTGCTGGCCATTCTGCCGAAGGACTACCCGGCGGAGGGGATGGCCCGTTTCCCGGTGAAGGACTTCGGCGGGAAGGAATTTTTGATGCCCTCCCTGGGGTTTGACCAGGACATCATGGGGGTGTTCCGGTCCCAGGGGGTGAAGCCGGACATCAAAAACACCGCCGTGGAGGACGCCGCCATCCTCTCTATGGTGGAGCACGGCCTGGGGATCAGCGTATTGTCCGAGCTGATGCTGCGGGGCCACCATGCGGAGGTCCGGTGTCTGCCGCTGGAGCCTGCGGCCTTCCGCCGGATCGGCATCGCTGTACAGTCCCTGGAGGAGGCCACCCCCATGGTGTGCCGCTTTGTGGAGTTCTCCCGCCGCATCGTGGGGGAGTTGTACGGCCAGGGGGGATAAGAGATCGGGGTGCTGCGGAGCTGCTGCTCGGCGGCAGCCCGATACTTTTTTGCGGTGTGCAGCGTTTCGGAGAAAAACCGCCAGTATAGACCCTTGAAGATTTATAGAGCTTTTCAATATAATGGTGCTGATTGATTTATGATATCAATTGGACACGATTTGCCAAAGTTGGTAGGATAGTGTTTGCAGTAAAGTGTTACTGCAAGAATATAGACAAAGAGGTGCTTTAGGAATGAAAGGGTTGAAAAAGGCGTCTATAGTGGTTGCTCTGGCGTTGGTCGCCTGCATGGTGATGGGGCTGACGGCGGTAGCGGGTGTCTACTATCCGATTTTCATCAATGACGAAGAGACAGACCTCGTTGGTGAGGCCAACAACGGTGTTACGCAGGTTGGCCTGCGGGCGCTGGCGGAAAAGCTGGGCTTTGATGTGGAGTTTGTGGACAAGAAGATCATCCTTGATGATCCTGCGGACAATGTGAAGATCACTACCCTGGCGGAGAACAACAATGGGGAGAACACCGACCTGGAGAAGGAGTTCGGTTTCTCCGTGATCATCGAAAGAGGGGACGACAAGATCCTCTTTGATACCGCCAAGGCCGGTCAGTTCCTGAAGAATGCGGAGAAGCTGGACATTGACCTGAGCGACTGCGACGCGATGGTGCTCAGCCATGCCCACTACGACCACTGCGGCGGCGTGATGGACTACTACAATGCCTACGGCGGCGACAACAAGACCCTGTTTGTCAAGGACAGCTTCTTTGAAAATGCTGACGCCAAGTACTACCATGATACGGTTGGCCAGAAGTTTGACTTCTCCGACGGGACCATCGGCTACTTCCCCATCGGCATTGACTTCTCCGCCGCCGATCTGGAGGAGAAGGGCGTCACCGTTGAATACATGGAGGGCGACTCCATCCAGGTCGCTGACGGTATCACCGTGTACGGCAACTTTACCCCCAGAATGGACGAGAAGATGACCTACATGGACGAGGACGGCAAGTACGTCATCGATGATTTCGATGAGGAGGTTGCCATCGCTGTGGAGAGCTCCAAGGGCCTGGTCATTATCTCCGGCTGCTCCCACAACGGCATTGTCAACATCGTCAACAACGTTGAGGCCAAGACCGGGAAGAAGGTCTACGCTGTGATCGGCGGCTTCCACCTGCTTGACGCCACTGAGGAGCAGATCCAGGAGACCATTGATGTCTTCAAGACGCTGGGTGTTGAGCGCATCGGCCTCTCCCACTGCACCGGCGCCAAGGCCACGGAGATGTTCAGAGAGCAGCTGGGCGACCGGACCTTTGTCAATGTGACCGGCAGCGTAGTCGAAGTCAAGTAACCCGGGAGATCACCCGCTGAATTGCAAAAAAAGGGCTGCCGCAGAGAACTCTGCGGCAGCCTTTTTGCAGCTGTTTTTTGGTGTGATACCCGTCGATCAGATGTTGTTCAGCACGTACTTCAGCACGAACAGGACAGCCAGGATGTACACCAGAACGGGGACCTCCTTGGCCTTGCCGCGGGCCAGCTTGACGATGCAGTAGCTGATGAAGCCGAAGGCGATACCGTCGGAGATGGAGTAGGCGAAGGCCATAACCGAGATGGTCAGGAAGGCGGGGATCGCGCACTCGATGTCGTTCCAGTCGATGCTGGCGGCGCCCTTCATCATCAGCACGCCCACAATGATCAGGGCGGGGGCGGTGGCGGCGGAGGGGATGATACCGGCCACAGGAGCCAGCAGAATGGCCACCAGGAACAGTGCGCCGACGGTGAGGGAGCTCAGACCGGTGCGGGCGCCCTCGGAGATACCGGTGGAGGACTCCACGAAGGTGGTGACGGTGGAGGTACCCATGCAGGCGCCGCAGCAGGTGGCGATGGCGTCGGCCACCAGAGCGCGGTCGCCGCCGGGCAGGTTGCCGTTCTTATCGGTCATGCCGGCGTTGGTGGCGGTGCCGATCAGGGTGCCCACGGTGTCGAAGCAGTCCACCAGGGCGAAGGAGACCACGGCGGTGATCAGGGGCAGGACGCCCTTGGCCAGGATGCCGGCGAAGTCGAACTGCATGAACACGGGGGCCAGGGTCACACCCTCCATGGTCAGGGAGGCGGGGATGATGGTCTCGCCCAGGGGCAGGCCGATGATGGTGGTGATGATGATGCCGATAACGATGGCGGCCTTGACCTTGTAGGCCATGAGGATGCCGGTGATCAGCAGGCCGATGATGCACAGGAGACCGGCCTTGTTATAGACCCGGACATCGCCCTCCAGCCAGGAGAAGTTCAGGGCGGGCACTGCGCCGCTGATGGAGATGAGCTTCACGTTCAGAAGGCCGATGAAGGCGATGAACAGGCCGATACCGGCGGAGATGGCGTTCTTCAGGAACGAGGGGATGGCGGCGATGATCTTGCTGCGCAGGGGGCTGACGGCGATAATGAGGAACAGGATACCGCTGAACAGAACGATGGTCAGGGCCTGCTGCCAGGTGTAGCCCATGCCGAGGCACACCGTGTAGGTAAAGAAGGCGTTGAGGCCCATGCCGGGGGCCTGAGCAAAGGGGACGTTGGCCAGAAGCGCGGTCAGGATACAGCCGATGGCGGCGCTGGCGCAGGTGGCCACCAGAACGGGGGTCCACAGCTCGCCGGGCATGGCGGGGAAGAAGCCATCGCCCAGATCGGCGCACAGGGTGTTGGGGTTGACGAAAATAATGTAGGCCATGGCAAAGAAGGTGGTAATGCCGCCTACGATCTCGGTGCGGATATTGCTGCCCCGCTCGGAGATCTTAAAGAATTTGTCCATAAATTTCTCCTCCTCAGATTTCTTCGGGGAGGTGACGCGGCATGACGAAACCTCCCCTATGATGAATCTATTGTACACGAAAATCCAGGAAAAGGAAAGTTAAATTTGTGCAACCTAACAAACTTTTGTCTGACCTAACAAATTTTTTGAATAATGTTTGGCGATATTGGTCCCACTGTGGGAAAAAACACTTCTATTTTCGGGGAAAATGTGGTATGCTGGCCCCAAACGGGGAGTGAAGACCGTAAAAATGGATGCGAAAGGAAATGTTATGCCGACTGTAGATACTTCTGCCCTGGGGGAATTGATGCAGGTCAGCTGGGGCAAGCTGACGCTGGAGCAGCTGCTGACCTCCCTGCTGCTGCTGGTGGGCTGCCTGGTGGTCATCCGTCTGGTGATGACCCTGGCCCGCCGGGTGGCTGCCAAGACCAATATGGACGCCAGGGTCCGCAAATACATCCTCAGCGGGGTAAAGGCGCTGCTGTATATCCTGACGGTGCTCATTGTGGCCGACAGTCTGGGGATCCCGGTGACCAGCCTCATTGCGCTGCTGGGCGTCTTCGGCCTGGCGGTGTCCCTGGCGGTTCAGGATGTGCTGGCCAACGTGGCGGGGGGCATGGTGATCCTCTTCTCCAAGCCCTTCACCCTGGGGGACTACATCGCCACCGGGGACGGCGAGGGCACCGTGGAGGAGATCAGCCTCACCCATACCAAGCTGGACACCTTTGACGGCCAGCGGGTGATGCTGCCCAACAGCAAGCTGGTGGACGGCAAGATCATCAACTACTCCGCCCGGGGCGTGCGCCGGGTGGATCACACGGTGACTGCCTCCTATGATGACAGCGCCCAGGCGGTGCGGAAGGCCTGCCTGCGGGCGGTGGAGCGGACGAAGGGCGTTCTGGCGGACCCGACCCCCATGGTGGTGGTCACCGGCTACGGGGACAGCGCTGTGGAGTACCATGTCCGCTTCTGGACCCGGAACGAGGACTACTGGGAGGCCCTGGCCTTCTCCCTGGAGGAGATCCGCCGGTGCTTTGCCGAGGACGGCGTCACCATGACCTACAACCACTTGAATGTCCACCTCGTGGACGAGAAGAGAGAACACTAGAGGAGACAGAAGGACCCTATGCTGGAATTCAAATCGATACAAGTCAAGAGCGTCCCCCGGCTGCGGAAGTACTACAGCCACTGCGATTACCGCCTGTGCGAGTACTCTGTGGGGGTAAAGCTCATGTGGCGGCACCACTGGCATCCGGTATATGCCGAGAGCCACGGGTGCCTCATCGTCCTCAACCACAGCCAACATTACGGCTACCTGTTCGACTACCCGGTGCCCCTGCCGGGGGTGGGGGATGTGGAGGCCGCCCTGGATGAGATCGACGCCTGGTGCATGGAGAAGGGCGTCATGCCCGCCTACGGCGTGGTCCCCGCCTGGGAGCGGGAGAGCCTGATGGAGCGCTACCCCTATACGGTGGTGGACAATGACCGGCTGTGGCAGGACTACCTCTACCGGGCGGAGGATCTGATGACCTTTGCCGGCCGCCGGTACTCCGGCCAGCGCAACCACATCAACAAGTTCCGCAAGCTCTATCCCGATGCGGCCTTTCGCCCCATCACCCCGGCGGACGCGCCGCTGGTGGAGGAGTTCTGGGAGGATTTCCACCAGACCTTCAACAAGGAGGACGCATTGGCGAAGAAGGAGGCCTGTGAGGCCCGCCGGCTCATGCGCCAGGTGGGCAAGCCCTGGGTGAAGGCCGGGGCCATTGAACTGGAGGGGAAGTTTATTGCCATCGCCCTGGGGGAGATCTGCGGGAATACCCTGGTGTGCCATATCGAGAAGGGGCTGCCCCGGTATGAGGGGGTCTACCCCACCATGGTCCAGTCCTTTGCCGCCCACTTCGGCCAGGGGGTGGCGTGGATCAACCGGGAGGATGACGCCGGCGACCGGGGGCTGCGTACCAGTAAGCTCCAGTATCTGCCGGCGGAGCTGGGGGCGAAGATCCGCCTGCGGGCCAGGAATGAGCTGGTCAACATAAAGGAGATCCCCGTTCTCCGCAGTGAGCGGCTGACCCTGGACGCCCTGCGGGAGGAGGACCAGGCCGACTACAACCGGCTGTGTCTGGACGATGAGCGGAACCGCTGGTGGGGCTACGACTACCGGGAGGATCTCTACGGGGAGCTGACGGAGGACTACTTCCTGTCGGTGGCCCGCCAGGACTTCCAGCGGCAGATGGCGGTGAATTTTGCCGTCCGTCTGGAGGGGAAGTTCATTGGTGAGGTCGTGCTGTACCGGTTCGACTGCCGGGGCGGGGCGGAGCTGGGCTGCCGCATCCTGCCGGAATTTGCGGGACAGGGCTACGGGGCCGAGGCGTTCCGCCGGGCGGCGGAGTGGAGCCTGTACGGTCTGGGCTTGTACCGCCTGCGGGGAAAGTGCTACCACGAAAACGAGGCCAGCCGGAAGATGCTCTCCGCCTGTATGCGTCCGGCGGGGCAGGATGATACCTTCTATTACTTTGAAAAAGTTGTCTGATTTGCCCAAAAGAGCGCGGACGGAGAACTCTCCGCCTGCGCTCAAAATTCTTTTGATTTTTTTAAAAATTTGCTTGACATTTGGCGGGTGCTCTAGTATAATAACTCTTGCGTTCGGCGCTGGAGCTGTTCGGGAGCATAGCTCAGCTGGTTAGAGCACCTGCCTTACAAGCAGGGGGTCACTGGTTCGAGTCCAGTTGTTCCCACCACTTCATTGCAGATCGTTAAGCATGGCCCAGTAGTTCAGTTGGTTAGAACGCCAGCCTGTCACGCTGGAGGTCGACGGTTCGAGCCCGTTCTGGGTCGCCACTTTTCCCCTGGATACCGCGGGTATCCAAAATGCCTCTGTAGCTCAGTTGGTAGAGCAGTGGACTGAAAATCCACGTGTCGTTGGTTCGATTCCGACCGGAGGCACCATTTGCGGGCGTAGCTCATCTGGTAGAGCGCCACCTTGCCAAGGTGGAGGTAGCGGGTTCGAGCCCCGTCGCCCGCTCCACAAAAGGGTACAGGAGCAAGACCTTGCTCCTGTATTCTATATGGTGACATAGCCAAGTGGTAAGGCAAGGGTCTGCAAAACCCTCATTCCCCGGTTCAAATCCGGGTGTCACCTCCAAAAAGAAAGACACGCTGAAGCGTGTCTTTCTTTTTGGGTTCATAGGCCTCCTCCACCCTTCGGAGACTGCACATGCTCGGCGGAAGTGAATTCCGCCTGCGCTAAGGTTTTGGCCGAAGGCCAAAACGCTTGTGCGGCGCAAAAGCGCCACCCTGCCGTGTGGGGCTTCGGCTGACATCTATAGTGTACGAGCAAGACAGAAAAATCACCACGCCTAAGGGTGTGGTGATTTTTTGTGGATATCTGGGGAGAGCTAAACCGCGACCTACCTTCTCATCAGTAATACGCCACCAGCAGATCCACCACCGTGCCGTAGCTCTGGATGCCGTCGGCCTGGCCGTAGGATTTCAGGGCGGTGTCGTAGATCTTCTCGCTGACCTCGGCGGTGAGCCCCTCGAACTGGTCCCAGTAGGCGCTGTGGTAGCGGAGATCCGCCAGGACGGTCTCCGGCAGGCTCTCCCGGATGGCCAGCCAGCGGTCATAGTCCGCCCCGTACAGGGCGTTGCCCAGGTGGATATACCCCATGAGGCAGCCGGAGTATTGATATACCGGATCATCGCAGGCCAAACAGGCGGCGACCGCCAGGAAGTTGCACTCCTGCTCCGAGGCGATGCCCCGCTGGTGGGCCAGCTCATGGGCAATAGTGGCGGGCAGGAGGCAGGTGGGGGAATCCACATTCAAATTGGACTCCCCGGTGAAGGGAAAGTAGAACCCGGTAAAGCCCATGGCGGAGAAGAGCCGGGAGAAGACCATCTGCTTGGGCACCCGGTCCCGCCGGGCCAGGAAGGGAAATTCCGCAGACAAATTGCTGTAGATTTCGGGGCTGGCGGCAAAAATATCCGCCCGGGGAACGGCAAAGACACCGTTTTCGTCCCGGGGCACCTGAGAAGCCAGCGTTTGGAGTCGCGCGGAAAAGTCTGCCGTTACCCGCTCCAGCTCCGCTGTTTCTACTGGCTGGGCGTAGACGCCGCTCTGCTCCTGAAAGCCGTCGGCGTAGTAGTTGACGCCCCACAGCAGGCAGAAGCTCCCGTAGACGGTGAGGCACAGGCAGGCCAGGCCCAAGAGGCCGCCGTAGGCCGTGTGTCCCCGGTGGGGGCGGGTCCGCAGGCGGCGGAACAGGACGATCAGCCAGGCCAGACAGCCCAGAATGAAGGCCACATAGAACCACTCCGCGGCGGAGAAGGGCAGGAGGTACCAGAACCGCGCCCAGCCGTCCTTGATGCGCTGGGTGACGGCGGAGACGGCGTTGGCGGCGGCGGGAGAGCTGGTGGCGCACCCGTATGTACAAAATAGGGCCAGGACCCCCAGGGCCCAGAGGTGGACCGCCCGGTGGCGGCGGAGAAATTCTCTCATGGCAGACGCTCCATTGACAAAATTTTCATGGGAATGACAAAAGTATACCCGCTTGGCACAGATTTGCCAAGCGGGTATTTTTTCCAGGATCAGGTATTTTCGCCATTCTCCTCCGGCGCTGGCGGGGCGGACTGCTCTGGGGAGGGAACGGGGCAGTTGCTGGTGGTGTAGTAGCTGGTCTCCGTGGGGAGACCCTTCTTCCGCAGCCGATAGGCAGCATAGCTGCGGACGCCGGCGTAGATGCAGGCAAAGATGGGAACGCCCAGGAACATGCCCAGGACGCCGAAGAGCCCGCCGCCCACCAGGATGGCCACAATGACCCAGAAGCTGGACAGGCCGGTGCTGTCGCCCAGAATCTTGGGGCCGAGGATGTTGCCGTCAAACTGCTGGAGGGCCAGGATGAAGATAATGAAATACAGGCACTTGATGGGGCTGTCCAGCAGGATGAGGAAGGCGCTGGGGATGGCCCCCAGGAAGGGACCGAAGAAGGGGATCACATTGGTGACGCCCACCACCACGCTGACCAGCGGGGCGTAGGGGAAGGCGAAGAGGGTGGAGAAGAAGAAGCACAGGATGCCGATGATGAGGGAGTCCAGGAGCTTGCCCCGGACAAAGCCGCTGAAGATGCGGTTGGTGGTGCGAAACCCGCGGATGAGCAGGGCCGCATGGTCGCGGTTCAAAAAGGCATAGCTGAGCTTGCAGCCCAGGGAGGCAAAGGTCTCCTTGGTGGCCAGCAGATACACGGAGACGATGACGCCGATGAGCAGATTTTTCAGGAAGACCACCAGCCCCCATACGCCACCGGTGATGGCGCCCAGGGCCACCTGGATCTGGGGCACGACCTTTCCGTTGAGCCACAGCAGGGCGTCCTGATAGTATTCGTTGAAGAGTGCCTCCGCCCGTTTGGCGAATTCGGGGTTGTTTTCCAGCAGATGCTGGACCCACGCGGCCACAGTGTCGTAATATCCCTTGGCATTTCCGGCCAGCTGGACCAGGCTCTTGTACAGCTCCGGCAGGAGGACGCTCATCAGGGCGTACAGCAGTGCGCCCACCAGCAGCCAGCTGAAGAGGATGGCCCCGGCCCGCAGCCAGGTGCCCCGGGTCTTATCCCCGAAGAATTTCCGCACGGTCCGCTCAAACCAGTTGACCACGGGGGTCAGCAGATAGGCCATGGCGAAGCCGTAGAGCACGGGGGCCAGGATAGTGGTTAACTTGTTGAGGTAGTCCAGGACCTTGCTGCTGCGGAAGACGATATCATAGAACAGCAGGATCGTACAGACCACCACCACGGCGGTGAGTCCCCAGGCAAAGTAGTTATTCTTCTTTTTCATCGAGCGACCTCCTCGGCGGGATAGCTGTTTTTTCTATCATACCCAACTTTTTCTCTGATTGCAATACCGTTCCTGCTATGTTATACTACGGCAGAAGAAGCATTAGTCAATTTTCATGCGTAGAAGAGGTTATCCCATGGCAAAAACACTGCTGTTTATTGTAAATCCGCGGGCGGGACGTACCCGCTCCTCCGCCCCACTGTTCGATGTGGTGGTGCACTTCAGCCAGGCGGGCTACCTGGTGGCCGTGCGCCAGACCGGGGCCCGGGGGGACGCCACCCGCTTTGCCCGGGAGGAGGGGGGAAACTTTGACCTGGTAGCCTGCTTCGGCGGCGACGGCACCCTCAACGAGGTGGTGGCGGGGCTGATGGCGCTCCCGGATCCGCCGCCTCTGGGCTATATCCCCGGCGGCAGCACCAACGATTTTGCCGCCAGTCTCCGGCTGCCTGCCGACCCCCTGGCCGCCGCCCGGACCATTACCAGCAGCGCCGGCCGCCAGTTGGATGTGGGCAGTTTCAACGGCCGCCCCTTCGTGTATGTGGCCTCCTTCGGGGCCTTTACCCGGGCCTCCTACAGTGCGCCCCAGTCGGTGAAAAACGATCTGGGCCACCTGGCCTACATCCTGGAGGGGGTAAAGGACATCTCCACCCTGCGCCCCTACCGGGCCACCATCACTGCCGACGGGGAGGTGCTGGAGGGGAGTTTCCTCTTCGGGGCCATCACCAACGCCACCTCTGTGGGGGGACTGGTGAAGCTGCAGGAGGACAAGGTGGTGCTGGACGACGGCCGGTTCGAGCTGCTGCTGGTGCCCAATCCCCGCTCGGCCCAGGATCTCCAGGCCCTGCTGCGGGGGCTGGTGCTCCAGGATTACACCGGCGGCGGGTTCATCTTCCGCCATGCCACGGATATCACCGTGGAGACGCCGGAGAGCTTCCCCTGGGCCCTGGACGGGGAGTACGGCCCCGGCGAGGCGCGGGTGGAGATCCAGAACCTCCGTCGGCGGCTGACCTTTATGCTGTGATCCCAGCTGCAAGTTGATCCCCCACACCTCTGGTGTGGGGATTTTTTGCAGTATACCCCAATTGCATCTTGCAAAAACGGCTCCGCCGTGGGACAATGAGAAAAAACAGAGAGGAGTTTCCACAATGATCACTGTGACTCTGGGGAAAACCGGTATCGTCACCGGAAAAAATGCCTTCGGGGCACTGCCGGTGCAGCGCATCAGCCAGGCCGATGCGGTGGCTCTGCTGCGCCGGGCCTACGCCGGCGGCATGACCTTCTTTGACACCGCCCGGTCCTACACGGACAGCGAGGTGAAGGTGGGCGAGGCCTTCGACGGAATGCGGGAGAAGGTCTATATTGCCAGTAAGACCCACGCCCAGGACGGCGACACCCTCCGGGAGCACCTGGAGATCACCCTGCGGAATCTCCGCACGGACTACCTGGATCTCTACCAGTTCCACAACCCGGCCTTCTGCCCCCGGCCAGGGGACGGCACGGGCCTGTACGAGGCCATGCTGGAGGCCAAGGCGCAGGGGAAGGTCCACCACATCGGCATCACCAACCACCGCCCCGCCGTGGCCAACGAAGCAGTGGACAGCGGGCTGTACGAGACGCTGCAGTTCCCCTTCTGCTACCTGGCCAATGACGAGGATGTGGCCCTGGTGAAGAAGTGCCGGGAGAAGGACATGGGCTTTATCGCCATGAAGGGCCTCTCCGGCGGCCTCATCACCAACAGCGCTGCGGCCTACGCCTTCCTGGCCCAGTACGACAACGTGCTGCCCATCTGGGGCATCCAGCGGGAGAGCGAGCTGGATGAGTTCCTCTCCTATGTGGAGAACCCGCCGGAGATGACCGACGAGCTGGCGGCGGTGATCGCCAAGGACCGGGGGGAGCTGGTGGGGGATTTCTGCCGCTCCTGCGGCTACTGTATGCCCTGTCCCCAGGGCATCGAGATCCTCAACTGCGCCCGCATGAGCCAGCTGATCCGCCGCAGCCCCAGCGCGCCCTATCTCACGCCGGAGTACCAGGAGAAGATGATGCGGATCGAGTCCTGCATCCACTGCGGCCAGTGCGCCGCCAAGTGTCCCTACCACCTGGATACGCCCGCCCTTCTGGCCAAAAACCTGGAGGACTATAAGCGCATCCTGGCGGGAGAGGTGCAGCTATAACGCTGTATATGCAGCGCCCCGGGAGTTTTGTCAAAAAAGTGCGAGCACTTTTTTGAGTAGGGGTCGCGCTGCGCTCTGCGCCTCGGTTGTCCGCCAAAGGCGGCCAATTCGACGCTCGCTCCGCGAGAAGTATTTTCTGCCACGCACATGTCGCGGCAGAAAATGATTTTACCCTATTCGCCGCCTTCGGGCGGCGAACTCTGCGAGGCTTTTTGACAAGATGAGCGCCCCGGGAGCTTTTGCTCCCGGGGCGCTTGTTTATGCTTTTTAGCCCTTGGGGATGAGTCCGGTGATGAGGATCACCAGGATCAGGACGGGCAGAACGAACTGGAAGTAGGGCTTCAGCCAGCGGGGCATCTTCAACCCGGAGCCTGTATTGGTCTCCTCCAGGTAGTTGTCGAATCCCCAGCCCCACTTGGTGACACAGAACAGCAGGTACACCAGGGAGCCCAGGGGCAGCAGCAGGTTGGACACCAGGAAGTCCTCGCTGTCCAGCACATCCTTGCCCAGGATGGGGTGGAAATCGCTCCACAGGTTGTAGCCCAGCACGCAGGGGAGGCTGGCCAGGAGGATGAAAATGCCGTTGATGATGGTGGCCTTCTTCCGGGACCAGCCGAAGTTGTCCATGCAGCAGGCCAGCAGGTTTTCAAACACGGCGATGACCGTGGTGAAGCTGGCGAAGGTCATGAACAGGAAGAACAGGCTGCCCCACAGGCGGCCGCCGGCCATGTCGGCAAAAATCTTGGGCAGGGTCACAAAGATCAGCGGGGGGCCCTGGTTGGGGGCCACATCAAAGGAGAAGCAGGCGGGGAAGATGATGAGGCCGGACATGAGGGCCACAAAGGTGTCCAGACCGCAGATGCGGACCGCCTCGCCGGTGAGGGTGTGCTCCTTGGACATGTAGCTGCCGAAGATCTCCATGGCGGCAATACCTAGGCTCAGGGTGAAGAAGGACTGGTTCATGGCGGCGGTGATGACATTGCCGAGGCCAACCTCCCGGGCCCGCTGCAGATCCGGCAGCAGGTAGAAGCGGACGCCCTCCATGCCGCCGCTGAGGGTCAGGCTGCGGACGGCCAGCACCACGATCAGCAGCAGAAGGCCGGACATCATCACCGTGGTGATGCGCTCCAGGCCCCGCTGCAGGCCGAAGCTCACCACCAGGAAGCCGGTCAGGACGATCAACACCATCCACAGGGTCATCTCGCCGGGGCTGGCCAGCATGGCGCCGAATACGCCGTCAATGGCCTCACCCTGCAGTCCGGCGAATTTCCCGCCGGCGAACTTAAAGAAGTAGCCCAGCATCCAGCCGGCCACCGTGGTGTAGTACATCATCAGCAGACAGCAGCCGATAATGCAGAACCAGCCGTGGATATGCCACTTGCTGCCAGGCTTTTCCAGGGCCTTGTAGCCCAGTACGGCGCTCTTGCGGCTGGCGCGGCCCACCGCCAGCTCCATGGTCAGCACAGGTACGCCCATAATGATCAGGAACAGCAGGTAGAACAGGACGAACACGCCGCCGCCGTTTTGGCCGGTGACGTAGGGAAATTTCCAGACATTTCCAATACCAATGGCGCACCCGGCGCTCACCAGCAGGAAGCCCAGTCTGGAG
Organism: uncultured Oscillospiraceae bacterium; assembly: GCA_963557105.1. Taxonomy (GTDB): domain Bacteria; phylum Bacillota; class Clostridia; order Oscillospirales; family Oscillospiraceae; genus Pelethomonas. The sequence continues at coordinate 37,783 of CAUWCX010000016.1, forward strand.
CGGAAGTTTTCGCGTTTCATCAGATCTCTCTCCTTCTTTCTCTCACACATTCCGGCCGCAGGCGGGCCGGAAATATGGTTAGTTTAACGCAATACACCGGCGAAGTCAACTGCTGACCGGGAATTTTCTGCCGCCTGGGGGCGGTTTTCTTTGACAGCGGCGGCAAAGACGGCTATACTGAATTTCATCAGAGACGGGGCCGGACCCCGGAAAGCAGCGCCGGAACGGCGCGAGGAGGAGAAGATGAACAAGAAAAAAGTTGCGTTTCTCTGCGTACACAATTCCTGCCGCAGCCAGATCGCTGAGGCTTTGGGCCACCATCTGGCGGAGGATGTATTCGAGAGCTATTCCGCGGGAACGGCCACCAAGCCCCGCATCGACCCCACCGCCGTGCGGCTGATGCGGGAGCTCTATGGTATCGATATGGAGGCCCGACAGTTCCCCAAGACCGTGGATCAGATCCCGGAGCCGGATATTGCCATCTCTATGGGCTGCGATGTGGGCTGCCCCTATGTGGGCCGGGAGCTGGACGACAACTGGCAGCTGGAGGACCCCACGGGGCGGGACGATGACGCCTACCGGGAGGTCATTGCACAGATCCAGCAGTGTATCCTGGCCCTGCGGATGGATCTGAAGTGATCCCGCGGGGGCAGACAGAGGAGAGAGGAGGGGGCGCTGTGGCGCCGGTGTGCTATATTGTGGGCGCCTGCCCGCCGGGGGAGCTGGTCCTGGGGCCTGGGCCCCGGCTGGTGATCGCCGCTGACCGGGGGCTTGTCCACCTGGAGGAGCAGGGGCTGGTCCCGGACCTCGTTGTGGGGGACTTCGACTCCCTGGGCCTGGTCCCGGCGGGGGACAACATCATCCGCCATCCGGTGGAGAAGGACGACACGGATACCATGCTGGCGGTGAAGACCGGGCTGGAGCGGGGGTGCCGCACCTTCGTCCTCTACGGCGGCGTGGGCGGACGGCTGGACCACACCGTGGCCAATCTGCAGACCCTCTCCTTCCTGGCGGACCACGGGGCCAGGGGCTATCTGGTGGGGGAGGGCTTCATTGCCGCCGCCATCAAGAACGGCAGTCTGGACTTCGGCCCGGAGATGGCGGGGACGATCTCCGTGTTCTGCGCGGGTTCCCCCGCCGGCGGGGTGGACCTGGAGGGGCTGTACTACCCCCTCCATGACCGGGTCCTCACGGCGGGGTTCCCCCTGGGGGTGAGCAACAGCTTCACCGGACGGCCCGCCCGGGTGTCCGTCTGCCGGGGAACGCTGCTGGTGCTGTGGGAGGAGAGTGCCCGCAGCCTGGTGGAGCGGCTGAGGAGGGAACATGTATAAAGAACTGATTGCAAGGCTGTCCCAGGGAAATAAATGGGTAAATATACAGCCCCCCTGCGCCGACAGTGCGATCGACCGTGCAGAAAAAGTCGTAGGCTACCCCTTTCCCCAAGAACTGCGGGAATTGCTGCGTGAGCTGAACGGGGACAGATGGTGCCTTCTCTCGGCGGAAGAGATGGTTGAAAACGTGGAGCGCAACCGGGCCATCTGGCTCCCGCTGTTTGAGGAGGACTACAGCAGAGCGCAGTATATAGACCAGGTGGATCGCTTTATCTTCTTTGCCACCAATGGCTGCGGTGACTACTACGGCTACCGGGTGGAGGAGGACGGCGTCCCCTCTGGAACCGCCGTCTATATCTGGGAACATGAGTACCTGGGAGAGATGTGCTGGAAAAAGGTTGCTGGAAGTCTGGAGGAATTTATCCGTCGCTATTATACCGGAGAAATTTAAACGGCCTGGGCCTTCCCTAGGCAGAAATGCAGAGCACCCCGGCATGACCTCAAAGGTCACGCCGGGGTGCTCTGTTGTGCTTTTGCGGAGGATCACACCCGGGCCTGCAACTCCCGCAGGGTCACGGCGTAGGCCTCCCGCTCGTGGGGGAGGACCGGCAGCTGGGCGGGGCAGCCCCAGCCCTTGGCGGCGAAGAGACGGCGGATCAGCAGATCCGTGAAGTCCGGGTTCTTCACCAGCACCGGGCCGGTAAGGTGGGTGGCCAGGACATTGCCCGATGCATAGCCCTCAGCCCCGTGGTCGGCGTCGTTGCCGAAGCCCAGGGGCAGGGCGGTGAAGAGGGGGGAGGTGACGCCGCTGGTGGTGGAGCACTTGTTCATGAAGCCCACGGTGGGGCTGTCCCACAGGGCGGGGGTGGCCACCACGTCCCCGGGGACCCGGCGGTCCGCCTCCACGGTGGTGAAGTCCGCCAGACCCAGGGCGGGCCAGACCTGGCCCTTGGCGTCGGTGACGGAGGCCCCCAGGGTCTCCATGGCGTTGCCGGTGAAGAGGACCACGGCCCCGCCATCGATGGCGGCGCGGAGAGCGCCGGCGTGGTGGGTGAGGCACGGGAGGACCGCCTTCTGGCTGCGCTCCGTACCGGCGCCCATGTAGATGAAGTCCCCGCCGGAGAAGTCAGGGACATCCTCGCAGGTGATGTTTCGGACGGTGACGGAGACCCCCATGGCCTCCAGGTGGCGGCGCAGCACCGCCACATTGGCGTACTCCCCGTAGAGGTTCATGGCGTCGGGGTAGAGATGGATAATGGTCAGTTCCATGTGGGTTCCTCCTTTACTGCTCCCGCTGGACCAGGTCCAGCAGCTTATCCCGGTCGGAGAAGCAGGTGACCACATACAGCTCCTCGCTGCCGTTGGCCTTCAGGGCCTCGGCGGCCTGGGCCACGGTGTCATAGCAGACCACCTTCTCCTCCGGCAGGTCGGTGTAGGCGAAGCGCAGGGCCAGGTCGTGGACATACTTGCCGCACAGGACCACCTGCTGCACACTCTGGCAGTTCAGCTGGCCAAAGTCGATGTCCCACAGCCAGCTGGTCTCCCCGGTGAAGTACTTCCGGCTGATGGCGTCCACGATGATGAGGACGGTGCAGGGCTGCTTCTGGGATCGGATGTAGCCCAGATTGGTGTCGTAGGCCACGGAGTTCTCGTGCTTGCTGGTGAGCAGGGTGCCGTGGTGGCCCCCCAGGGTGAAGGACACCATCCGCCCGTTTTTCAGCAGGTAGTTGTCGATGACCCCGGCCATGGTGGACTTGTCCACCCCCGCCAGGGTGCAGACGGACCAGGCCGCCAGGATGTTGTACACATTATAAATACTGCGGAAGGCCAGGTGGAGCTGGGTGTTCCCGTCAATGGTCAGGGTGCCCTTCTCCAGATCCAGCGCCGTCACGGCGAAGTCCGGCGCATGGCGGTGGTGGCCGCAGCTCTCACAGCGGTAGGCGCCGATGTGGTGGTAGTGGTAGTAGTCGTAGACCATCCGGCCCCGGCACACGGGGCAGCGGGCGCCGTCGTCGTAGACGCCCACGGGGGCGTCTGTGTCCGTGGCGCAGCGTTCCAGGCCGAACCACTTCACCTTCTCCGGGGCGTGGCCCTGGGCGAAGCAGGACACCAGGGGATCGTCGGCATTGAGCACCAGGGTGGTGTCCGGGTGGATGGCGGGGAGGATGGCGTCATAGACCCACTCCGGGTGGCCGTTGCGGGTGAGCTGATCCCGGTAGAGGTTGGTGATGACGAAGTGGGTGGGGTGGAACCACTGGAAGGAGTGGCGGGCATAGCGCTCGTCGCTCTCCAGCAGCAGCACATCCCCCCGCATTTTGCCGGAGAGGGTGCTGTTGGCCAGGATCAGGGTGGTGACCCCCTCGATCTGGTTGGAGCCCTCGGCGTTGTACACCACATTTTTCCCGGCGGCCCGGAGGATGGCGGCGATCATCTCCACAGTGGAGGTCTTGCCGTTGGAGCCGGTGACGGCGATGATGTAGGGGGGCAGGGAAACCCGCCGCAGAATGTCGGGGCAGAGCTTCAGGGCATACTTGCCGGGCAGGGAGCTGCCCTTGCCCACCAGCTTGCCGATCACGCGCAGGAGTTTACAGACGATAATGGCGAGAAGCTTACGCATTGGTTGATCTCCTTTTCTCTGTTTTGCCGCCTTCGGCGGCGGGGTGGAAGGGGTTATCTTCGCTCCAGGTGAATCATCAGGGCAGCCACATCAGCGGGGCTGACCCCGGAGATCCGGGCGGCCTGGCCCAGGTTCAGGGGCCGGACGGCGCTGAGTTTTTCCCGGGCCTCCAGGCGCAGCCCCTGGATGGCCTGGTAGTCCAGCTCCGGCGGCAGGCTGCGGCCCTCCATGCGCCGCAGCTCCTGCACATCCTGCATCTGCCGCTGGATGTAGCCCTCGTACTTCACGGTGATCTCCACCTGCTCCGCCACCTCCGGGGGCAGATCCGGCATATCCGGGTCGAACTGCCGCAGGTCGGCGTAGTGGACCTGGGGCCGGCGCAGCAGGGCAATGAGGGGGGCGCCGTCGCTGACGGGGGTGGTGCCAAGACCGGTGAGGAAGTCGTTCAGCGCCGGGGTAGGGGCCACGCCGTGGGCGGTGAGCCGCCGGATCTCCCGGCGGACGGCCTCGTACTTTTCCTCCACCGCCTGCAGCCGCTGGGCGGACACCAGACCGATCTCGTGGCCGATGGCGGTGAGACGCTGGTCGGCGTTGTCCTGCCGCAGCAGCAGACGGTACTCGCTGCGGCTGGTCATCATGCGGTAGGGTTCGTCGGTGCCCTTGGTCACCAGGTCGTCGATCAGTGCGCCGATGTAGGCCTGTCCCCGGGACAGGACCACCGGCTCCTTCCCCTGGAGCTTCCGGGCGGCATTGACCCCGGCCATAAAGCCCTGGACCGCCGCCTCCTCGTAGCCGGAGGAGCCGCAGAACTGGCCCGCGCCATAGAGCCCGGGGACCGTTTTTGTCTCCAGGGTGGGCAGCAGCTCCAGGGGGTCGATGCAGTCGTACTCAATGGCGTAGGCGGGGCGCATGATCTCCGCCTGCTCCAGGCCGGGGATGGTGTGGAGCATCTCCACCTGCACCTCCTCCGGCAGGGCGGAGGACAGCCCCTGGATGTACAGCTCCTCCGTGTCCAGCCCCATGGGCTCAATGAAGAGCTGGTGGCGGGGTTTGTCAGCAAAGCGGGTGATCTTGGTCTCAATGGAGGGGCAGTACCGGGGGCCGACCCCCTCGATGACCCCGGAGTGCATGGGGGAGCGGTCCAGATTCTCCCGGATGATGCGGTGGGTCTCCTCGTTGGTGTAGGTGAGGTAGCACACCGCCCGGTTTACGGGCTTCTCCCCTGTGGAGAAGGAGAAGGGCATGGTTTCCGCATCCCCCTCCTGCAGCTCCATTTTGGAGAAGTCCACAGTCCGGGCGTTGACCCGGGGGGGCGTGCCGGTCTTGAACCGGCGGAGGGACAAGCCCATGTTCACCAGGCAGTCCGTCAGCGCTGTAGCGGCAAACATGCCGTCGGGGCCGCCGTCCCGGACGCACTGGCCCACAATGGTGCGGCCATTTAAGTAGGTGCCGGAGCAGACGATGGCGGCCTGCACCGGGAACACCGCCCCGGTGTCCAGCACCACATGGCTCACCCGGCCGTGGGTCAAGCGGATCTCCGTCACCTCCCCCTGGCGGAGGGTGAGATTTTCCTGCCGCTCCAGGGTGTGCTTCATGACCTGCTGGTAGAGCCGCCGGTCAGCCTGGGCCCGGAGACTGTGGACGGCGGGGCCCTTGCCCCGGTTCAGCAGGCGGTACTGGATGCAGGCCCTGTCCGCGGCCCGGGCCATCTCGCCCCCCAGGGCGTCCAGCTCCCGGACCAGGTGGCCCTTGCCGGTGCCGCCAATGGCGGGGTTGCAGGGCATGTTGCCTACGGCGTCCAGGTTGATGGTGAAGCAGATGGTCCGCATCCCCAGACGGGCGGCGGCCAGGGCGGCCTCGATGCCGGCGTGGCCGGCACCGATGACGGCGATATCGTATTGTCCGGCGGTGAATTCTCTCATTGGTTGTTTCTCTTTTCGGTGGTTTTTGCTTTTTTGATTGGGGAATTTGCCCTTCGCGGGCGGGTGAGGACGAAAAATTTTTCTTGTTGGCAGCCCCGGGGGTTCCGCCCCCGGACCCCGGGTTACTTTCCCCATGCCGGGAAAGTAACCAAAGGGGCACTTAGGGAAAGAGGGATTTCGGTTTCCCCCTTTCCCTAAGGACCCTATCCCCTTGAAACGACTCTTCAAGGGGGCCAAAGGCCCCCTCGCCAGAGGGGCTACCCCCCGAGCTGCCCTGGGGGCGGGTTGCACGACAGGAAGTGGGGTAATGGTGCGGCACCGTCATTTCAGTGATCACACGGGAGTCTGTTCTCATCAAACACAATTTGATTCTCGCCCACGGGGCGAGTGGCTTTTTGTAGAGGTAAGAGGCCCCCTCGGAAATCTCAGGGGGAATGGGGGGCGGTAGCCCCCGAGAAACCCCGCGCCGTAGCGGCGCGGAGCGATCTCCTTGAGATGCAGCGCACTTCCAAGTCTGCACGGGGGGTAGCCCCTCTGGCGAGGGGGCGGAGCCCCCTTGAAGATGTCGTT
>CAUWCX010000017.1:0-43219 GCA_963557105.1 uncultured Oscillospiraceae bacterium
GCTATGCCGCGAGAAAACCGTGCTCCTTACGGGGATCAATGTGGCCTTTCAAGATTGGACACAATCGAAAGTGTCCCCCTCCTAAGTGCCCCTTTGGTTACTTTCCCGGCATGGGGAAAGTAACCCGGGGTCCGGGGGCGGAACCCCCGGGGCTGCCGATGAGAAGCATCTCTCGTCCCCACCCACCCGGCGATAGGCGAATCATCCCTGCTGGAAGCCCCTGAAGTCTTCCGACAAGCAGAATGTTTAAAACCAAAAAATCCCCCGCCGCCGGAGGCGGCAAGAAACAAGGAGGTATCCCCATGCGGATGCGAAAAAAGAAAAACCTTCTCCCCCGAATGGAGAAATGCGCTGCCGTCCAGGTCAAGGACGGCTTTGCCCTGCGGGGCAAGTGGCAGGAGACGCTCATGCCGTCGGCCAGGGAGCTGCGGCTGGAGCTGGGCTGCGGCAAGGGCCGCTTCACCGTGGAGACCGCCCAGCAGAACCCGGACATCCTCTTCATCGCCATTGAGAAGGTCCCCGACGCCATGGTCATCGCCATGGAGCGGGCCATGGCTCTGGAGCTGAAGAACGTCTTCTTCGTGGTGGGCGACGCCGCCCTGGTCCCCGACTACTTCGCCCAGGACGAGGTGGATCTCATCTACATCAACTTCTGCGACCCCTGGCCCCCCAAGGGGCAGGCCAAGCGCCGTCTGACCCACCGTGGCTTCCTGGCGACCTACCGCAGGGCACTGAAAATGGGCGGCGAGATTCACTTCAAGACCGACAACCGCCCCCTCTTCGACTTCTCCGTTCTGGAGTTCCCGGAGGCGGGCTACCAGCTCAGCCAGGTGACCAACGACCTCCACGGCGACGGCCCCAACGGCGTCATGACCGACTACGAGGCCAAATTCTACGCCGAGGGCATCCCCATCAACCGCTGCGTGGGCGCAAAGATCCCCTGGAGCGGCGACGATGTCCAGTAATCGTTAATAATCATAATTTTTGATAATCTGAGGGCCTGCGGCAATCGCCGCAGGCCCTCAATGCTATTGGTACAGAATTTTTATTTCGCCATATCCCGATAGAGGAAGGTCACGATCTGACCCCGGGTGCAATCGGCGCTGGGGGGGTAGGTGAACTCCGACAAATCCTCGCCCGCGCGGATGGTCTGCTCCTCCGCCTGGATGGTCAGGGGGGGCGAGGGAGATGACCAGGCCGCTAGTACAGGTATAGGTGTACAACACCGCAAAAATGACGGACTTTCCGGCAAGAACTTTTCCGACGGCTCGGTTTTTCCCGACAATAAGGCGTTTCGGAAGCTGTGTTTTACCCGCTATCTGAAAAAACGACAACCTTTTCCGGTATTACGGAATATTTGAAAATTTGCCAAAATGGGCGTAAAAAAGCAGCAAATCTTTTTCGGATTTACTGCTTTGTGTGCCGCTACGGGGGCGGCAAGCTATTCCGTTTTATGGTGGTTCAGTGTAGTAAATCGATAGTTATAGAACAAACAAACTTATCGGAACAGCTATAAGGTCTACCAATGTGTGTACTACAATAGACGGCAAAATACTAGCCTTTGATTTTTATGCATGATATAGCCAAATGCCCATCCCATAACACCAGCATTTATTACGCCAACAATTACTTCAAATGTTGGTGCTATTCCAAATGTAATGAGATGAGGAAAGACAAAGATAATTGCTTGGATTAGGTTTCCCCACTTAAACCCAAGAGTCTGAATTAACCGTTTCCCAATAAATCCACGAAAGAGAATTTCTTCACATACTCCTGCATTTAACGCATACACAAGAGCGATACAACAAAATGTGACTGTGTTTGATATTTCATAGGCTTTTTGCAGTGGACTAATTTCCATACCCCCAGATATTTTCAAGTAGATAAAATAAGCCATTGTAAAAATATATGCTATTCCTGTAATTGCAAAAGCCGAGATAAAAGATTTAGCGGGGGCTTTTTTTATTCCGATATACGCAAAAAAATTGTGTACTTTTTTGTGACTAATAATGTACCATAGAAGTGGAATCATGATAAAAAGAGATAGCTGTAATGCAAACAAAAAAATCTCTTGTAACAAATATTGCGTACTCACTTCTAAATGTGCGAACATTTTTCAAGCACCTCACAAATTCTTATTTGCTAAAAAAATTTTATCATATCGTCAACCTAAAATCAACGGTCAAGGACAACTTGTATCACTATGGGGACGCCCTTTGATTACCCACCAGCATGGGCAGTCGGGGCTGTCAACGGTGGGCGAAGCCCGTTCGCTTGCCCCCCTCTGACTCGGTTGGGTTTGCTAATGATAATTCTTGTGTTTTTGCGCGTACTGCACCTCCAATAATTTCACTTGCAACCACTACAAGTTATTCATATCTTACAAGTTCTTTTTTCTCCATAGAGTTCAGTATACCATAAAAAGCGAAAAATCAACTAATGCACATAGAAAGCATTTCTATAAGAAAGCATCTCCTGTGTACACTATTAGCATAAGGGGGTTACAGCAGATGGTTGATTTCTCGCAGCGGCTCAAGCAGCTTCGCAAGGATAAGCACTGGACACAGGCGCAGGTGGCGAAGAAGATCGGCGTGACGGCCTCCATGGTATCCTCCTACGAGACGGATATCCGCCTTCCCTCCTACGAGGTGATGATCCGGATCGCCGATATTTTTGGCGTCACCGTGGACTATCTCCTGTGCCGGGAGGACAAGCGCTTTCTGGATATTTCCCAGCTCAACAGCAACGAGGCCGCCGTTGTTTGCAGCCTGGTGGAGCTATTGAAGAACAAATAAACATGCTTCCCACAGCGCAAAAAATCCCGGTACCTTGCGGTACCGGGATACGCAGTTGTGTAAAAAGCCTCGCAGAGTTCGCCGCCCACAGGCGGCGAATAAGGTAAAATCATTTTCTGCCGGGGCGTGTACCTGGCAGAAAATACTTCTCGCGGAGTGAGCGTCGAATTGGCCGCCAAAGGCGGCTGTGGGGTCCCCACACAAACCCAGCGAAGCGGTTTGCGTGGGGAGAGGAGGAGCAAGGGAGTGTCCGCAGTTTTTGCCGACAGGCAGAAACGGAGGTAAGCGGACTTTGCTCCGACGAAGGCGCAGAATGCAGCGCAAACCCTACTCAAAAAAGTGCTTGCACTTTTTTGACAGTTTAAAATCCCGGTACCTTGCGGTACCGGGATACTTTTCTGCGCTGCTAAGCGAAAAACTTAGGCGTTGGCCTTCTTGGCCATGTCGCACAGCTGGGTGAAAGCGGCCTCGTTGTTGACGGCCAGCTCAGCCAGCATCTTGCGGTTGATCTCCACGCCGGCGGTCTTCAGACCGTGCATGAAGGTGGAGTAGTTCATGCCGTTCAGCTTGCAGGCGGCGCTGATACGGGTGATCCACAGCTGACGGAAGTCCCGCTTCTTCAGGCGGCGACCCACATAAGCGTAGGTCAGGGACTTCATCACCTGCTGATTGGCCATCTTAAAGTGCTTGGACTTGGCGCCCCAGTAGCCCTTGGCCATCTTCAGGATCTTATTTCTTCTCTTACGGGTCATCATTGCGCCCTTAACTCTTGCCATTGTAAAAGCCTCCTATTCTAAAGCGTATCGTTTTTCTTATTTGTAGGGGATCATCTTGCGCACGGTGGCGGCGTTGGTCACGTCGGCATAGCCACCGGCCCGGAGACGACGGGTACGCTTGGTATCCTTCTTGGTGAGGATGTGGCTCTTATAGGCCTTGGCGCGCTTGACCTTACCGGTCTTGGTCAGGTTGAATCTTTTCTTAGCACCACTGTGGCTCTTCAGCTTAGGCATAATTGAATACTCCTTCCGTATGTTTCCTTGTGGGTAAAACTGCTTTTTTATTTCTTGGGAGAGAGGAACATGGACATGTTCCGGCCCTCCAGCTTGGCGCCCTTATCGACACTGGACACTTCGGCGCACTGCTCTGCAAACTTATCCAGGAGCTTCTTGCCGATGTCGGTGTGGGCCATCTCACGGCCGCGGAAGCGGACGGAGACCTTCACCCGGTTGCCATCGGTCAGGAACTTCTGGGCGTTTTTCAGCTTCACATTGAAATCCCCGACGTCGATACCCGGGGACATGCGGATCTCCTTGATCTCCACCACATGCTGGTTCTTGCGGGCTTCCTTCTCCCGCTTCCCCTGCTCGAACTTGTACTTGCCGTAGTCCATCAGCTTGCACACGGGGGGATTGGCCTGGGGAGAGATCTTCACCAGATCCAGCCCCTGCTCATCGGCGATCTTCAGCGCGTCCTCCGCGGACATGATCCCCAGCTGCTCGCCGCCGCTGCCGATCAGACGAAGTTCCTTGTCACGAATGTCCTCATTCAGTTGATGCATTACACTGCTAATAACCGAAGCACCTCCTTAACAGATTGAGAAAATGATTGCTGACAAAACAAAAGCGGATGCCGAAGCATCCGCAGCAACACACAACGCCCCCACACCGGGGCGCACAGTTACCATGTTTACCCCTTCGCTTCGCTGGGGGTGAGGCGGATGCAACCAGCCTTCTTTGTTTTCCTGGGCTATTATAGCAGCCTGCACAGCCAATGTCAAGGGTAAATTTTTAAAAAATTGTAAACAGCCGGAATTTCCTTCACTTTTGTGTTGACAACCGGGCGGCGGGTGACTATACTGTGCTTACATCCGAATAGACGTCCGGTAGGTAAGGCTACCACAGGGATATGGATCGCTGCCGCAAAGTGATGGAGACATCATCCGATGGTTTGAACAGGTCTTGTCGTACATAAGGCATGACCTAACGCGATTTCACCGCCCTGCGGAGCTAAAGCTTGAACGGCGGATCAACGCAGAGATCGAATCGCGCGCCCGCTGTTTCCGGGCGCGCGATTTTTTCGTATCGGAGTAAATTCAACGCAAGCGAGGTGAACGAGATGGACGCCGGCAGTCGAAGGCCAGACACGATCCCCATATCCCACCGGAACAACCGCCAGGACGCTGATCCTGCAGGCGCCTGTCCCGGTTAGGCGCGGTCTGTCCGGCCTCCCTGTCAAAGCCGGAGCTTCGGCTCCCGTGAAAACAAGGAGGTATTCCCATGACCAAGATCACTGAACTGTACAAGAATGACCTGTCCCTCATGCCCCAGGAGGGCACCGTGGCCGCCATCATGTGGGCCGACCCCGTGATGCTGCCCCCCTACAGCCGGGTAAACGAGGCCATCGAGCGTCTGCGGCAGGTGGGCCTGCCCCAGACCTCCATGAACAGCTGCTACGTTGTGGCTGAGGACTACACCCTGCTGGGCCTGCTGTCCCTGCGGGATCTGCTGCTGACCCGGGGCGGCGCCAAGGTGGAGGACATCATGACCCGCCCCTTTGTCACCGTCCAGCCCGGGGACGACCAGGAGCTGGCCGCCCAGCTCATGGAGCAGTACGACCTGCTGGAGCTGCCGGTGGTGGACGAGGACAACCACCTGACCGGCGTGGTCACTGCCGACGACGCCATGGGCGTCCTCCAGGAGGAGGCCACCGAGGACATGGAGGTCATGGCCGCCATGACCCCCTCGGAGCAGCCCTACCTGGAGACCCCCGTGTGGAAGGTCTTCACCAGCCGCATCCCCTGGCTGCTGCTGTTGATGCTGTCCGCCGCCTTTACCGGCGGCATCATCGCCCACTTTGAGGACGCCCTGGCGGCCCAGGTGGCCCTCACCGCCTTTATCCCCATGCTCATGGACACCGGCGGAAATTGCGGCAGCCAGTCCTCCGTCACCGTCATCCGCGGCCTGAGCCTGGGCCAGATCCGGTTTGCCGACTGGTACCGGGTGCTGTGGAAGGAGCTGTGGGTGGGCGTGCTGTGCGCCCTGGCCCTGTCGGTGGTGAACTTCCTGCGGCTGCTCCTCGTCAGCCAGGTTGGCCTGCCGGTGGCCATGGTGGTCAGCGCCACCCTGTCCCTCACCGTGATCCTCTCCAAGCTGGTGGGCGCCGCCCTGCCTATTCTGGCCAAGCGCATGGGCTTCGACCCGGCGGTGATGGCCAGCCCCCTCATCACCACCCTGGTGGACGCCCTCTCCCTGGTGGCCTACTTCTGGCTGGCCACCGAGATGCTGGGGCTGTAAACGGTATTCAAAAAAGCGGCAAGCACTTTTTCGACAGATCAAAGCGTCTGGTGTGGCATGGGCCACACCAGACGCTTTTCCTATTTCATCGGGCTCATGGTATGCAGCAGTGCCATCACCTCCGGGTCCTCCGTGAGGAAGGCGGCCTCCGGGTCCCGCAGCAGAGCCGCCGTCAGGCTCCGCTTCAGCTTCTCCCCGAAGTCCCGCTCCGCCGCCTTGGTCTGGATGTGGCGGTACAGGGGGGAGTTCTCCGTCTCCCACACCCGGTCCAGGGCGCGCAGCATAGGCGACAGCACCGCCTTGGCCCCCGCCAGATCCCGGGTGGACATACACAGCTGGAACCGGGCGGCATATTTGACATAGTCCCACTGGTCCAGGGCCTCCGCCGTCCGCTCCGCCACCCCGGCGATGTAGCCGGCGTCCTCCTCCCGCCCCTCCTTCAGCGCCAGCTCCACCAGGGACATGAGGGTGGCGTGGAGGTCGTTGACGGTGGCCAGCAGCTTCTCCTCCGCGGCCTTCGCCGCCTCCGGATACCGCTCCTGGGCAGTAAGCAGGTTGATCCGCAGCTGCCGCTTGTCATAGAACGGGGCCTCCGGCAGGGCGTTCAGCAGCTCCTCCGCCCGGGCCAGCTCCCGCCGGGCCAGGTACTTGCTCATGAGCATGGCCCGGGCCTGGTCCGCCGCCGCTGGCGGATCACTTGGTTGATCTTCATGCCGTGTCTCTCCTTGTCATCGCGTTTTCTACCGGTAGTATCCTCAGTATACCAGCTCCCTCGCGGCGGGACAACTGAGCCGTAGTCAACTCCGGCCACAGAAAATTAACCGGCGGTCATGGGGACCAGCAGAAGCCGTGCGCCGTCTGCCCCCTACCGCTCGTAGGGGGACAGCTCCAGGCGGATAAAGTACCCCTGCTCATGCTGGCAGACGGGGCACTTGGCCGGGGCCTGCTTTCCCTGGAGGACATGGCCGCAGTTGAGGCAGAGCCAGCCCGTCTCCACATCGCTGACGAACAGCTTCCCCTCCCGCAGCAGCTTGGCAAAGCGCTGGAAGCGCTGGGCGTGGAGCTGCTCAATGGCGGCGATCTGCCGGAAGTGGCGGGCCACAGCGGCAAAGCCCTCCTCCTCCGCCTTCTCCGCAAAGGCGGGATAGATGTCCCCGTACTCCTCCAGCTCGTGGTTCGCCGCCAGCTCCAGCAGCTTCGCCGGGTCCTCCGTCAGATCCACCGGGTACCCCGCCCCGGTGATGGTCACGCTTTCACAGCCCGCCTGCTTCAGGTGGTTGTAGAAGATCTCCCCGTGCTCCTTCTCCTGTCCGGCGGTGTAGAGGAAGAGAGCCTCCACCACCGGCAGCCCCTGTTTCCGGGCGGCAGCGGCGGCAAAGGTGTAGCGGTTTCTGGCCTGGCTCTCCCCGGCGAAGGCCCGCAGCAGGTTCTCCTTGGTCACACTATTCATTAGCTCCATGATCTCGCTCCTTTTCTGGATAGAATATCCACAGTTTGCGCCGCCGGTCCAATTTTATTCCTCCCCCGGTATATTTTCCCCGCCGCCGGGACAGACTAGGGCTGTACCACTGCGGGAAAGGAGGCCAACGCGCCATGAGCAAGAATCAGAACACCAATCAGAATACCAATCAGAACACCAACGAAAACAGCAAGCAGAACACCAACCAGAAGCAGAACAAGCGCTGAGGCATAAGGCGGCCGGAGTTGTCCTCCGGCCGCCTTTTCGAGACTGTCAAAAAAGTGCAGGCACTTTTTTGAGTAGCACTCCGCTTCGCGCCTTGCGGCTTTTTGCCGCTGCGACGCACGCTACGTGAGAAGTATTTTCTGCCAGGTACACGCCCCGGCAGAAAATGATTTCACTTTATTCGCCGCCTCTGGGCGGCGAACTCTGCGAGGCTTTTTAGCCAAGATAACAGGCGGCCGGAGTTGTCCTCCGGCCGCCTTTTCCCATATCCTGCACAGTTTGGCGCCTCCGGCTGGCTTCGTCTTTCGGTCTATCTGCATAAAAAATTTCAGTTCCCCCTATTTTCCCTTGACTTTTCAACTGTTTTCTCATATAGTTCATTTTATGAACTTTATGGAGGCCACCATGGAACAGCTCAGTGAAGAACTACTTACCGCCTGGCTCCGCCTGTCCGGCGCCATCAACAACCAGCGCCTGGTCACGGGGATGCCCTTTAACGAGGCCCTGGTCTGCGGTCTGCTGCTGCGGGCCCAGCGGGAGGGAAAAACCATCAATCCCCGGGATCTCTGCCAGCAGACCGGCATTCTGAAGTCCCAGATGAACGCCATTTTGCTGTCCCTGGAACAGCGGGGCGCCCTGGCCCGGCGGCAGTCCAGCCGGGACCGGCGGCAGGTGGAGCTGACCCTCCTGCCGGAGGGGGCAGCCCTCTATGAGGCGTCCCACAGCCGGGTGATGGCCCTGGTGGACAGCCTGGTGGCCGCTATGGGCGCCGACGCTGTCCGGCAGCTCATCCCCTTGCTCCACCAGGTGGTGGATACCTTTCATTCGATCAAAACGGAGGTTTGACCTATGGCTATCCGCATTATTACCGATTCCGCATCCGACATGGAGCGGGCCGACGCCCTGGCACTGGGCGTACATGTCGTTCCCCTGAAGGTCCAGTTTGGGGAGACCACCTATCTGGACGGCGAGACCATCACCAAGCCGGAGTTTTACACCCTGCTGCTGGAGGGTGAGGTGAGCCCCACCACCTCCCAGCCCACCCCGGAGGACTTCCTCACCCTCTTTGAAGCGGCCCAGGAGGCCGGGGACCAGGTGGTGGCCGTGCTCCTGTCCAGCTCCCTCAGCGGCACCGTCCAGAGCGCAGTCATTGCCAAGGGCATGTGCGGGTACGACGGCATCCACATTGTGGACAGCTTCAGCGCCACCCTGGGGGAGCAGCTGCTGGTGCGCCACGCCTGCAAGCTGCGGGACCAGGGATGCACCGCCCAGGAGATCGCTGACGCCCTGGACGAGCTGAAAAGCCGCATCCGCATCTACGCCGTCATTGATACCCTGGAGTACCTGCGCCGGGGCGGCCGCCTGTCCAATCTCCAGGCCAGCATCGGCACCGTCACCCGCTTAAAGCCCGTCATCACCCTGCGGGAGGGCAAGGTGGTGGTGGCCGGCAAGGGCTTCGGCACCGCCGCCGCTGTGAAGCAGGCCATGAAATTTATCGCCGAGGCCCCCGCCGATCCCGCCTACCCCGCCTTCTCCGTCTACAGCGACGACCAGCGCAGCGAGGAGCAGCTCCTGCCCAAGCTTGCGGAGGCCGGGCTCCTGCCGGAAAACCTTCTCCACGGCTCCCTGGGCGCCACCATCGGCACCCATGTGGGCCCCGGGGCCATGGGCCTCATCTACATCGCCCAGTAAAACAGTCAAAACGGACCCGGCGGAAACCGATCGGTTTCCGCCGGGTCCGTTTGTTCAATGCAAATGAATACTCATCTCTCCAGCATGGGCTTGACCTCCAGCCGGTAGAGGCGGAAGAGGAAGGCCACACACAGGGCAGCGGAGAACAGCTCCGCCAGGGGGAAGGACCACCACACCAGGTTCAGCTCCCCGCTGAGGGACAGCAGCCACGCCGCCGGCAGCAGTACCACCAGCTGGCGGACCACGGAGACCACCAGACTCAGCATACCGTGGCCCAGGGCCTGGAAGGCGGAGGAGCTGACGATGCAGAAGCCCGCCAGCAGGAAGCTGAAGCTGATGATCCGCAGGGCCGGCACGCCGATGGACAGCATGTGCTCCGAGGCGTCAAAGAACCCCAGGAGCACCGCCGCGCCGCCCTGGAAAATCCCCAGGCCAAGGGCCATAATGGCCGTGGCGTAGACCACCGCCAGCTTCACCGCCTTGGTCATCCGCTCGGGTTTCTGGGCCCCGTAGTTATAGGCCACAATGGGCACCAGGCCGTTGTTCAGGCCGAAGACCGGCATGAAGATGAAGCTCTGGAGCTTGAAGTACACCCCCAGCACCGCCGTAGCCGTGGTGGTGAAGGAGATAAGGATCTTGTTCATGCCGAAGACCATTACCGAGCCGATGGAGGCCATGATGATGGAGGGCACGCCCACCCGGTAGATGCTGCGGATGGTGGGCAGATGGGGACGGAAGCCCCGCAGATGCACAGTGATCTCGTGGTTCTTTCTGGTGTTGAGCCACACGGCCAGCACCGCGCCCACGATCTGGCCCAGAACGGTGGCCACCGCCGCGCCCAGAACACCCATGTCCAGCACAAAGATGAACACCGGGTCCAGTACAATGTTGGTCAGGGCCCCGGCGGTCTGGGTGATCATGGAGTATACCGTCTTTCCCGTGGACTGCAGCAGCCGCTCATAGGCGATGGACAAAAACAGGCCCAGGGAGCCCACGGTACAGCAGAGGATGTAGGCCGTTCCCTCCTCCACGATCTCCACCACGTCGGTCTGGGCCAGGAAGAAGGCCCGGGAACCGAAAACGCCGACGACCGCAAAGACCAGATAGCTGCACACCGCCAGAAAAACGCCGTTGGACGCCGCCAGATCCACCCGCTCCTTGTTCTTCTCCCCCAGGCTCTTGCTCAGCAGGGCGTTGATACCCACGCCGGTACCGGTGGACACGGCGATCATCAGGTTCTGAACGGGGAAGGCCAGGCTGACGGCGTTGAGAGCGTTCTCACTGAGCCGGGCCACGAACACGCTGTCCACCACGTTGTACAGGGCCTGGACCAGCATGGAGATCATGATGGGCAGCGACATGCTCAGCAGCAGCCGGTTCACCGGCAGCACACCCATTTTGTTCTCCCCTACACCACTGTTTCGTTGAATTTTCTCTTCCATAGGACTCCTCTCCCGGGCCAAAGGCCCGTTTCTGTGTTGTTCATCGGGGAGATCCCCCGATTTACTCAAAAAAAGTGCCGCTTACAAAGCGGCTGACCGCTTCGCAAGCGGCACTTTATAGAGTAGCACACTAATTTTTATGCGTCAATACTGTATTTTCAGATTTTCGACAGTTTTTTGCCCCTCAGTCATAGGCCCCCTCCCGCCGCCTCCGGTAGAACCGGGCGGACAGGCGGAAGGACAGTACCGCCAGCGCGGCCATGGCCGCCGCCCCCAGCAGGGCCGCCAGCGTGGCGGTACCACCACTCAGGTGGGGCTTCAGCCCGCCGTAGAGGGCTGCGCCTCCCAGGGTCAGGACCCCCCCCAGCGCCCCCAGGGTGAGCCACCGCCCCTTGGCCGCGCCGAAGCGGTACAGCAGGGGCAGGCTCACCAGCATCAGCCCGCCGAAGAGGAAAAGCGCGACACCCGCCAGCTGGGCAAATTCTCCCCAATCCACGCCGCTGCGGTCAAGGATGCCCCGGGACACCTGTCCCAACAGGATCACCCCCACCGACAGCAGCAGCATGAGCCCGGACAGCAGGTACTTGCTGCCCACGATCTGCCCGGGGGTGTAGGGCAGCATAGCCGCCAGCTTATCCCACCGGCACCGCTCGTCGTAGCCCACGGTGCTGAAGGGGAGCATGAACCCCAGCATCATGGCGTAGGTGCTGCCAAAGGCCGCCGTCCAGGGCAGGAGGGAAAAGACCACCGCCAGGACAAACAGCACCCGCATCTGGTCCCACATGACATAGATATCCTTCCGCAACAGTCCCCTCATCTCGTCTCCTCCTTTACCAGATACAAAATGATGTCCTCCAGGGTGGCCCGCTCCACCAGCAGCCCGCCGGGGACCCGGTTCCGCTCCACCAGGGCCTCCGCCCCGTAGGCCGTAACGCGCCTGCCGTGGACAGCGGCGGGGTCCACCTGGTCCAGGGCCTCCCGGGTACACTTCAGCAGGCCGTAGCGGTCCAGCAGCACATCCTTCTCCTCGCAGAGCTTCAGCTTCCCCCGGTGGAGGAAGGCGATATAGTCGCAGATCTTCTCCAGGTCGCTGACGATATGGCTGGACAGGAGCACGGCGTGGTCCTCCCGGCTGGCAAAGTCCGCGAAGACCTCCAGCAGCTCATCCCGAACCATGGGGTCCAGGCCGCTGGTGGCCTCGTCCAGCAGCAGCAGGCGGGCGTTGTGGCTCAGGGCCACGGCGATGCCCAGCTTCATGGCCATTCCCCGGGAAAAGGCCTTGAACTTCTTCTCCCTGGGCAGGCGGAACCGCTCCAGCCAGCCGTCGTAGGCGGCCATGTCCCAGTTCCGGTAGGTGTCCGCCATAATGTGCCCCAGCTTCTCCGCCGTAATGAACTCCGGCACGCACGTCTCGTCCAGCACCACGCCGATGTCCTCCTTCAGGGCCCGGAATTCCCTGCTGCGGTTGTCCACCCCGAAGATCCTAACCTCCCCGGCGTCCCGGCCCGTGGCGTCCATCATGAGCCGGATGGCGGTGCTCTTGCCCGCGCCGTTCTCCCCCACCAGGCCCAGCACGCAGCCCGCCGGCAGGGTCAGGTCCAGCCCCTCCAGGGCGAAGTCCCGGTAGCGCTTGGTGACACCCCGCATTTCGATCACATTCATTGCTATTCCTCCTCCCGCAGTACGCGGAGCATTTCCATCAGTTCTTCGTCGGTGAGGCCGCACTGGCGGCTGAGCTCCACCGCCGCCTGGAGGTGGGCCTCGATCTCCCGCAGGCCGGACTCCCGCTGCAGCTCCAGATTCTGCTCCGCCACGAAGCAGCCCTTCCCCGCCACCGTATAGATAAATCCGTCCCGCTCCAGCTCCTCATAGGCCCGCTTGGTGGTGATGACGCTGATGCGCAGGTCCCGGGCCAGGGAGCGGATGGAGGGCAGGGCCTCCCCCGGCGACAGCTTGCCCCCGGCAATGGCCCCCTTGATCTGGCGGCTGATCTGCTCATAGATGGGCTGGCCGCTGGCATTGCTGATGATGATGTCCAAGTCCTCGCCTCCGTTCTTCTGTATATGAGCAGTATACACAGTAAGTACAGTTTGTCAAGGGGCTGGCGGAAAAATTTTTTGAATTCTTCCGCGGGCCGGCGATTTTTTCTCCCTCTCCGGCAGACTTTCCGCCCACTGGGGGGTTGTCCTTTTGGAGAAACGTGCTATACTGTCTCTGTATAAAGATGTAATTTTGGCAATTTGCCACCGTGTGTTGTGAGGGATATAAGCTATGGCACAAGAAAAATCCGGCTACCGCATTGATATGGTGAACGGTCCCCTGGCGGGGAAGCTGCTGCTGTTCGCCCTGCCCCTGATGCTCTCCAGCGTTCTGCAGCTCCTGTTCAACGCCGCCGACGTGGTGGTGGTTGGCCGCTTCGCCGGCAGCGAGGCCCTGGCCGCCGTGGGCTCCACCACCTCGCTCATCAACCTGCTCATCACCCTGTTCGTGGGCTTCTCCGTGGGCACCAATGTGGTGGTGGCCCGGGACCTGGGGGCCGGGCGGGGGGACGACGTCCGCCGGGCGGTCCACACCTCCATCACCCTGGCCGCCAGCAGCGGCGTGGTCCTGCTCATTGCCGGTGTGCTCCTCTGCCGCAAGATGCTGGAGCTCATGTCCTCCCCGGACGACGTCATCGGCCTGGCCACCCTGTACCTGCGGATCTACTTCTGCGGTATGCCCGCCAATATGCTCTATAACTTCGGCAGCGCCATCCTCCGGGCCCAGGGGGACACCCGCCGCCCCCTGTACTTCCTGGGCGTGGCCGGTGTGGTCAACGTGGTGCTGAACCTGATCTTCGTCATCGTCTTCCACATGAGCGTGGCCGGCGTGGCCCTGGCCACCATTATCTCCCAGTACATCTCCGCCGCGCTGGTGCTCCGCTGCCTGATGCAGGACAAGGGGCCCCTGCGGGTGGAGCTGCGGGCCCTGTGTCTGGACCTGCGGGTGGTGCGCCGGATCCTGCAGGTGGGCCTCCCCGCCGGGTTCCAGGGCATTGTCTTCTCCATCTCCAACGTGGTGATCCAGTCCTCCATCAACTCCTTCGGCTCCACGGTCATCGCCGGTGCCGCCGCCTCCAACAATATTGAGGGCTTCGTCTACGCCGGCATGACCGCCTGTTACCAGACCGCCCTCACCTTCACCAGCCAGAACTACGGCGCCGGGAAGACCAAGCGGGTGAACCGGATCATGGGGCTGTGCCTGCTGTACTCCACCATCATCGGCGTGGTCCTGGGCGGGCTGGCCGTCCGCTTTGGCAGCACCCTGGCCGCCATCTATGCCCCCGGCCAGCCGGAGGTCATCGCCCAGGCGGTGGTCCGGCTCCAGGTGATCTGCACCACCTACTTCCTCTGCGGCCTCATGGACACCCAGGTTGGCGTCCTGCGGGGCATCGGGTACTCCATGCTGCCCATGATCGCCTCCCTGGTGGGGGCCTGCGGCCTGCGGCTGCTGTGGATCGCCACGGTGTTCCAGGTGTGGCACACCCCCACCATGCTCTACCTCTCCTACCCCGTCAGCTGGACCATCACCGCCGTGTTCCACTTCGTCTTCTTCCTGCTGGTGCGCAAGCGGGCCTACGCCAAGATGGCCGGCATGGAGAGCATCCAGCAGACCAACTGATCTCCAAAAACGAACGCCGCCCCCGGCCTGCGCCTGAAGCGCAGACCGGGGGCTTTCAGCTTGTCAAAAAGCCTCGCAGAGTTCGCCGCCCGCAGGCGGCGAATAGAGTTAAATCATTTTCTGCCGCGACATGTAGCACGGTATTCTCGCGGCATAGCCGCTGCGACCTACGCTAAAAATATGCCACAGGCATATTTTCTTAACGCTGCGGCGTGGCAGAAAATACCTCTCGCGGAGCGCGCGTCGCAGCGGCCTGCGGCCGCAAGGCGCGAAGCGCAGCGCTACTCCCTTCTCAAAAAAGTGCTTGCACTTTTTTGACTGTCCCATCTCCGCCGTCTGACCCCCAGGGTGATGGCATCCCTGGGGCAGGCCCGGGCGCAGTCGCCGCAGCGGATGCACTCGCCGCTGTTGGGGGTCTTCACCGGGTCCACCCCCATTTTGCAAGTCCTGGCGCACAGGCCGCAGTTCACGCACAGGCTGCTGTCCACCCGCAGGCGGTACAGGGACACCCGGTTGAAGAGGGCATAGGTGGCCCCCAGGGGACAGATGTACTTGCAGAAGGGGCGGTAGACGATAATGGACACCAGCACCGTCACCGCCAGAATGGCCACCTTCCAGCGGAACAGGAAGCCCACCATGGCCTGCAACCCCGGGTTTTTCAGCACCAGGGGGATGCCCCCCAGCAGCGTCCCCGACGGGCAGATGTACTTGCAGAAGGCCGGTCCCCCCTGGCCCACCACGTCCACCACAAAGAGGGGCATGAGGATCACAAATACCAGCAATATCACATACTTCAGATACCGCAGCGCCCGGTCCCCGGGAAAGCGGTTGATCTTGCGGAGAACGGGGATCTTGTACAGCAGGTCCTGCACCAGCCCGAAGGGGCACAGCCACCCGCACACAAACCGCCCCAGCAGGGCGCCCACCAGCATCAAAAAGCCGCCCACATAGAGGCTGACGCTGAACTTCCAGCTGCCCATCACCGCCTGGAGGGAGCCAATGGGGCAGGCCCCCACCGCCCCCGGGCAGGAGTAGCAGTTCAATCCCGGGAAGCACAGGTGCTTCAGGGGGCCGGTGTAGATCTTGCCCTCCGCAAAGCCCACGGCGTAGCAGTTGCTGAGGAAGGTCCAGGCGGTCTGGACAACCGTGCGCCAGTGGCGAAAGCCTTTGTTCTTCTTATCCAATGCCAATACACTCCAGACAGATCTTGACCGCCTTGGCAAACAGGACCTTCAGCTCCCCACGGCAGGCCCCCGCCGCCATGCCTGCGGCCCCCAGGGCCGCCAGGGCCAGGGGCAGCGCCATCTCCTTCGCTCTGCGCATCACTGCACCTCCGCCAGGCGCTCCTGGATGACCTGCATCCAGCCGTCCTTGTCGTTGGAGCCCAGCACCGGCTCCCCCACCACATTGCCCTCGCTGTCCACGAAGAAGGTGGTGGGATAGGCCATAAGGCCCTTGATCACGCGGTCCTGGAGGGTCTTGTCCGGCACCAGGGTGGGGAAGGTCACGCCGGTCTTCTTCACGATTTGTTCAGCCAGCTCCAGCAGCTCCTGGTCCACCTCTCCTCGGGCGTCGGAGGTGTCGCAGCAGATGCTGATGATCTGGGCGTCGGTGTCCGCCAGGGCCTTGGACAGCTCCTCCAGGTCGGGCATCTCGCTAACGCAGGCAGAGCACCAGGTAGTCCAGAGGTTCACCATGGTCAGCTTCTTCTTGGCGAAAATGGACTGGTCCACAGGGCTACCGTCCAGGGTCTGGGCGCTGAAATCACCCATGCGCTCCACCTTCTGGACCTCCGGCGTGGTGATCCCGAAGTAGTTTTCATCCGGCGCCTTGGGGGCGCTGAGGGCAACGCCCTCCTCCAGATCCGGTAGGGCGGCGAAGAGGTCCTGGGCCTCCTGGCCCCCGTCCGCCGGGGCGTCGTTGACGCTGAGGACATACATATAGCCCCCGTGCTCCCCCAGATTCACCCGGCGGGCGTAGCCGTTCTCCGCCAGGGCGCTCTCCGCAAACTCCTCCGCGCGGACCATGTCCAGCCGGGCCATGGGCTGCGCCTCAGCGATCCAGGCCGTAAACTGGTCGTAGGTCATGGGGTTTTTCCGGCTGGGGATCTCCTCCCGCATGTTCTCCGGCAGATAGGTAAATTCAATATATCCGCTGTGGAGGAGCATATTCTCCGGGGTGGGGTACCAGTCCGCCGGGATCGGGCCGCTGAGATCCGTCAGATCCGTGTACTCCAGGTCCTCCCCGGAGTACATAAAGACCTTGTCCTCCAGAATAGCCGCCAGCAGCTTCTCCGGCAAACGCAGGGTGACGCCCATGTAAGGGTACTTCTCCTCCGCCTCCGGGGTCATGTTCATGGGCGCGGGGGTGTAGGCCTCCATGGCGCCCATATCCTCCCCCTGTGCCGGGGGGACGGGGGCGTCGCCGTTCTGCTCCCCCTTGTCCGTTCCGCAGGCCGCCAGGCCCAGGGTCAAGGCCGCACACAGCAGCGCGGCCATCCATTTTTGTTTCTGCATTCACATTACCTCCTGATCTTGAAAAGCCGTGGGCCATACCGCCCACCCATGGGACCATCATAGCAGAGGGAATGTTAGATCTCTGTTAGGGACGGAGAAAAGGGGATGCTTTTGCTAATGCCGTTCGGATAGCCCTTATCCGCACAAAAGTACCCCTGCTGATTTTTTTAATCAAAATCAGCAGGGGTGCTTTTTATGAAGTAAATTTAAAGAACAACATTAGGTTGTATAACGCAAGGAACAGTTGGATGCAGTCGCGCTGACGCACTGGGCGGCAGGTCATACCGTGGCTGACAAAATTTCGATTGATTGTGGCAGGCTCAATCTTAAAATCGTCTGCATTGGCAAAGAGTGTTTCTAAACAAGAAAACAGATTTACGCAAAGTAACATGATAAACAGTTTCTTCTCATTATCTCCACCCTCAAATTGTTCGCGCAATCTTTTGACCGCTCTGCTCCCCGATGGGCGATACTTTTCTCCTCGTTTTTGCTTTCGTATCAGCTTAGCATCGATAATGCCAAAGAGAATAAGTGCACACCCCTTATACTGACGATTGTTATAGCACAAAATGGCCGCGTCCAAATCCTCTTTCTTGATGCGCTGGCTGCGCAATTCATCAAAAAGCTGCTCCATTTCACGCTTGGAGCAAAGTGGCATCATCATAGTGTTTGCCGCCCCAATGCTTGCCGGGAGTTTGTCAAAATAATCAAACGGCGCATTTGGACAGAGTGTCCAGCCATATTCACCCCATTTTTTGTAACTGGCGATCAGCTCCTGCTTACGTTCCTCGGTGACAGTTGGAATTTGAAAATCGACTATGGCTTTAGCGAAAGATGCTGCTGCTTGCTGAACGGCCTCCACAATGGGCTTCATTGCAACAGATAGCTCCCGTACTCTTCTTGCGAAATTTTCAAGTGCTGGGCCAATAGTAGTAGCTAATTCATGTACAAAGCGGAAATTCTGCACAATATTACCTACTATATGTTCCATGGTGTTTTTCATCTCTGTTCTGCCGTCTTCCATAGCGGCAGGGGATAACTTAGCAGTTACTCCATTTTCGTCGGGAATAGGGATACTGATTTCTCTCTTTTCGTCATCCATATAGCCACCTCATTCTTGCTGAGTCAACTTCTGATACATCCTCATCAGCTCTGCCACACAGCTTGCCTCTGTGGTTGTTCTGATGTCGAAGCCATAGGCCCGCATAACGGCCTTGTCATTCTGCTGGTGGGCGCGGCGCAGCTCCGGGGGCATGGCGGTCTCGTCGTAGAGATCGGCAAGGCTGGAGTCGGGATACAGGGCGCGGGCATCCAGAATGGCCTGGGCGGTCTCCTCGATCTTAGCCCGCTGTTCGTCGGTGGGGGTGGGCCAGGGGAAGTTGTTGTAAACTACATCCTTGGAATAACGGTAGTCGCTTTTCAGACGGCCACAAACAGCTCGCATCCAGGCCATATGCACATTAGAGGTCAAAACACCAAAATGATAAATTTTCGCATTTGGAATAGTAATAACAAGGTTTGTCGCAATTGTATTCTTGTCGAGGAAGCCGATAGGCACATATCTCCGACGCTCAGAAGAAACAGCTGGAACGACGATATAGGTATCAGGGTTATTAGTTTCTCTAAATTGTGTTGGACGTTCTGCAAGTTTACGACGTCCTGCATCAGGGGCGTTTTCGCGGTCTTTCTTACATGCTTCTACTCGTTCAAGGACTAATGGCATCCTGCGCAATTCCGCTGGGGTAATACCGACAAGCCATAGGCACCAGCGCGGTTTATTGTTTATAAACTCTACTGCGCCAATTAACTTTTTAATATAGGGAATAGCTTGTGGCTCTTTGGCTACAAAATCCGCATATTCATCATTTTCAATGATTAAATGTCCACCATCAGCAGGACGATTTCCAGTGGTCATCAAAGGAACTTCACAGAGCGGCTCATTACGGCTCTCAATGAAAATATTAGGTGCATCAATCAAATACGCATTAATATTTTCAACGATTGTCACACGGTCTGCTGTGTATAGGCGGCACTTGTTGGTATTTGGTACAACGCTAAATCCAACAATCACGCAATGAACATGAGCTTTTAGGCTGGCTTCGCTGTCCCAACGAAAGGTGCGATGGGCAAAGTCAATGTGAATCCCAAACCGCTCGTAGAGCGGTTTCCAAACACCCGCAACCTGCTCACCCTGGGTGATGGAGTTGGTTGACACGAAGGCCGTCCGAATGGCGGTATTTTGCATCAACTGGGCAGCCTTGAAATACCAGCCAGAAACATAGTCGATTTTTCCGGCGGTCTTATAGGGCTTTCCCTTCTCATCCGCATAGACAGAGAGAATATCGTCCTTTTGCTCCTTACTTTGCAACGAGTAGCCCACAAACGGCGGATTCCCCATGATGTAGTTCAGCTCCTGCTTGGGCACTACGCTCTCCCAGTCCAGCTGCAGGGCGTTGCCCTCCACGATGTTGGCATAGGACCGCAGCGGCAGGAAGTCCAGGGACATGTGCATAATGTCCTCGGTCTCCTTCATCATCTGGCTCTCCGCGATCCACAACGCTGTCTTGGCCACGGTCACGGCAAAATCGTTGATCTCTATGCCATAGAACTGTCCAATGGAGACTTGAATGGGAGCCGTCACACCGCCGAAGGTGATCTGGTCAGAAAGGGCCCGGAGGGCTTCATTTTCCAGTTTTCGCAGGGAGATGTAGGTCTCAGTCAGGAAGTTACCGGAGCCGCAGGCAGGATCCAGGAATTTCAATCCGGCTAGCTTACGCTGAAACTCTTTCAGACGGCGCTTCCGGGTGGTCTCCACCGCAATATTCTGGATCTCCGCCAGCTCCGCTGTTAAGTCATCCAGAAACAGAGGATCAATGACCTTGTGGATGTTCTCAATGCTGGTGTAGTGCATCCCGCCAGAGCGTCTGGTTTCCGGGTTCAAGGTACTCTCAAACACAGCGCCAAAAATGGTGGGACTGATGGAGGACCAGTTAAAGTCCGCGCTGGCCCGGCGGAGGATCAGGTCTACAATAGTCTCATCCAGCCGGGGGATGATCACATTCTCATCGGCAAACAATCCGCCGTTGACGTAGGGGAACGCGGCCAAGTCGTCGTCCATATAGGGATCCCGCGCCTCCAGCTTGGTGTCCAGCACCTGGAACAGGTCCATGAGGGCGCGGCGGGCATCGGCTTGGTGCCGAAGCATATAGTCGTGGAATTTGCCGTGGCCACCAAAAATTTCCGCATCCTCGGCGTACAAGCAGAATACCAGCCGGACGCACAGGGCATTCAGACTTTTCAGCGTCTCTGGAGACTCCGGGTTTTTGTACTGCTTCAGAAGGGCATCGTACAGGGCACCCACGATCTCACCTGCCTGCAAGGATATCTCCATTTCCTTCTTAATGTTTTCGTCCCCAGTATCTACCAGGAAATTCAGACGATGATACTCTTTCTCCAGGTCGGCCAGCACTACCACTTCCGGCTCGTCATTCGGGCGATTCATATCGTGGAGATGGAACTCCCGAAAGTTGCACACCACTATCCACCGGGGATTCATATCGTGGGGCAGATAGCCCGCATAGCGGCGGGCTTGCTGATACGGGGTCAACATTGATCCATCGGACTGCTTATAACCTTTTCGCAGATCAATGTCCCGCCCCTTCTGCTCCACAAGAACGCGCGTCGCCGGCATATAACCGTCAATGAAGCTAGTATGGCTCAACTTCACCGGAACTTCAAACTGGATAGCAGTGGAACCGTCCACGCCGAAAACTTTCGTCAACAGTTCGATCCAGAAACGCTGGGTCTCCTGTTTTTCGTCTCCCTTGCCGGACCAATAGGCGGCAAACTCTTTTGCAGCAGCACGCTGTGCAGCATCTGTCATGGCCTTCTTCCTCCTGTTGCGATTTTACGATTTTCTCTATCATACCACAGGCTTGTTGATTTTTCCAGCAAAGTAAACATAGACCTTGATTTTCTGCAGTTTTCCACTATATCCAGAATACATTTGCGGGATAGATCCAAAGTTCTATCCCGCAACCGGTCTATATTCTCCATCAGTCACGCCGTTTCCCCCTATCCCCGCAGCGTCACCGTAAAACAGGCCCCGCTTTCGCCGTCGCTCTGGACGGTGATGGCGCCGCCCTGGGCCTCCACCATGGTCTTCACCAGGGACAGGCCCAGGCCGGACCCGCCCATCTCCCGGGAGCGGGATTTGTCCACCCGGTAGAAGGCGTCGAAGAGGTAGGGCAGGTGCTCGCCGGCGATCCCCGGGCCGTCGTCCCGGACGCTGACAGCAACCTTCTCCCCCTGCCGGGATGCCTCCACCCAGATATGCCCCCCGGCTCTGCCGTATTTGCAGGCGTTCTCCACCAGGTTGGCAAAGGCCCGGTACAGCAGGGAGGCGTCCCCCTGGGCCGTCAGCTCGCCGCAGTCCACCTGGCAGACCATTCCCCGGGCCTCCAGCAGGGGGGACAGCTCGCTGAGGATGGCCTCGAAGAGGGGCTCCAGCATGACCTCCTCCCGCTCCACCGCCCCGCCCGCCTCCACAGAGGACAGCAGCAGCAGATCGTCCACGATCCCGGACAGCCGCTCCACCCCGGCCAGGGTGTCCCGGGCGTGGTCCCGGTAGTCCGCCAGGGTGGCGTTGGGATCGGCGGAGAGCACCTGGGCCCCGGTCTTCATGACCGCCAGCGGGGTCTTCAGCTCGTGGGCGGCGCTGGCGGTGAACCGCTTCTGCCGCAGAAAGGCATCGTCCAGACGGGAGAGCATCTGGTTGAACCGGTCCGTCAGCACCCCCACCTCGTCCCCGGTCTGTGCCGGGGGCAGGGGGTGGTCCAGATTGTTCTCGTCCACCGCCGACACCGCTGCGCTGAGCTCCCGCAGGGGCTTCAGGGCCCGCCCGGCGGCAAAGTACGCCGCCACCGCCCCCAGGGCGGTGAAGATGACGCAGAACAGGACGCTGCGGAGATCAAACTGCCACTTGGCCAGCTGGGCCGGGGTGGAGGGCATAGCCGGAAGCTCAATGACATCCATAGTGATCGGGCCCTCCACTCCATGGAAGGGGATCGCATCCTGCACCAGAGCCGCCTCCTCCAGGATCACGATAAAGGCGTCCTCCGCGTTGCGGATGGACAGGACCGTGAGGGACACCGTGGCCGCCGCCAGGACCAGGGCGGTCAGCAGGGTGATCCGCCACTGCAAAGTCAGCTTCTTCATGTCTCGTCCTCCAGAATGTACCCCTGTCCGCGGACAGTTCGGATGCGCTCCTCCCCGGTGGCCAGGTTCAGCTTCTTCTTCAGGCTGTGGATATGGTAGCGGAAGGTGTTGGAAAAGGGGTCGAACTCGTTGTTCCACACGTGCTCCGTCATCTCCTCCGCGCTGATCACCTGATTTTTGTGCAGCAGCAGATACTCCAAAATGCCGTACTCCTTCCGGGTCAGGGGGATGTCCTGCCCCCGGCAGGATACCCGCCTGGCCCCCGTGTCCAGGGTCAGCTCCCCCGCCGTCAGCACCGCCGGCGCCTGGGAGAAATCCCGGCGCAGCAGGCTGCGGATGCGGGCCTCCAGCTCCCCGAAGTCAAAGGGCTTCACCAGGTAGTCGTTGGCCCCCATATCCAGGCCCAAAATGCGGTCGGACACTGCGCTTCGGGCGGAGAGGATCAGGACCTTGATTTCCATGTCCGTCCTGCGGATCTCCGCCAGAACCTCCAGTCCGTCCTTTTTCGGCAGGTTCAGATCCAGCACCACCAGGTCGTAGTCGTTGACGGAATAGGCGTACAGCGCCTCCTCCCCGTCGCAGACGGCGTCCACCGCATAGCCGCTGTTTTCCAGCCCCTTCACCAGATAGCCGGACAGCCGCCGCTCGTCCTCCACCAGCAAAATACGCAAAATACCACCTCCAGGCTCCTATTATCGCCCACAGTATACCACACTGACCGTTAGATTTCTGTTAGATCCCAGAAAAAAGAGAAATTCCCGGCAAGTGCAGGCGTCCGCCTGCCCTTGCCGGGAATGGATAACTACCGTATCCCTACTGCTGATCCACCGTCTCGGCGATGACCTCCTCCAGGGTCCTCTCCTTCTCCGCCTGGGGGGCGGGGGCGGCTGTCTGCTCCCCTGTGGGGAACTCCAGGTTCATTCCCGTCTCCCGGTCAAAGACATGGGCGGCGCTGCCATGGAAGGAGAAGCGCACAGTGGAGCCCATGGGGAGGGTCTGCTGCCGGGCCTCGCTCTCATCCTCGCTGAGGGGCACCACGATGACCACGTCCCGGCCGCAGGCGGCCACATGGATATGGACGGCGCTGCCCATCATCTCGCACACATCCACCTTGGCCTCCAGGCCGGTGGGGGCAAGGAGCATGTGCTCCGGGCGGACGCCCAGGGTGATCTCCCGGCTGTCCACCCCCGCCGCCAGCAGGCGGCTGCACTTCTCCCGGGACAGGTTCACCCGCTCCCCCGCCAGCTCCACGGCGTAGCTCTCCCCTGTGCGGATGAGCTTGGCGTCGAAGAAGTTCATTTGGGGGGTACCGATGAAGCCCGCCACGAAGATGTTGGACGGATGGTTAAACACCTCCTGGGGGGTGCCCACCTGCTGGACGTAGCCCTCCTTCATGATGACGATCCGGTCCCCCAGGGTCATGGCCTCGGTCTGGTCGTGGGTGACGTAGATGAAGGTGGTGTTGATCCGCTGGCGGAGCTTGATGATCTCCGAGCGCATCTGGTTGCGGAGCTTGGCGTCCAGGTTACTGAGGGGCTCGTCCATGAGGAACACCTGGGGGCTGCGGACGATGGCGCGGCCAATGGCCACACGCTGCCGCTGGCCGCCGGAGAGGGCCTTGGGCTTGCGCTTGAGCAGCTCCGTGATGTCCAGGATCTCCGCCGCCTCTCGCACCTTCTGGTCGATGACCTTCTTGGGGAACTTCCGCAGCTTCAGGCCGTAGGCGATGTTGTCATAGACGGTCATGTGGGGGTAGAGGGCGTAGTTCTGGAACACCATGGCGATATCCCGCTCCTTGGGGGGCACCCGGTTCACCAGGCGGCCGCCGATATAGATCTCGCCGCTGCTGATCTCCTCCAGCCCCGCCACCATCCGCAGCGTGGTGGACTTGCCGCAGCCGGAGGGGCCGACCAGCACGATGAACTCCTTGTCGGCGATCTCCAGGTTGAACTCCTGCACCGCCACCACCGAATTGTCGTATACTTTCTTTACGTTTCTCAGGCTAAGATCTGCCATGAACTATTCTCCTTCGACTTCTTCTCCGGCACTTGCCGCCACGGGGTCCTCCCCCGTCTGCCCGGCCTCCGCCTCCAGGGCCTTCTCATACTTCTCCTCCCGCCGCTTCTCCACGGCGGCCTCCACCTTGGCGGGGATCGCCGCCTTGGCGGCGCGATAGCTCCGGCGGATGACCTTCACCGCCGTGACCAGGATCACGGTCAGGGGGCACAGGGCCAGGAGAATGGCCAGGAGCAGCAGCAGTGCGGCGTAGTCCTCCGTCAGCCGCAGAGCGTTCTCCCAGTAGGGATAGATGACGCCGTTGGTCCGCATGGACCGCTCGCCGAAGCTGCGGACCACCGACCACAGGTGAGAAAAGCTGTAGCGGGCGCTGTTCTCCACAACGTCCCCCTCCCCCACCTGGAAGTTCTCCTTGACCACGTTCATGGCGTAGCCGGAGATGGGGTCGGGCAGAACGATCTCATAGCAGTCGATGGAGAGGGCCGACTGGACCTGGGGCGCGGGCTGCTCCTCCTCCTGGTCCTGGGCCTCCCCGCCGCTCTCCCCGGCCAGCAGGTCATTGAGGGCGGCGTAGGACATGAAGATCCCGCCGTCGGCGGTGTACGCCTTTTTCGTGGCGAAATCCGTCTCCCTGGCGATGACGCCGGCCACCACGAAGGGCTGGCCGTTGATGGTCATGTCCATGCCCGCCAGGTCCGTGCTGCCGAAGAGCCGCCAGGCCATGGCCTCATCCAGCACCACCAGGTCGTCCATCAGGTCGTCCCCGGAGATGTAGGTCCCGCCCCGCAGGTCCAGGGGGTGGAAGTAGAAGAAATCTCCCCCCACGCCCAGGGCGGTGACGGTGCCGGAGCCATGCTCCGACGCAACAGTGACCTCCGCGCTGCCGCAGTAGGCGTCCACATAGAGGCTGCCGTTCTCCGGCGCCTCCAGGGACTGCTCCACCATGGCGGCCTCCAGCTTCTCCCGGAAGGCGAAGATATCCGTCTCCTGCTTCCCCTGCCCCACGGGCATGTAGCAGGCCACCTGGGCAAAGCGCATCTCGCTCTCCCCCCGGAACCGGTCCGCCGCCGTGGTGGAATTCAGGGTGTGGCTCACCGTCCGCAGCCCCAGCAGGCAGGCCAGGGAGGCCAGCGCCAGCACCACGTTCAGCCCCAGCAGGAACCACTGCTTAAAGCCAAAGCCCCGGATATCCTCCCCCATCTGGCGGAAGATGTTCTTACCTCTCATGCGTTATCCACCATCCTGACCTGGGTGCCGGCCTCCAGGGGCTTGCTGGCGGTGGTGATCACATAGTCGTTCTGGCTGACGCCGCTGACGGCGGCGCTGGTGTCGTCCTGGGCCAGGATCTGCACATCCACCCGGGTGGCGTAGTACCGGTTGCCCAGGGGGGTGGACTTGCTGGTGAGCACCAGGACGAAGTCGCCGTTGGTGTCGGAGCGCAGGGCGCTCTTGGGCACGATGGCGTCAAAGCTGGCGCTCTTCTGACCAATGGACAGGGTGATGCTGGCCCCGGCGTCGATCTCCCCGGTGATGCGGAAGATCAGCAGCTTGCCCTGGCCGGGCTTGGCGGGGTCGGGGGCAATGGCCTCCAGGGTGGCGGTGATGTCGTTGCCCCAGTAGTAGTTGGTCACATCGGCGGTATCCCCCACCTTCACCTGCTTGGCCTGCTGGGCGGTGACGGGGACCTTGATGGTGTAGCCCCGGTCCACCACGTCGATGACCGCTATGGCGGAATCGGCGGAGGCGGTCTTGCCGGGGGTCGCATTGATGGCGCTGATGGTGCCGGAGACATTGGCCTTGATCTCCGTGTCCACAGCCTCCTTCTTGTACTTGTCCACCAGCTCCTGCTGCTTCTGGATATTCAGCCGGGCGGCCTGGAGATCCAGGTCGTGCACCTGTTTGTCGATGTCCTTGCCGCTAAGTTTGTCGGTGAGTTCCCGCTCCTTCTCCTCCACCGCGGTCACGGCGGCAGCGTAGGCGGTCTTCTTCTTATCCAACTCATCCACCTGTGCTTTTAAATCCTCCACAGCATCTTCGTACTGACTAATTTGAGCCTTCAAAGCCTTGCTGCCGCTGGTGAGCTCGTCCAGGGTGTCCTGGGCGTCTTCCAGCTCCCGCTGGGCCCGGCGGAGGTCGTCCTTGGCGTCGTTGAGCTTGCGCCGGATCTCCCTCTCCTGCTGGGCGGCGCTGCCGGAGGAGATGTCGTCATCCTCAAGCAGACGATCCAGGGTCTTCTTCTTGGCCACCCAGTCCTTCTGGGCCGCCAGGATAGCGTCGTAGGCGGTCTGGTACTCCTTATCAGTAAACTCCGGGGTATCCTCCGCCCGCTCCGCCGTGTCTGTACCACCGGTAGACGGGTCCTTGCTCCCTGTACCATGCTCGGTCAGATATGCCTCAATGTAAGACTGGGCCTTGGTCCCAATATATTCGTAGGAATAGCCGTCTTCCTTGTCCAGCTTAATATCTTTGTCGTAGGCTGCATTCACATCAGCAATCAGCGCTCGAAGCGTATCTCCATACGCCACCCACTCGCTGTTGCATCTTGCGTCCGCCTGATCCAGCGCCTCTATTGCATCCTCGATCTGCCGGTCGCGGTCGATGCTGCCGCCGCTCTCCAGCTCGTCCAGCTGCTTTTCATAGGTCTCCACGGCGGTCTCCGCGGTGGTCACCTCGCCGCTCCACTTGGTGATGGCGGCCTGGGCCTCCGTGGTCTCCTCGTCGTCCAGGGCGTCGTAGTCCTTCAGCTCGCTGAGGATACTCTCCGCCTGCTTCAGATCCCCCTTGGCATAGGAGATCTCCGCATCGGAGACCACATTGGCGTCCCGCTCGGCAATGGCCTTCTGCAGGTCCTCCTGGAGCTTCTGGACCTCCCGGTCCTCGCTGGCGTAGTTCTTGGACAGCTCCAGCACTTGCTTCTGGTATGCCAGGTTCATGCTCTGCAGTTCCTCCTGGGCATCCTTCAGCTCCTGGCTCTCAATATCCCCCAGGACGAACAGCAGGTCCCCCTGGGCTACGGTGTCGCCCACCTTCACGCACACGGAGCGGATCTCCCGGGTCTGACCAATGATGACCTCGTAGGCCTCGTTGGGGGTGACGGTGCCGCTGCCCCGGATCTTGGCGTTGATGGTGCCGGAGGAGATCATCTCCGTGGAGACCTCCGGCAGGGAGCGGTTCATAAACGTATTGGAGAAGAAGGTCAGCACCAGCAGCACCGCCAGAAACACGATGGCGATGGACTTGATGAGCTCCCGCTTCTTGGATTTTTCTTTCACTTCCATTGGGTCATTTCCTTTCAACTGGAATGGTTTACCTTAGCCCTTGACGGAGCCCTGGTGGGCGATGCCCTCCACCAGATAGTCCTCACCGTGGAGGAACAGCAGCAGACAGGGCACCATATAGATGGTGGCAATGGCGAAGGCCAGTCCCACCTCGCTGGCATTGATGGTGGACAGGTACACGCTCAGAGGCTGCTTCGATGCGTCGTTGAGCAGGACCAGCGGCTGCTCCACCATGTTCCAATAGTCGATAAAGACCAGGATGGCGATGGAGTACAGGGCGCTGCGGCACTGGGGCAGGCAGATGTCCTTGAAGATCTGCCACTCGCTGGAGCCGTCCAGCTTGGCCGCCTCGATGAGGGAGGCGGGGATACGCCGCATGAACTTGGTCAGCAGGAAGACGGAGAAGGGGGCGAACACCCCGGGGAAGATAATGGCCCACCGGGTGTTGAAGATCCCCAGCCAGTTGCTGACCAGAAAGTTTGGCACCAGGGTCACCTGGTAGGGCATCAGCATCAAGATCACATAGAAGAAAAACAGGAAGCTGCGCACCTTTCCCCGCCAGCGGGTGAAGCTGTAGGCGGTGATGGCCGCCACCCCCACCTGCAGCAGGACGATGGGCACCACCAGGATCACGGAGTTCCAGAATTTCAGCAGGTAGTCCGGGCTCTTGATAAGGGTGGTGATGTACTGGGAAAAGCTGACCTTGTCGGGGATGAACTTCAGGTTCACCGTGTCGGCGATGTACGCCCCATCCCCGCTGAGGTTGGAGAAGACCTGGCCGTAGTTGGCGGCCAGCTCACTCTGGGTCATAAAGGAGTTGGTGATGGTCAGCACCGTGGGCAGTAGAAAGGCCAGGGCAAAAAAGGCCGCCAGCAGCGTCAGCACACCCCGGCCAAAATAGCGCTTCTTTTTCATCCCTCCACATCCTTTCCGAACATATCCTCCGCCTTGAACAGCAGGGCGATCAGGGCCACCATCACCAGGGCCAGCAGCACCGCCGCCGCGGACATCTTCTGGGTGTCGTTGCTGGCGAAGGTGTTGTTCATGAAGTGCTGCAGCATATAGAGCCCCTCATAGGGGTACTTGCCCGTCATCAGGAACACCTCCCGGAAGACCTTGAAGGAGTTGATGATGGACAAAATGGTGACGAACAGCACCGTGGGGGAGAGATAGCGCAGCTTGATGTTGAAGAACTTGTGGACCGCGGAGGCCCCCTCCACATCCGCCACCTCCAGCAGTTCCTTGGGGATGTTGTTCAGCGCCGCCATGAAGAGGATCATGTTGTAGCCCAGGTTCTTCCACAAAAACAGGATAATGATGACCCCCAGGCAGTAGGGGGAGTTGAGCCAATCCACAGCTTGTACGCCAAATGTGGCCAGAAAGGCGTTCAGCGTCCCCCGGTAGTGGAACACCACCTGCCAGATCAGCACCACGGAGGCCACGGGGACCATCATGGGGCTGAGGAAGAAGGTACGGAACCAGCTCTTCCCGGGGATGCGGCACTCCAGCAGCAGGGCCAGCCCAAGGCTCAGCACCACCGCCAGGGGCACCGCCAGCAGGGAGAAAATGGTGGTATTCTTCACGGCAATCTGGAACACGCTGTTGCTCAGCACCGCCTTGAAGTTCTCCAGCCCCACGAACTCCGGGTTCAGGGGGCTGCGGATCATGGAGTAATACACCACCACCAGGAAGGGGACGATGTAGAACACCGCCACGCCGATGAGGCTGGGCGCCATAAAGGGGACGCTCAGCAGCTGGTCCCGGAGGCGCTCCTGACTTCGGGACCATACCTCCCGGGGGGACCGCCGCTGGCGGTCCCCCTTGGCAGCGCGCACGCGCTTTTGCTTCTTATTTCGACTCATTGACATACAGATTCACACGGCTCTGGATGAGCTGGGCAGCGTCCTGCACGGTCTTATCACCGTTGAAGTAGGCCATGGCCTCCTCCCGGACGATGTTGTAGATCTCCTCGTCGTAGCCGTAGACGCTGTCCACAGCGTTATAGAGCGCCATAAACTTGTCGTAGTCCGCCTGGTCCGCAGCGTACATCTCGATGGGCTCCTGGCCCCCCTCTACCCAGTAGCTGCCCTTGGACTCCTCAATGGGATTGCCGTTCTCGTCCTTCATGATCTCGCCCTTCTCGTCCAGAACATAGTTCTTCTCCATGTCCTGGGCCATCTTGGCGTCGAAGGCCTCCTTGTTGATGGGGAAGTCTCCGTAGTAGAAGGTGCGCTCGCCCTCCTTCGCCGGCAGAATCATCTGGCGCATAAAGGACCAGGCGCCGTCCTTGTCCTTGCACTTGGTGGTCATGGCGATACCGCCGTTGACGGAGAAGGTGCTGCCCACGCCGCCATCCTCACGGGGATAGCCGATATAGGAGAAGTCGCCGCCGAACATGGCCTCCCAGCGCTGCATCTCCGTGAGGTCATAGACATAGGCCCGCTCCAGCATCTGCTTGCCCTCCCGCAGGAGGGTCTCGGTGCTGGGCTGACTCTCCCAGTCGAAGTCCTCCCAGTCAAACTCCATGGGGAAGCTGTTGGCAAACTCCAGCAAGGCGATGAACTCCGGGGAGTTGAAGTTGCACTGGCCGGTGGTCCAGTCCACGAAGCCGTCCATATTCTGGCTCATGACGGTGCTGAGGATGTTCTCCTTGGTGTCCCCCTGGCCGAAGATGGTGCAGCCCTCGGGCATGGTGGCCAGGGCCGCCTGCAGGTCCGCCAGGGTCCAGCTCATGCGGTCCCCCACCGCCCGGGTGGCGCCCACCACGGACTGGATGGAGAAGGAGGAGAAGAGCTGATAGAGCTTGCCGTCCTGGCTGGCCGCCTCCAGGGGGCGGACCATCAGCTTGTCGCGGCCCAGGTCGGGGTCGTTGTCGATGAAGGGCCACAGGTCCTCCAGCACGCCCTTGGCGCCGTACTGGCGGACGTTGATGCCGTTGGTGTCCAGCATATCCGGCAGCTGGCCGGCGCTGATCTCCACATTCAGCTTTTTCAGTCCGGCCTGGAAATCGTCGTTGGTGTTGAACTCGGAGTAGTCCCGGATCTCAATGCGGTACTTAGTGTTGTTCTTGTTGAAGTCCAGCACCTTCTCCCGCATATCGTAGCTCAGATACATGGTGGCGTAGGTCAGCACGGTCTTATCCGCCAGAACGGAGGCGTCGGTCTCCGTCAGGACCACCAGCTCATAGGAGGGGCCCTCCCCGTCCCAGTTCCGGGTCATGGCCGCCACCCGGCCGTCGGGCAGCAGGGTGAAGAACATCAGGTCATCCCGGTTGATGTCGGCGGAGATCCAGCTGAGGATCTTCTCCCCCTCCTTGGTCTTGGCGTTATAGCCGAAGAGGGAGTCGCCCAGGTCGTAGTAGAAGAGATACTTCTCGGAGCCGGTGTAGAGGTTGTTGACGCTGCTGGGCACGGGGTACTCCTCACCCCAGTTCTTGGCCGCCAGGTCGATGACCTTCACCGAGGGGCCCTTGGCGTCCTGCCCCTCCACATACTCGGGGTAGACCAGCATACCCATGCTGCCGTCCCCCAGCTGGACCAGGGTCCCCCACAGGTTATCCCCCTCCAGCTTGAACAGCTGGTTCATGTCCTTGTCCAGCACGGCCACAAAGCCGTCGCCGTTGACATAGATGTTGCCCTGGCCGTCCAGGATGGTGGTGTTGATATAGTCCACACCCAGCTTCTCCGTCAGGCCGGTGGTCTCCACCCGGTTCAGCTCGTTGCCGGTGGAATCGATCTGCCGCCAGATGGTGGAGGTCCCGCCGTCCACATAGTAGTTCCACTGGTCGTCGGTCTCCGGGTCGAAGTCCGCAGGCAGATCAAAGGAGTGGGTGTACATCTCCTCGCAGATCCACAGAGTTCCGTCCGCGCCGGGGCGGAGGCTGGTGATGCTCACATTGCCCTCCATCCCCTCGGGGATGGCGCTGGCGGTGAAGTTGTCCATCTTCTCCACCGTCTGCCCATCCAGGGAGACCTTGAACAGGCCGGAGGTGTAGTTGTAGTTCACCCAGCCCTCCGTGCCCTCAGGCAGGGTGGCCACGGCCTCCTCATCCGTCTCCCCCTCGTTCAGGGGCCGGATCTCGTTGCCCTCGCTGTCCACCAGCACCTTATTGGCGGTCTCCGCGATGAGGTAGATGTACTGTCCGTCGGAGCAGCCGCTGTTGATGTACTCCGCCTCCAGCTTCAGGTCGATAAACTCCGGGACATACACGGTCCCGGACAGCTGGTTGGCATTGTCGCCGCTGCCGTCGTTCTTGTTTCCGTTATCCGACTTGCCGCAGGCCGCCAGGCCCAGCAGCATGCACGCCGCCAGCAGCAGCGCCGTCGCTTTTTTCACGTGGCTTCTCATGGTGTTCCTCCTTCTTTTCGCGCGCCTTTCCGGCGCAGGTCCACTCTTCCACTCCGCTCCACCGGGGCAAAGCCCCGCGGTTTTTATCCATTCAGACGCAGAAAATGGGAAAAGGTTCCTCTCTTACTTCCTATTCTATTGACCTGTGCATCAGATTTGCATCCTTTCCGCATCCCTTTTGCTTTATTTATTTTTAAGACTTTTTTAATATGGATAATCCGCGCAGCCCTTGGAAATACTAGGCCGGACGGCGCTACGCGCCCAAAAGGAGGGAGTCTATGGCCACGGCGTTTTTCCGCACGGTGATCCTCTATCTGCTGCTGATGGTGGGCCTGCGGCTCATGGGCAAGCGGCAGATCGGGGAGCTGGAGCCCAGCGAGCTGGTGCTGACCCTCATCATCTCCGACCTGGCCTCGGTGCCCATGCAGGATTTTGGCATCCCCCTGGCCAACGGGGTCTTCCCCATCGTCACCATTTTGTGTCTGTCCCTGCTCATGAGCTACTTCAGCCTGAAGTCCATCCGCTTTCGCAGTCTGGTCTGCGGCCGGCCCACCCTCATCATCCGGGAGGGAAAGCTCCTCCAGGCCAACATGGCCAAAAACCGCTTCACCCTGGACGAACTCTACGAGCAGCTCCGCAGCCAGGGCATCAGCGACCTGAGCGCGGTGAAGTACGCCATTCTGGAGACCAGCGGCCAGGTGTCCGTGCTGCCCTACGCCAAAAACAGCCCGGTGACGGCCCAGGATCTGGGCCTCACCGGGCCGGACCAGGTGACGCTGCCGGTACTGCTCATCAACGACGGTCATGTGATGGGGGAGAACCTGCGGGCCGTTGGCCGGGACCGGGCCTGGCTGGACAAGCAGCTGCGCCAGCGGCAGCTCACCTCCCCCCGGCAGGTGTTCCTGCTGACGGTGGACGAGGCGGGGACCGTGGTCTGCGTGACAAAGGAGGCGGGGGCATGAAGGCGCTGACCATCCCCACCGCCCTGCTGGCCCTGGTGCTGGCCCTGTCCCTGTGGGTGGGGGCCTATGCCCAGGCCCAGGCGGACCGCTGGACCGCCATGGTGGCCCTGGCGGATGAGGCCGCCGCCCAGGAGGACTGGCCCCAGGCGGCGGAAAAGCTCCAGGCCGCCTACCAGGACTGGGCGGACAGCCAGCAGCTGCTCTACACCATCATGGACCACGACCAGCTGGACGCGGCGGAGATCTACTTCATCGGGGCCATGGCGGTGTGCCGGGAGCGGGACGGGGCGGACTTCCACCTGCTGCTGGCCCAGCTCACCACCCAGCTCCAGCTCCTGGCGGAGACACAGCGCATCAGTATCAAGAATATTCTATAAAAAACCAGGAGCCGGGGCAAATGCCCCGGCTCCCCAGCCTGTCGAAAAAGCCTCGCAGAGTTCGCCGCCCGGCGGCGAATAGAGTAAAATCATTTTCTGCCGCGACATGCAGCACGGCATTCTCGCGGCATAGCCGCTGCGACCTACGCTAAAAATATGCCACAGGCATATTTTCTTAACGCTGCGGCGTGGCAGAAAATACTTCTCGCGGAGCGAGCGTCGAATTGGCCGCCAAAGGCGGTATCTGGGGCCCCCACACAAACCCAGCGAAGCGGTTTGCGTGGGGAGAGGAGGAGCAAGGGAGCGTCCGCAGTTTTTGCCGACAGGCGGAAACGGAGGTAAGCGGACTTTGCTCCGACGAAGGCGCAGAACGCAGCGCAATCCCCCTTCTCAAAAAAGTGCTTGCACTTTTTTGACAGTCTCGCCCTTAGCGGCACTCTATTTCTCCTCCAGCAGTTTGGTCAGCTCCGCCATGAAGGTGTGGATATCCTTGAACTGCCGGTACACGGAGGCGAAGCGGACATAGGCCACCTCGTCCACCCCCCGCAGCTTCTCCATGACCTGTTCCCCCACCATGTCGGTGGTGATCTCCCGCTCCAGGCTGTTTTGCAGGTTCTGCTCGATCTCGTCGGTCAGCTCCTCCAGCTTGGCCAGGGGCACTGTCCGCTTCTCGCAGGCCCGGAGCATACTGCTGAGGACCTTGTTGCGGTCAAAGCTCTGGCGGCTGCCGTCCTTTTTGATCACCACCATGGGCAGGGACTCCATGGTCTCGTAGGTGGTGAACCGCTTCTCACAGGCTAAGCACTCCCGGCGGCGGCGGATGCTGTTGCCCTCGTCGGCGGGGCGGCTGTCCACCACCTTGCTCTCCTTATAGCCACAATAGGGACATTTCATCTCGTACCCTCCTTGTTGGGGTTTGTTTCCACAAAGTATACCATATCCTGTTGAAAAATGGTAGATGGTTTGTAAAATTTTTCTATGTTTTACGGCGGCTGCGGTTCGTCCCCGCAAAAGGTGAACACCGCACAGCTCCGCCCCTCCACGCGCTCCACCCTGGCCAGGCAGAAGAGGGCCGCCAGGGGGAAGGGCTTCCCCTCCTCCAGCGGCAGGGCCAGCAGCAGCCGCTCCCCCGTCCGCCGGTACCAGGCCCGGAGGATGTCCCCCAGCCGGCTGCGGAGAAAGGGGTCAGTGAACAGCGCCCCCGGCTCCGCCGTCAGCTGCCAGTCCGCCCCGGCAGCAAAGGTGAAGGAGCGTCTGGCCTCCCCCCGCAGGGGCCGGCCCAGGGATGCCAGCTCCCGGGGATTCACCCGGCGGCACAGGGCGATGGCCCCGCCCCCTTCCGGCTCCAGCACCCCCAGCAGCCGCTCCCCGCCCGGTCCCAGAAGAAAGGCCCGGTACAGCCCGTCCCCCGGGTCCGGCAGTCCGCAGCGGACCTCCACATAGCCCCCTCGGGGCACAAAGGTCACCTGTCCCCGCCGCTCCCCCCGGCAAAATAACCCGCAGCTCTCCATCCCGCACCCCCTCCGCATAAAAAAGCTCTCCTCCCACAGGATATGCGGGAGGAGAGCTTGGTTTGCCGGAAAATCTGCGGACGTCATCCCAGGGCGTACGCCCCGCGGACCAGGAGCGTGACCTCACCCTCGCTGCGGAGGGCCCGCTGGTCGGACATGAGGTAGAGGTGGTCCTTCACCAGGGCGGAGCCGTTGTTGATGGTGCCGCCGCCGGTAATGTCCACCAGCCCCGGGGTGCTGTTCCCCGCCGACACGCAGTAGGCGGTCCCCGACCGCAGCAGCACCTCCGTGCCGGCGGCCCCGGTCAGGGTCATGCCGCCGGTGAGGGTCACGGTCTCATAGGACGCGGCCACACCGCCGCTGCCGCCGGTACCGCCCCCCAGGCGGGACAGCAGCTCCTCCTCGGTCCGGGCCACCTCCCGCTCCATCTCCGCCAGCAGCTCCCCGTCCCGACTGGCCAGACGCTCGTCCACCTTGGTCAGGATCTGGCTCAGGAAGGTCTCGTTTAAGTAGCTGAGGGTCACCAGGGGGTCCCCCTGGCCGCCCACATCGGCGGCCAGGGCCACAAAGGCGGCCAGCACCGTGGCCGCCAGCAGCGCGCAGGCGGCAGTACGCAGTTGATGTCTCTTCATGTAAGGCTCCTTCTCACTTCGTCCTGTACAGGTCCGCGGGACGATCCCGCGGACCCGGGGGTTTTGCCGGTCGGGGGGGAGACGTTACACCAGCTTGTCGGTGTGCAGGCCGAAGCTCACGGCAATGGCCGCATCCACCCGGTCCATGAGCGCACGGTCCACCCGCCCCATTTTTTCCCGCAGGCGCCGCTTATCCAGCGTCCTGATCTGCTCCAATAATACCACAGAGTCCCGGGTAAGTCCATAGTTTTGCGCGGCAAGGGCGATGTGGGTCGGCAGACGGGCCTTCCCCGTCTGGGACGTAATGGCCGCCGCGATGACGGTGGGGCTGTAGCGGTTGCCCGTGTCGTTCTGCACGATGAGCACAGGGCGCACGCCGCCCTGCTCGCTCCCCACTACCGGGCTGAGGTCGGCGTAATAGATATCGCCGCGTTTCACGCTTGTATCCACAAAGTTCACACTCCGCCGGAAGAAGTGCCCGGCGCTGCGCCGGACCACTATCATTCTCCCACGTGTCCGCGGAATTTATACCGGGGTCCTGCCCCCGTTTCAGTATATGTCCCCGCCGGCGGGATGTGCGCCCTATCCCCGCAGCAGCAGCTCCCGAGCGATCTCCCGCCCCCGGCGGAAATAGGCCCGGGGCACCCGGCGGCTGACGGCGCAGGTCAGCTCGTAGGGGATCACCCCCGCCAGATCCGCCGCCTGGGTGACG
This sequence comes from uncultured Oscillospiraceae bacterium, assembly GCA_963557105.1. Taxonomy (GTDB): domain Bacteria; phylum Bacillota; class Clostridia; order Oscillospirales; family Oscillospiraceae; genus Pelethomonas. Next base: position 36,135 of record CAUWCX010000017.1, read on the forward strand.
GTGTTGTGGGGGCCGTAGACCTCCACCTCGTCCCCCTCCTGCACCTGGGGCAGGTCCGTGAGGTCCACCATGCACATATCCATGCAGATGCGCCCGGTAATGGGGGCGGGACCCTGGGCCGTCCAAACCTGCCACCGGTCGGACAGCACCCAGGGCAGGCCGTCGGCGTACCCGATGGGCAGGACGCCCACCCGGGTGTTCCGGGTGGTGGTGTAGGTCCGGCCGTAGCTGATGGTGGTCCCGGGCAGATATTCCCGGATGGCCCCCACGGTGGTCTTCAGGGTCAGCAGAGGCCGCAGGCCCATCTGCTGGGCCAGGTGGCCCACGCCGTAGGTCAGGATGCCGGGGCGGAACATATCGTGGGCAAACTGGGGGTAATTCACCGTGGCCCCGCTGTTGGCGCAGTGGCACAGGTCGAAGCTGATCCCCGCCTCCCGCAGGGCCCGCAGCATCCGCAGGAAACGGTCGTGCTGCAAAATGGTGAAGGCCCGGTTCTCCTCCCCCGGCTCATCGGCCACGGCGAAGTGGGTGAAGATCCCCTCCACCTCCAGCCCCGGCAGGGCGCACACCCGGCATATGGCCCCCAGGGACTGGTCAAAGTGGTCCTCGTCACAGGGGAAGCCCAGCCGGGACATGCCCGTGTCCAGCTTGATGTGGACGCAGAGCTTTGCCCCCTGCTCCACCGCCCGGGCGGAGAAGGCCCGGGCGGACTCCTCGCTGTAGACCGCCTGGGTCACCTGGTTGACCAGCATCACCGCCGTCTGGTCGGCGGGGGTGATGCCCAGCTGCAAAATGGGCAGGCGGATGCCCCCCCGGCGCAGCTCCCTGGCCTCGTCGATGTTGGACACCGCCAAATACTCCGCCCCCAGCTCCTCCAGGGTCCGACCGATCTGGACCGCCCCGTGGCCGTAGGAGTCCGCCTTCACCACCCCCAAAAACCGGGCGTAGGGGCCCATGTGGGCCCGCAGGGCCCGGTAGTTGTCTTCCAGGGCGTCCAGATCGATCTCCGCCCAGGTCCTCCGCAGTGTACTGTCCATGTCGTTTTTATCTCACTCTCACTGGTTTGTGGTATTTTCTCCGCTCTTCTCCGCCGGGGGCTGGCCGCCTGCGCCGCCGTCCACCGTAAACTGCTTCCACTCCACGGCAAAGACCAGGACGCCGTCGTCCAGGATCTCACTGCGGATGGGCAGGAGGGTCTCCTCGTCGAACCAGGTGGCGTATACCGTGTCCTCCTGGCCCTCCAGGTCGCAGCACAGCCGCAGGCACTGCCGCTCCCCCACGGTCTCCCGGCTGTGCTCCGTGACAAATCCCCTGCCCGCCGCCTCCATGAGCCGGGGCAGGGCCGCCACCGGGGACACCGCCGCCGCCGAGTAGGTCCCGGCGTCCAGGGAGATGTCGTCGTAGCTGAGGGTCAGCTCCCCGCCGGACACCGTGGCGGATATGCCCGCCAGATCCTCCGGGGCCAGGACGGTGACGGTGCTGCTGTCCGGGGTATAGGCGCAGAGCATGGTGTACTCCCGCACCTCGTCGCCGTAGTGGCAGGTGATGTCCGCCTCCATGGTGGCGGCGGACAGTTGGGCGTACTGCTGCTGCAGCTCCGCCCCCAGGTCCTTCTCCTCCCCGCCGCCGCAGGCGGTGAGCAGGAGCATCAGCATTGGTGCAAAAAGCAGGGCTTTTCGCACAGGGCTCTTCCTCCTTACGCGTTATTCCGCCCCAGCAGGGCGGCAAAGGCGACAGGCAGGCGCTCCACCATGTTCCCGGGGGTCATGGCGTATTCGGTCAGGTCCCGGGCGCACAGATCCCCGGCACAGCCGTGGAGCCACACGCCGCAGGCGGCAGCGTCCACGCCGTCCAGGCCCTGGCCCATAAGGGCGGCGATCATCCCCGCCAGCACATCCCCGCTGCCGCCCTTGGCCATGCCGCAGTTGCCGGTGGTGTTCCGCAGCAGCCGCCCGTCGGGGGCGGCCACCAGGGTCCCCGGCCCCTTCAGCACCACCACGCAGCCGGTGCGCCGGGCCAGATCTGCCGCCCCCGCCTCCCGGCCCCGGGAGAGGTCGCCCCCCAAGCGGAGGAACTCCCCCTGGTGGGGGGTCAGCACCGTGGGTCCGCGCCTGCCTGTCAGCAAATCTATATGCCCCGCCGCCACGTTTATGCCGTCGGCGTCCAGCACCACCGGCCCCGGCAGATCCCGCAGCAGCGACAGCACCGTCTCCGCCGTCCCGGGCGCCCGGCCCAGCCCCGGCCCCATCACCGACACGTCGCAAGCGGACATCTCCTCCAGCAGCGCGGCATAGCGCTCCGGCAGGGGGCGGGCCATGGCGCAGGCGCACCGGGAGGCCACAATGGGGTAGATCTCCCCCGGCACCCCCACGAACACCAGCCCCGCACCCGTGCGGACCGCCGCCTCTCCGGCGAAGACCGGGGCCCCGGTGTAGCCCACCGCGCCCCCAAGAACATATACCCTGCCGAAGGTCCCCTTGTGGCCATCGGCCTGCCGCCGGGGCAGCAGCTCCCGGACCAAAGCGCCGTCAATGTCCCGCATACGCTCTCCCCCTTTGCATTATTTGTTTATTATACCGCCTGTGGACGGGGTTTCGCAATCCCTTTCTTCCCCCCGGCGGAATTTTTTTGCCCCGGCTTTCGGTTTTTTCCCTTGCCAAGCGGCGGGAACTGTGGTATAAATAGGAGTTGAAATGTGTTGAACGGGAAAATAGCGAGTTTTGCGCTTCCAAGAGAGGGCGGGTCACCGGCTGAAAGCCTGCCTGAGGCGTGTCGCTTGGTTCGCCCGGGAGCGGCCCCTGAGAGGGGGACGGTCCTCCGCCGTTACCGGAGAGGAGTGCGCGCCGCGGGCGCGAATGCGGGTGGTACCGCGGAAGGGTTGCCTTTCGTCCCAGATCATGGGATGAAGGGCGTTTTTTATTGCCCGCCCGGCCCCGAAATGACACCATAATCACCATCTGAAAGGAAGAATACAGATGAAAGAACAACTGGCAAGCATCCGCACCCAGGCCCTGGCGGCCATGGCCGGTGCGGAAAACGCCGCCCAGCTGGACGCCCTGCGGGTCCAGTACCTGGGCAAGAAGGGCGAGCTCACCGCCGTGCTGAAGATGATGGGCAAGCTCTCCCCCGAGGAGCGGCCCGTCATGGGCCAGCTGGCCAACCAGGTCCGCGCCGACCTGGAGTCCGCGCTGGAGGAGCGGGGTCGGACCCTGGAGGCCCAGGCCATGGCCCAGCGCCTACGGGACGAGGCCGTGGATGTGACCATCCCCGGCAAGGCCGTGGCTGTGGGCCACCGCCACCCCATGACCCGCGCCCTGGACGAGATCAAGGAGATCTTCATCGGCATGGGCTTCGACGTGCTGGAGGGCCCCGAGGTGGAGCTGGCCACCTACAACTTCGACCGCCTCAACGCCGAGGAGGGCCACCCCAGCCGGGACTGGTCCGACACCTTCTACTTCGATGAGGACAGCCGGGTCATGCTCCGCAGCCAGACCAGCCCCATGCAGGTCCGGGCCATGGAGACCCGCAAGCTCCCCATCCGCATCATCGCCCCCGGCCGGGTCTACCGCAAGGACGAGGTGGACGCCACCCACTCCCCCATGTTCCACCAGGTGGAGGGCATGGTCATCGACAAGGGCGTGACTATGGCGGATCTGAAGGGCACCCTCAACGAGGTCATGTGCCAGCTCTTCGGCCCCGGCACCGTCACCCGCTTCCGCCCCCACCACTTTCCCTTCACCGAGCCCAGCTGCGAGATGGATGTGCAGTGCCACAAGTGCGGCGGCGTGGGCTGCCCCACCTGCAAGGGCGAGGGCTGGATCGAGGTGCTGGGCGCCGGCATGATCCACCCCAAGGTCCTGGAGATGAGCGGTATCGACAGCGAGGTGTACACCGGCTGGGCCTTCGGTATGGGTCTGGAGCGTCTGGCCATGCGCCGGTTCAAGATCGCCGACCTGCGGCTGATCTTTGAAAACGACATGCGCTTCCTGGAGCAGTTTTGATAGGGGAGGACCATACCAATGAATTTAAGCAGAAAATGGCTGAACGAATTCGTCAGCGTCAATGTCAACGATAAGGACTTTGCCGAGGCCATGACCCTCTCCGGGTCCAAGGTGGAGACCACCGAGGATCTGGGGGCGGAGATCACCAACGTGGTGGTGGGCCGCGTGCTGTCCATGGAGCGCCACCCCAACAGCGACCACATGTGGGTCTGCCAGGTGGAGGCGGGCAAGGACGAGCCGGTGCAGATCGTCACCGGCGCCTGGAACGTCCATGTGGGGGATCTGGTCCCCGCCGCCCTCCACAAGTCCACCCTGCCCGGCGGGGTGAAGATCGAGAAGGGCAAGCTGCGGGGCGTGGCCTCCAACGGTATGCTCTGCGGCCTCAGTGAGCTGGGCCTGGACACCCGGGACTTCCCCTACGCCGCCATCACCCCCGCCGCCATTCTGGGGGACTACCACCCCCTGGACAAGGACAATCCCTCCATCTCCGCGGACATCCAGCCCGGGGACAAGGTCTTCGGGCCCGTGGTGTGCGCCCGGGTGGAGGATGTGAAGGCTGCTGAGAGCGGCTGGAGCTGCCAGCTCTCCTACGCGGAAAAGGACGGCCCTACTGCCGCTGCCGTCACCACCCCCTGCGCCAACCTCCACAGCGGGGACCTGGTGGCCTACAACACCCAGAGCGGCGCCATCTGCACCCTGGCCGACCTCCACGCCGACCAGGCGGAGTTCCCCCACTGCATCGCCGACGGCATCTTCATCCTCCACGAGGACTGCCAGCCCGGGGACGATATCAAGTCCGTCACCGGTCTGGACGACCATGTGGTGGAGTTTGAGATCACCCCCAACCGCCCCGACTGCCTCAGCGTCATCGGCCTGGCCCGGGAGGCTGCCGCCACCTTCAACGCCGACCTGCGCCTCCACGAGCCCGTGGTGAAGGGGGGAGCTGATGGCAACCTGGTGGAACTGCTGGATGTGGAGACCCCCGACGCCGACCTGTGCCCCCGGTACACCGCCCGCATGGTGCGGAACGTAAAGATCGCCCCCTCCCCCAAGTGGATGCGGGAGCGTCTGCGGGCCATGGGCGTGCGCCCCATCAACAACATCGTGGACATCACCAACTATGTCATGCTGGAGTACGGCCAGCCCATGCACGCCTTCGACTACCGCTATGTGAAGGGCGGCAAGATCATTGTCCGCCGGGCCGCTGAGGGCGAGGAGCTCACCACCCTGGACGGCCAGGTGCGGAAGCTGAACCACAACCACCTGGTCATCGCCGACGAGACCCGGGCCGTGGGCCTGGCGGGCATCATGGGCGGCGAGAACAGCGAGATCGTGGCCGACACCGCCGACGTGGTCTTCGAGTCCGCCACCTTTGACGGCACCTGCATCCGCAAGGGCGCCCTGGCCCTGGGTATGCGCACGGAGGCCAGCGCCAAGTTCGAGAAGGGCCTGGACCCCATGAACACCCTCCCCGCCGTGAACCGGGCCTGTGAGCTGGTGGAGCTGCTGGGCGCCGGCGAGGTGGTGGACGGCGTCATCGACATCCTCAACTATGTCCCCCACCCCACGGTCCTCCAGCTGCGGCCGGAGAAGGTCAACGCCCTGCTGGGCACCGATGTGTCCGTGGCGGAGATGCAGGACATCCTGCGGAAGCTGGACTTCGGCGTGGACGGCGAGACCATCACCGTGCCCTCCTGGCGGGGCGATGTGAAGCACTACTCCGATCTGGCGGAGGAGGTCGCCCGCTTCCACGGCTACAACAACATCCCCTGCACCCTCCAGCGGGGGGAGACCACCCGGGGCGGCTACACCTCCAGCCAGCAGCTGGAGCGCCGTCTGGGCAGCCTGTGCCGCACCTGCGGGTACAGCGAGATCATCACCTACTCCTTCATCTCCCCCACCTACTACGACAAGATCGGCTGGAGCCAGGAGGAGCCCCTGCGCCAGAGCCTGAAGATCCTCAACCCCCTGGGGGAGGACACCTCCATCATGCGGACCACCACCCTGCCCTCCATGCTGGAGATCCTGACCCGCAACTACAACTACCGCAACAAGGCGGTGAAGCTCTACGAGATCGGCAAGATCTACCTCCCCGGCGGCCAGGACGGTCTGGCCTGGGAGCCCAAGGTTCTGACCATGGGCGCCTACGGCGAGGACATGGACTTCTTCGCCATGAAGGGCGCTGTGGAGGCCCTGCTGCGGGACATCCGCGCCGAGGATGTGTCCTTCGTCCCCTGTGACGACGATCCCTCCTACCACCCCGGCCGCTGCGCCGGGATCTACGCCGGTGACCGCCGTCTGGGCGTCATGGGCCAGATCCATCCCGCCGTGGCCCAGAACTACGGCGTGGACGGCCAGCTGTACTGCGCTGAGCTGAGCATGGAGGCCCTGGAGGACTGCCAGGGTCCCGACCCGGTGTACACCCCCCTGCCCAAGTTCCCTGCCGTCAGCCGGGATATCGCCGTGGTGTGCAAGGCGGAGATCACCGTGGGTGCGCTGGAGGCCTGCATTCGCAAGGCCGGCGGCAAGCTCCTGCGGGAGGTTGCCCTCTTCGACATCTACCAGGGCAAGGGCGTGGCCGAGGGCTGCAAGTCCGTGGCCTTCAGCCTGACCCTCCGGGCCGACGACCGGAACATCGTGGCCGCCGAGGCCGACCAGGAGATCCAGGATATTCTGGAGGCCCTGGATCGGGATCTGGGGGCAAAGCTGCGGTAGATCCTTTTGTCAATGCGTGCGTCCTTTGGGCGCACGCATTGGTTTTTTCTTGGGGGAGGAGGGATTGTTCTTGCCCTGGCCTGTGGGGGAAAGAAGATTGTTCTTGACGAACCTTGTGGGGATTCCATCCCCACGCCCCGGGCTACTTTTTGCTCGTGCAAAAAGTAACCAAAAACACGCTCAGGGAAAGGGGGATTTCGATTTCCCCCTTTCCCTGAGAACCCTATCCCCTTGAAACGACTCTTCAAGGGGGCCAAAGGCCCCCTCGCCAGAGGGGCTACCCCCCCAGCGGACTTGATACCCGGTTGCACACTAAGGAGATGGCACCGCGCCGCCGCGGCGCGGGGTTTTTCGGGGGCTACCGCCCCC
>CAUWCX010000018.1:0-42606 GCA_963557105.1 uncultured Oscillospiraceae bacterium
CTGTGTTTTTGCGCCCTTTTTCCTTCTGCTTCGGCTATCGCTTTGTTTCAAACTTGCACACCTCCAGCTATTTGTTTTAATTAACTCTACTCACAGCGGAAGATCTCGCTCCCGCCGGCTCCCATCCCGCAGAGCAAAATACAAATCAAACACGGTCAATATGGCAATGGACACCACCAGCGCCACTAGCGCCGCTCTTCTCTGCGCCGAGATACCCCCTGCTATATGGATATTGGTCAGAGAGATCACCCGGGCACATGACAGGGCGCAGATGGCAAACGGGAGCAGGGACAAACCGTACACCGTAAGCCGAAACCACTGCCCCTTTATCTCACGGAAACTGAACCGGACCTGATTATAGCCCCAGATAATGGCACAGATCGGCAGTAGGCTCCGCAAAAGCAGCTGCTGGGGATACGGCAAATCCATCACCCGGGGCAGGAACAGGATCGCCAACAGGAAAAACGAAACCGTCCAGGAAATAAAGGTTTTCATCTATAGCGCAACCTCCCATCCGTCATAACAGCGCAACGATCTATTTCCTATTCTGACAGCCACAATCCCTGAATTTCTCCGTCCATGGGACTCACCCCACCCTTTCCTTCAACTTGGGCAAGCATCTATCATGTTCCTTTACATTTTATATGATACAGTAGAGCTGTTGAAAATGCAACCACATTTCGGTTGCACCCCCGCAATTATTGGTTGCACCGCCGGTTTTTCTCATTTTTTCCGTATGACGGATCTCCCCGCCCATGACAAGACCGCGCCCTCCAAGCTCTGGAGGGCGCGGTCAGTTTGTTTATGGTTACGCCCGGTACTGGGCCACGGCGCGGCTCTGGCCGTGGGCGATGACCTGCCACTTCTTGGTGTCCTTAAAGAGGGACAGCATCTGCAGGGGCAGCCAGGTGGCGGTGAAGATGGGGAAGAGCAGGATGCTCCGGCCCATGCCCCGCAGGCCGTAGCCCCCCAGCAGGCACAGGGCGGCCCCCAGGGCCATCCCCGACAGCAGGGTGAGGCCCATACAGGCCAGGCTCAGCCACAGGGCGGCCAGCTCACCGCTGGCGATGTTCAGCCCCAGGCTGGCCAGCATCAGCAGGCCGGAGGCCGCCTGGATAAAGGAGGCCACCAGGAACATGGTCATGTCCCACCGCAGACCGGGCCGGGGCACATCCACCGCCCACAGCCGGGGGACCTCCTGCCGGGCCACCTGCATGACGCCGCTGCACCACCGCTTCCGCTGGCGCAGGGACACCAGAAAGCTGGTGGGCTCCTCGTCGTAGTTCACCGCCTCCGGGACCCAGTGGACCCGGTAGCCCGCCCGGGCGCACTGGGCGGCAAACTCCGCGTCCTCGGCGATGGTGGAGGTGTTCCACCCGCCCAGGCCCTCCAGCACCTCCCGGGTAAAGCCGAAGCCGGTGCCGATGAGCTTGGCGGACAGGCCGCAGGCCGACCGGGGGCGGTTCCAGATGAGGTCGAAGCAGGTGAAGTACAGCCCGTAGCACCCCGCCACACCGGCGGCAGTGGGGTTGGCGGCCTTGGTGCGGCTCTTGCACACCGTGGCGCCGGCGCAGAAAGCGTCGTTCATCCGGGCCAGATAGTCGGGGGCCAGGGTGTTGTCCGCGTCAAAGACCAGGAAGGCGTCATAGCCCCGGTCCCGCAGCTGGTCAAAGGCCTGGTGCAGGGCCTCGCCCTTCCCCCGCACCGGCTCCAGGCAGTGGATGATCTCCGCACCGGCCCGCTGGGCGGCCCCGGCGGTGTCGTCGGTGCAGTTGTTGGGGACCACAAACACATCCCGCAGCGCCTGGGGGTACGCCTGGTCCAGCACACTGTGGACCAGGTCCCCGATCACCGCCTCCTCATTCCGGGCGGCCACCACCACGGCAAAGCGGGTGGCGGGGTCGGCGTGAGGGTATCTCTTTCTCCGCCGAAGGGCAAAAACCGCCACAACAGCAAAATAAAGGGTGAAAATTTTCAGCGTCAGTGATAAAATAAACAGGACCGTATCCATAGCGGCTTCCTCCTCGGTGGGAAAATACTGGTGAAGGTGGTTGACGCTTTGGATGATAGCAGATAAAGTTTAAGGTACAAGGGGCGGTTTTTTTAAAAACTTTTTAAGGCCGGAATCTTAATCCCAGCTTAAAGATCTGCCCCCTTTTTTCTTAATCTGCCCTATGATAAACTGAGAACTGTGAAAGGTGGGAGAATACACATGCCCAATATTTTGATTTGCGACGACGAGCGGGACATTGTCACTGCCCTGAAGATCTACCTCTCCTCCGAGGGGTACGGGATCTACGAGGCTTTCACCGGCCGCCAGGCCATCGAGATGGTGCGGCGGTACGACATCCAGCTCATTTTAATGGATGTGATGATGCCGGAGATGGACGGCATCTCCGCCACCGCCAAGCTGCGGGAGAACTGCAACGTGCCCATTATCCTGCTGACCGCCAAGAGCGAGGACACGGATAAGGTGCTGGGGCTCAATGTGGGGGCGGACGACTACATCACCAAGCCCTTCAACCCCATTGAGGTCCTGGCCCGGGTCCGGTCCCAGCTGCGGCGGTACACCAGCCTGGGGGGCATGGAGAAGAAGCCCGGCAAGCTGATCATCGGGGCCATCGCCCTGGATGACGAGACCAAAACCGTCACCGTGGACGGGGAGCCGGTGAACCTGACCCCCATTGAGTACAACATCCTGCTGCTGCTCATGAGCCACCCAGGGCGGGTCTACTCCTCCAGCCAGATCTATGAGCAGGTGTGGAACGAGAACGCCTACGGCTCCGAGGGGGCCGTGGCCGTCCACATCCGCCACCTGCGGGAGAAGCTGGAGATCAACCCCTCCGATCCCCGGTATTTAAAGGTGGTCTGGGGGCTGGGCTACAAAATGGACTCGGGGCGGTAAGCCGTCCTGAACAGGAGGAATCTGACCATGAAAAAATTACTTTGCCTGCTGATCCTGCCCCTGGCCCTCTTTGGGGCGCTATACGCCTTTTTGCAATGGCAGGTGTACCACCATGCGTAAGCTGACGGAGAGCTTTGCCGCTAAGCTGGTGGCGGTGGTGCTGCTGGTGGTGCTGTCGGCAGGGGCTGTGCTGTCCACCCTGGGCACCATGCTGGTCTGGAGCGGTATGGCCACGGCGCCCAGCTTCTACGATGACGCCCTGTGCAACAACACCATGCACACCGCCATGAGCTACGCCCTCTGGAAGGAGACGGAGGACGCCCCCTACATGGACTACCAGCAGCGGCTCATCAACCGCTACGCCGGGTTTGCCTACGAGGTGTGGGAGGGTGAGCCGGAGAGCGGCGTGCTGGTGGGCTCACTGCACTTGGACCAGGCCCAGTATGTCCACACCCAGACGGATGTCTTTAACTACACCGCCCCGACCGACGGCAGCCCCGCCCACTACTACACCGTGGTGGGCTACCTCAGCCAGGACCCCCCTCCCTACAGCGCCTTTGCCTTCTATGAGAATGTCTACAACTTCCTGGAGCCCATCGCCAACTACATCACCATCCTGACGGTCGTGTTGGCCCTGGGGGCTCTGGGGGCGCTGATCTTCCTCTTCTGCGCCGCCGGACACCGCCGCGGCGTGGAGGGCATCTTCCCCAACTGGCAGGACCGCATTCCCCTGGACCTGTACCTGGCGGCCATGGGCACCGCCTGCGGCACCTTCCTCGCCCTGGCCATGGGGGCCTGCTCCGCCATACAGTACAACATGGATATCTCCCCCGCCAGCGTCTTTCCCCTGGCCTCCGGGGCAGTGGTCTGTTTCCTGCTGTCGGCCCTCACCGCCCTGGCCATGCTGCTGAGCCTGGCCACCCGGCTGAAGCTGGGCAAGTGGTGGCGCAACACCCTCATCTGGCGGGCATTGCGCTGGTGCGGCCGGCTGCTGAAGCGGACGGTCCAGGCGGTGGGCAATTTCACCCACATCCTGCCCATGACCTGGCGGACCGTGCTGCTGGTGGGCGGCGTGCTGGTGGCCCAGCTCATGCTGACGCTGTTGGCCTTTGACGGCAACGGGTTCTACCTTCTGGTCCTGCTGGCTATGGACGGCATACTGGTCATGGCTGCGGCGTGGCTGAGTATGCAGCTGCAGCAGATCAAGGCGGCGGGCCAGGCCCTGGCGGAGGGCGACTTGGAGACTAAGGTGGACACCCGGAAGATGTACTGGGATCTGAAGACCCACGGGGAGAACCTCAACGCCATCGGCGTGGGCCTCAACCGGGCGGTGGAGCAGCGGATGAAGTCCGAGCGGCTGAAGACCGAGCTTATCACCAACGTCTCCCACGACATCAAGACCCCCCTCACCTCCATTGTCAACTACGTTGACCTGCTGAAGAAGGAGGAGCTGCCGGAGACGGCGGCGGAGTACCTCAGCGTTCTGGACCGGCAGTCCCGGCGGCTGAAGAAGCTGACCGAGGATCTGGTGGAGGCCAGCAAGGCGTCCACCGGCAATGTGGCGGTCCACCTGGAGCCCATTGTGGTCAACGAGATCATCCACCAGGCCATCGGCGACTACGACGAGAAGCTCACCGCCGGAAATCTGGAGGTCATCGTCAGCAGCTACGAGGGCAACCGCAAGGCCCTGGCCGACGGCCGGCTGCTGTGGCGGGTGCTGGACAACCTCCTGGGCAACGTGTGCAAGTACGCCATGGCGGGCACCCGGGTCTATGTGGATGTGACGGAGAACGCGGGCATCGTAAAGCTGTCCATGAAAAACATCTCCCGGGACCCCCTGAACGTCAACCCCGATGAGCTCATGGAGCGGTTCGTCCGGGGCGATGTGTCCCGCCACACCGAGGGCAGCGGACTGGGGCTGAACATCGCCCGCAGCCTCATGGAGCTTATGGGCGGCAGCTGCGTTGTCAGCACAGACGGCGACCTGTTCAAGGCGGAGCTGACCCTGCGGAGCGCGGAATAATGAAAAATTAGGGGGCTGCCACAGGACAGCCCCCTAAACTTTATCGTAAAAAACGGCCGGGCCTTTCGCCCCGGCCTTGAGACGGTCGAAAAAGTGGCAAGCCACTTTTTCGAGAAAAGGCTGCGCTGCGTTCTGCGCCTCGGTTGGCCGCCAAAGGCGGCCAATTCGACGCTCACTCCGCGAGAAGTATTTTCTGCCACGCCGCAGCGTTAAGAAAATATGCCTGTGGCATATTTTTAGCGTAGGTCGCAGCGGCTATGCCGCGAGAATACCGTGCTGCATGTCGCGGCAGAAAATGATTTCACTCTTTTCGCCGCCTCCGGGCGGCGAACTCTGCGAGGCTTTGTCGACAAGCTAAGGCCGGGGCGAAAGCCCCGGCCGTTTGCGTTGATCTTGATTAAGCCTTGCCGCCGACCATGGAGGCGATCTCAGCTGCGAAGTCGTCCTGCTTCTTCTGTCCCAGATGCCCGTTGGGCATCCGGGAGCCCTTCCGATCTCACTTGCGGAGGCGAAAATGAATTCCGCCTCCGCCAAGGTTTTTCCTGCGGAAAAACGCTTGTACGCCGCCTCCCGGCGGTGGCATTGAGAAGAAGCAGACGAAAAACGGCCGGGGCAAAAGCCCCGGCCTTGTGCGTTGATCTTGATTAAGCCTTGCCGCCAACCATGGAGGCGATCTCAGCTGCGAAGTCGTCCTGCTTCTTCTCGATGCCCTCGCCCTTCTCGAAGCGGGCGGCGTCCTTCAGGGCGATCTTCACGCCGGCAGCCTTAGCCACGGAGGCCACATACTGCTCCACGGTCATGTCGCCGTCCTTGACGAACTCCTGCTGCATGAGGCAGTTCTCGGCATAGAACTTGTTCAGCTTGCCCATGACGATCTTCTCCTTGACCTGGGCGGGCTTGGAAGCCATCTTGGGGTCGTTGTCCATCTGGACCAGCATGATGTGCTTCTCCTCCTCCAGGACATCCTCGGTGACCTGGCTCTTGTCCAGGAAACGGGGATTGAGGGCAGCGATCTGCATGGCCATGTCCTTGCCGCACTCGATGATGGCGTCGTTGACCTCGCCCTCGACCTCCAGGTTCACCAGCACGCCGATCTTGCCGCCAGCGTGGATATAGGGCACGGACACGCCCTCAGCAAAGCGGGCGAAGCGGCGGACCTTGATGTTCTCGCCGATGACCAGGACCATCTCCTGCTGCTGCTGCAGCACGGTCAGGTCGGTGCCGTTGTACTTGCACTCCATCAGGGCGTCCATGTCGGCGGGGTTCTCCTTAGCCACAGTAGCGGCCACGCCACGGACGAAATCCTGGAACTTCTCGTTCTTACCAACGAAGTCGGTCTCGGCGTTGACCTCGACCACAACGCCCACGCCATCCACAACGCCGGCGTAAGCCATACCCTCAGCGGCGATACGGCCAGCCTTCTTGGCGGAAGCGGCCAGGCCCTTCTCCCGCAGGTACTCGATGGCCTTGTCCATGTCGCCGTTGGACTCGACCAGAGCCTTCTTGCAGTCCATCATGCCCACGCCGGTCATCTCGCGCAGGTTCTTCACATCAGCAGCGGTAAAAGCCATAGTGATATCCTCCAGTATATGAAAATTTATTATTGTATAGAAGAAATGGGGCGGGACCTTCCCGCCCCATAGGGTTCAGCCAAATTACTCGGCGGCGGCCTCGGTCTCAGCCTCGGTCTGCTCGCCCTGCTTGCCCTCGATCATGGCGTTGGCCATGATGGAAGCGATCAGCTTGATGGCGCGGATAGCGTCGTCGTTGCCGGGGATAGCGTAATCGATCTCGTCGGGATCGCAGTTGGTATCGGCAATGGCCACAACGGGGATGCCCAGCTTGTGGGCCTCGGCGATGGCGTTGCGCTCCTTGCGGGTATCCACGATGAACAGCGCGCCGGGCAGCTTCTTCATCTCCTTGACGCCGCCCAGGTACTTCTCCAGCTTCTCGATCTCGCCCAGGTGCTTCATGACTTCCTTCTTGGGCAGCATATCGAAGGTGCCGTCCTCCTGCATGCGCTTGAGCTGGTTCAGGCGGTCAACACGGGTACGCATGGTCTTGAAGTTGGTCATCATGCCGCCCAGCCAGCGGGCGTTGACATAGAACTGACCGCAGCGGGCAGCCTCCTCCTTGATGGCCTCCTGGGCCTGCTTCTTGGTACCAACGAACAGCAGGGTCTGGCCGTTCTCGCTGAGCTGACGGACGAAGTTATAGGCCTCCTCCAGCTTCTTCACGGTCTTCTGCAGGTCGATGATGTAGATCCCGTTGCGCTCGGTGTAGATATAGGGAGCCATCTTGGGGTTCCAGCGGCGGGTCTGGTGACCGAAGTGAACGCCAGCCTCCAGCAGCTGCTTCATGGATACAACGTTTGCCATAGTGTAGTTTCCTCCAATAAATTTAGTTTCTTACCTCCAGCCCCTTCGTCTGCCGGGCCAACCGCCTGGGCGGCACCGACCAAGCATCCAGGGCTGTGCGTAATGCTATGGTATAGTACCACACTTCCGCCAAAAAAGCAAGGACAATTTTGCGAAAAAGCAGAAAAATTTTTGCTTTTTCGCACCGCCATCACAAAAGCGGGGACGGCACTGCCATCCCCGCTCACTCAACGCTGTTCTGCCTACTTCTATTATTAGTATGAAATCTGTTATTTATCCAGTTTTGCAGCCAGATCCTCCAGTGCATCCCCCAGGGCCTCTGCAAAAGTGGGATGCGGCCGCATCGCCCGCAGGAGCTGCTCCACGGTCATTCCGTTGGCCACAGCCTGGCTCAGCTGGTCGATCATGTCGGTACTGTGCTGGCACATGAGCTGGGCGCCCACGATCTGTCGGGTGTCCACCCGGCCCACCACTTTCATAAAGCAGCGGCCCGGATCATCGATCATGGTGCGGGCATTGGCCCCCATGACACACTTCCCCACCTTCACCGAAATACCGGCGTCCTTAGCCTCCGCCTCTGTCAACCCCACCGAGGCGATCTCGGGGCGGCAGTAGACGCAGCTGGGCACCACGCGCAGATCCACTGCAGGCACTTTGCCGCAGATCTTCTCCACACAGGCCACCCCCTGGGCAGACGCCACATGGGCCAGCTGAATGCGGGAGGACACATCGCCAATGGCATACACGCCGGGGATGCTGGTGCAGAAGTTCTCATCCACTTTGATGGCGCGGCCCACAGTTTCCGGCTGGAGGTCGGGGGCGAAAACACCCTCCCAGTAGGGCTGGCGGCCAATGGCGCACAGCACTGCCTGTCCGGTGACGCTGTGCTCCTCGCCCTTTGCTGTGAAGCAGACGGACAGCTCTTCGCCATTCTGCTCCACCCGCTGGACCATGGCCCCGGTGTGGATCGTCACCCCCTGCTTCTTCAGCAGCTGGGCCAAATTCTGTCCCAGTTCACGGTCCAAGTTTGGCAGCAGGCGGTCCAATCCCTCCACGATGGTCACCTGACAGCCCAGGTCACCATAAAAGGTGGCGAACTCCACGCCGATAACACCGCCGCCAATGATCACAATGGAGCGATACGGCTCCTCTGCCCCCTGCAGAAGCTCATCAGAGGTCATGACCCCCGGCAGATCGAGGCCTGGGATCGGGGGACGAGCAGGAACTGAACCGGTAGCAATGATGATATGGTCCGCAGTATAGGATACTGTCTCCCCGTTTTTTCCGCTCACCTGCACGCAGCCGGGCGCTGTAACACAGCCCCGCCCCTGCAGGAAGTCCACCTTTGCGCTCTTGAACAGGCCTTCCACGCCTGCGCTAAGCTTGGCGGAGATCTCCTTCTGCCGGGCAAACATGGCGGGCAGATCTGCCCGAATGTTCTCTGCCAATACACCGATGGCAGCACCCTCACGAGCATCTCTCAGCACCTGGGAGGAGTGGAGGAGAGATTTCGTGGGGACACAGCCGCGGTTCAGGCAGGTCCCGCCCGCCTCCCGGTCCTCCACAACAGCGGTATGCAGTCCCAGCTTTGCCGCCCGAAGGGCCGCCACATAGCCGCCGGGACCGGCGCCGATAACGATCAGTTGATAGTGGTTCATTGCTCTAAATCTCCTGTTCTTTCAGCATTTGGCACACATCATTTGCGGCGTCCCCGAAGCCCATTTGCTCCACCGCCTGACACAGCTCTGCCTCCGTGAAGCGACAGCCCGTCAACGCCTGCTCCAGCGCCGGGGCCAACCGCCAGTCCATCGCATCGGACCAGACCTGTGCCTCACGGACAATGCCGCCCTCCACCTGGAGCTGAAGCGAAACCTCGCCCCAGGAAAACCTCTGCTGGCAAGAGAAGGTAAAGGGAATCTGCCTGCCATAGTTCCAATCCCAGGAGCGATTTCGGCAGCAAATTTTCTCTACAGCCTCCCGGTCTCTATCGTTCAGTTTCACCTGCTCCACCGGCAAATCCCAAACCTGAGAGAAGGCACAGACCAGGGCATCACACAGCTTTTCAATCGTGAGTTCAGGCTTCAATTCCTTTAAATTCACTACCCTGGAGCGGACAGAGTCCACGCCCTTTGCCGCTAATTTTTCCCGGGATGGGTTCAAGTATCTGCTTAATTTCTCCATGTCTACATCAACCAAAAGCGTACCATGATGGTAGGCACGGCCTCCGTGATGATAGAAGGCATTCCCGGAGAATTTCCGCCCATCGGCCAGAATATCGTTGCGCCCGGAGCGTTCCGCATGGATGCCCAGATTGCGGCAGGCTGTTTCAATGACCCGCAGCTGACGGTCCAAATCATAGCAATCGTCCGGCAGCAGAAAGGTAAAATTCAGGTTGCCCAGATCGTGGAACACTGCCCCGCCGCCGGAGAGGCGGCGGGCCAAATGGCCCCCCTCCTCCTCCAGCAACGTGGTGCGGCACTCCTTCCAGGCGTTCTGGTTTCGGCCAATAACTACGGTATGTTGATTCTGCCACAGATAGAGGATGCACTGCTCCTCCCCCACATTCTGCAGCAGATACTCCTCCACCGCCAAGTTCCAATGGGGATCGACACTCTCCCCACGAAATACCCCTAATCTGCGGATCATGCCTTCTGGTAGCGCAGCACAGGGCTGCGGGCGGCACGGACCTCATCCGGCCGGCCGATCTGGGCGTTGTGGGGGGCGTTGTGCATAAACTCCGGGTCCTCATGGGCCAAATCCCAGAGCTTGCGGAACACCTCGGCGGCCCAATCCAGCGTCTCCCGGCTCTCGGTCTCTGTGGGCTCCAGCATCAGCGCCTCGTGGACAATCAGTGGGAAGTACATCGTGGGCGGGTGCATTCCGAAATCGATCAGGGACTTCGCCACATCCAGGGCGGATACGCCGGTTTCCTTCTTCAGCTGGCTGAGATCCAGCACGAACTCATGCATACACCGGCGGTCAAAGGCGGGGGTGAAGGTACCCTTGATCTTCTCCAGCAGATAGTTGGCATTGAGCACGGCATTCTGCGCAGCCTCAGGGACGCCCTCCCGCCCCAGGGTCATGACATAGGCCAGCGCACGGACCACCACCAGGAAGTTGCCGGAGAAGCTCCGCACCTGGATCGGTCCGCCGCCATCCAGCGTGGCAGACTTGGGAAGATAGGAGGCCAGCAGTGCTTTGCACCCCACCGCCCCTGCACCGGGGCCGCCGCCGCCGTGGGGGGTGGCGAAGGTCTTGTGCAGGTTCAGGTGGATGCAGTCAAAGCCCATATCGCCGGGACGAACCACGCCCATAACTGCGTTGAGGTTGGCCCCGTCGTAGTAGCACAGCCCGCCAGCCTCGTGGACCAGCCGTGTGATCTCCAGGATATTCCGGTCAAAGATGCCCACCGTGTTGGGATTCGTGAGCATCAGTCCGGCGGTATCCTCCCCCAGAACTGCCTTCAACGCCTCAAGGTCCACACAGCCGTCAGCCGTAGAGGGGATATTCACCACCTGGAAGCCGCACATGGCGGCAGTGGCGGGATTGGTGCCATGGGCAGAGTCGGGGACAATGATCTTTGTCCGCTTGCTGTCCCCCCGTGACGCATGGTACTGCTTGATGAGCAGGACTCCGGTGAACTCGCCGTGGGCACCGGCGGCAGGCTGGAAGGTCATGTCATCCATTCCCGTGATCTCACAGAAATACTGTCTTGCGGTATCCAAAACCTCCCGGCAGCCGGCAGTGCTCTCCGCCGGGGCCAGAGGATGGATATCCGTGAAGCCCGGCAGAGATGCCAGTTCCTCGTCAATGCGGGGGTTGTACTTCATGGTACAGGAACCCAGGGGGTAGAATCCGCTGTTGACGCCGTGGACATGCTGGTTCAGTTCACTGTAGTGGCGGGAGACGTCCGTCTCACTGAGTTCAGGCAGCTCCGGCGGCGTCTGCCGCTGAAGATCCTGCGGCAGCGCCACGCTCTCCACATCACAGGGCGGCAATACGCTGCACCGGCGGCCGGAAACACTCTTTTCAAAAATCAGCTTCATCCCACGCACACCTCCCGCACGATCTCCACTGCCCGGTCAAGCTCCCGGCGAGTGACCTTTTCCGTGGTGCACCACAGCACCCCTCCGTCCTCCAGAGGCAGTCCGCCCAGGATACCTGCCTGCTCCAGGGCAGCCAGGATCTCCTGCTGATGCGGCATATCCGTGACAAACTCGTGGAAATATGTCCCGCTGTACCGCAGGGATACCCCTGGGATCTCCTCCAGCTTCCCCGCCAGATAGTGGGCCTTTGCCATGGACTGACGGGCAGCCTCGGCCACCCCCTCCGGTCCCATGACAGACAGATACACTGCGGCCGTCATCGCGCACAGGGCCTGGTTGGAACAGATATTGCTGCTGGCCTTCTCCCGGCGGATGTGCTGTTCACGCGCCTGCAGGGACAGAACGAAAGCTCGCTCTCCCCGGCTGTCCACAGTCTCGCCCACAATGCGGCCGGGAAGCTTCCGCATATGCTTATCTGTAGTGGCCATAAATCCCAGGTAGGGTCCGCCATAGCTCAGGGGCATTCCCAGGGGCTGCCCCTCCCCTACAGCCACATCTGCCCCGCAGTCCCGGGGTGTCTTCATCACCCCAAGGGCAATGGGGTTGCACCCCATGATGAACATGGCTCCGGCATCGTGGACCGCCTGCCCCACGGCGTCGGCGTCCTCCATCTGGCCGTAGAAGTTGGGCTGCTGAAGATAGAAGGAGGCCACCTCCGGGGTGAGCATCTCCCGCAGAGCATCCAGATCTGTCCGTCCATCCCGCATGGGGACCACCCGCAGCTCATCTCCCGTTCCATAGCAGTAGGTCCGCACAGTGGCGATGGTATCGGGATGAGCAGCAGCGGAGATCAGCGTGACCCGGCGCTTCCGGTCCCGGCACATGGCCGCCGCCTCAGCGGCGGCAGTTGCTCCGTCATAGACAGAGGCATTGCTGACATCCATCCCCGTCAGCTGGCAGATCATGGTCTGGTACTCAAAGATGGACTGAAGGATACCCTGGCTCAGCTCCGCCTGGTAGGGGGTGTAGGCCGTTAAAAACTCCTCCTTGGCGGGGATGTACTTGACGATGCTGGGGATGTAGTGGTCATAGGCCCCGGCTCCCCGCAGCACGGTGGGGAATATCCGGTTCTTCTCCGCCATGGCGGACACCGCCCGGCGGACCTCCAGTTCACTCATCCCCTCCGGGATATCCAAAGGCCGGTCCAGGAGCATCTCCTCCGGCACATCCCGGTACAGTTCCCGGAGATCCTGCAGGCCAAGGGTCCCCAGCATCTCCTGCCGCTGGGCAGGCGTAGAGGGAACATAGCTGCCCATATCAGCCCTCCTCTGCGCAGAAGGCCTCATACCCTGCGGCGTCCAGCAGCTCCTCCCGGTCGCTGACCGCCTCGACCTTAATGATCCAGGCCCCGTAAGGATCGCTGTTGAGCAGCTCAGGCGCGTCAACCAGTTCCTCGTTAACCGCACAAACCGTTCCGGAAACCGGGCAGATCAGATCGGACACCGCCTTCACAGACTCCACATCGCCGAAAGCCTCACCCATGGTGACCGCATCCCCCTCCTGGGGCAGATTCACGAACACCAGGTCGCCCAGAGCGTCCTGCGCAAAATCGGAGATGCCGATGACCAA
Organism: uncultured Oscillospiraceae bacterium; assembly: GCA_963557105.1. GTDB lineage: Bacteria > Bacillota > Clostridia > Oscillospirales > Oscillospiraceae > Pelethomonas. Next base: position 12,982 of record CAUWCX010000018.1, read on the forward strand.
AACATCACCCTCAGCCTTCACCCACTCATGGGACTTGGAATACTGCAGATCAACAGGATATTTCATGGGAATTTCCTCCATTTATAAATATTTAATCGTTCTTTTCCGATGCTTCCGATCAAAGCCCGATCTGCCGGGCGAAATCATTCAGTGCGCTCTCCATCTCATCGTCATTGAAGCAGTAGCGCATCTCCAGATGCTCACTGCGCAGCTTGCGTACCTCTTCATCAATATCCTCACCACGGAGAATGCAGGCTGCCATCAGTTCTGCCAGGCGGTCAAATTCCGCAGGGCCAAAGCCAAAGCGGGTCATCTCGCTGACACCCAGGCGCAGCGCGCCGGAGGCAGTGAAGCCCTCCTCATCGGGGGTCGCCTGGTAGTTGACGATGACGTTGTTCTCCTCCAGCCGCTCCGCCACTTCAGGGCCGACGCCGTAGCCTACAGAGACGATGACCTGGTGGGTCTCGGTGTAACCGATGGCGGGATCACCGGCCACATTCAGCCCCTGGGCCTTCAGTGCCCGGGCAAAGTGCTTGGCATTGTCCACCACAGCCTTCTGATACGCATCCTTGAAGTGGTTCATCTCGTAGGCCGCCATCAGCAGACCCAGCTGGGTGCCCAGATGGTGGTTGGATACGCTGCCGGGGAAAGCACGGGTCTCAATCGTCTCCCACAGGCCGTACTTCAGCTCATCCGGCTTATAGTTGACACCGATGACACCACGCTGGGGACCGAAGAAGGTCTTGTGGGTAGAGCCGGTAACGATCTCCGCGCCCTCCTGGAAGGGCTGCTGGAAGTGATCGCCCACCAGACCCAGGACATGGGCCATGTCATACATAATGGTGGTGGGGATCTTCTGCTCATCCACGAACTGCCGGATCGCTGCCACAGGCTCCCTGTGCAGGACCATGCTCTTGCCGAAGATGATCAACTCCGGGCGGTACTTGTCAATGACCTTCTTCGTCTCCTCCACGTCGATCTTGTAGATGTTATCCCGGCAGACGGGGAAATTCACCACAGCAGACCGCTCCGTTACGGGATCCACGGCGATGTAGTCATGAAGGGCGCCCATGGGCTGGGCAGAGAGGTGGCCGCCCTTGATGATGTGGTTATTCAGGACATAGCCCAGACGCTTGGCGTCATGCTTGCGGTCCAGCCGGTTTTTCCAATCCATGAGGGCGGAGAACACCGCCATGTTGCTCATCTGGCCGCTGATGACCCGGGTCTCCACCTCAGCACAGCCGAAGTACTCCTTCATCTGCTCCACCAGCAGCTGCTCCACCTCGTCAATAAAGCGGGTGCCCTGGTAATAGAAAATATCCTTGTCATAGAAGGACTTCACCTTCTTGTGCTCCGCATAGCGGAAGGCGGGATCAGACGCACACAGCAGCTGTACAGCACGGCTGGGGGTATTTTCAGAGGGGATCAGGTTGATGCACTCCTCCTGCCGCCAGCGGTGGTTCTCCCCCGCCCGGCGGAGCAGCTCCAGCGCCTTCGGCCCTCGGTCGCTGCTGTCCAGGGACGTCTCCGCCTCCTTGGGCCGATAGAGGATGGGCCGGGCAAAGGGCGGGGCGTCCACCCGCATATGGTAGGGCGGGATCACGGCTTTCAGCCGCTTTCCCCGGACATCCACCGTTACGCTGTCATCCTCCAGAGTATCGCTGTCCAGATAGGCCAGGCCAATAGCCCGCTTACCTGTCTCCTCCAGGATCCTGGTCTGAAGTCCCTCGCCCTCATGGCAGTAGTAGGGCACCATAGTGCCGCTGGTGACCCAGCCGATCTGGCGGTCGCCCTTGTATACCGCCATCCCTGCCCGCATAACGCCCCGATCCAGCAGGGTGATAGGCAGGATCCGGCGGGGCAGCTGTGTACAATCGGAGAAATCCCGGCCCATGATCCGCTTGAACGCCTCATACTGCAGGGCCAGGGGCTCACGGCCAATGAAATTCCCCTTCTGCGGAGAGAAGCTAACGGCAAAGCGGGCCAGAGGAACGGCAAAAATGGGCATCTCGCCGCCTTCGGGATCCTTCCCCATCTCGTGGCCATACAGGGGCAGCCCCGCCTCCAGCCGGAGGGTATCCCGGGCGCCCAGGCCGGCGGGCTTTGCCCCCAGCTCTACCAGGCGATTCCACAGCCAAACGGCATCTTCGCTCTTCACATACACCTCATAGCCCAGCGGCTCTCCGGTGTAGCCGGTCTTGGCCACCCAGGCCTGGCGCCCCTCCAGCTCCACCGTGTTCAGCGCATTCTTCATGGGCTCGGTAATGGCCGCCCCGCCGGAGAGGACGGAGAGCATCTCCTTGCATTTGGGGCCCTGGACCGCAATAGCGGCACACCGGTCGCTGACATTCGTGATCGTGCAGTCATAGCCCTCCAGCGCCGCATGGAGATGCACCAGATCCTTCTCTGTGTTGGCCGCATTGACCACCAGAAGGAACTGGTCCTCCGCAAAGCGGTAAAGATAGGCATCATCCACTGCGCTGCCGTCGGCGGTGGGGATGATGGCGTACTGGGCCTGGTTCAGGTCCAGGGCCATGACATTGCTGGAAAGAACGTGCTGGAGAAATGCCACACGGTCCGGTCCTTCCACCAAAAGGCGTCCCATATGGCTGACATCGAACAGGCTGCACTGGTGGCGGGTATATAGATGCTCCGCCACGATGCCGCTGGGGTACTGCATGGGCATCTCCCACCCGCCGAAGTCCACCATGTCGGCCCCTGCCGCCACATGGACCTCGTACAGCTGGGTCCGCTTCAACTCACTCATCTTGCATCTTTCCTCCTTGCGTTGTTTTTCCCTGTGGATAGATCCCCTCTCCTCTGTTTTCGACAAAAGAAAGAGGCGCAGACTCCCCCTTAAGGAGTCTGCGCCTCTGTTTTCTCACCTGAGAGATTCCCCCCGTCAGCGTCAATGACTGCGCTGGCCGCGGGTTGCACCTTCGGCGTGCGGAAAAACCGCACTCTACAGAGTATCGTCATGGTCCGGCCCTTTTGCCTGAGAGTTTTCGCATTTCCCCTTCGGCGCCATTTCCGTTGCTCCGGTCTCTCCCGGACCACTCACTCGATCGCTGTTCACTTGTATCTGGATGCGCCGCCCCCGGCGTCATCCCTTGGGCATACGGTATCACACTGCCCCAGCATTTGTCAATACCAACAAAATGTTTATTTTTTGACGTTAATTTTCAGACACATTGCCGTCTATCCAAACAACCCCCGGCGCTTTCGCCGTTCCTGGTAGGGCGGACGGCGCTGAGCGGGCTTGTCGATGAGGATGATGTCGTCCCCGATCTGCTTGATGCAGTCCCAGGGGATGTAGTACTCCTCCCCCCTGCCCAGCAGGCCGAAAAACCGACAGGGGCCCGGCACGATCAGCGCCGACACCCGCCCCTCCGGCAGCAGGACCTCCACATCCCCCACATACCCCAGGCGGCAGCCGTCACAGATGTTGATGACCTCCTTGTACCGCAGCTCCACCATTCTGCACTGCATACATATCCCCCCTCCATGCAAGGATATGTCCCCGGCGGGATGTCCTATACCGGCACTAATTGATATTCTTCTTGATGGCCTTTAGGGCATTTTTTTCCAGTCGGCTCACCTGGGCCTGGGAGATGCCCACCTCGGCGGAGACCTCCATCTGGGTCTTACCCTCGTAGAACCGCAGGGCCAGGATGCGCTGCTCCCGCTCCCCCAGGCGCTCCATGGCATCCCGCAGGGCGATCTGCTCCAGCCAGTTTTCGTCCGTATTCTTCTTGTCCCGGACCTGGTCCATGACGCAGACCGTGTCCCCGCCGTCGGCGTAGACCGGCTCAAAGAGGCTCACCGGGTCCACCACCGCGTCCATGGCGAAGACCACCTCCTCCCGGGGGATATCCAGCTCCTTTGCCAACTGCTCCACCGTGGGCTCCCGCTGGGTCTGGGCCATCAGCTTCTCCCGGGCCTGCATGACCTTATAGGCCGTGTCCCGCAGGCTGCGGCTCACCCGGATGGCGCTGTTGTCCCGGAGATAGCGGCGGATCTCCCCCACGATCATGGGTACGCCGTAGGTGGAAAACCGCACCGGCTGGCTGATATCGAAATTGTCGATAGCCTTGATGAGCCCCACGCACCCCACCTGGAACAGGTCGTCCGGGTTCTCCCCCCGGCCGGAAAATTTCTGGATCACCGACAGCACCAGGCGCAGATTTCCGGCGATCAGCTCCTCCCGGGCCTGCTGGTCTCCCTCCTTGGTCCGCCGCAGCAGCGCCATGGTCTCCTCGTTTTTCAGCACCTTCAGCTTTGCGGTGTTTACCCCGCAGATCTCCACCTTGCCCTGCATCCTCCGCATCCCCTTTCTTCCACTGGCAGTTTGTCCCTTCCGGCGGGAGAATATACGGCAGGCGGCGAGGCCCTTGTGGATTCCACCAATTCTGGTAAAAAAACTTCGTCGAATCTAGCAAAAGTTTTTTTCTATTCGCCATGGTATAATAAGCTGAATAATTTGGCGCCTATCGCCAAAACAAAGGAGAGTTGCATCATGATCTATGGAACCGATGTGATCGCACACCAGGACCCGGAGGTAGCCGCGGCTATTCGGGCGGAGGAGGAGCGGCAGGAGAGCCATATTGAGCTGATCGCCTCGGAGAACTTCACCAGTCCCGCAGTTATGGCGGCGGCTGGCTCCCAGCTCACCAACAAGTACGCTGAGGGCTACCCCGGCAAGCGGTACTACGGCGGGTGTGAATGCGTGGATGTGGTGGAGGAGCTGGCCATCGCCCGGGCCAAGGCCCTCTTCGGCTGCACCTTTGCCAATGTCCAGCCCCACTCCGGCGCCCAGGCCAACATGGCGGTGGAGATGGCCCTGTGCAAGCCCGGGGATGTGGTCATGGGCATGAACCTGGCCCACGGCGGCCATCTGACCCACGGCAGCCCCGTGAACTTCTCCGGCCAGTACTTCAAGATCGTCCCCTACGGCCTCACCCCCCAGGGATACATCGACTACGACGAGGTGGAGCGCCTGGCTCTGGAGCACAAGCCCCGGCTCATCATCTGCGGCGCCAGCGCCTATCCCCGGACCATCGACTTCAAGCGCTTCCGGGAGATCGCCGACAAGTGCGGCGCCCTGCTGATGGCGGATATCGCCCACATTGCCGGTCTGGTGGCCGCCGGGCTCCACCCCAGCCCCTTCCCCTATGTTGACGTGGCCACCACCACCACCCACAAGACCCTCCGCGGCCCCCGGGGCGGCATGATCCTGTCCAGCGCGGAGTTCGCCAAGGAGCACAAGCTGAACAAGTGGGTGTTCCCCGGCGTCCAGGGCGGCCCCCTCATGCACATCATCGCCGCCAAGGCTGTGGCCCTGGGCGAGGCGCTGCAGCCCGCCTTCAAGGATTACGCCCAGCTGGTGCTGGATAACGCCCAGGCCCTGGCCAAGGGGCTCATGGACCGGGGCTTCGACCTGGTCAGCGGCGGAACGGACAACCACCTGATGCTGGTGGATCTCCGCAGCAAGGGCATCACCGGCCGGGAGTGCGAGGAGCTTATGGACCAGGCCAACATCACCTGCAACAAGAACGCCATCCCCTTCGACACCGCCGGGGCCAACAACCCCAATGGCATCCGCCTGGGTACTGCCGCCGCCGCCGCCCGGGGTCTCCAGCCGGCGGATATGGAGATCGTTGCCCGCTGCATCGACCTGCTGGTCACCAAGCGGGAGGATGCGCTGGAGGAGGTCCGCGCCCTGGTGGCGGAGATCACCGCCAAGTATCCGCTGTACCGCAAATAGATACATATGACAGAAACTCCCCCGGCGCAGCATAGCTGCGCCGGGGGAGTTTTTCACTTGGACGACATTTGTTCCACCGGATCCGCCGGGACAGCGGGAATGGCGCAGAGCAGCAGAACGCAGATCAGCCACGCCGAGCGCAGGGAGAACAGGAGATCGAACAGAACCCCCAGCAGCACCCCCACAAAAAAGGCTCCCAACACCCGCAGATACCGAAAGCCCATGGACAGGGCGCACCTATCGCGCTCCACAACACCCAGATAGAGCTGCTCCACACAGGAGCGCATATTTCCCGTGCAGAAAATGCTGGCATAGGCGCCGCCGCCGATGGTGCGGAAGCAGCTGTACTGCATGGCGGCGCAGAAGGAGATCAGCGCATTGACCAGGATATCCGGCACGGTCCCGGGCAGGGTCCCGATCAGAAGGAAGCACCCCGTCTCCGCCAGCAGAGTCATCCTCTGCCACCGGGCGGGCTGCCCCCGGAAGATCCGCCGCCGCAGGTGCATGGCCGAAAAGATCCCCAGCCAGAACAGTAGGATCGGCATCAGGTAGTGCAAAACTCCGGACATATCCCCCCGGGCTAGATGCACAGCCAGGAGCACGAAGTTCCCCGTCTGGCCCGTGGCAAAGACCTGCCCCCGGGTCAGATAGGAGTACGCGTCCATACATCCCCCGGCCATGGTCAGCAGCAGATCCGGCCCCGCCGCCTGGCGGGCACGGCACTTTGGCGGCATTGGCTCATCCCTCCCTGTTGACCGCCGCCCGCAGCGGCCGACGGCGAAAATGCGGGGACGGTGTAGCTAAACTGCCACACCGTCCCCGGTGACCGATCGTGTTGTGTAATCCGGGCGCTCCCCGCCGCTTACTTGCGGAAGCTGTCCTTCAATCCGACACTGCGGTTGAAGACCAGATGGCCCGGGCGGCTGTCCTTGCTGTCCAGGCAGAAATAGCCCAGGCGCATGAACTGGAAGCTGGCGGGGGCCACAGCGTCGGCCAGGCCGGCCTCCACCTTGCAGCCGTTGACGATCTCCAGGCTGTCGGGGTTCAGGCACTCCAGGAAATCCTTGTCGGCGGCGTCGGGGTTCTCGTCCAGGAACAGGTTGTCGTACAGGCGGACCTCCGCGTCCAGAGCGGTGGCGGCATCCACCCAGTGGATGGTTGCCCCCTTCACCTTCCGGCCGTCGGCGGGGTTGCCCCCCCGGCTGTCGGGGTCGTAGGTGGCCAGGATCTCCGTAATATTCCCCTGCTCATCCTTCACGCAGCCGGTGCAGGTGATGAGGTAGGCCCCCTTCAGGCGGCACTCCGGGCCGCCGGGGTAGAGGCGCTTGTACTTGGGCACGGGCTCCTCCAGGAAGTCGTCGGCCTCCACATACAGGGTGCGGGAGAAGGACACCTGCCGCTCACCGTCCTCCGGGCGGTTGGGGTTGTTCTCCACGGTGAAGGTCTCACTCTGCCCCTCGGGGTAGTTGGTGATGGTCAGCTTCACGGGGCGAACCACCGCCATGACCCGCTGGGCGGTCTCGTTGAGATCCTCCCGCAGGCAGTGCTCCAGGAAGGCGTACTCCACCGTGGAGCTGGCCTTGGCCACGCCGATGCGCTCACAGAAATTGCGGATGGAGGCGGGGGTATAGCCACGGCGGCGCAGGCCGCAGAGGGTGGGCATCCGGGGGTCGTCCCAGCCGGAGACCAGGTTCCCCTCCACCAGGGCCCGCAGCTTCCGCTTGCTCATGACCGTGTGGTCGATACCCAGGCGGGCAAACTCGATCTGGCGGGGCTTGGCGGGCAGGTCACAGTGCTCCACCACCCAGTCGTACAGGGGGCGGTGCGCCTCGAACTCCAGGGAGCATAGGGAGTGGGTGATCCCCTCCAGGGCGTCCTCGATGGGGTGGGCAAAGTCGTACATGGGGTAGATGCACCACTTGTCCCCCTGGCGGTGGTGGTGGGCGTGGTTGATGCGGTAGATGGCCGGGTCACGCAGGTTGAAGTTGCCGCTGGCCAGGTCGATCTTGGCCCGCAGGGTCATGGCGCCGTTGGGGAACTCCCCTGCCCGCATCCGGGCGAAGAGATCCAAGCTCTCCTCCACCGGGCGGTCCCGGAAGGGGCTGCGGGCGGGGGTGTTCACATCGCCCCGGTACTCCCGCATCTGCTCCGGCGTCAGCTCGCAGACGTAGGCCAGACCCTTCTTGATGAGGGACACGGCGCACTCGTACATCTTCTCAAAGTAGTCAGAGGCGTAGTAGAACCGGTCGCCCCAGTCGAAGCCCAGCCAGTGGATATCCTCCTGGATAGCCTGGACGTACTCCACGTCCTCCTTGGCGGGGTTGGTGTCGTCCATCCGCAGGTTGCACAGTCCGCCGTACTTCTCGGCGGTGCCGAAGTCGATGACCAGGGCCTTGCAGTGTCCAATGTGCAGGTAACCGTTGGGCTCCGGCGGAAAACGGGTGTGGACGGTCATGCCCTGGAACCGACCACCCTCTGCGATGTCCTCGTCGATGAACTGATGAATGAAGTTCTTGCTCTCCGCCTCCGGGGCGGTCTCCCCAGCCAGGGGGGTCTTGCTTTCCTCGGCCATGTTTCACACTCCTTGTCATTTCCCTATTTTGCTGAAAAAGCAGCCTATTTATTATATAAAATGGCAAAGGAAAAGGCAAGTGCTTTTTTCATTTTTCCCGACAGCGGGCAAAAAAGCCGTGCTGCAGCTACTGCAGCACGGCTTTTCGCTTAATCGATGGAAAAATCCTCAGCCTTCAGCCTGGTGGTATCCAGCTTCACCGGCCGGGGCGGGACACGCTTGAGGGGGTCGTACTTGAAGGCCCGGCAGTGGAACTCCACGGCCACGACGCCCTTCCGGGGGCAGACCACCTCCCGCTCGTTGATGACGCTGCCCTTGGCGCAGTAGGCGCAGCGGGGCTCAATATCCCTGCGAAACAGCATGGGGCTCCTCTCCTTTCACAGACACACAGAACGCTTACAGGGTGTGCAGGACCACTTTTCCCTCCTCCGCCGTGGCAGACAGCTGGGTAACGGGGTGGTCGTAGCTGTTGATGATGGCGTTGGCCAGAACGTCCTCCACCTCCTTCTGGATGGTACGGCGGAGGTTGCGGGCGCCATAGGTGGCGGAGTAGGACTCCTTTACCAGGTGCTCCACCAGGGCGTCGTCGTAGATAAAGGTGAGGCCCTTCTCCTGCAGGCTGGCCTTCAGCTCATCCAGCATCAGCCGGGCGATGGGCAGGAAATTCTCCTCGGTCAGCTTGTTGAAGTAGACGATCTCGTCCACCCGGTTGATGAACTCCGGCCGCAGGAACTGCTGCAGGGCCTTCATGGCCCGCTCCTTCCCCTGCTCATTGACGGATTTGTTGAAGCCAACAGCCCCCTCCTTCCGCTCACTGCCGGCGTTGGAGGTCATGACGATAACGGTATTCTCAAAGTTGACCTTGCGGCCGTGGGCGTCGGTGATCTGGCCGTCGTCCAGGATCTGCAGCAGGACGTTGAGCACGTCGGGGTGGGCCTTCTCGATCTCGTCGAAGAGGATCACGGAGTAGGGCTTCCGGCGGATCTTCTCCGTCAGCTGGCCCGCCTCGTCGTAGCCCACATAGCCCGGGGGAGAGCCGATGATGCGGGAGACGGAGTGCTTCTCCATAAACTCCGACATATCCAGACGGATAAGGCTCTCCGGGGCGTTGAACAGGTCGTCCGCCAGCTGCTTGACCAGCTCGGTCTTACCCACGCCGGTGCTGCCCACGAAGATGAAGCTGACGGGCTTGTGCTTGGGGCTGATGCCCACCCGGTTGCGGCGGATGGCGGCGGACACGGCCTCGATGGCCTCGTCCTGGCCGATGATCTTCCGCTTCAGCCGCAGATCCAGCTCGCTGAGGCGCTTGAACTCCTCCTCCCGGATCTTGCTGGCGGGGATCTTGGTCCACAGCTCGATGACCCGGGCCAGGTTGTCCATGGTCAGCTCCGGGGTGCCCTTGGCGGTGAGCTGGTCCAGCTCACTCTGCAGCTGCAGCTCCCGGCTCTTCAGCTCCGCCAGACGCGCAAAGTCGGGCTCCTCGGCGGCCTCCAGGATCTCCCGCTCCTTGTCATAGTCGGCCATCTCCCGCAGCACCTCCTGGCGGCGGTTGATATCCGCGTCGTGGAGATTCATGTCGGAGCAGGCCTCGTCGATGAGGTCGATGGCCTTGTCCGGCAGGAAGCGGTCGGTGATATACCGCTCACTGAGCACCACCGCCTGGCGGAGGATGCCCTCGGGGATCTTCACCCCGTGGAAGTTCTCATAGTAGTGGGCGATGCCCCGCAGGATCTCCATGGTGTCCTGGAGGTTGGGCTCATTCACCGTCACCGGCTGGAAGCGGCGCTCCAGGGCGGTGTCCTTCTCGATGTGCTTGCGGTACTCCGTGAAGGTGGTGGCACCGATGACCTGGATCTCCCCTCGGCTGAGGGCGGGCTTCAGAATGTTGGCGGCGTTCATGCTGCCCTCGGCATCTCCGGCCCCCACGATGTTGTGGACCTCGTCGATGACCAGGATGATGTTCCCGCACTTGCGGATCTCCTCAATGAGGCCCTTCATGCGGCTTTCAAACTGGCCCCGGAACTGGGTGCCCGCCACAAGGGCGGTGAGGTCCAGCAAGAAGACCTCCTTGTCCCGCAGCTTGAAGGGCACATCCCCCTTGGCGATGCGCTGGGCCAGACCCTCGGCGATGGCGGTCTTACCGACGCCGGGCTCACCGATGAGGCAGGGGTTGTTCTTCTGCCGGCGGTTGAGGATCTGGATGACCCGCTCGATCTCCTGCTCCCGGCCCACCAGGTTGTCCAGCTTGCCCGACCGGGCCCGGTCGGTGAGGTTGATGCAGTAGCTGTCCAGGTACTTGCGCTTGGGGGTCTTGTCCCCCTTGCGCTCCTTGGACTCACGGCTGCGTCCGGCATCTCCGCCGGGGTTCTGGGGCGCGGGGGCGTTGTCCCCGCCGAAGAGGCGGTTGAGGAAGGGGAAGGTGGCGGTCTTGCCGTCCTCCTCATCCAGATCGTCGTCCTCCTCGTCCCCCTGGGGGATCAGTCCCTCCATGGATTCCGCCCCGCCGAAGGCCTGCATCATCTCCTCATTGATGACATCCAGGTCGTCGTCGGTGATGCCCATACGCTGCATCATATCGTTCACCTGGGGCAGGCCCAGGTCCTTGGCGCATTTCAGGCACAGGCCCTCGTTGACGGTCTTGTCCCCCTCCATCTTGGAGATGAACACCACGGCCAGGCGCTTTTTGCATCTGGAACAAAGTCTTGGCTGCATAATCAATTTACCTCCGTTGCCGGCCCAATCTCTCGCCGGTATCTGCAAATCACATTGCTCCAGTTATACCAAAAATGTTGAGCAATGAGATGAACGATTTGAAAACTTTTTTATCCTGGCGTCCCGGTGACCCCCGCCCAGGCCGCCGCTACACGCAGCAGCGTGGACTCCGCAATGACCTCCGGCGTCAGCAGGATGCCCGCCTGCCCCAGGAGCCAGACCCCCAGGTACACCAGAACCAGCCCCTTGGCCGCCCCGAAGAGCAGCCCGCCCAGGCAGTTCACCTGCCGCAGCAGGGGCAGCCGGAAGGTGAGGTTCAGCGCCCGGATAGCCAGGCGCAGCAGCAGGTTCGCCAGACAGAACACCACCGCAAACAACAGCGCGTGGAGAGCGCCGCGGACCACGGTGTCCAGCACCAGGTCCACCAGCTCCTCCGCCGCCCGCAGCAGCGCCTCCCGCCCTGTGGACTCCGCCGGCAGCTCTATCCCCTCCAGCAGCGCCGCCGCCTTCTGGCGGATATAGTCGTTGGGGATGGCGCCCAGCGCCCGCTCCAGCTCCTCCCGGGGGGATACGGTCTGCTCCGCCGCTGCGGCCAGAAGCTCATCCACCTTGGCCTCCACAGCCGCCACGGTGGCGGGCCGGATGGCCTTGTCCACCACGGCGTCAGCGGCCAGGGTGGACACCTGGGCCGCCAGGGCCAGGGCGGCGATCACCGCCGCCAGCTCCGCCAGGGAGCGGAACAGCCCCCGCCGCCAGCCCAGGCTCAGGCACAGCAGCAGAACGCCGGCGATGACCAGATCTATGATAACAGATGTCGTCAAAAAAGGCTATCTCCTTTCTCTGGAAAAGACGGGAATGCTCAGGGCAGGAACCGCCAGGCGGTGGTCCCGCCGATCACCAGGGCCACGCCGTCCTCCCCCAGGTGCACCTGGCTGGCGTAGTCGGTGCCCTCCAGCCGGGCGTGCTCCTGCAGGTCCCGGGTATAGATCACCAGGCTGTCGCTGTAGAGCACAGCCAGGTACTTTCCGTTGGCGGACATATCCAGCACCTCCTCCGTGACCTCCAGGGTGGCGATGGTCTGCCCCTCCAGGTCGAAGGTGGTGAGCGTACAGATATTTCCCGCCTGGTAGCGGCCCAGCAGCAGGGCGCAGAAATCCCCGCCGGTGAGGGCGTAGTCGTGGAGATACAGGCTGCCGTAGGCGTGATCCAGGAGCGGCTCTCCCTCCAGCGTTGACAAGGTCAACCGCTTGTCACACAGGGCCGCCACCCGTCCGTTGGTGACCGCCAGGTCCAGCACCAGTCCGTCCCGGATTGGGGCGTCGCTGATCCGCTCCGCCTTCTCCAGGTCAAAGACCAGCAGACGGCTGCCGAAGACGCCCCCCTCCGGCTGCAGGCTCACCGCCACCAGGTAGCGGCAGTCGTCGGTGACCAGGGCGTCGCTGATGTAGCTCTCGTGGGAGTCAAAGCTGAAGACCAGCTCCCCCCCGTCGTCGTAGACCGACACGGCGGTCTTGTACCCGCTCTTCTCCTCCGTCACCGCCAGCCAGTCCCGTTCGTTCAGCCGGGCGGTATAGAAGCACCGCTCATGGTCCAGGGTCAATGTCTCCAGAAGGCCCGCGCCGTCCAGCCGGTAGAGGGTACCGCTGCCCACGCCGCAGACCACCGCCTGCTCCCGGCCCACAGACAGGGCCGGCGCATCCAGGGCGATGGGCAGATCGTAGAGGGTGGTGCCGTCATCCCGATGGAGGCGGATGGACTTGGGCGTCACCACCAGAAGGCCCTCCTTCATCTGGCCAAAGCGGTTGTTGGGGTCGGCGGAGTAGACATACATATCCTCCGTTGCCCCGCTCTCCCCGTACATCAGCCAGCGGCGCAGCGCGGCGAAGTGGCGGCCGTCCTCCATGGTGGACAGCACCGCCACCGTCAATACCACCGCCAGGATCAGCAGCAGCGCGCCCAGGCGCTTGACGAAGCCCTTCTTCTTCCCCGCCGCCTTCTGCTCCCCGGGGGCGCCCGCCGTCTCCGGCGCCTGATTCACTTCTCTCTCGTCCTTATCCATTGAGCCGTTCATCCTCATACCACAGTTTGGTCAGGTACAATCCCCCCGGGGGCACCGTTGGCCCCGCCAGGGTGCGGTTGCCGCTGGCCAGGATCCGGGGGATATCCTCCGGCGTCAGCTTTCCCTCGGCGGCGTAGAGCACGGTGCCGGTAATTGCCCGCACCATATTATACAGAAATCCGTTGGCGCAGACCTTCAGCTCCAGCAGGTCGCCGCTGCGGGTGACATAGCAGTAGTGGATGGTCCGCACAGTGGTCTTCGTCTCCGTCCCCACGGAGCGCACCGCCCGGAAGTCGTGGGTCCCCTCAAAGGCCCGGGCCGCCCGGTCCATGACCGCCTCGTCCAGCCGCTTGGGGTAGAAGTAGGCCCGGTGGACATAGAAGGGGTTGCGGATGCGGGAGTTGAAGATCCGGTAGGTGTACTCCTTTTTCAGGCAGGAGCCAATGGCGTTGAACTCCTCCCCCACATCAAAGGCCCGGCAGACCACGATATCCTCCGGCAGGCGGGAGTTCACCGCCAGGGGCAGGCGGTCCGCCGGGATGGTGGAGGTGGTGCGGAAGTTGGCGATATAGTACTCCGCATGGACCCCCGCATCTGTGCGGCCGCAGCCGGTGACCTTCACCGGATGGCCGCAGACGGCGGCCAGGCCCCGCTCCAGGGTCTCCGCCACGGTGATCTCCGTCTTCTGGACCTGCCAGCCGTGGTAGGCCGTGCCGTTATACATGAGGTGCAGTGCAATATTTCGCATGAAATGCTCCTTAACTTTCGTCTTTACAGGCCAAAATGCGCCAGAGCCAGTACGGCGGCCAGCACGCCGCTGTAGGCCGCCAGCACCCAGTAGTCCCGGGCCTGGTAGCGCAGGACATGGAGCTTCCCCCTGCCCTGTCCGCCGTGGTAGCAGCGGCACTCCATAGCGATGGCCAGCTCGTCCGCCCGGCGGAAGGCGGAGATGAACAGCGGGACCAGAATGGGCACCAGGGCCTTGGCCCGCTGGATCAGATTCCCGCTCTCAAAGTCCGCGCCCCGGGCCTTCTGGGCCGACATGATCTTGTCCGTCTCCTCAATGAGGGTGGGGATAAAGCGCAGGGCAATGGACATCATCATGCTCAGCTCATGGACGGGGACATGGAGCTTCTTCAGCGGCCCCAGCAACGACTCCAGCCCGTCGGTCAGGGCGATGGGGCTGGTGGTGTAGGTCAGCAGGAAGGTCCCCGTAATGAGCATGGTGATCCGCAGCACCATGAAGAATGCCGCCAGGATGCCCTCCTTGGTGATCTTGAAGATCCAGAAGGAGACCAGCTCCTCGCCGGGGGTATAGAACAGGTTCAGCACGGCGGTAAAGCAGATGATGAACAGCACCGGCTTCAGCCCCCGCACCAGCGCCCTGGGCGCCACGCCGGAGACCTTCACCGCCGTCAGTAGCAGGGCGATCATCACGCCGTAGGACAAAAAGGACTCCGCACAGAACAGGCCCACGATATAGATCACCGTCAAAATGAGCTTGGTCCGGGGGTCCAGCTTATGGGCCAGGGAATTTCCCGGGAAAAACTGGCCCAAGGTGATATCCTTCAGCATCAGCCTCTCCCCCCCTTCAGCCCATTGAGGGCCTGCCGCAGCTGGTCCACGGTGTACACGGCGGGGTCCACCGCCACGCCGCGCCGGCGCAGGTCCATGGCCACCTGGGTCACCTGGGGCACATTGAGGCCCACATCCTGGAGCTCCTGCGCCCGGCTGAACACCTCGTGGGGCGTGCCGCTCATGACCACCCCGGCGTCGGCCAGAACGATGATGCGGTCCACGTTCTCCGCCACCTCGTCCATGCTGTGGCTGACCATGACCACCGTGGTCCCCCGCTGCTCATGGTAGGCGCGGATATTGGCCAGCAGGCTCTTCCGCCCGGCGGGGTCCAGCCCCGCAGAGGGCTCGTCCAGAATCAGCACCTTCGGCTCCATGGCGATGACCCCGGCAATGGCCACCCGGCGCTTCTGTCCGCCGGACAGGTCAAAGGGGGACTTGTCCAGCATATCCGGGCGCAGTCCCGCAAACTCCGCCGCCGAGCGCACCCGGCGGTCGATCTCCTTCTCCTCCAGCCCCATGTTCCGCGGGCCGAAGGCGATATCCTTATAGACAGTCTCCTCAAAGAGCTGATACTCCGGGTACTGGAACACCAGGCCCACCTGGAAGCGCACCTCCCGGATGCGCTTGGGGTCGGCCCAGATGTCCCGGCCATCCAGATAGATTGTCCCCGCCGTGGGCTTCAGCAGGCCGTTGAGATGCTGGATCAGGGTGGACTTACCGGAGCCGGTGTGGCCGATGACGCCCAAAAACTCCCCCTCCATGATCTCCAGGCTCACCCCGTCCACCGCGCTGCGGCAGAAGGGGGTGTTGACGCCGTAGGTGTGGGTCAGA
Source organism: uncultured Oscillospiraceae bacterium (assembly GCA_963557105.1). Lineage (GTDB taxonomy): Bacteria > Bacillota > Clostridia > Oscillospirales > Oscillospiraceae > Pelethomonas. The sequence goes on from CAUWCX010000018.1 coordinate 28,498, forward strand.
TTTTCCACACGAATGATGGGTTTCACGATCTCTTCCTCTTTCTCACGCCGTCGGCGTGGATAAACTGGTCGTTCTGTACAGCCCGGCAGATGGCATCGGCGCACTCCTCCACACTGAGGGCGTCCAGGGGGACGTCAAAGCCGTCCTCACGCAGTCCGTGGAGCAGCTCCACCGTGTGGGGCGCGTCCAGGCCGATGGCCCGCAGCTCCTCCATCCGGGGCAGGATCTCCCGGGGGGCGCCGTCCATGACCACCTGCCCCCCCTCCATGACCACCACGCGGTCCGCCATGGCGGCCTCGTCCATGTGGTGGGTGATGAGGACAATGGTGACGCCCCGGGTGCGGTTCAGGGCCCGGACCGTATCCAGCACCTCCCGCCGTCCGCTGGGGTCCAGCATGGCGGTGGACTCGTCCAGGACAATGCAGGCGGGCTCCATGGCGATGACCCCGGCGATGGCGATGCGCTGCTTCTGTCCGCCGGAGAGCTGATGGGGGGCGTGGAGGGTAAATTGCTCCATGCCCACGGCCTTCAGGGCGGCGTCCACCCGCTGGCGGATCTCCGGCGTGGTATAGCCCAGGTTCTCCGGGCCGAAGGCAACATCCTCCTCCACCACATTGGCCACGATCTGGTTGTCCGGGTTCTGGAACACCATGCCCACCCGGCGGCGAATCTCCAGCAGCAACGCCTCGTCGGCGGTGTCCATGCCGTCCACCCACACGGTCCCCCCGGTGGGCAGAAGCACGGCGTTCATGTGCTTGGCCAGGGTGGACTTGCCCGAGCCGTTGTGGCCCAGTACCGCCACAAAGCTCCCCTGCTCCACGGAGAGGGTCACCCCCCGCAGCGCCGCAAAGGGTTCCCTCCCCTCCTCCGCAGGGTAGGAGAAGGTCAGGTCTTTTGTCGCAATGATCTCGCTCATGTCTTTCCTCTTTACATTAAATATCCGTGCCGCCGGTTTTCTTTGGGCTTACTTCCCCATCCAGCGGCCGGTGGCGCCGCAGGGCAGCGCCAGCCCGGTCTCCGTCACCGGCAGGCCGATCTCCTGGCTGTCGGTGTGTCCGCCGTGCTTGCTGGAGACCACCGTCTCCAGAATATAGGTCAACACACTGGGGGCAAGTCCGGTGGTGTAGGAATTGATGATGACAAAGAGGGGCCGGTCCGACAGCACCTTGGCGCACAGCTCCACGAAGGGGAACAGGTTCTCCTCCAGCTTCCACACCTCGCCGGTGGGCCCCCGGCCGTAGCTGGGCGGGTCCATAATGATGGCGTCATACCGGCGGCCCCGGCGGATCTCCCGCTCCACGAACTTGCCGCAGTCGTCCACGATCCAGCGGATGGGGGCCTCCTCCAGCCCGGAGAGCTTGGCGTTCTCCTTTCCCCAGGCCACCATGCCCTTGGCCGCGTCCACATGGCAGACGCTGGCCCCGGCGGCGGCGCAGGCCACAGAGGCGGCGCCGGTGTAGCCAAACAGGTTCAGCACATTGATATGCCGTCCGGCATTGCGGATGGCATTCATGGCAAAGTCCCAGTTCACCGCCTGCTCCGGGAAGAGGCCGGTGTGCTTGAAGTTCATGGGCTTGACCTGGAAGGTCAGCTCCCGGTAGCGGATCTTCCACTGCTCCGGCAGCTTGCCCTTGTCCCAGTGGCCGCCGCCGGTGCTGGAGCGGAAGTACCGCCCGTCCGGGTGTGCCCAGCCCGGGTTCCGCCGGGGCGTGGTCCAAATGGCCTGGGGGTCCGGGCGCACCAGCACCTTGTTCCCCCAGCGCTCCAGCTTCTCCCCGCTGCCGCAGTCCAGCAGCTCATAGTCCTTCCATCCGTCAGCGATCCACATAGCCTGTCCCTCCGCAAAAAATATCACTATATTATATAATGTTTCCGCCCCGCCGTCAACCAAAACTCCCCGCCCCGGCGGAGAACTTTCCCCCAAAAGCCCCGGATTTAACAGCAAAAACCACAAAACCGGGAGAAAACTCCCGCCCCGGCGGCGGAAAATTCTTTTTCTCCATTTTCCTCTTGACATTTCGCCGAAAGTACGGTATCATGGTCAAGGTTTGTAAAGCGCACGCACTTTACACGAAGGAGGAAACGCCGTGAAAAACCAGACGTACCGCATGACCATGCTGTTCGATTTTTACGGAGAGCTCCTCACCGAGCGACAGAAGGAGTTCTTTGACCTCTACTACAACGAGGATCTGAGCCTCAGCGAGATCGCCGAGAACAACGGCATCTCCCGCCAGGGCGTCCGGGACGTCATCGTCCGGGCCGAGGGCATCATGCAGGAGGTAGAGGACAAGACCGGGCTCATCCGCCGCTTCCTGCAGATGCAGGAGAACATTGGCCGGATCCAGGACGCCGCGGCGGAGCTCCACACCATCAACTACCGGCAGTATGAGGACCCCCGTATCGACCACCTGGTGGAGACCATCTCCCAGGCGGCCCAGGCACTGAAGGAATAAGGAGCAAGCCATGGCATTTGAAGGCCTTTCTGAAAAACTAAATTCCGCATTCAAGCGGCTGCGCGGCAAGGGCCGCGTCACCGAGGCTGACGTCAAGGAGGCCATGCGGGAAGTCCGCCTGGCCCTGCTGGAGGCCGATGTCAGCTATAAAGTTGTCAAGGAGTTCGTGGCCTCCGTCACCGAGCGGGCTGTGGGCAGCGATGTACTGGAGAGCCTGACCCCCGCCCAGCAGATCATCAAGATCGTCAACGAGGAGCTCACCGCTCTGATGGGCGGCTCCAGCGCCAAGATTGCCTTTGCCAACAGCGGTCCCACCGTGGTCATGATGGTGGGCCTCCAGGGTGCAGGTAAGACCACCAACGGCGCCAAGCTGGCGGGCCTCATGAAGCGGACCCAGGGCAAGCGCCCCCTGCTGGTGGCCTGCGACGTGTACCGCCCCGCCGCCATCACCCAGCTCCAGGTCGTGGGCCAGCAGCTGGGTATCCCCGTCTTTGAGATGGGCCAGGCCGATCCCGTGAAGATCGCCCAGGAGGCCCTGCGGTACGCCAAGGACCACGGCTTCGACATGGTCTTCCTGGATACCGCCGGCCGGCTCCACATCGACGAGAAGCTCATGGATGAGCTGAAATCCATCAAGGCCACCGTCCACCCCAACGAGATCCTGCTGGTGGTGGACGCCATGACCGGCCAGGATGCCGTCTCCGCCGCCACCGCCTTTGACGAGGCTCTGGGCATCGACGGCGTACTGCTGACCAAGCTGGACGGCGACGCCCGCGGCGGCGCTGCCCTCTCCATCCGCTCCGCCACCGGCAAGCCCATCAAGTTTGTGGGTACCGGCGAGAAGCTGGATATGATCGAGCTGTTCCATCCCGACCGCATGGCCTCCCGTATTCTGGGCATGGGCGACGTGCTCTCCCTCATTGAGAAGGCCGAGCAGTCCTTCGACGAGAAAAAGGCGGCGGAGCTGGAGCAGAAGCTGCGGAAGAACCGCTTTACCCTCACCGATTTCCTGGATCAGATGACCCAGCTGCGGAAGATGGGCGACCTGAGCCAGCTGGCGGGCATGATGCCCGGACAGCTGGGCCGCCAGATGGCGGGCGCCGAGGTGGACGAGCGCCTCCTGGGCCGCCAGGAGGCCATCATCCTCTCCATGACCCCCCAGGAGCGGGAGAATCCCGGCCTGCTGGACGCCAGCCGCAAGCGCCGCATCGCCGCCGGCTGCGGTCTTGAGGTCGCCGATGTGAACCGTCTGCTGAAGCAGTATGAGCTGATGCTCCAGCTCACCCGCTCCCTGACCAAGGGCAAGATGCCCAAGGGCATGGGCGGTATGCCCAAGATGGGTGGTATGCCCAACCTGGGCACCATGAGCAAAATGCACGGCTTTGGCCGCAAGAAGCGGCTGAAGTAAACCGCACAACACCGAAATAAATGCACCAGCATTTATCAGATAAATAACTTTAACATACGAAAATTTGGAGGAAACAATCATGGTTAAGATCAGACTGCGCCGCATGGGCGCCAAGAAGGCTCCTTTCTATCGCGTTGTGGTGGCCGACAGCCGCTATCCCCGCGATGGCCGCTTCATTGAGGAGATCGGCACTTACAACCCCTGCGTGTCCCCCGCTGAGATCAAGATCGACGCTGACCGCGCCAAGGAGTGGATCAAGACCGGCGCTCAGCCCACCGACACCGTGCGCGCTCTGCTGAAGAAGGTCGACGTGCTGTAATGGAATCTCTTGGAGGGCAGAGCATGAAAGAATTGCTGCTCTACATCGCCAGAAACCTGGTAGAAGATTCCGACGCCGTCACTGTCACGGAGATCCAGGGGGAGCAGGAGCTGACCCTGGAGCTGCGTGTCGCCCCCGACGACATGGGCAAGGTCATCGGCCGTCAGGGCCGCATCGCCAAGGAGATCCGGACGCTGATCCGCTCCTGCGCCCAGCGCACAGGCCAGAAGGTTTCGGTGGAGATCGTAGACTAAGGAGACAGCCTGCCCCCGGCAGGCTGTCTTAGCTTATCAAAGTGCCTCGCAGAGTTCGCCGCCCGGAGGCGGCGAATAGAATAAAATCATTTTCTGCCGGGGCGTGTACCTGGCAGAAAATACTTCTCGCGGAGCGAGCGTCGCACCGACCGCAGGTCGGAAGGCGCAGAGCGCAGCGCAGGCCCCACTCGAAAAAGCGGCTTGCCGTTTTTTCGACACTTTGAGACAGCCTGCCCACGGCAGGCTGTCTTTTTCCCATTTCTCCCGGCTAACGGGCAGATCAACATAAGGAGAGCAACATGGAGCTGGAATTCATTTCCGTGGGGACCATTGTCAACGCCCACGGTATCCGGGGCGAGGTAAAGCTTCTGCCCCAGGGCACGGAGCCGGAGATCATTGCCCGGTGCCCCACACTCTATATCGGCAAAACCCCCTACTCCCCCACCGCCCGCCGGGTCCACAAGGGCTGCCTGCTGGTGAAGCTGGAGGGCGTGGACGACATGGACGCCGCCCTGGCCCTGAAAAACCGGGAGGTGTCTATCCGCCGGGCCGATGTCCGGCTGCCCCGCGGCGTCTACTTCGACCAGGAGCTGCTGGGCCTCACCGCCCGCAACGCGGACACCGGTGAAGAGCTGGGCCGGGTGGAGGAGGTCATGGACTACCCCGCCCACAAGGTCTACGCCATCCGCGGCGGCAAGGATGAGTACCTTGTCCCCGCTGTTCCAGCATTTATAAAGGAAATTAACTTAACAGAAGGAACCATGGATATCATCGTCTGGGAGGGCATGGGCAGCCATGAGGATTGATATTATGACCCTGTTCCCCGACACCGTGGGGGATATGATGAACGAGTCCATCCTGGGCCGCGCCCAGGAGCGGGGCTTCATCCGCATCGAGGCCCACCAGATCCGGGACTACACCATGAACAAGCAGAAGCAGGTGGACGACTACCCCTACGGCGGCGGCCGGGGCGCCGTGATGCAGGCGGACCCCCTGTACCGCTGCTGGGCCCACATCAAGGAGAATTTCGGCACAGACCGCACCCGGACCATCTACCTCTCCCCCTGCGGCACCACCTTCTGCCAGGCCAAGGCCCGCCAGCTCCTGGCGGACTATGACCACCTGATCCTGGTCTGCGGCCACTACGAGGGCGTGGACCAGCGGTTCCTGGACGAGTGCGTGGACGAGGAGATCTCCATGGGGGATTTCGTCCTCACCGGCGGGGAGATCCCCGCCATGGCTGTGGCCGACGCCGTGTGCCGCATGGTCCCCGGTGTTCTGCCGGACCCGGAGTGCTTCCAGGAGGAGAGCCACTGGAACGGCCTGCTGGAGTATCCCCAGTACAGCCGCCCCGAGGAGTGGCACGGCCGCAAGGTGCCGGAGGTGCTGCTCAGCGGCCACCACGGCAACGTGGCCCTCTGGCGGAAGCGGCAGTCCATGCTCCGCACCCTCCGCCGCCGTCCGGATATGTTCCGGGAGGCGGACTTCCAGTCCACCAAGCAGGACCGCCGCCTGCTGGCGGAGGTCTACGCCCAGCTGCGGCGTGAACAGGAGGCAGCAGCGGACTCCCCTGCCGCCCCCCAGGAGGAGTCCTGACCCACTTCAGCACAATATGTTCACCCTGTCGCTCCGCTCCCCGGCCTGCCGCCGGGGAGCTTTTTTGTCCCCGTTACGTCGCTTTTTGGCTGTTACTTTTGTAACTCTTTTTGTAACCATTTCCGTCAAACCAGCTGTTTTTTTCGTGTCATAACGCCGGATTTTTTGGCTTATGTTAACCATTGAGCAAAAATTGTTTCAAAAAGCTTGACAAACTCGGAATTTTCCGGTATACTGACGAAGTTTTCAGAAAAGTAACAAAAGTTACAAATTGGTTGCATACACTGTTTGCGGAGTGGAAATTTTGGATATCCTCTCAGGCAGACGGGCCCGGCAGCGGGGCTGGAAATTCTTCTCTCCATCCCCCGGGCAAATGCAGCAATGCCGTTTTTTGGCCCCTTTTTTGAAAACGCATGGAGGTTCAAGTATCATGTTTGAAAGAAGCAAGAAAGCCTCTTCCCTGGTGAAGTGGCTGATCGCTGTCGCAGCAGTACCGGCACTCTCCGTCCTTGCTCTCAGTCTGACGCCCCACCCCACCGATGAGGACGCCAGCGCACTGTATGTCGTCACTGACGACGCCTATGTCCACGTGGACGACCTGTCCACGGAGGTCTTTATGACCGACGGCTCCGCCGAGCTGGTCGCCCGGGAGAACGGGAACGACCTGCGTCTCACCGCCGGCCAGGAGGTAGTGATCCGCTACCAGGGGGAGACCCTGAGCACCGTCTCCAAGTCCGAGACTGTCCAGGAGCTGCTCCGCCGCATGGATGTCCAGCCCAGCCCCCTGGAGATGGTCTCTGTGGCCTTTCTGGAGGACACCATCGAGGTGGGCATCGACTCCGAATTTGTCTTCTATGAGCGCGTCTCCTCGGTGACTGAGCACGAGACCGTCTACCGGGACAATCCCCAGAAGCCCGACTGGTACGAGGCTGTGATCCAGGAGGGCAGCGACGGCACCTATACTGAGGTCTACGAGGTCATCTACCAGGACGGCGAGGAAACTGGCCGTCAGCTCATCGATGTGGTGGACAGCAAGCCTGTGGACACCGTCATCGAGCGGGGCACCATCCCCAACTTTGCCAACAACGCCGACCCGGTCTCCAATATCGAGACCAACCCCGACGGCACCGGCGTCATCACCCTGGCCAATGGTGAGACCGTCACCTTCAACCAGGTGCGGACCATGCGGGGCACCGCCTACACCGCCTTCGAAAACAGCAAGGTGGACGACGTCACCGCCACCGGCACCATCGTCCGCCCCGGCGTGGTGGCTGTGGACCGCCGGGTGATCCCTCTGGGCACCAAGGTTTATGTGGTCTCCAACGACGGGGCCTACGCCTACGGCTTTGCCATTGCGGAGGATACCGGCGTCCGGGGCAACAGCATCGACCTGTATATGGAGACCTACGACGCCTGCATCCAGTTCGGTGTCCGGGACTGCACCGTATATATTCTGGACTGAGCCAGAGTAGTATTATAGTAGTATAGTAAGGACAACTGCGACAAAGGCGCTGCCCGCACCGGGATCACCGGCGCGGGCAGCGCTTTTCTTTCCCCTCTCCGCCCTCGGGCAAATTACAGTGGCACAGGCAAAAGAAGTGTGGTATACTTGTATATTGGAGTATTATCGGAGCTGCCTGTGCAGATCACCGAAATCGTTTGCTACGGAGGATACGACATGGATCTATGCAACATCCAGGAGATCAAGACGCTTCTGGCCCGCCACGGCTTTCGCTTTTCCAAATCCATGGGACAGAACTTTCTCATCCAGGACTGGGTCCCCCGGGACATTGCCGCCGCCAGCGGCGCAGATAGCACCCACGGCGTGCTGGAGATCGGTCCGGGCATCGGCCCCCTCACCCGCCAGCTCTGCGCCCTGGCGGGCCGTGTGGTGGCCGTGGAGCTGGACAAGGCCCTTCTGCCGGTGCTGGCGGAGACCATGGGGGATGCGGAGAACTTCACCCTGATCCCCGGGGATATTCTCAAGCTGAATATCCCGGAGCTGGTGGACGCCCATTTTACCGGACTGACGCCCCTGGTATGCGCCAACCTGCCCTACAACATCACCACCCCTGTGCTCACCGCCCTGGTGGAGGCCAAGCGGTTCCAGGCCATTACCGTCATGATCCAGCGGGAGGTGGCCCTCCGCATCGCCGCCCAGCCCGGCACTGGGGACTACGGCGCCTTCTCCGTGTATATGCAGTACCACACCCAGCCGGAGGTGCTCTTCGATGTCCCCCCGGCGTGCTTCCTCCCCGCCCCCAAGGTGACCTCGGCTGTCCTGCACTGCACAGTGCGGGAGCAGCCCGCTGTGCAGCCCCGGTGCGGCGAGGCGTTCTTCTTCCGCACAGTCCGGGCAGCCTTCGCCCAGCGGCGGAAGACCCTCCTCAACAGCCTCTCCTCCGTCTTCGGCGGGCAACTGAGCAAGGAGCAGCTTGCCTCGGCCATTGATGTCTGCGGCCTCCCTGCCGATATCCGCGGCGAGCGTCTGGGGCTGGAGGAGTTCGCCGCCCTGGCGGATGCGCTCTTTGACCGCATCGGCGGTTAGGTCCCGCTGTGTACAAAAAAGCAGGAGGGACAGCCTCCCTCCTGCTCTTCGGCAAGTTCTATCTGCTTTGCGCGGGCTAACCCTTGACTGCACCCATGGCCATACCCTTGACAAAGTCCTTTTGGACCAGGAGGGTGAGGACCACCACCGGCAGCAGCGTCACCAGAGATGTAGCCGCCATGGGCCCCCAGGCCAGGCCACGGTCGGTAATAAAGCCCGCAATGACCACCGGCAGGGTCTTGGCCTTGTTGATGCTGAGGATCACGGCAAAGAGGAACTCATTCCAGGTAGCCGTAAAGGTCAAAATAGCGGAGGCCACCAGACCAGGCTTGGTGATGGGCAGGATCACCCGGAAGAAGCGGTGGACGAAGTTGGAGCCGTCCAGCATGGCGGACTCCTCCAGCTCATAGGGCACCTGCTCAAAGAAGCCCATCATCAGCCAGATCACCAGGGGCAGGTTGAAGCTGGTGTTCATGATGATCATGGCGGTCAGCGTATCGATCAGCTTCAAGCTCCGCATGACCAGATACACCGGGATCGCCGTGGCAATGGCGGGGTACATCTTCTGCACCATGAACCACAGGCCAAAGAGGTTCTTCGTCCGCCGGCCCAGGGGGCCACGCTGGACGGCATAGGCCGCCATGCTGCCGATGAGCAGCGTAATGACCGTAGTGACTGTGGCAATGATCGCAGAGTTGATCAGGTTCTCCAACAGCTGGTTCTGGGTAAAGACCTCAATGAAGCTGTCCAGCGTCAGCTCCTTGGGAAAGAATACCGGTGGATATGCCCGATAGTCCTGCTCCAGCTTAAAGGCGCTGATAAACAGCCAGTACAGGGGAAATAATACCCCTACCAGGCTCACCACCAGCAGGATCCACTTCACATAGGGGCCGGCAAAGTTGCTGATGACATGCTCCGTGGAGGCCAGGTCGTGGGTCTTCTTCCGCTTTACCATACATTATCCTCCTCCTTCTTTCTCAATCTTAGGAAGAACAGGGTGATAAAGGCCATGACCAGCACGAAGACCACAGCCAGCGCCGCCGCGTAGCCCGCGTCGTAGTACTTCAGGCCCTGCTTATAGATGAAGTTGGGCAGCATCTCCGTAGCCGTACCCGGTCCACCGTTGGTCATGGTGTAGACGGTGTCAAAGACCTTGAAGGCGTCGGTAAAGCGCATCATCACCACGATGACCAGCACCGGCTTGATGAGAGGCAGCACGATCTTCCAGAAGATCTGCCGGGGCGTAGCGCCGTCCACCAGGGCCGCCTGGATGCAGTCCTGGGGCAGGGCCTTCAGTCCCGCGGAGCAGATCACCGTCACCCAGGGGGTCAGCTGCCAGACGTTGACCAGCAGCACGGAGATTTTGGCCATTGTGGGGCCCGCCAGCCACTGCACAGGGTCCACCCCCAGAAAGCTCAGGAAGTAGTTGAGCACACCGGTGGAGGCGTCCATCATCATCCGCCACAGGGTACCGATAGCCACGGGCGCCATGATCATGGGGATCATGAAGATGGACGTGGCAATGCGGGAGCGCATACTGTCGGAGCAGATGACCATGGCCACCATCAGTCCCAGGACCACCTCCAGCGCCACAGAGATGAAGGCGAAAAGGATGGTATTCCAGGTGCTGACATGGAGCATTTTGTCCGTGAACATCTTGGCATAGTTCTCCAGGCCCACGAACACCGGCGTCTGGTTGGGAAGATTCAGCTTCAGCCGGAAAAAGCTGAGGTAGACGGAGTAGAGCAGCGGGAACAGGGCCGTGACGGCCAGAAAGATCAGCGTCGGCGCCAGAAACGCCCAGCACGCGAACTTGTCGCTTCTCCTTTTTTGTAATCTCATGGTGGATCAACCTTTCTCATCTGGATTGCGAAATCAGCAGTCTCAGCGATTTTGGCCGGAGAGCAGGTCCTCTCCGGCCAAAACGGAAATCAGTGGCAATTAGTGGTTGTAGTTCTTGATGCCTTCCTCAGGAGGAGAGTTCTTCAGCGCGTTGGTCAGCGCCTCCTCCAGCTGGGTGACCGCCTCCTCCAGGCCAATCTGGTCGGAGAGGTAAGCGCCGACAATGGTGTTGATCATGGAGTCGGCCTCCACGGAGGCGGGGATACGCCACCACATATTGGCGGTGTCCAGGGCGTCGCGGACGGCGGTCTGGTTGGCCATCTTCTCCTGCTCCCAGAAGGCCTTGCGGGGGCTCAGGATGCCGAACTCATCATGGAACTTGTTCTGCATTTCGTAGCTGGTGTACATCTTGACCCACTCCCAGGCCAGGTCCTTGTTGTCGGAACCGGCGGGGATAGCCACGTCCCAGGCGGACAGCAGGGTCAGACCGGTCTTCTCATAGGGCAGCACATCCAGGGCCCACTTGCCGGCGATCTTGGACTTGGCGGGGTCATCGGCGTTCTGCACCACGCCCAGGGAGGGCCAAGTCTCGCAGACGGCAGCCTTGCCGTCCAGGAAGGCCTGGATAGACTCGTCGGTACCCCAGGCCAGGTTGGCGGGGTCGGAGTACTCCTTGATGGCGTACAGATGCTCCAGAGCAGCGCGGGTCTCGTCGCTGTTGATGGTGACATTCCAGTTCTCATCGGCCCAGTTGCCGCCCATGGACCACAGCACGTAGTCAAACACGCCGCCCAGCTGGCCGGAGACCTCGGAGACGGTCACACCGTACACACCGTTGGCGGGATCATTGACGGAGGCCAGGACCTCGCGGTACTCCTCCCAGGTGTCGGGGATACCGTTGGGCAGCAAATCGGTGCGGTAGGCGAAGGTCTGCGGGGTGGAGGCGTTGGGGATACCAATGATGGTCCCCTGCCACTCACCGGAGTTGGCCAGGACGTTGTCGATCCACACCGTCATATCGTAGTTGTCCCGGGCGATGTAATCGGTGAGGGGCTCCAGGAAGGGGGCGAACTCGCCGTCCCACTGGGAGGCCACGTCGATAACGTCGTAGGAGCCGGTGCCGGAGGTCAGATCCAGCAGGGCCTTCTCGTGCAGGGTCAGGTAGGGGTAATCCACGACCTCCACCTTTGCGCCGGTGGCGGCCTCGAACTCGTCCACCATGGACCGGGCAGCGTCGGCGTACACACCGGACATATACAGCACCGTCAGGGTCTCCCCCGCGTAGGGCAGATCGCCATCCTGGCCGGCAACGCCGCCCTTATTGTTTCCACTGCTGTTGTTGGATTTGCCGCAGGCAGTGACGCTTAGGAGCATCACCAGGGCCAGCAACAGAGCTGTCCACTTCTTCATCATGTGTTTTCCTCCTCATTCTTTTCAACCGTGGTTTCTTCCTGATTCTTTGTTTGTTGGTAATTAATCATTACCAACTTGGTGATTCTATTTTACCGAAATCGGTCCCCAAAAGTCAATAGTGATAACCGTACAAAAGACATTTGTCCTTTTGTGCAGAATGAATAATCCCTTTCCGCCCACTTTTTCCCACTATTTTGCGATTCCCCTCTTGATTTTTCCCGGGAGGTTAGGTAATATAATCTTATCAACCAGAGGTGCATTCCATGAGACAGTCTCTCAATCTTACCGATGTAAAGAAGAATAACCAACGTCTGGTGCTGGATGCGGTCTTTCAGCGTGGGGTGACTACCCGCTCTCAGCTGGCCAAGGAGCTGTCCCTCAGCAAGCCCGCCATCTCCGACAATCTCCAGCATCTGCTGGACCTGGGCATTGTCCAGGAGGCTGGTGAGGGCGAGGCCGGCTCTGCCGGTGGCCGGAAGGCCATTCTGCTCCGCTTTGCCCCCGCCCACAAGCTCATCGTCTCTGTCAACCTGAACTTCTCCAACCCGGTATTCGTTTTGGGCGACCTCAACGGGGATGTAATCAACTCCTTTGATATCTCCATTGCCGACGGCATCTCCATCCAGGACTGCATGAACCTGGTGTTCAGCAGTATCCGGGTGCTTATGCGCTCTGTGGGTTCGGCGGCGGACATCTACTGTATCGCCGTGGCCGCCCCCGGCGCCTTTACCCGGGACGGGGATCTGGCCTCCTTCAACACCGCCTGCGGCGGCCCCGCCTGGTGGCAGGTGGACCTGAAGCACCAGCTCACCGAGGCTTTTCACCTGCCGGTCATCATCTACAACGACGTCAACGCCTCTACCCTGGGGGAGTGGCTCCAGGGCAACGGCACACTGGGGGACGATCTGCTGTATATGAGCGTGGGCCTGGGCCTGGGCGCTGGCTTGATCCTCAACGGCAAGCCCTTCCTGGGATCTGGCTGCAACGCTGGGGAGATCTACGACTATATTGACACCTCTCTGCCCGGTGGCGGCCAACTGGAGGACACCGTCTGCATCAAGTATCTGCGCGAGCAGTGCGCCGCCCATCCCCTCTCCCCCTTCTCCTCAGAAGACACCCCCACCTTTTCAGAGATCGTAGCCCTATATGATCAGGGCAACACCGCAGTGGCGGAAACGGTGGATGATATCTGCCGCCGTCTGGCGATCATCTCCTACAACCTAATGAACTTTCTCTCCCTCCCCCAGGTGATTTTCGGCGGGGAATACGCCCCTTTCAGCGACTGCTTCCGCCGCCACCTGGCGACCCTATACGAAAACAGCACCCGCCCTATGCCCGGTATCCACCGAACCGCCCTGGGCAAGCTGGCCGGCACTACAGGGATGTTCTACCTTGCCCGGCAGCAATACTTTGATGAAATATGTTCACGCTGACACCGGCGTGCGCTTTTGGAGGTAACTTTCATGAAAAAGCATATCTTATGTATTGGCGATTCCAACACCCACGGCTCCTGCGCCGATCCCCGCGACTGCGCCGACGGCGGCATCCGTTTCAACGAGGACGAGCGGTGGACCTGCCTACTGCAAAAGGCCCTGGGGGAGGAGTACCTGGTCACGGAGGAGGGACTCTCCGGCCGCACCACCGTATTTGCCGATCCCGTCAACGAGAATATGGATGTCCTCCCCTATGTCTATGCCCTGCTGAAAAGCCACGAGTATATCGACCTGCTCATCATCATGCTGGGCACCAACGACACCAAGGAGCGGATGAACGCCACCGCCCCCACCATCGCCAGAGGCATGGAGCGCCTGGTGCGGAAGGCCATGAGCGTGGACTGCTGGGTTCCCGGCAGAAAGCCCAATGTTCTCATCATCGCCCCTCCCCCCATTGGCAAGGGTATGGAGTCCTCTTCCGTAGCCGACGAGATGGGCCGGGGCGCTGTGGAGAAGAGCCATCAGCTTGCCGCCTGCTATCAGGCCAAGGCCCAGGAGCTGGGTGTCCATTTCCTGGATGCCGCTTTCTGCCAGTTCAACACCGTCGACTTCATGCATCTCACCCGCCACGGCCACGCCCAGCTGGCCCAGCGTCTGGCAGAGCTGGTGCCTACCCTGCTCTGATACTGCCGCAGAACAGAAACAGCCCGGCGCACCAATTAACGGTGCGCCGGGCTTAGATTTTTAATGCCTCGCAGAGTTCGCCGCCCGGCGAATAGAGTGAAATCATTTTCTGTGCAACTCTGTAGCACGGTTTCCTCGCGGCATAGCCGCTGCGGCCTA
>CAUWCX010000019.1:0-42158 GCA_963557105.1 uncultured Oscillospiraceae bacterium
AAACAGGTCTTATTCGCTTTCCATAATGTGTAACACATCATTGACAAACCTACAGGCAGGGGGAATTTGTGCCTGTTTTTCTCCGCTGTCAGCAAAACCGGGTATCCGGCGCCGGAAAATTCGGAGAGCTGCGCCTGGCCGGTATTCCCGGGGCCTCCCCCTGGAATGGGGTTGAACCGCCACACCTTTTTGTTGAAGTATTGACAACGCAGCGCAAACCGTGTAAAATTAGTATCGCTAATTAGGAAACCTAAGTAGTGATACGAAGATAAAGGTGGATAGCATGGATAGCCGATATGTACAGCAATTCAAGAAGGGGCCCCTGGAGATGATCCTCCTGTCTCTGATCGGACGGAAGGAGACCTATGGCTATGAAATTATTACGGAGCTGAATGAGCGGGCGTCTGTTTTGGGGTATGCGAAAGAGGGGACGATCTATCCGATCCTCTATCGACTGCAGGAAGCTGGACTGATCCAGTGCCGCCTGGCCCCTGCGGCAGCCAATGGCGGCGCAAAAAAATATTATTCGCTTACGCCCAAGGGGCGGCAGGTCCTGGAGGAATTGATTGGGTTTTGGGCCCGCTATGCGGCGTGCGTCGATGATTTTATTGACGCCTATTTACATGAGGAGGATCACCATGGGAGAGAACTACATTAAACAAGTCAAAAGGGAACTGCGTCTATCCCCAAAGGTAAGGCGGGAGATCGTGCGGGATCTAAACGAGATCTTTGCTTCCGCCATGGAGCACGGCGAGACGGAGGCGGCGGTGATCCAGCGGCTGGGCCCGCCAAAGGAATTTGCGGACAGCGCCGCGCGGCAGTTTGGCGTGGATACTGCGGCGGTGAGAAGAAGGGCCCGGGGGATCTTTGGGGGCGCTGCCCTGGTGACCGCTGTGGCTGCCTTCGCGGTTTATGCGGTGGTCAGCGCTGGCAGAGTGCCGGCGGGCGCGATCGGGCATGCAGATGTGATGACCACCATGCAGGTAGAAGGCGCAGCCGTTGACCCAGCGCAGATCATTTTGCTGGTGGGGGCCATGGCCGCGGTGTTTGCCGTCGCTACGCTGCTCCAGATCGTCCGCGACAACAGGAGGAGCCGATGAAAAGACAGATGTTGAGTATTGCCGCTGCACTGGTGCTCCTGTTGACGGCGTGTTCACAGCAAAGGGGACCGGCTGGTGGCGCGGAGGGACCGGAGGCGCAAGCTGTCACCGTACTTGATGCGGGGGTTTGGCCGGAGAATGAGTACACTGCGGGACTGCCGGTACCGCCCGGCACAGTTGAGGCGGCCATGCTTGATACGGAACACCAGAACTGCTGGATCAGCATGGTGGGGATGGATGAACGGGCATACGAGGACTACTTGGCGCTGTTGGCGCAGGAGGGGTTTTCCGTGGTGGAGGAAGTGACGGAGAAGATCCGGGGACAGGAATATATGTCCAGCGGCCTCCTGCTGTCAGATGGCGAAAAGGCGCTGAGCATCAGCTACATCCCGGATAGATTTGGTCTATATATCTCCTTCGCGGTGGACGGGTAGGCCACTGCCGGAGGGGCGGAAGAGAAAAACCGGCAGAATTGTACTGGAAATATCTTGCAGATCCGTTGCAAACTGCGGGGAAATCGTGTATATTTTTACTATCCCACTGGCGTACAGAACTGCCCTGCACGATGGAGGACCCGATATGGGGAGGAAACAGTTTAAACGACCGAAACCACAGTGGGAAAGAAAGGTGATCTCATGAAAAAGCAGCGTAAGACAAAGCAAGCACTGGCATTTCTCCTGTCCCTTGTGATGTGCCTGTCTCTCCTGCCCGGGGCGGCCCTGGCCGCAGAGGGAGAGGCGGAGTCTGTGCAGATCGGTATCTACACCACCACGGATATGCACGGGCGCGTCTATGATCAGAACCCGGTGGGCGGCACCTGGAAGAACAGCTATCTGAAGGTGGCCTCCGCCATGGCGGAGGAGCGTGCGGCCATGGGCGGCACCATCCTCATCGACAACGGCGACCTGCTGCAGGGCTCCACCATCATGAGCCACAACATCAACCTGGAGGCGGGGGAGAACAATCCTGCTGCCCTCTGCCTGCGGTACTGCGGCTATGACGCCTTCGTGCCCGGCAACCACGAGTTCAACTTCAGCCTGGATGTCCAGAACAAGTTCTATGACCTGCTGACCAGCACGGACGAGACCCTGCCGGGGAAGGCTGTCCCCGCCGTGTGCGCCAACCTGCTGGATGAGACCACCGAGGAGGTGGCCAAGCCCTACGTCCCCTATGTCATTAAGGAGTTCACCGTGGGGGAGAAGACCTTCAAGATCGGCGTTCTGGGCTTTGAGAACATGAACGTCCCCAACTGGGATTTGCCCAGCCACTATGAGGGCATGATCTTCGGCCACAAGGCCAACGAGGAGCAGAGCTTCGCCTACGAGTGGACCAACTACTGGCAGGCCAAGCTCCGCGACGAGGAGAAGTGCGACATCGTGATCGTTGCCGCCCACTCCGGCGAGGGCAGTGCCAGCGACTACAACAAGGAAAACCAACTGGCCCACCTGGTGGCCAACACCACCGGCATCGACATGGTCATTGCCGGCCACAACCACACGGTGGGTACCTCCACCATGAGCAATAAGGACGGCAAGAGCGTGCCCTGCGTCAACGGCGGCAGCTCCAGCCTGACCAAGACCGTTCTGACCCTGAACGCTGACGGCACCTTCGCCTTCGGCGAGAGCTCCATTATCGACCTCGGCGCATATGCCGACGACGCGGCCCTCAAGGAGCTGATCAAGCCCGCCTATGAGAAGGCCTCCGCCTTCGTCAACGAGTCCATCGGCACCCTGGCCGGCACCTGGGATCAGGTCAACACCTACCACAGCGTCCAGGGCGACTCCTACGACCTGGTCCACAAGGCCCAGCTGTGGGCGGCCAAGGCCGACGTCTCCATCACCACCCCCGTGCCCAAGCGCAATGTGGATGGGATCGAGGGCTCCTTCAAGCTGGCCAACCTCTTCAAGGACGGCGCGGAGACCGCGTCCATCTCCCTGAAGGACTGCTACAACCTGTACCAGTACGACAACAACCTGCTCTACGGCATCGAGATGACCGGCAAGCAGCTGAAGGCCTGGCTGGAGCGCGGCGCGGAGAACTACACCGTGGACGCTGAGGGCAAGATCTCCGGCGGCGGCTTCGGCACCGACATCGCCTACGGCATCAACTATGATGTGTACCTGGGCGAGGAGGCCGGCAGCCGTATTCAGAACATGACCCTGGCCGACGGCACTGCCGTGACCGACGACATGAAGCTGAAGGTCGCCCTGTCCAGCTACCGCCTGTCCGCCGGCGAGGGCAACGACGCCTACGGCTGGTGGGCCACCACCGGCATCACCTCCACCAGCGACGAGGTGTACTATGACGCCTCCACCTCCCCCGAGTTCGGCGCCATCGGCGGCTCCGTGCCCCTGATCGTGGGCGAGTACATCAAGGAGATGTGCAAGGATGGCAAGGCCATCGAGCCCGGCTCCGCCACCCACTGGACCATCCACGCCGGCAAGAGCGGGGAGACCGCTGAGGCGGAGAAGCCCGCTGACACGGAGCTGGAGACTGCTCTGGCCTGGGCCAAGGAGACGAAGCTCCTGACCGAGGACGAGGCGGCCGCTTTTGCCCCCGAGAAGAGCTGCACCCGCGCCCAGATGCTCACCTACCTCTGGCGTGCCGCCGGTTCTCCCGCCGCTGCTGCGGACAGCGAGAACACCTTTGCTGATGTGGCTGCGGACGCCGAGTACTACCAGGCTGTGCTGTGGGCTGTGGAGGCCGGGATCACTTCCGGCACCAGCGATGCGGCGTTCAGCCCCGAGGCGCCTGTTACCCGCGCCCAGGCAGTGACCTTCCTCTACCGTCTGGCCAACGCTCCTGCCGCTGCGGAGGGCGTCAGCTTTGCCGACGTGGCTGCGGAGGCGTACTACGCTCCCGCGGTGAACTGGGCTGTGGAGAAGGGCATCGCCTCCGGCGTCAGCGAGACGGTGTTCGGTGTCAAGGATCAGTGCACCTGCGCCCAGGTGATGATCTTCATGTTCCGCAGCGCCAACACCGCCGCCGAGGCGAAGTAAGTACAGCACATATACAGCAGTAGACTTTCGGGAGCCGGGACAGTAGTCCCGGCTCCCGTTGCTTGACAAAAAGCCTCGCAGAGTTCGCCGCCCGGAGGCGGCGAATAAGGTACAATCATTTTCTGCCGGGGCGTGTACCTGGCAGAAAATACTGCTCGCGGAGTGAGCGTCGAATTGGCCGCCTTTGGCGGCCAACCGAGGCGCAGAACGCAGCGCAAATCCCTACTCAAAAAAGTGCTTGCACTTTTTTGAAAGTCTTCGGGAGCCGGGACAGTAGTCCCGGCTCTCTTCTGTTTGTCCGCCGATGCCGCAGGGGGCCGTACCTTCGGCGAAGTGCCGCATATACTGTGGTGAGGAGCGCTCCTCAATACACCTGTGGAGGTTTTATTGTGGCAACATTTACCAATCGGGCGACCCTCTCCTACAGCGGGGGCTCCGTGGATTCCAATACCGTGACCGGTGAGATCCTGGAGGCACTGGCTGTCCAAAAAAATGCCGTCATGGACGACTATACCGCTATGGATGACGTCACCTATGTGATCGTCTTACGGAATACTGGTGCGGTTGCACTGACAAATCTGACCATCACCGACGACCTGGGCGCATATACCCAGGGGACAGAGACCCGTTACCCGCTGGCCTATACGGTCGGTTCCATGAACTACTATGTCAACGGCGCGCTGCAGCCTGCGCCCGCTGTTACTGCTGGACCGCCTATGGTGATCCAGGGTATTTCTGTTCCTGCCGGTGGGACCGTCATGCTGATCTACGAGGCGTCTGTGACCCGGTACGCCCCCCTGGGGGCGGCGGCGACCATCACCAATACCGCTACCGTGACCGGCAATGGGGTGACTGCGCCCCTTACTGCGGCGGAGACCATCTCCACGGAGGACCGGGCGGATCTGACCATCAGCAAGTCCGTCTGTCCCGCCATTGTGACGGAGAATGGGCAGCTGACCTACACCTTCGTCATTGAGAACACGGGGAATACCCCTGCGGCCGCCGGGGACAACGTGGTGGTGACGGATACCTTTGATCCGCGGTTGACCGGGATCAATGTGACCTTCAACGGCACGACCTGGACCGAGAACGTGAACTACACCTACAACCCCACCACCGGAGAATTTGCCACCGTTGCGGGGCAGATCACCGTGCCTGCGGCGGTGTACACCCAGCAGGCGGACGGCACCTGGACCGTCACCCCCGGGGCCAGCACCCTGGTGGTCACCGGGCAGGTGTGATCCCGGTCAGAAGAAAAGAGATACGAGCCTCTCGGCAGTAGAGCCGGGGAAGAGGAAGAAGAGCGCAGCCCCTGCGATCCCGGGATCGCAGGGGCTGCGACTATCTAAACGTGCAAGTACAGTTTGTGCAGTATCCAAAGCGCTTACTGTACGCGCCGCCGGCAAAAAAATCCCTTTACCAAAAGGAACCGGACAGACAGCTGTCATGTTCCCGTGGTATAATAGAGAAAAAATCGGGAAAGGCGGTGCAGCACATGAAGATGGAGCGGCTGATCGGCATTCTATCCATTCTGCTCCAGCGGGAGAAGGTCACCGCACCGGAGCTGGCTGAGCACTTTGAGGTGTCCCGAAGGACCATTCAGCGGGACATTGAATCCCTGTGCCGGGCGGGGATCCCCATCTCCACAGCCCAGGGCGCAGGAGGTGGGATCTCCATTATGGAGGGCTACCGGGTGGACCGCACGGTACTCACCGCCCCGGAGATGCAGGCCATTCTGGCGGGGCTGCGCAGCTTGGACAGTGTCAGCGGCACCCGCCGCTATGTCCAGCTGATGGAGAAGCTGTCCGCCGGGACGGGGGGATTGATGTCCGGCGGCACCCATATGCTCATCGATCTCTCCTCCTGGTACAAGACCAGTCTGCCGCCAAAGATCGAGCTCATTCATGGGGCCGTCCAGCAGCACCGGACCATTTCCTTTACCTATTTCTCCCCCAAGGGGGAATCGGTGCGGACCGTGGAGCCCTACTACCTGCTGTTCCACTGGTCCGCCTGGTATGTGTGGGGCTGGTGCCAGACGCGGGAGGCATTCCGCCTGTTCAAATTGAACCGCATGGCGGCGCTCACTGCCGGCGAGCTCTTTGCCCCGCGCTCTGCGCCCCTGCCTGACCTGGAGCCGGAGCGGATCTTCCCGGCGAACGAGCAAGTCGCCGTCCGCTTTGCTCCGGCCTGCCGCTGGCGGCTGGTGGAGGAGTACGGCGTGGATAGCTTTACTGTGGAGCCGGACGGATGGCTGCGCTTTACCGGCGGCTTTCCCGACGCGGACAGTGCCCTCAGCTGGGTGTTGACCTTTG
Organism: uncultured Oscillospiraceae bacterium; assembly: GCA_963557105.1. GTDB lineage: Bacteria > Bacillota > Clostridia > Oscillospirales > Oscillospiraceae > Pelethomonas. The sequence continues at coordinate 6,412 of CAUWCX010000019.1, forward strand.
GGGACAAGGCGGAGCTGCTGGAGCCGGAGGAACTGCGGAAACAGCTGGGGGCACTGGCAGAAATCTTGGCGGATCGCTACAGGAGGAATTGACATGGCGTCTCATCCGGATTTTGTGAACTATGTGGCCGAGCAGCTGCGGGAAGCCGGGGCTATCCGCAGCCGAAAGATGTTCGGGGAATATGGCCTCTACTGTGACGACGTGTTCTTTGCCGTCATCTGTGACGACCAGCTTTTTGTCAAGGTGACCCCGGCGGGGGAGGCGGCGTTCCCTGATTTGCCCAAGGCCCCGCCCTATGCGGGGGCCAAGGACGCCTTCCTGGTGGAGGATGTGGAGGACGGGGAGCGGATGGCGGCGCTTGCGCGCATCACCTGCAAAGCGCTGAGAAGCAAGAGAGAAAAAAGAGGGGGAAGTGACCGTGGCATTTGACTATAAAAAGGCGTACAAGGAATTCTATCTGCCGCCCAGGACGCCGGGCATCATCACCGTACCCGCCATGAATTTCCTGGCAGTGCGGGGACGGGGAGATCCCAACGAGGAGGACGGCGCATACAAGCAGGCCCTGGGAAAGCTCTATGCCGTGGCCTACACCATCAAAATGAGCAAGCTGCGAGCCAGTAAGCCGGAGGGGTATTTCGACTATGTGGTGCCGCCTCTGGAGGGCCTGTGGTGGCAGGAGAGCGTCCAGGGGGTGGACTGCACCCGCAAAAAGGACTTTCAGTGGATCTCCCTGATCCGCCTGCCGGAGTTTGTGACCAGAGAGGTCTTTGATGGGGCCATCCGGGAGGCAGCGGAGAAGAAACAGCAGGATCTCTCCGCGGTGGAGTTCTTCCGGTGGGAGGAGGGGCTGTGCGTCCAGTGTATGCACATCGGCCCCTATGATGATGAGGGCGCAACCATAGCCGCCATGCGGGCATATGCCACGGCACAGGGGCGCGAAGAGGACTTCGGAGAGGGCCGGTTCCACCACGAGATCTATTTAAGCGATGTGCGGCGGTGCAGCCCGGAGCGGCTGAAGACCGTCATCCGACAGCCGGTAAAGCGGCGTTGAGGGGAGTGATCACATGGCGACTTCCAAAGTAACCGTCCGGTTTCCTTGCCCGGTGGAGGGGGTATGGCGAGCGATGACCGACCTTGCCCATACCGCCTGGCGCAGCGATCTGGACCGGGTGGAGGTTTTGGACGAGACGCATTTCGTTGAGTACGGAAAAAGCGGCTGTGCCACCTATTTTACGGTCACGGCCTGTGTGCCGCTCCGCTGCTGGGCCTTCACTATGGAGAACGGCAATATGTCCGGCGCCTGGGAGGGGATCTTTGCGGCGGAGGAGGGCGGGACCCGGCTGACGTGCACGGAGACCATCGCCGCCAAGCGCTGGTGGATGCGTCCCTTTGTTCCCAGCTACCTGAGACGACAGCAGCGGCGGTATTTGGCGGATCTGGAGCGGGCGGTGTGCGGCCTTGGGGACCGGAAAAAAGGGGAGGAGGCATAGTCCGCCGTGGAGCGGCAGGGAAACGGCCCGTGTTCGCCCGCACTGCTCTTGACTTCCCGCACCAAATGGTGCATCATGGAATACATCCCTGGAAACACGACGCAGAAAGCGAGGAAACAGTATGGAGAAGAATGTGCGTGTCAGCGTAGACGGCGTGGACTACAGCTATCCCTGCGGGACCCCCTACAGGACCATTGCGGAGGATCTCCAGGCCCGGTATCCCCACAGGGTCCTCCTGGTCAACCGGGATGGCAAACTCTGTGAGCTGTATAAGCGGGTGGACCGTGACTGCTCGCTGAAGATGGTGACTGCGGCGGATAAGCCTGGAATGCAGACCTATGAGCGCAGCGCGGTGCTGCTGATGCTCAAGGCGTTTTACGATGTGGCCGGCCGGGAGCAGGTGGAGCGGATCACCGTGGAGTACTCCATCAGCCACGCCCTCTTTGTTCGGGCGGCGGGACAGTTTTCGCTGGACCAGGAGCTGCTGGACCGGGTGGAGGCCCGGATGCGGGAGCTGGCGGCCCAGGCCCTGCCCATCCAGAAGCACTCCGTCAACACCGGGGACGCAGTGGACTTCTTCCAGAGGGCGGGCATGCCGGACAAGGCCCGTCTGCTGAGCTACCGGATCAATTCCCATGTGAACCTCTACACCCTGGACGATTTCACCGACTACTTCTACGGCTACATGGTGCCGGATACCAGCTACCTCACCTGCTTCGGCCTGGAGCGCTATGCTGATGGCTTCGTCCTGCGCCTGCCGGATCAGGGGGACCCCACTCGCCTGGCGGCCTTTGAACCCTCGGAGAAGGTCTTCCGCACCCTGCACGATGCCTCCGACCACGCCATGGCCATGGGCATCTCCACGGTGGGGGAGTTGAACGGCGTCATCTCCGACGGCCAGGCCACCCAGATGATCCTGGCCCGGGAGGCCATGATGGAAAAGGAGATCGGCGACATTGCCCACGAGATCGCCGCCCGGGAGGACGTCCGCTTTGTCATGATCGCAGGCCCGTCCTCCTCCGGCAAGACCACCTTCTCCCACCGCCTGTCCACGCAGCTCATCGCCTGCGGCAAGCGGCCCCACCCCATCGCCACGGACAACTACTTCAAAAACCGGGTGGACACCCCCAAGGACGAGAACGGCCAGTACGATTTTGAGGGCCTGGGGGCCATGGATGTGGAGCAGTTCAACGCCGATATGTCCTGCCTCCTGCGGGGGGAGACTGTGGAGATGCCCCGCTACAACTTCATTAAGGGCGTCCGGGAGTACAACGGCGACACCCTGACCCTGGGGCCCCAGGACATCCTGGTGATCGAGGGCATCCACTGTCTCAACGACGCCTTTGCCCACGCCCTGCCCAAGGAGAGCAAGTACAAGATCTATATCAGCTGCCTGACCACCCTGAATGTGGATGACCACAACCGCATCCCCACAACCGATGCCCGTCTCCTGCGGCGCATCGAGCGGGACGCCCGGACACGGGGCTACGGTGCCCGGGCCACCATTCGGATGTGGCCCTCCGTCCGCCGGGGGGAGGAGCGGAATATTTTCCCCTACCAGGACAGCGCCGACCGCATTTTCAACTCCGCGCTGATCTATGAGACCGCCCTGCTGCGGCCCTATGTGGAGCCGCTGCTGTTTGGCGTGCCCCGGGACTGCGAGGAGTATGTGGAGGCCAAGCGCCTGCTGAAATTCCTCAGCTACTCCCTGCCCCTGCCCGCCGACGACGTGCCCAAGACCTCCCTTATGCGGGAGTTTATCGGCGGCGGCTGCTACCAGGTTTAACGTGATGCAAACAAAAGTGGAAGATGAGGAGATCCTGCGAAGGCTGAAGACATTTGCCGGCTGCGCGGACGGGCAGGCGCGCGCCGGTGGGGAGGATATTGGCGGATGAAAAAATGCCGGATCACCGTTATGCGGATCACCCAGTACCCGGATCTCATGGCGCAGTATGAAAATCCCCTGGACCACGCCTGCCACATGGCGGAGGGCCAGGCGTTCATCGCCAACGGCTGGGAGAAGCCGGCGGGGTTCTGCCAGAGCGCCTGGGATACCCTGTCCCCCTTTGTGCTGGCCCTGAGCCACGGCGGGGAGAATTTCTATGACGGCTGGATGAAAAATCCCAGGTCCGCCATGCTCTCCTGCAACGACGGCTTCCGCCCGGTGACCTTCCTGGTGGAGGCCATGGAGGAGGCTGCGGAGTAACGCCTTACCCCGTACGATGCGCCTCCGCACTGTGCTGTCAACAGCGGCACGGTGCGGGGGCGCGTGCGCTTTCTGGGTGGACACAAAAAGTTCATACTTATTTGCAAGATGTACATTGACAGATGAGGTACATCGTGGTATGATGAGCACATCAACCGGGGAGCACCGCTCCCACGACAGAAAGGAGTGCTCCACTTGTCCATTTCAGCGGATACCCTGCGGGGCCATACGGAGACCATCCTCCTGGCGCAGCTGATGCGGGGGGACAACTACGGATATGAGATCAACAAGACCATCCAGCAGCGCACCGGCGGCCAGTACGGCTTCAAGGAGGCCACGCTGTACACCGCCTTCCGGCGGCTGGAGCAGCAGGGGCTCATCACCTCCTATTGGGGGGAGGACGGCCCCGGCGCACGGCGGCGCTATTACGCCATCACTGAGGAGGGCCGCCGCCAGTGGGCGGAGAGCCGCAAGCAGTGGGAAGACACCAGGGCCCTGTTGGATGCCCTGATCGATATTGAGGAGGAGTAAGCTATGGATCGCATGAAGACCAGATTCATTATTGCGGTAACGGACCGCCTCAGCGCCGCCGCACAGTCGGCGGCCAAGGTGGACCTGATCGAGGAGCTCAGTGAAAATTTGTACCAGCGGTATCTGGACTTGGTGGGCAACGGCGCCGGTGAGGAGGAGGCCTACCAGCTGGCCCTGGAGGACCTGGGGGATGTGGATGAGCTGCTGGCCTATCTGAAGAGCCTGGGCCCCGACGGAGAGCTGCCGGACAGCCAGGCGGCGCAGGAGAAGGACCCCGCCGGGGACTTCGTCCACAGTGTGGAGGAGATCGTCCGGGAGACCATCTCCCAGACCAAGGACGCCGTGGACCAGGCCAAGGTCATTGTCCGGGATGTGGCCCGGAAGCTGAAGGAGAAGTATCCCAACGGCTTCCAGGGAAATGTGGATATCCACTTCAACGACCGGGACGACGACCACGGCGAGCATCCCCTGGGGGAGGACCAGGAGACGGAGGAGCCTGCCGGCGGCAAGGGCCACGGCGGCTGGTCCTTCTCCGTGGGCTACGACAAGACCCGGGGCGGCTTCTTCTGTGAGCGGGGCCAGTCCAGACCCCTTGCGGGCACGACCTTCCCCGCCGGGGAGATCCGGGCGGTGGATATCTCCCTGACCAACGGGGATGTGGCCATCCATCTGGCGGAGGACGACAGCGCCGATGTGGAGCTGGCCGGGGATACGGACCAGCTGGAGATCCGGCTGGCCGATACCGGGGCGCTCCTGGTCCGCCAGGGCAAGACCGCCAGCTCCTCCTTCTTCTTCGGCCGGGGCCTGGCCTCCGCCGATGTGGAGCTGACCCTGCCCCGCCGCCTGTGGGAGGCGGTGCAGATCACCACGGTCAACGGCGACATCACAGTGGACAGCGGCCTGGAGACCCGGGAGCTGTCCGTAAAGACCACCAGCGGCGACCTGGAGGCGTCTGACCTCCGCTGCCAGCGGCTGAACTTCAAGGCCGTCAGCGGGGACCTGCGGGCCGACGGCGCAGTGGAGGAGCTCCACGCCGAGAGCCTCAGCGGTGACATCGACCTGGCGGGCCAGGTGGGCAGCTTCTGGGCCAATACCGCCAGCGGCGACATCCAGTTTGCCGGCGCTGTCCAGTCGGCCCAGGCCAGCAGCGCCAGCGGCGATGTGATCATGACCTGCGACCCCCTGCCGGAGAAGGCGGAGCTGACCAGCAAGTCCGGCGACTGCGAGCTGTCGGTGCCCGAGGGGGTGGGCTTCTCCCTGCAGTATTCCGTGGTCACGGGGGAGATGGAGAGTGAGTTTGACCTCACCGGCGCCGTGGGGACCAAGAACGGCGGCGCCATCTATCTGGATGGCGGGGAGAGCGCCCTGTCCCTGTCCAGCGTCAGCGGCGATATTGCCCTGCGCCGGGCGTAAGGGAGGCGGAATATACCATGGATAAACGAACCACCGATGTGGTCTGCTATATCACCTGGGTGGGGCTGGTGATCGCCTTTATCATGGGCGACCGGGAGCGCAGCAAATTCCACCTGAACCAGTCCCTGGTGCTGAATCTGGCGGCCACGGTGTTCGGCTGGATCCCCTTTGTCGGGTGGGCGCTGAGCCTGTTCTGCGTCGTCTGCTGGTTTATCGCCATTGTCAACGCCGTTCAGGGGGTGGAGCGGGAGGTGCCCCTGCTGGGGCAGATCAAGCTCTATCAGTAAAGTGTATATGGGGAGAACGCGGGAAGGTGCTGAGGGATCAGACCTTCCCGCGTTTCCTATTCCCTGCGGCCGCCGGAAGAGAAGACACTTGACAATCTGGTCTATTCATGATAGACTAACCACAGAGAGGTCTATTAAGAATAGACCAAAAAGGAGGTGATCTTGTGGAGGAGACGAAGCTGGGCGTTATTGAGACGCGCTTTGCGGAGCTCATCTGGCAGCATGCGCCGCTGCCCTCCGGGGAGCTGGTGAAACTGTGCGGGGAGGAGCTGTCCTGGAAGAAGTCCACCACCTATACGGTGCTGAAGAAGCTGTGTGACCGGGGGCTGTTTCAGAATACAGGAGGCGTGGTTAGCGCGCTGATCTCCCGGGAGGAGTTCCAGGCCATGCAGAGCCGGCAGTTTGTGGAGGAGACCTTTGACGGCTCCCTGCCGGCGTTCCTAACCGCCTTCACCAGCCGGAAGAAGCTGTCCGACCAGGAGATCGATCAGCTGCAGCAGCTGATCGAAGAGAACAGGAGGGGATGAAGATGATGGAACTGTTGGTTAACCGCGCGTTTCCCGCGGTGCTGAACATGAGCCTGACGGCCAGTGTGGTGATCGTGTTTGTCCTGTTGGCCCGGCTGCTGCTGCGGCGGGCGCCGAGGATCATCTCCTATGCCCTGTGGGCGGTGGTGCTGTTTCGGCTGCTGTGCCCGGTGTCCCTGTCGGCGGGATTCTCCCTGCTGAACCTGGTGGACGCCCCGGCGGAGACGGCCACGCCCCACACCAGTGTGGTGGAGTATATCCCCCGGGAGACGGTCCAGCGGCCCGCTGTTCCGGCGGCCCCCATAACGGGAACGGTGACAGCCCCGGCGGAGAGCGCCGCTCCCGCTGACCCCCCAGCGGCGCAGCGCCGGTCCCTGGACCTGGGGACTGCCGCTGCCCTGGTCTGGGCGGCGGGGATCGTTGCCATGGTGGTCCACAGCGCCGTGAACTACCGCCGCCTTCGCCGGCGGCTGGTGGGGGCCGTTCCCCTGGCGGGCAATATCTACCTGGCGGACCACATCGGCTCCCCCTTCGTTATGGGTCTTCTGCGGCCCCGGATCTATCTGCCCTCCGCCCTTCCGGCCGGGGAGCGGGGCTATATCCTGCGCCACGAGCAGCACCACATCCGCCGTCTGGACCCCCTGGTAAAGGCGGTGGCCTTCGGGGCGCTGTGCATCCACTGGTTCAACCCCCTGGTGTGGCTGGCCTTCTTCCTGGCCTCCAGGGATATGGAGATGAGCTGCGACGAGGCGGTGATGAACAAGCTGGGGGAGGATGTGCGGGCGGACTACTCCGCCTCCCTGCTGCGGCTGGCCACCGGACGGCCCACAGTGGGCGGGACGCCCCTGGCATTCGGGGAGGGGGACACCCGCAGCCGCATTCGGAATATCCTGCGCTGGCAGCGGCCCAGACTCTGGCTGACGGTGGTGGCGGCGGCCGCCTGCGTGGCGGTGATCGCGGCCTGCGCCGCCAATCCCCGGGGAGAGAACACCACAGGGGAGGAGCCGCCGCCCGTCCACCAGGATGGAGAGACGGAGGACCCGCAGGTCATGGGACAGTACGCCGGGATGGAGGCCTATGTGAACAGTAAGCTGGCCGCCGAAACGGTCCAATATTACAGCAACAGCGGCGAGAAGACAGCGAAGGTCACCGCCGCCCGCATCGCCTGGCTGCGGCAGACGGGCACACTGGAGGGCCTGGCCCCGGAGGGGACCCTGGAGTCGTGGACCTACAACACGGAGGTCCAGCTGGACGTTCCCACGGAGGAGGTCGTCCTGGTGGGCGGCATGACGGAGACAGACGGCTGGTTCGACCTGGAGGGCCAGGGCGGGCGCAACGTGGTGGCGCTGCGGTACGCCGACGGCAGCTGTGATGTCCTCTATGACCAGGTGATCAACGACGATATGGATTTTATGGGATATCACCTCACCTACGAGGAGGCCATCTACGACTGGTATGTGCAGGACCGCGGACTGGCGCTGCCCCTGTATGTGGAGGATTGGACGGAGAAGATCCTGGCCTACGATCCGGCAGTTCAGGGGAACGTTCCTGTCCACCGCGCTGACGGCGATGGATGGTACCTCTATATCCCGGTCATGACCTGGGAGAAGGCGGAGGGCTATGGGGATACCTGGCAATCCCGCTATGGGACCGGTTCTGCGCTGACGGTCTACAGCCACGACAACCAGACCGCCCGGCATATGGCGGACTACCTGGTGAGTGTGGGCTGGCAGGAGCTGGCGGGGGAGGTCCCCCATGTGGGCCACTGGGAGAACCCGGTGGAGGACTACTACTACGACCGCCCGGAGGGCGGCTGCCTCCAGGTGCGGATCGAGTGGCAGCCCCAGAACCTTGCCAACTACCCGGAGCTGGCCGATGAACCTGACCTGCTGCGCCTGATGGCGGAGAGTTTCACGGTGGACAGCGCCATCCAGGCGGTGCCTGCGCCGCAGCAGCTGGGTGATCTGCTGGGCCTGGTGGAGGCGGGGGACCCGGTGACGCTGCAGCTGCGGCAGAATGGCGGTACGGTGGCAGTTTACAGCCAGTGCTGGGATGCCGACAACGCCCAATATTACTTCTCCGGCCTTACCGAGATGACCTGGAGGTCGGGGACGGCCCCGGCGGGGGCGGAGGAGCTGCCGGCAGTGACCCTGTCCCTGGAGACCGGGTGGAGCCTTACAGCCTACGGCGGCACGGAAACCGTGTGCCTCAGTGGCCCCACGGGGGAGCAGTGGCTCCAGCGGGAGGGGGAGCCGGACGTGCTGGGCGGCCCCTATTCCCTTCTGCGGGGCTGGTTTGACGAGGTGGAGTTTGCGTCGCTGGATACCCGCAATGTGGTGATCCCCGATGAGGGGCAGACCTACCTGGAGGCCGCCGGGGCCTTTGCCCAGGCATGGAGAGAGGTGCATCTCCGGGCCACGCCGGGCAGCAAGTTCTGTTACACCTATGTCCAGACCCAGGTGGAGGCGGCGGAGGAGGCCACCGAAAATTTCCGGGAGCAGGGGGAGATCGGGGAGGACACCTACTGTTTCTACATGACCACCGTGTTTGTCCCGGAGAATGAGGCGGCGGAACACTGGTCCATGGCCGGCAACACCGGAGAGTACACCGGCAGTGACCCCGCCGTCCCCCAGGGGGCCCTGGAGCACTACCGCTGCGGCTACATCACCCGCACTCCGGCGGGCTGGCAGGGCCAGATCGTGGGTACCGGGTGGTAGGCGAAAAACGTTCAACTGCATAGATGCGCCCCGCCCGGCGCTTGCCGGGCGGGGCGATTTTTGTTTTATTCTTGACATATGACAATAATGGGGCTATACTGGGGCCAGAAGAACCCGCAAGGACGACCAGCGGAGGAGGTGACGCCGTGCCGAGACCAAGAAAGTGCAGGAAGGTGTGCCAGATGCCCCGCACCCGGGAGTTTTGTCCCGTGGGTGCGGCGGGGGAGGAGGCGGTGGTCCTCACGGTGGATGAGTACGAGGCCATCCGCCTCATCGACCACCAGGGCTTCTCCCAGGAGGAGTGCGGCAGCTATATGCAGGTGGCCCGCACCACGGTGCAGCTGATCTACACCGAAGCCCGGCGAAAGCTGGCGGAGGCCCTGGTGGAGGGCCGCCCCCTCCGCATCGAGGGGGGACAGTACCAGCTGTGCGACGGGCAGGAGGAGTTCTGCGGCTGCGGCGGGTGCCAGCGGCACCGGGAGAGCTGTCCGCGCAGCGGCAATAAGGAGGATATGCAGATGAAGATCGCCATACCATTGGATGAGGACCGCCGGAGCGTCTGTATCGTTCTGGCCCGGGCCCCCTACTTTCTGTTTCGGCAGGACGGGGCGGAGGAGATCGTGGACAACCCGGCGGCCCAGGCCCAGGGCGGCGCGGGGATACAGGCGGCCCAGTTCCTGGTGGACAGCGGCATTACCCATCTGATCACCGTCCGCTGCGGCCAGAACGCCGCCGATGTGTTCCATGCGGCGGGGATGAAGATCTACAAGTCCGTGAACAAGACCGCAGCGGAGGATATGGCGGCGCTGGAGGGTGGACGGCTGGAGGAGCTCACGCGGTTCCACGGCGGGTTCCACGGGATACAGTGAGGATCGCCTGTTTAAGCGGCAAGGGCGGCGCCGGGAAGACGCTGGTGGCGGTGAATCTGGCGGCGGTGGGGGCGGACACCTACATCGACTGCGATGTGGAGGAGCCCAACGGGCGGCTGTTTCTGCGGCCAGAGGCGGTGGAGGAGGAGCCGGTTTGTACCCTGCTGCCCACCTTTGACGGGGAGCGGTGCACCGGCTGCAAGCGGTGCGTGTCCTTCTGCCGGTTCCACGCGCTGATGTATATCAAGGAGAAGCCCATGGTGTTCCCGGAGGTCTGCCACAGCTGCGGCGGCTGCCTGCTGGTCTGCCCGGAGCAGGCCATCCGGGAGGAGCCCCGGGGTGTGGGCCACCTGGAGCTGGGCCGCCGGGAAAATTTGCAGGTGGTCACCGGTGTCCTGGACCCCGGCGAGGCCTCCGGCGTCCCCGTGATCCGGGCGGCGTTGGAGAAGGCGGAGGGCCTGACCGTGGTGGACTGCCCCCCGGGCAGCGCCTGCGGCGTGCTGGAGAGCGTGTCCGCCGCCGACTACTGCCTGCTGGTGGCGGAGCCCACCGCCTTCGGCTTCCACAATTTCCAGATGGTCCACCAGCTGGTGTCCCTGCTGGGAAAGCGGTGCGGGGTGGTCATCAACCGGGAGACTGCGCCCTATGCCCCCCTGGAGGACTACTGCCGGGACAGGGGACTGCCGGTGCTGGCCCATATCCCCGATGACCCGGAGATCGCCGCCCTGGCTGCCGCCGGGGAGATCGCTGCGGAGCATAAGCCGGAGGTGCGGGCGCTGTTTACTGGCCTGCTCCAGCGGATCGGAGGTGCCGTATGAAAAAGCTGCTGCTGCTCAGCGGTAAGGGCGGCACGGGAAAGACCACCACGGCGGCGGCCTTTATGCGCTTCGCCCAGGCGAAGGCCGCGGCGGACTGCGATGTGGATGCGCCCAATCTCCATCTGGTGACCGAGCAGACCGTCCAGCCCCTGGTGGAGGACTTCCTGGGGGGCGACAAGGCCGTGGTGGACCGGGACAGGTGTGTGGGCTGCGGCGTGTGTGCATCGCACTGCCGGTTTGCCGCCCTGTCCATTGCGGATGGGACGGCCTGCGTCAACGCGTACGCCTGTGAGGGCTGCGGCGTCTGCGCCCTGGTCTGCCCCCAGGGGGCGGTGGAGCTGGTCACCGATGTGGCCGGTCGGAAGGAGCTGTACCTGGACGGCGGTGTGTTTTCCACCGCGGCGCTGAAGATGGGCCGGGGCAACTCCGGCAAGCTGGTCACCGAGGTGAAGCGGGCCATGCTGAAAAATGCCCCGGACACGGACCTGGCCATTGTGGACGGCTCGCCGGGCATTGGCTGCCCGGTGATGGCCTCGGTCAGCGGGATGGATCTGGTGCTGGTGGTGGCGGAGCCCAGCCACTCCGGCCGCAGCGACCTGGACCGGCTGGTGAGGACTGCGGAGACCTTCCAGGCCAGGCTGGCGGTCTGTGTCAACAAGTGGGACGTGAGCCCGGAGAATACCCAGGCCATCCAGGACTACTGCCGGGAGAGGGATATTCCCTTCGTGGGGGTGATCCCCTATGACCGGAGCGCCTCGGCGGCCATCAACGCCGGGCGGAGTCTGGCGGAGGTGGACTGCCCCGCCCGGGACGCCCTGTATGCCATATTTGTCAACACAAGCAAATTGCTTGGACTGTAGAATCAAAAAAGGAGAATATTGTTATGAAAATTGCGGTTGCAGCTATGGGCGACATTGTCGCCGGTCACTTCGGTCACTGTGAGAACTTTATCTTCTTTGACACCGCCGACGGGAAGATCACCGGCGTAAATTCCGTGCCCAACCCCGGCCACCGGCCCGGTTTCCTGCCCAACTTCCTGGCGGACAACGGCGCCCAGGTGGTCATTGCCGGCGGCATGGGCGGCGGCGCTGTGGATATCTTCAATGAGCGGGGCGTGGAGGTCATTGTGGGCGCCCAGGGGGATGCCGCCCAGGCGGTGGAGAAGTACCTGCGGGGCGAGCTGGTGTCCACCGGCGCGGTCTGCCACCAGCACGAGCACGCCGACGAGTGCGGCGGGCATCACGAGTAAGCGCACACAGGCTTCTGCGGCTGTGCCGAAGGAGCCACGGATCATGGAGGAGAGTGCCATGCAGACATATACGATCCAGCGGGTGGCTGTCCCGGACTGGACAGCCATTCCCGCTGTGGAGCTGACCCACACCGGCTGGCGGGCCCCCTGCCCGGTGACTGCCCGTGCCCAGGCCTGCCACGACGGGGAGACCCTGTTTGTCCGCCTGGAGGCGGAGGAGCAGGAGATCCGGGCAACCCTCACGGGGCGGCTGGACCAGGTGTGCAACGACAGCTGCCTGGAGTTTTTCTTTGCCCCCCTGGCGGGGGACAGGCGGTACTTCAACTTTGAGTGCAACCCCCTAGGGAACCTGTATGTGGGCTTCGGCGCTGAGCGGCCCACCCGGGTGCGCCAGATCGTGAAAAAACCGGAGATGTTCCACATTCAGCCCTTCACCACCGCAGGCGGATGGGGCGTCACCATGGCCATCCCCGGGGACTATATCCGCCTGTATATGCCGGAGTTCACCATGAGCGGTGAGGCGGCCGGGAACTTCTACAAGTGCGGCGATGAGACCGCAGTACCCCACTATCTGGCCTGGTCCCCCCTGACCACGGATACCCCGGATTACCACCGGCGGCAGGATTTCGGCATCCTGCACTTCGCTTAAACCGTATGGCCGCGCCGCTCCACAGAAGTGTGGAGCGGGGTGGCCACAGTTTGTCAAAAAAGCCTCGCAGAGTTCGCCGCCTGCAGGCGGCGAATAGAGTAAAATCATTTTCTGCCGCGACATGTGCGTGGCAGAAAATACTTCTCGCGGAGCGAGCGTCGAATTGGCCGCCTTTGGCGGACAACCGAGGCGCAGAGCGCAGCGCAAGCCCCTTCTCAAAAAAGTGCTTGCACTTTTTTGACAGTGTTGTCCGCGCCGCTCTGCGTTTCTGTGGAGCGGCGCGGTCTTTACCAATTGTTCATGCAGATTTAACAAAATGTTCACTTGCATTTTGTGGAAGATGTGGTATACTGAGAACAGAAAAAAGAAGAAAGGAAGTGATTGCGGAAATGACATACAACTTCAAGGGCATTGATGTGGACGATATGATCTACGGCAATGGCGACACAATCGTCAGCGAGCGCTGATCCCCCCGGGAAGGGCTTGAATGGAATTTCCACGCTGTAAGGCGTGGCTTTTTTATACCCAAAACCGGTTTGCAAGGGGCAAATTGGGGGAAATAGAAAATTCCCTCCGCCAGTGGGCGGAGGGAATTTTTGGAGACTGTCAAAAAAGTGCTTGCACTTTTTTGAGAAAAGTTTGCGCTGCGCTCTGCGCCTCGGTTGGCCGCCGAAGGCGGCCAATTCGACGCTCGCTCCGCGAGAAGTATTTTCTGCCACGCACATGTCGCGGCAGAAAATGATTTCACTTTATTCGCCGCCTGCGGGCGGCGAACTCTGCGAGGCTTTTTTGACAAGCTGAGAAAATTCCCTCCGCCAGTGGGCGGAGGGAATTTTTTGGCAGATGGTGCTGTGGAAAAGGGGGGTTACAGCAGGCTCTTCTCGTTCTCCTTGCTGAACATATGGACCACATTGCCGCCGAAGGTGACGCTGATCTTGGAACCGTAGTTGAAGGAGGTCTTCTGCTCGGTGCTGAGATCGATGGTGGGCAGGATCACGATGGCGTCCTTGCCGGCCACGTTCACGTGCATGTGGATGGTGGAGCCCATGAGCTCGGTGACGTCCACAGTGGCCTCCAGCGCGCCGGCGCCGCCCTCGCAGAGGACGATGTGGTCGGGGCGGATGCCCAGGGTGATGTCCTGAGGAGCGGTGTTCTTGGCCTTCAGGGCGGCCTGCTTGTCCTCGGGCAGCTCGATGCGGGCGCCGTAGACAGTGACGAAGTAGCCCTTGTCGTCCTTCTCCAGCTTGGCGTCGAAGAAGTTCATCTGGGGGGTGCCGATAAAGCCGGCGACGAAGAGGTTGGCGGGGTTGTCAAAGACCTCCTGGGGCGTGCCGATCTGCTGGATGAAGCCGTCGCGCATGATGACGATGCGGTCGCCCAGGGTCATGGCCTCGGTCTGGTCGTGGGTAACATAGATGAAGGTGGTGTTGATCTTCTGGCGGAGCTTGATGATCTCAGCGCGCATCTGGTTACGCAGCTTGGCGTCCAGGTTACTGAGGGGCTCGTCCATCAGGAAGACCTTGGGCTCGCGGACGATGGCGCGGCCGATGGCCACACGCTGACGCTGACCGCCGGACAGGGCCTTGGGCTTGCGGTTGAGGTACTGGGTGATGTCCAGGATCTCGGCGGCCTCCTTGACCTTGCGGTCGATCTCATCCTTGGGAGTCTTCTTCAGCTTCAGGGAGAAGGCCATGTTCTCGTAGACGGTCATGTGGGGGTACAGGGCGTAGCTCTGGAAGACCATGGCGATATCACGGTCCTTGGGGGCCACGTCGTTCATCAGCTTGCCGTCGATGTACAGCTCGCCCTCGCTGATCTCCTCCAGACCGGCCACCATGCGCAGGGTGGTGGACTTACCGCAGCCGGAGGGACCGACCAGCACGATGAACTCCTGATCGGCGATGTCCAGATTGAACTCCTGGACAGCCACGACGCCCTTGTCAGTGATCTGCAGGTTGGCCTTCTTCTCCTCCACAGGAGCTTCGCCCTTCTTGGCCTTCTTGGGCTTCTGGTCGCCGGAATAGGGGTAGATCTTCTTGACGCTCTTCAGGGAAACAGTTGCCATCTTCCAGGCGTTAGTGAGAATGCCTCTGCAATGCTCACCTCAGTCCGGCGGAGCAAAACCGCCGGCCCATTGTGACAGGTCTCCACACTGCCACACCGCACGCCTACGCGGGAACAATCCTTTCTTGTCAGTCTGCTCAGCCATTTTGTGGAGTGGCGGAGCAGCTCATGATTTGAATACCTGGGCAGACTGCCACAGGCTAAATCCAGTATACCGGATGGGGAGGAAAAGGTCAAGGATAAACCAAATCTTTGGAATTAATGTGCAGAAAAGGGGATGTTCTCTGTCTATTTCGCCGGAGAAGTCTGGAGGAGATGAAAACTCCTCATGGACATATTTGCGTCCTACACGGATTGACAGAATCTTCCCCGTATATTACAATACGCATATGCGGCCGGGATGCAACTGTCCCCCGGCTAGAGACCCCTGTGGCTCGTCAACTATATTGAAATGAGGAGATTGCCATGCGATTTTCCAGCAAGGTCAAAAAGTGCGGTCTTTCCCCTATGCGTAAATTCCACCCCTACGCCGTGGCGGCCAAGGCCGCCGGCAAGAAGATCTATCACCTGAATATCGGACAGCCGGATATTGAGACGCCCCCCCAGTATTTTGAAGCCATCCGCCGCTTCCACCAGCCGGTGCTGGAGTATGCCCCCTCCCCGGGAATGCCGGAGCTGATCGAGGCC
Source organism: uncultured Oscillospiraceae bacterium (assembly GCA_963557105.1). GTDB lineage: Bacteria > Bacillota > Clostridia > Oscillospirales > Oscillospiraceae > Pelethomonas. The sequence goes on from CAUWCX010000019.1 coordinate 21,919, forward strand.
ATCCGTCTGTACTACGAGAAGCTGGATATCCACTTCTCCGCCGATGAGATCCTCATTACCACCGGCGGAAGTGAGGCGCTGCAGATCGTGATGAACTGCATCCTGGACGACGGGGATGAGATCATCATTCCGGAGCCCTTCTACCCCAACTACAACACCATGGTCAATACCTGTGGTGCCAAGATATGCCCCATCTCCACCACACCGGAGGGGGCCTACCGCTATGCCGACCGGGAGCGGATCGAGCCGCTGATCAATGAACATACCCGGGCCATCATGTGCACCAACCCCGGCAATCCCACCGGTGTGGTCCTCTCGCCGGAGGAGATGCGGATGCTGGTGGATATCGCCAAGGAGCACGACCTGTTCCTCATCGGCGATGAGGCATACCGGGAGTTCGTCTACGCCGGCGAGGAGCTGGAGTCCTTTGGCCGGTTTACCGACGCATCGGAGAATGTGATCATCATTGACACCGTCTCCAAGCGGTTTTCCGCCTGCGGCGCCCGGATCGGGTGCATCATCAGCCGAAACCATGAGCTGTTGGCTGAGGCCATGAAGTACTGCCAGGCCCGCCTGTCCGTGGCGACTCTGGATCAGGTGGCCTCCGCTGCGCTGTACACCGTGGGGCCGGAGTATTTCAATGCCGTGCGTGAGGAGTACAAGCACCGCCGGGATACAGTGGTGCAGAAGCTGGCCGCTGTCCACGGCGTGGTGTGCAAATGCCCCCCCGGCGCCTTCTACATGATGGCGGCCCTGCCGGTGGATGATGCGGATTCCTTCCAGAAGTGGCTGCTCACCGACTTTGAGGACCAGGGGGAGACGGTGATGTTCGCCCCCGGCGAGCCCTTCTATGCCACCCCCGGCAAGGGAAAGAACGAGGTCCGCATTGCCTATGTCCTCAAGCAGAAGGATCTGGCCCGGGCCATGGATCTGCTGGCCCTGGGCATTGAGGCCTATAATAACCGGGAGAAATAAAAGAACAGAAAAAATCCTGCGGCCAGGAGCTGGCCGCAGGATTTTTTGCTTGTACGCGCCTATCGGATCTCCAGGGACATACCCGAGAGGATGCTGCCCTCGGCGGGACGGTAGGTGATGGACACCTGGTCGCCCTCGTTGAGAATCACCGCCTGGGGATTGTCCACGGCGCTGACGGAGTAGTACAGGTCGCTGCCGATGAGGCGGATGAAGTAGACCGTGTTGCCGTCCATGACAGTGGAGCGGATTTCGCTGACCGCGCCCTCCACCACCTGGGTGCCGGAGAGGTTGGCTTCCCCGGAGAGGATGCCGTGCTGGGTGAGCATATCCAAGTAGTTCTGCTCACACTCCGCCACGGTGTCGCCGGTGGCCACGATCTGGTACTGCTGAACATTGACCATGGCGTACTTCTTCACCAGCTCCGCCGCATCCTTCATGGCCATGAAGTAGGTGGGCTGTCCGCCCACATTCAGCAGCAGGGGGAAGGTGGCGGTGTAGCGCAGGTTCTGCAGCTCGCCGTTGGCGCTGGCCATGGCGGACAGCTCAGTGGCGCCGGCGCTGCGGTAGAAGCGGGTCTCCTTGGTGCGCTGGTTGGTGAGGATAAAGCCGATGTTGGACTGGTCGCCGCCGGTGGAGGTGACGCCGGTGTAGACGTACACGTCATCCCCCAGGGCCAGGTAGTTGTACCCCTCTGTGGTGACGGTCACATCCTTCTGGCCGAACAGGGAGTTGAAAAAGCCGTTGTGGTACATGCCGTAGTAGTCGTACTGCTGCACGATCAGCTCGGCGGAGTAGAGGTTATCCACCCAGGAGGGGACCTCCTCCATGTACTCGCTCTCGCCGGTGAGGGCGTTGACCAGCACCGCGCCCTTCACATCGATGCCGCCAAAGAGGCCGATGGTCTTGACGATCCGGGGGCAGATCCAGTAGGGGGTGCCCTCCTCGTCCACCTCCATTACCGGCTGGTCAAAGATGAAGGTGGGGTAGTGGAAGCGCAGGTGGCGGTAGAGGTTCCGGCCGAAGTGCTCGGCGGTGGTGTACTTGATGCCGCTGCCCTCCTCCAGACGCTTGAGCTCCACCTTCTGGTTGACCATGTCGATGACCAGATAGGCGGGCAGGCCGTCGGAGCGGTTGGTGAACCACTTGATGATATCCGCATAGATCAGGGAGGCGATGCGGACCGGGCGGCCCTTGTAGTTGATCTGGGTGTAGTCGTCGGCAACCTCGAACTGGCTGACCATGTCGCTGAGTTCACCCAGCTTCCGGTCGCCCAGCCGCTCGGCGGAGGCCCGGTCCAGCATGGGGATCTGGTCGAAGGAGATTTCGTCCACGTCGGCGGCGAAATCGCCGTTCTCAATGGGCAGAAGGGCTGCGTAGTCGCTGGCCCGGAAGATGACGCTGCTGAGTACCGTGCCGACCAGGGAGATGGCCACCATGGCCAGGGCAAGGAAGAAGGGGATGGTGCACTGCTTCTTCAAAAAGTGGAGGTAGTTTTTGACCCCCTGTCCCTGGAAACCGGAGGTCAGCAGGGCGCAGCCGCAGTACACAGCGCACAGCAACAGGACGAAGAAGTAGAAGTCCGGCGACTGCAGGGACAGGGCGGGCAGCTCAAAGTAGAAGTAGACCAGAGCCACCGCCAGGGTGACGCCCAGGTTGATGAGGACGCGGGTGACGGGTGTGCCCACTGCTTTGCGGGGCTTTTTTTGCCGGGGCGGACGCTGCGAGGGGGCGCCGCTATTGAAGCCCTCCCACTGAAAGCCGCCGGCATCGGTACCGGAAAATCCCATAATACTCTCCTTTTCTCGCCGGTATACGGCGTGTTCCCTCGGGAAAACACACATCTTCCTTCACTAAGGTAACCATATCCTAGTTTACTCGCTTTCTCGCCGGATTTCAAGCAAACTTTCCGTGAACAAAAGCCGAAGATGGTCCCCGGAGCGGTATTCCCCGGAGAGCAGGCCCTCGGCCACAGGGTCCTCCACCCGGCTGCGGATCAGCCGCCGCAGGGGCCGCGCGCCGTAGGTGCGGTGGAATCCCTCCCGTGCCAGGGCGGAGAGCGCCTCCTCTGTCCAGGAGAGCGACAGCCCAAGCCCCTGAAGGCGATCCCCCGTGGCCCGCAGCATCCGTCCGGCGATCTCCCGCAGGTCCGCTTCGCTGAGCTGACGGAAGACGATGGTCTCGTCGATGCGGTTGAGGAATTCCGGGCGGAAGGTGCGGCGCAGGGCGTCGTCCACCGCCTGCCGGACCCGGCCCTGCCGGTCCTCCTCCATCCCTAAGCCGGAGAACCCCAGGGGACTGCCGCCGCCGGCGATCTCCCGGGCGCCGGTGTTGCTGGTCATCACCACCACGGTGTTGCGGAAATCCACCCGCCGGCCGTGGCTGTCGGTGAGACAGCCCTCCTCCATGATCTGCAGCAGCAGATCCCAGACCTCCTGGTGGGCCTTCTCGATCTCGTCGAAGAGGACCAGGGACCAGGGGCGGCGGCGGACCTGGTCCGTCAGCTGGCCGCCCTCCTCGTGGCCCACATAGCCCGGCGGCGAGCCCACCAGGCGGCTGGCGGCGTGGCCCTGGCTGAATTCCGACATATCCAGGCGGATCATGGCGTCCTCCCGGCCAAAGAGACTCTGGGCCAGGGCGCGGCACAGCTCCGTTTTCCCCACGCCGGTGGGGCCCAGCAGTAGGAAGGAGCCCACAGGGCGATGGGGCTCCTTCAGCCCCACCCGGCCCCGGCGGATGGCCCGGGCAACGGCCTGGACGGCTACATCCTGCCCCACCACCCGCCGCTTCAGCTCCTCCTCCAGCCGCAGCAGGCGGGCGCTCTCGTCCTCGGTGAGGCGCTGGAGGGGGATGCCGGTCCACTCGGCGGCCACTGCGGCGATGTCCTCCTGGGTGACGGCGGGGGAAGCTGTGGGGATGGTGCAGGCCTGCAGCTGGTGGGAGAAGCTCTCCTCTGCCGCCGCCAGCTGCACAGCCAGAGGGCGATCCTGGACGGCCAGGGCTGCGGCTTTCTCCCGGCGGACCTGGGCCAGGCGGGCGGTGAGCTGGGCGCGGTCGGGGTCCGCCCCCTCCAGCCGCACCCGGGCGCAGGCCTCGTCCATGAGGTCGATGGCCTTATCCGGCAGAAAGCGGTCCGGCAGATACCGCAGCCCCAGGTCCACGGCGGCCTGAAGGGCCCCATCGGAGATGGAGAGGCGGTGGTGGAGCTCATACTTCTCCCGCAGACCGAGCAGGATCTCCACGGCAGTCTCCCGGGAGGGCTCCGCCACCTGGACCGGCTGGAACCGGCGCTCCAGGGCGGCGTCCTTCTCGATGTACCGCCGGTACTCCTGGGCGGTGGTGGCGCCGATGACCCGCAGATCTCCCCGGCTGAGGGCGGGCTTCAGCAGATTGGCCGCATCCACCGCCCCCTCGGCGCTGCCTGCGCCGACGATGGTGTGGAGCTCGTCGATAAAGAGGATCACGTTCCCCATGCGGCGGATCTCCTGGACGGCGCTGCGGACCCGCTCCTCGAACTCCCCGCGGTACTTGGTCCCCGCCAGCATGGCGGCCAGGTCGATGGACAGGATCGTTACGCCCCGCAGCTCCTCCGGCACATCCTCCTGGACGATCCGCTGGGCCAGGGCCTCCACCACGGCGGTCTTGCCCACGCCGGGCTCCCCCACCAGCACGGGATTATTTTTGGTGCGGCGGCTGAGGATGCGGATGGTCCGGGCGATCTCCCGCTCCCGGCCCACCACCGGGTCCAGCCGCCCCTCCCGGGCCAGGGCGTTGAGGCTGCGGGTGAACTGCTCCAGCTGCCGGGATCTGGCCGGCTCCTCCCGGGTGGGCTGCGGCCGGGGGCTCTCCCGGGGCAGTCGGGGGGAGGCGCTCATCCGCTGGCGCAGGGCGTTTTGCAGGCGTCGGCTGTCCGCCCCCAGGCTGTGCAGGATGCCCAGGGCCACAGCCGCCGGCTCCCGCAGAATGCCCAGCAGCAGGTGCTCCGTCCCCACCGGACCGCTGCCCTGGCGGAGGGCCTCCTCTGCGGCGTGGCCGATGACCGCCCGGCAGCAGGGGGTGAGCCCCTGGGGCGGGGCCAGACCGGGGAGCCCGGCCCCGACAGCCTGGACCACAGCGGTCCGCACCTTTTCCGCAGTGATCTGCTGCTGGGCCAGACAGCGGCTGGCGGCCCCCTCCTGCCGCAGGATACCCAGCAGCAGATGCTCGCTGCCCACATAGCTGTGGCCCAGCTCCTGGGCGGCCGCCTGGGCCTGTTGCAGGGCCCCCTGGGCCCGGGGCGTGAATCGGTTGTCGTACATGCGGTATTCATCCTCCTGGTCGGTCTATGGACCTACAGTATGGCCCCCGGGAGCGGGTTTTACACATTTCTCCTGGAACTCCAGATTTAACCCTTGCATTTTTCTCAGTTCATGCTACAATTAGGGTGACCATTCTATAGGAGGTAACATTCATGGCTCATCGGATCACTGATGCCTGCGTCAGCTGCGGCACCTGCGCTGAGAACTGCCCTGTTGATGCTATCGCTCAGGGCGATACCCAGTACGAGATCAACGCCGACGCTTGCGTGGATTGCGGCGCTTGCGCTGCCAACTGCCCCGTGGACGCTATCGTTGCTGAGTAAGTTACATAGGCACAATGAAAAGAGACGCTCCGGATATCCGGAGCGTCTCTTTTTTTACTTTGCGTTGTACGGGGTCGTGCAGTATTGCCGCCAAAGCTCCTCGTCCACGCCGCCGCGGGCGATGACCTGGCGGTAGAACTCGCCGCTGCGCTTCACCAGGCGGCGCTGGCTGGGGTGCTCCACATAGACCAGGCCGAAGCGGGCGCTGTTGCCCTCCACCCACTCCCAGTTGTCGCAGAAGCACCAGTGGTAGTACCGCGCCACCGGCAGATCGCTGTCCATGAGGGCCTTCAGGTGCTCGGCGATGTACCGGGCGCGGTAGCGGTCAAAGTTGTCGCACACGCCGTTTTCCGTGACCCAGATGGGGCGGGGCAGGGTGTCGTAGAGCAGCTGGGCAGTTTCCACAATGCCCTGGGGATAGATCTCCCAGCCCAGGTCGCTGACCGGGCAGTCCCGGGCCACGCCGTCGGTGGGGCCGGAGATGGTGGAGCGGGTGTAGTAGTTCAGGGCGTGGAAGTCGCAGTACCGGCCGGGGACGATGGCGGGGTGGCGGCGGATGGGGAAGGCGGTCTCCCCCAGGCACATGGCCCGCAGCATACCGCCCTGGAAGATCTGCTCCGCCTTGTTGCACCAGAAGCGGTGGAGGGGGTTCTGCTCCTGTCGGGGGGTGAAGACCCGCAGGTGGGCGGCAAAGCTGACCTTGGTGTCGGCGTAGCCCATCTCCAGCCGGGTCTTGCGGATGAGGCCGTACGCCTCGATGTGGGCGGCGGCCAGGTTGGTCAGCACCTGGCTCATGGCGGCCAGATCCCGGCGGCCGGGGGGCCAGGAGCCGTCGAAATAGCTGTTGAAGGCGTAGACATTGGGCTCGTTGATGGTGATGTACTCGCTGACCAGATCCCCCACGCTCAGGACCATCTTGTGGACGAAGCGGAGGAAGTAGGTGATGTTTCCCCGGTCCAGGAAGGCGCCCTTCTCCTCCAGCCACAGGGGGTTGCTGAAGTGGTGGAGGGTCAGCAGGGGGCGGATGCCCCGGTCCACCATGGCCTGGATCTCCTCCCGGTAGTGGGCGATGGCCGCCTCATCGAAGATCCCCTCCTGGGGCTCGATGCGGCTCCACTCCACGCCGAAGCGGCAGCACTGCAGGCCCATCTGGGCCATGAGCTCCAGATCCTGCTGCCAGAGGCGGTAGTGCTCCGTGGCCACTGCGGGGTCGGCGTTGTCCTTGATGTAGCCCCGGCGGTACCAGTCGTACCAGTTGTTGTTCCGGTCCCCGCCCTCGATCTGGGTGGCGGAGGTGGCGGCGCCCAGCAGGAAGCCGGGCTTGAGCTGAACATTCATTGGCAGTCCTCCTCAATGCGGGTGAACTGGCGGAAGACCCTGCCCTCCCGCTCCACTGCCTCGTTCCACATGGCGGCGGGCCGGACCCACAGGCCGCCCTCCCCGTACAGGGCGCGGTAGACCACCATCTCCTCCAGCGTCTCGGAGTGGCGGGCAACGCCGAGGACCTGATATTCCCCGCCCTTGAAGTGGCGGTATTTTCCGGGCGTGATCGTATCCATGGCAATTCCTCCGGTTTTCTTTGGTTAAAATAGGGGATCAGATGTAGCTTTTTTCCACTTCCACTACGGCGAAGTAGTTGCCGTCCAGGGCGCGGACGGCGGTCTGGATGCGGCTGGCCACCTCCCGGTCGGTGAGGGGGCAGCCGTAGGGCACCACGGCGTCAAAGATGAGGTTGGTGTGGGTGGGGCCGGGGACCATGCGGAAGTCGTGGATGGTGATGCCCGGGTCGATGATCCCCGCCAGGGCGGCCACCCTGGCCCGGGTCTCCGCCGTTACCCCGTCGTCGTTGACCACGGGGTCCATGTGGATGGTGGCCAGGCAGCCCAGCTGGGTGTTCAGCTCCTTCTCCGCCGAGTCCACCACATCGTGGAGGGCCAGGATATCCCCGTCGGCGGGGACCTCCGCATGGAGGGAGAGGATACGGCGGCCGGGGCCGTAGTCGTGGACGATGAGGTCGTGGATGCCGATAATCTCCGGGTGGCTCATGACCAGATCGTGGATCTGCTGGACGAACTCCGGGGCAGGGGGCTGACCCAGCAGGGGGCCCATGGTCTCCTTGGCGGCATTGAAGCCCGCCCACAGGATGAAGAGGGCCACCACGGCGCCGCACCAGCCGTCCACAGAGATATTCCAGAAGTGGCCCACCAGGGTGCTCAGCAGTACCGCCGCCGTGGCCAGGGAGTCGCTGAGGCTGTCCGCCGCCGTGGCGGCCATGGCGGAGGAGTCGATGCGCTTGCCCACCGCGCGGTTGTAGTAGGACATGTACAGCTTCACGGCGATGGAGACCACCAGGATCACCACCACCAGGGGGCTGAAGACCACAGCCTCCGGGTGGAGGATCTTCTCCACAGAGCTCTTTCCCAGCTCCACGCCCATGAGCAGGATCACCATGGACACCACCAGGCCGGAGATGTACTCCAGCCGCCCGTGGCCGAAGGGGTGCTCCACATCCGGCTTCTGGGCCGCCAGCTTGAAGCCCAGCAGGGTCACCACGGAGGAGCCGGCGTCGGACAGGTTGTTGAAGGCGTCGGCCATAATGGCGATGGAGCCGCTGAGAAAGCCCGCCAGGAGCTTCCCGGCGAAGAGCAGTAGGTTCAGGGCGATCCCCACGCAGCCGCAGAGCACGCCGTACCCACGGCGAACAGCGGGGTCGGTGACATTGTCGGCGTCCCGGATCAGACGCCGGGCCAAAAATTGGATCATGATCTTTTACACCTCAATCTGTTCTCGGGGCCGCGCCCCGGATAGAAAAACGATTTGGTCAGCAGATAGCACACCGGCGTGATCCACAGCAGCACCCCGTAGGGGATGGCGCTGTTGCCCACCCCCAGCATCTCCAGGGGGACGCTGCAGGCGATGGACCAGGGGATCAGGCCGGAGAGCATGATGCCGGAGTTCTCAATGTCCATGGCCAGCTCCTCCTGGTCGCTGTAGCTGCCCTGCATGAGCTGCTGACAGAGCATACTGGTCACCGCCTGGTTGCACAGTACGGCGCAGGAGAGGACGGACACCACGTTCATGGCCGGGAAGCGGCCGATCTTCTCCGCCAGAGTCTCCGCGGAGCGTCCCAGAGGGGCCAGCCCGCCGGAGCCCTCCAGGATACCGGAGAAGAGGCCGGTGATGATCACCACGATGCAGGAGGAGGCCATGCTGACCACGCCGCCCCCGGAGAGGACGGCGGCCAGAGCTGGTTCAGCCGGCTGGTAGCCCAGCCAGGCGATGGACAGGACCTCCCCCAGGGAGAAGCCCTGCAGCCCCACCGCCAGGGCGGCGGAGACAGCGATGCTGGCCCCCATGGCCAGCTTGATGGGGACGCGGAAAAGGGGCAGCAGAAACATCACCAAGGCCGGCAGCAGGGCGGGCCAGGCAATGGAGAACCGCCCGGACAGGGCGGAGAGCACGCTGCTGTCCACCGCGGCAATGGGGTGGCGGAAGGAGAGCACAGCATAGATCCCCAGGGTGGCCAGGGTGGGCAGAAGGCCCGTGCGGAGCATCATGCGGATGTTGCGGTAGAGGTCCGTCTCCGTCACCGCCGCCACCAGGGCCGCCGCCGAGGAGGCGGGGCTGCACCGGTCGCCGAAGTACACGCCGGAGAGGACGACGCCCGCCGTCACCACCGGGTCCACGCCTCCGGACCGGGCCAGGGCCATGAGGATGACCCCCATGGTGCTGCACACACCGTAGGAGGTGCCCAGCACATAGCTGAGGACAGCGCACAGCAGGAAGGCCACCACCAGGAAGAGGTGGGGGGTCACCAGCTCCACGCCCCGGACGATGCAGTAGGCGATGGTGCCCCCCGCTCGCCACAGGCCGGTGATGGCCCCGATGAGCAAAATGATCTCCACCACCACCAGGGATTTTCTGCACTTGGCCCAGGCCATGGCCCACAGCTGCCGGTGGGTGAAACCCCGGCGCAGGCCGAAGAGCCAGAAGAGCCCCAGGCCGCCGGCCAGGGCCCAGGTCACGGACCAGCCCGCCAGCAGGCAGGCCAGCACCATGGCGAAGAAGAGCAGGAGGCAGGCGGTCAGCATTCTTTCCGGCCCTTGATGGTGATGGTGTACTGGCAGCACAGGCGGTCCAGGTCCTCGTCGGTGACGGCGGGGATCAGCAGGCGGCTGCCGCAGCTGCGGCAGGTCAGCTCCACGGCGCCGGACTGGACCTCCATGGCGTAGTCGTGGCTGCCGCAGGCGCAGGAGATGCCGTCCCGGGCGGCAATATCCCGCAGCTCGGAGAGGACCTCGTACATGACCACGCTGTCCAAAAAGGCGTCGTCACCGCTCTCCTTGTGCTTTTCCGCCGCCAGGGCCAGATCCCGCAGGGCGGACTCCACCCGGTACTGGTCGCCGATGTAGCAGCACAGCTGCTTGGTCTTGGGACAGGCCAGCCCCACGCCGTTGCCGTGGAGGACGGCCTGGACGGGGACCTCCGCCCGGTGCTCCTCGCCGCAGATGCCGCAGGGGGTGGTGATGCGGAAGGTGCGCCCGTCGTTTTCTGCGGTGAGCTCGCTCTTTCCGCAGTCGCAGACCAGGGCCACCGCCGCAGCGGACAGGGCAAACTCCGTCCGCTGGCCGTAGACAGGCTTGCCGCAGGCAGGACAGATATAGCCAAAGGCTCTCATTTGTTCGGACATATGGTTTCTCCTCCTAAAGGACGTTCTCTCCATTATAGTCTATTTGCGGCGAGTTTTCCACTGGTCAGAGGAACTTTTTTCCGATTTTTTCGGCGGGTCAACAGCAGCGCTGCTTCTCCGCTGAATTGCGTGCGGATATAAATACCCTCCCCCCGCCGGAATGGCGGAGGGAGGGATATGCGCGGGGGATGACGAGCAATAACGCTGGGGCAGTGCGATCAAGCTAGAGTTTAAATACCAGGATAGCCTGGTCGGTTCCGACTGTTGACATGGCGACCAATTTATATGTGCCTTTCTTCAGCATTTCTTCCGCCTTTTTTTCGATGGCCTTTGCCAGATCTTCTATACCGGTAGAACATTCCACAACAACTGATTTGTAAAACATGGATGGACCTCCTGGCTGTATTTATGGTGAATTGAAGGGGTTATCAGTGCAGCGATGCTGCAATATTGGGGCTGTATGCACAGCGGCATCGTTCAACGGTTCTCGCTATTTTCCTGTTTCGATCAACGCATATGGAAATAGCGCAGCCATCATCCATCCGGCCGCAGATGAAGGGAAAGCAAATTCACCATCGCATAGTTAGTCTTTCGCGGTAAGTTACCATCCTGTGCATCTTGCCCTGCTGGCAGTATAATCTTTTTCTTTCTAAATGTCAACTATTTCATACTTACTGTGGGAAAAATTCTTGCTTGCCGCTGACCTCTTCGGCGGCAAGCAAGTATGGTCCTCGTTATTCGATTTTCTTGTAGATCAAGATCGCGGCTGCCTGTATGGTCAATACGATGTTATATATCCATTGAATAGCACAAGCCATTGTCTCAAAATCAACAATTAGTTGAGGAGATAGCTTTGCATAGACGTTGATCAAGACAACAAATGCAATCGTAGAGATAACGCTTGCTTTTCCGACGATTGCGCGTCCTCGTTCATCTCGCGATGTTTTCACAAAGAATAGTACGATCACAGCAATGGTAATGGGCACACAATACCATGTTCCTATTGTCAATACGGTTTCATTACTGATGATCGACTGCAATATCTCCATCATTTGGCAGCCTCCTCAAAGTCAAATAGATCTTCGATCGCCACATCAAATACCTTTGCGATACTGTATGCCAGCAGCATAGACGGATTATAGCGGTTCCGTTCAAGCTGCATAATGGTCTGGCGGGATACACCAACTAGATCGGCAAGCTCCTGCTGGGTCATTCTCCTTGTAGCCCGGTAAACATGAATTTTGCTCTCAAACCGGTATCTGTCTTTACTTGCCATTGGTTTACCGCCTCTCTGCCTTTTCACTGTTGCACGAACATGAGTATAGCATATTTCTGGCATTTTGTGAAACGGAGATTTGAAAATATTTGTGGAGGGGCGGGCAGCTGTGGGCAGAGCGGATGTGTGCGCTGGCTGAATAGAGCGCTCCCCCGGCGGCAGCCGGGGGGAGCGCTCTATTGTTCGCCTGTGCTGGACCGGTTCAACTGCGGCACGGTCACTGAATGCTCACCACGGTGTAGCCGGCCTCGGTGACGGCCTGGGTCAGGGCCTCGTCGCTGACCTGGCCCTGGACGGTGGCGGTGCCGGCTTCCAGATCCACGGCGGCGGTGACGCCGGGCAGGGCGTTCAGGGCCTTCTCCACGTGGGCCTGGCAGCGGGGGCACATCATGCCCTCGATCTTCACAATTTTTTCCATTGGTGCGTTTCCTCCTGTTGTTATTGTATCCGTAGTTTGGCTTTCCTTTGGTGTTTCCTGCTCCGCAGCCTGGACGGGGCACTGGATGGGGCACTGTGCGGGGCAGCTGGCCGCACTGTGGCTGGGGCGGAATTTGCTCTTCCACAGCCGCAGGCGCAGGGCGTTGCTCACCACGGTGACGGAGCTGAGGCTCATGGCGGCGGCGGCGAACATGGGGTCCAGCTGCCAGCCCAGGGCATGGACGAAGACGCCGGCGGCCAGGGGGATGCCCAGGGCATTATAGAAGAATGCCCAGAACAGGTTCTGCTTGATGTTGCGGATGGTGGCGCGGCTCAGCTCCACGGCGCCGGCGGCGTCCAGCAGGTCGGACTTCATGAGGACGATGTCGGCGGATTCGATGGCCACATCGGTTCCCGCCCCGATGGCCAGGCCCACATCGGCCCGGGCCAGGGCGGGGGCGTCGTTGATGCCGTCGCCCACCATGGCGACCTTTTTGCCCTGGGCCTGGAGGGACTGGATCTTGGCCTCCTTGTCCTGGGGCAGGACCTCGGCCATGACCTCCGTGACGCCCAGCTCCCGGCCAATGGCCTCGGCGGTGCGGCGGCTGTCGCCGGTGAGCATGATCACATCAATGCCCAGGCTGCGGAAGGCGGCTACGGCGTCCCGGCTGGTGGGCTTGGGGGTGTCCGCCACGGCGATGATGCCCAGCATCTCCCGCTCCTTGGCGAAGTAGAGGGGCGTCTTTCCCGCCTCCGCCAGGGCCTCTGCCCTGTCGGTCCAGCCCTGAAGCGCCACGCCGGCCTCCGCCATCATGGCCTGGTTCCCCGCCAGACACAGATGGCCACCCAGCCGGGCGGTGACGCCCCGGCCGTGGACGGCCTGGAAATCCGCCACAGGGGAGAGGGGCAGGCCCTGCTCCCTGGCGGCGGCCACCACCGCGGCCCCCAGGGGGTGCTCCGACGGGGCCTCCAGACAGGCGGCCAGCCCCAGCAGGGCGTTTTCCGTCAGCCCCTGGGCGGGGAGGATGTCGGTGATGCGGGGCTCGCCCCGGGTGAGGGTGCCGGTCTTGTCCAGCACCACGGTGTCCACGGCGTGGAGGGCCTCCAGGGCCTCGGCGGACTTCACCAGGATGCCGTTCTCCGCCCCCTTGCCGGTGCCCACCATAATGGCCACGGGGGTGGCCAGCCCCAGGGCGCAGGGGCAGGAGATCACCAGCACGGATACCCCGGCGGTGAGGGCACGGGCGGGATCGCCGGTGATGATGAGCCACGCGGCGGCGGCCACGGCGGCGATGACCATGACTGTGGGGACGAAGATGCCGGAGACCTTGTCCGCCAGCTTGGCGATGGGTGCCTTGGAGGAGGAGGCCTCCTCCACCAGGCGGATCATCTGGGCCAGGGTGGTGTCCTCACCCACCCGCAGGGCCTCAAAGGTGAAGGAGCCGGAGCGGTTGATGGAGGCGGCGGCCACCTTGTCCCCGGGGGCCTTGTCCACCGGCAGGCTCTCCCCGGTGAGGGCGCTCTCGTCCACGGCGGAGGTCCCCTCCAGAATGACGCCGTCCACGGGGATGGCCTGGCCGGGACGGACCACGATGCGGTCCCCCACCCGGACCTCCTCCACCGGCACCTCCACCTCTGCCCCGTCCCGGAGGACGCTGGCGGTCTTGGGTGCCAGGTCCATGAGCCGGGTGATGGCCTCCCCGGTCTTGCCCTTGGAGCGGGTCTCCAGGAACTTGCCCAGGGTGATGAGGGTGAGGATCATGCCTGTGGACTCAAAGTACAGGTCCATGTGCAGCTCCTCCACCAGGGCCCAATCCCCGTGGCCCATGCCCCAGCTCATGCGGAACAGGACCATGACCCCGTAGACCACGGCGGCGGCGGAGCCCACGGCGATGAGGGAGTCCATGTTGGGGGCCCCGTGGAAGAGGGTCTTGAAGCCCACCTTGTAGTATTTGTCGTTGAGGTACATGATGGGCAGGGTCAGCAGCAGCTGCACCAGGGCGAAGGTAATGGCGTTTTCCCGGCCCAGGAGAAATCCGGGCAGGGGCGCCCCCAGCATATGGCCCATGGAGATGTAGAAGAGGGGGAGGAGAAAGACGAAGGACCAGACCAGCCGGTGCTTCATCTGCTTCAGCTCATCGCCCAGCAGGTCGCCCTTGGGGTGGGTGCTCTGCTTTTTTCCGGCGGGGGCGGGGAGGGATGCGCCGTATCCGGCATCCGTCACCGCCTGGATGATCTCCTCCGGGGACAGGACCTGCTCGTCGTAGGTCACCTGCATGGCGTTGGTCAGCAGGCTCACCGCCACATCGGACACCCCCTCCAGGTGTCTCACCGCCTTCTCCACATGGGCGGAGCAGGCGGAGCAGGTCATGCCGGTGACATCAAAGTGTTGCTTCATGGGATCGACCTCCCTTGTCCATTATTTCATCAGTTTTTGCAGGGTGGATACCAGTTCATCCACCACCTGGTCATCCCCCTGGCGGATGCCGTCGGCCACGCAGGTGTGGATGTGCTCCGACAGCAGCTCCCGGCTGAAGCTGTTCAGTGCGGCGTTGACGGCGGAGACCTGGATCAGGATGTCCGGGCAGTAGGCGTCCCGCTGGAGCATCTCCCGTAGGCCCCGGACCTGACCCTCGATGCGGCTGAGCCGGTTGGAGAGCTTCCGCAGCTCCTCGTCGGTGCGTTTTCTGGTCTTGTGGCATTGACAGACTGTGTCCATAATATACCTCCTGGGGGTATTTTCTGCTGAGGACACTATATACCCGGTGGGGGTATTTTGTCAAGAGAAAATTGGAGCGGGGATATCCCGCTCCAGCTTGCTTCATGTGGTGGATCTGTGGGTGTCCCTCAGCGCTTCTCCCCCGGCCGGAAGAGCAGGGCGGCCAGCAGGGCGAAGAGCACTGCGGCGGTAATGCCCCCGGCGGCGGAGGTGAGCCCCCCGGTGAGGACCCCCAGCCAGCCCTGCTCCGCCACGGCCTTGGCCACCCCCTTGGCCAGGTTAGAGCCAAATCCCGTCAGGGGGACTGTCGCCCCCGCGCCGCCCCACTGGGCCAGGGGACCGTAGACACCGATGGCCTCCAAGAGTACGCCGCAGACCACATACCCCGTCAGAATGCGGGCAGGGGTCAGCTTGGTCTTGTCGATGAAGATCTGTCCGATGGCACAGAGGATGCCGCCGCACAGGAAGGCATTGAGATACTGCATACATGGTCTCTCCTCTCACGGGTTCTCGATCGTCACGGCGTGGCAGATCGAGGGGATGCTCTCGCCCTGGCAGGTGGATGTGGGGGACAGCAGGGCCCCCGTCGGGGCGAACAGGATCTTTTTCCATCGTTTTTCCTCCAGCATGGTCAGCAGGTAGCCGCACAGCACCGAGGCGGCGCAGCCGCAGCCGCTGGCCCCGGCGTGCATATCCTGCCCCGGAATGTCGTAGAGCAGCATGCCGCAGTCCTGGTAATTCTTCCCCATATCCACGCCGTCCTGGGCAAAGAGGTCCGCCACGATCCGGTGCCCCAGTTCCCCCAGATCCCCGGTGACCACCAGGTCGTAGTCCTGGGGGCCGGTGCCGGTGGCGGAGAAGTGGGCCTGGAGGGTGTCGTAGGCGGCGGGGGCCATGGCGGCCCCCATGTTGTTGGCGTCACAGATCCCCTTGTCCACGATCTTGCCGCAGGTGATGGCGGTGATCCGGGGGCCTGTGCCGTGGGCCCCCAGAATGGCACAGCCCGCCGCCGTGGCGGTCCACTGGGCGGTGGGGGGCCGCTGGCTGCCGTAGGGGACGGGCATACGGTACTGCCGCTCGGCGGTGCAGAAGTGGCTGGAGGTCATGGCCCCCAGGTGCTGGGCAAAGCCGCCGGCCACCAGCATGGTCCCCAGGGCCAGGGACTCTCCCATGGTGGAGCAGGCCCCATAGAGGCCGTAGAAGGGGATGGCAAAGTCCCGAAGGCAAAAGGAGGAGCCGATGCACTGGTTCAGCAGATCCCCCGCCAGGACATAGTCCAGCTCCCCGCCGGACAGACCGGCCTTCTCCAGGGCGATGGAGAGGGCAGCCTTCTGCATGGCGCTCTCCGCCTTCTCCCAGGTCTCCTGGCCGAAGAAGCTGTCGTTGTCGATGCGGTCAAAGTAGGGGGCCAGCGGCCCCGCACCCTCCTGCCGCCCGCCTACGGCGGCGTGGGCCAGGATGACGGCGGGGGAGTGGGGGACCACGGTCTGCCGTCCAAGTCGTCTCTGCATAGGTGTGCCTCCTGATGGGAAATTTTCCAGGAAAACGGGTCTATGCGCCTAGTATGTGCGAAAAATTTGATCCTATGCCAAGGGAAGGACAACAAAAAAATGCCCCTCCGCAGGGTCGGAGGGGCGGGTTCACAAAAATGAGCGATGGGATTAGTGGACGTGGCCGCCGAAGATCAGGGCCATGCCCAGCAGCAGCCCCAGCAGAGAGGCGAAGCCCCCCAGCTTATGCTGCCACATCTCCTCAGCCTCGGGGAT
This sequence comes from uncultured Oscillospiraceae bacterium, assembly GCA_963557105.1. Taxonomy (GTDB): domain Bacteria; phylum Bacillota; class Clostridia; order Oscillospirales; family Oscillospiraceae; genus Pelethomonas. The sequence goes on from CAUWCX010000019.1 coordinate 38,380, forward strand.
CAGCTCGCCGAAGATGACATACAGCATAGCGCCGGCGGCAAAGCTGAGGGAGACGCCCAGCAGCATGGGGTTCATGGTGCCCACGGAGTAGCCCAGCAGGGCGCCCAGAATGGTGGGGATACCGCTGAGGGCGGCGATGCCCACGGCGGCGCGGGGGGAGGAGCCGCCGGTCAGCAGGGGGGCGGAGATGGACATCCCCTCCGGCAGGTTGTGCAGACCGATGATGAGGGCCGCCAGGATGCCGCCGTGGGCCGCAGTCTCCCCGGCGAAGGTGGCGCCGATGGCCATGCCCACGGGCATATTGTGCAGGGCCACCGCCGCTGCCAGCACCAGTCCGGCGGTGTGGAGGGTGTGGTGGCCGCAGGCGCACATCTCCCCGTTGTCGGCGGTGTGCTTGTCCGCGTGGTGGTCGTGGTCGTGCTCGTGGCTGTGGTCGTGGCACTCCTCGTGGTGGTGGCTGTGACCGTGGCTGTGGCTGTGGTGGGCCCGCTTGTCGATCCAGCAGTTGAGAAGGTAGGTACAGAAATATCCAGCCAGGATCCACAGCAGCACCGGGGCCATGTGCATATGGCCGGTGGCGTCGGCGATCAGGTCGAAGCAGACCACAGCGCACATCACGCCGGCGGTGAAGCGCAGCAGCAGGCTCACCGCCCGGTCGGAGGGGTCATGGACCGCCACCGCCAGGCCGCCGCCCAGGGCAAGACCACCTACGCCGGTCAGTGCGGTGATCAAAAGGATGACCAGATAGGTATTTAAGTTGTTCATCATATAGGCTCCTATACAGAATTTCAATTAATTATTATACCTCTTGTGGGGAGCAAAAGTCAATGAAAAACGGCACATACCAGTCTGTAGATAGGTTTAACAATAAATTTTACAGAAAATCGGATCGTGTATCCAACTTTTGGCAGAGTGTCCAGGGGCTGATACCTTCCGCAAAAGCCTTGCTGGGAAATTTATGAAGCATCCTTCCTTGTAACTGCACCATATTGTTCATACGCTAAGAATATCTTATGATAGAAAGAGAGAGATTAAGATGTTTTTAGCGAATTTATCCACATCCGTACTCAGATTGTGCGACTCCCGAAAGCTCAGCTACGAGGCTGCTTCAGAGCGATGTGATCTCAGCGCCAGATACTTCGCTGATATTGCTCGCGGTAAGACTGCCCCCACGATTCTGACCTTGGAAAAGCTCTGCGCTGGTTTTGATCTCACCCCGAATGACCTGCTGATTCCCGCGGAAATCTGGCGGGAGATAGCCTTCCGCAGATCTATGCCGGTTACACAGATCCGTTGTTCACGAATGGCCCGTGGGATGACGGGTTTCCCCGTTTGTCCGCGTTGTGGGCGAACGATGGAACGAGAATACCAGCCTTACTGCGACCGCTGTGGACAATGTCTCGATTGGCGGGATTTCCAGAAGGCGACTGTCCTCCTGCCGTAGAACGGGTGGTTGGCTTTACATACCTGCAGTCACAGGGGGCGTGGTCTGCCTTGTACGCGAGACTTTTTCAAAAAATGCAGGCTTCCTTTGTGATAGGCGATAGGTACTGCCTTGCTTTGATAAAGCTCTCGTTGCGAATTACTGCTGTAGTTATATGGAAAATACGTCAGCGCTGCGATGTAACGCCCTCCATCGATCCAATATCAGCGCTTTGCAATCTTTTGCCGACCGGAGCTGCCCCATCTCGCCTGCGGTGATGCAAATGATGCTTAGATTATCGGTTGCAAGGCGGTATACTTCCGCCTGGGCGTTTGCGGTAATGCCATTTGCGGCAAATAAGATGGCCGTTTTATTCCCTTTCATCCGGGAAATATGGGCAATATTTCTGATTTGACGAACACTGACGCGCGTATTCCAATTTTGCATTCCACCAAAATGTATGCGCCCAATTGCCACAGATCATGATCTAAAGAGATGTTGATCACACTCAAATCGATTTCCTGCGCTCCGGCGTGTATGCGCCGGCCGGTGATCTTCCATCCTTCAATATGACTTAGATAATATTCGGCTGCATCTTCCCAAAGTGCACCCTTTTTATTCGCATCAGTTGCACAGGTAGCATGCTCAACCATTTGTTGCAGCACAGAGGGGAAAAAGGCGCTTTGGGGAAGCTTTGGATTTAGCAGCGGCCACAGATGTGGCAAGTACACATACCGGGAGTTTAAGGTTTGCAGCAGATCCTTTGAAATTACGGGTTCGTCATCACCCCGAAGAAAGCTGCGAAAGGAGGAAATATGTACCAGTAGGGTCGAGAGGTATAGTTCTTTAGGGATCAGTGGAGGGGCATCCGCGGTCAGGCAGATATTTTCTTCCAGGAACGCCAAAAAGTTTTCATATGCCTGGCAGATGCTGGTCCGATCCCAGTCAATAGAGGAAACGGCACATAAATATAAAAATACCATGTGCTATTCTTCGCATATATCCGTTGGCTGAAACCATTTTCCGTATGCATAGATTGGATTTAAAAGAATAGATTGTAAATTCGACGGACAAAAAGCACCTAAATCGTTGGGGTGAAGTGTTTCCTTTGTGTAGGGTGCATTCTCGTCTAAATAAAGCTGATGCCCACCCTCGACGATCAGCCGCCAGGATCCCGTTTCCGTATCTGGAAGGGCAGCAACTACCTTCCGATCGATAAAATCCCGCATAAAAAAGGACCTGGTCATCAGCTGTTGTCCACAGAGCATCGGGTTTTCACGCGCTAACCATAGGGAGAGAAGCGCGTCTGCAAGGGCATTTGTCTCCTCCTCAGGCATACGACTGCAATAAATGCCGGATACATGGACGTCATTGTATTTGCGGTAGAGGCTTATAGGAAAATGGCCAGGTTGTGCACAAAAAAATTCCTGGACACAACGGAAAAAGAGATTACCCATACGATCAAGTGCTCTTGTGCTGATTTTGATCGCTTGATTGTCTATGATCCGCTGAAAATTTGTCTTCACTTCGTTTTCAAGGATAGTGTACACCGCCTCGGTCTTCTCTTCTTGGCCAACAATGGCAAATATATGGATTGTGTCGTCCTCTTTATCGGCAAGTTCTGCGGTCTCCATGATCCTGTGATATAGTTCATCTTCAATATATCGGTATGAGTCGATCTGGTGTACATATAGCTGACCGTTTTCTTCGTACCCGCTGAGATATACATACAGGAGTCCTGCGGAAAGAAGAGGCGTAGACATATTATCCCTCCAATGTTTCGATTTTTTCTGCTATTGATTATACAATATGTTCGACACGATTGGTGAATAATCAATCAATTTTATCGGCTGCTTTCTGTTATGCCCACCCCACGCCGGGAGATAGGGAGAGAAGCTGCATCTATGCTTGGTCATGATTGATAACTATTATCCGTTGTCTCTTGTATGCGCCATTGTCCACTTCGCTGCGCTTACGAAAAAAGAATCCGAAAGCCCTTGGGGGAAAGGGCTTTCGGATTCTTCGAGCGGGGAAAGGATTGGGGGGTTATTCCCACTCGAGCGCCAGACCTTAATTTCTCATGATAATATGCACTGATAGTACGCTTTTCATCCACATATTCCACACATTTCAAGCTATCCGTAGCGTCTTCAAGAATTCTGTAGCCAATTTGTAGCCACTGGCTACAACGCAACCTCCGCTGGCTGATTCACCTCAAAGCCACTTGGTACTACTGTAAATAAATGATACACGGAGGTTTGCAATATGGAAAAATACATCTACGATAACAGCAACGGTCTTTGGAAAAAGATTTGTCAAGGGTGTTTTATGCTGAAAACATATAATTAAAGATACG
>CAUWCX010000020.1:0-39304 GCA_963557105.1 uncultured Oscillospiraceae bacterium
TGGCCGACGAGCCGACCGGCAACCTTGACAGCAAGACCAGCGCCGAGGTGCTGGGACTTATCAAGCGTACCAGCGCGGAGTTCCGGCAAACTGTTGTGATGATTACCCACAACAACGATATTGCCCGCCTTGCAGATCGGATCGTCCGCATTGAGGACGGCAAGATCGTGGAGTAAGGAGGTGGCAGCCCATGACATGGCCTTTTGAAAATGATACCGGCGCCATTGTCAGGAAACTGGCGGGGAAAAGCCTGAAAAGCGAAAAGCGGCGGAACATTCTGCTGGTCCTCACCATTGCGCTGGCGGCATTTTTGATGTCCACAGTGGGGACAGCGATTTTGTCCACCGGGGCCATGCAGCGGAAGCTGGCCGAAGATACCTTCGAGATGGTCTACGCCGGGATCACCGAGGAGGAGCTGCAAAGGCTGCGCCAGCAGCCGGAGGTCGCCCGGGCGGGGCTGCAATACAATCTGGGAACGGATGACAACAACGACACCGGCGGGCTTGTCTCCATGGTCTATGGGGACGAAGACGCCCGCTACGCCGGACGCAAGCAATCCCGGATCGTGGAGGGGAGCTATCCCCAGCGGGTGGATGAAGCGGCAGTCAGCTCCGCCTACCTGAAAAAATTTTTCCCAGACAGCGGGGTTGGCGACCAGATCACGGTTCCCTTTGAAGGGCGGGCGTATGTCTTTACCGTCAGCGCCATCCTATCCTCGCCGGATACCGGTGTGGAAGCGTACAGTGTGATGGTGTCCCAGGCGTTTTTGCGGGAGCAGCCCGCGTATCGCCCCGACAGATACAATGCCTATGTCCATATTCAGGGGGCGGATGACTACCAGGCGGATGATCTGAAGGCGCTGGGAATGGAGATCCGGGACAGGCTGGGGCTGCGTGCGGTTTCGTACAGCTCCATCTATTTCTCGGTCAGCCGCACGGTGCAGCCGGAGGTGATCCTTCAGCTTGCGGCGGTCATTCTGGCGGTGGTACTGGGCGGCAGTATGGTGATCCGCAGTATTTTCCGTATTTCGATCCTGGAAAAAATTCGCAGCTACGGCCAGCTTCGGACACTGGGGGCCACCAAGGGGCAGATCCAGCGGCTGGTTCGCCGGGAGAGCAGGTTCCTCTCCATGATCGGCATTCCCGTGGGGACCCTGGCGGGGATCGCCGCAGGAACTGTGCTGGCGAGCAACCTGTTTGCCAGCGGCTTTTCCCTGAAAAGTGATGCGGCCGTTGCCCTGGTAACGGTGCTGGCGAGCTATGGGATGGTGAGCGTTTCGGTGAGAAAGCCCGTGAAAATCGCGGCCAACACCTCCCCCATGGAGGCGCTCAGGTTGACTGACTGCCAGAAAACCGCGGGGAAGGCCCGAAAGTCTCGGCGGTTTACGCCGCTGGCCATGGCGGCGCGGAATCTGGGGCGCGACCGGAGGCGGGTCATCAGTGTGCTGGCGTCGCTGACCTTCGGTGGGCTGCTCCTGGTGGTATCCGCGTCAGTATTTGGCTCTTACTCGCCGGAGCAGCACGCCAACGCTGAATTTCCCTACGGGCATTTCAGGCTCTACCTGGACGACCCGGAGATGAACGCCTATGAACAGATGAAGGACTCCCCCTTTACGGAGGAGTTTAAGCAGGAGATCCTGCGCATAGACGGCGTGGAAGGGGTGCAGACCTTGCGCCGCAGTGTAGGCGGCTGTGATTTCAAAGCAGCGAACACAGAGGGCGGCGGGAGATGCGACATCCTGACCAAGGAGGGGCTCTCCCTTGAAGGTGATTGGGAGTATGTGGCGCAGCATCTGACCTCCGGGCGAATGCCGGAAAATGACCGGGAGATCCTGATTGCCGATGTCTTCGCCAACAACCAGGAGGCGAAGAGCGTGATCCGGCTGGGCGAAGAGATCGAACTGGAAACAGAAGAAAAGACCATGACGGTGACCATGGTGGGGACCTATGACCAGACTGGTTCCAACAACGGAACATACGGCCTGGATGCGGCGTCCGTGATGATCACAGAGGGGCTTGCCGGCGAGATGATCTCCAGCGTGGAAAACTTCGACTACACCTGGGTCATCTCCGCCGAGCCGGGGGCAGAGGAGGCGGTGACGGCGGCGCTGGAGTCCGCCGCGGACAACGCCCCCTCTGGGCTTGGGCTTTACACCTACGCGGAGGAACTGGACTTCCTGACCTTTCAGCAGACAGCGATTTTCGGCGGGTTGCAGGGGCTGTCCTGGATGATCTTCCTCTTTGGTGTGGTCAATTTGGTCAACATGACCCTATCCAACCAGCTTTCCCGGCGCCGGGAGCTGTGCATGATGCGCGCGGTGGGCATGACCAAGGGGCAGCTCTATCAGGTACTGACGGCGGAAGGAATGTTCTATGTTCTGTTCAGCACCGGTATCGCCCTGGCGGGAGGAATACCTGTGGCGGTGCTGATCTGCCGCTGGATGGGCGAGACGATGATGGGGCAGGTGCTGGCGTATTGCTTCCCGGCAGGACAGATGCTGCTCTATATTGGCGTGCTGGTCGGTCTGGAGCTCCTGCTGTCCATCTGGACGATCCGCAAGCAGGAGAAAAATTCCCTCATCGAACAGATGCGGGCCGTGGAATAGCGGTTTGTATTCATCGGGGCGGCCTGTGCCGCCCCGCTGGGACTGTCAAAAAAGTGCAAGCACTTTTTTGAGCAGGGTTTGCGCCGCCGCATATTTTTCCGCCGTTGGCCCATCATAAGACCATCTCATTGCCGGGAGGTCGAAGGATGCCGGAAAATAGACTGATCAACGAAAAATCCCCATACCTGCTCCAGCACGCCCATGACGGGGTGGACTGGTGGCCCTGGTGCCCGGAGGCATTTCGCCGGGCGGAGGCGGAGGACAAGCCCGTGTTTCTCTCCATTGGCTACTCCACCTGCCACTGGTGTCATGTGATGGGGCGGGAGACATTTGCGGACGGGGAGGTGGTCCGGCGGCTGAACCGGGCTTTCCTCCCCGTGGTGGTGGACCGGGAGGAGCGGCCGGATGTGGACGCGGTGTATATGGCGGCCTGTCAGGCCCTCACCGGCAGCGGCGGCTGGCCCCTGTCGGTGCTAATGACCCCGGCGGGGGAGCCCTTCTGGGCGGGGACCTATCTGCCCGCCCGGAGCAGCCGGGGACAGCCGGGGCTGGTGGAGCTGCTGGACCGGGTGGAGGAGCTGTGGCGCAGGGACCGCCAGCGCCTGCTGCGGGCAGGGGCTGCACTGGCGGCGGAGCTGTCCCGGGAGGAGGAACAGCCGGGGGTGGCCCCCAGCCGGGCGGCGCTCCGCCGGGCGGTGGAGCAGTTCCAGCGGAGCTTTGACCGGGTCAACGGCGGCTTTGGCGGCCCGCCCAAGTTTCCGGTGGCCCACGATCTGCTGTTCCTGCTGCGGTATGCCCGGCTGGAGGAGGACCCGACAGCCCTGGATATGGCGGAGCGGACCCTGACGCAGATGGCCCGGGGCGGGATCTTCGATCAGGTGGGGGGCGGCTTCTGCCGCTATGCCGCTGATGCCCGGTGGCTGATCCCCCACTTTGAAAAGATGCTCAATGACAACGCCCTGCTGGCCTGCGCCTATGCCGAGGCCTACGGCCAGACCGGCCGGATGTTTTACGCCGATGTGGCCCGCAGGACCCTGGACTACGCCCTGCGGGAGCTGCGCCTCCCCGGCGGCGGCTTTGCCTGCGGCCAGGATGCCGACGGCGGCGGAGAGGAGGGGGGCTACTATCTCCTGACCCCGGTGGATGTGGAGCGGGCCCTGGGGGCCCGGGCTGCGGCAGGGCTGTGCGCCTGGCTGGGGATCACAGCGGATGGGAATTTTTCTGGCCGCAGTGTCCCCAATCTGTTGGAGAATGCGGACTATGCGCGCCCCTACGCCGGGTTGGGGGAGCAGCTGCGGCGGCTGGAGGTATACCGCCGGGAACGGATGGATCTCCACCGGGACGACAAGGTCCTCACCGGCTGGAACGGCCTGCTGATCGGCGCCCTGGCCCGGGTGGGGCGTATCCTGGGGGAGGGGCGGTATATCCGGGCGGCGGAGGATGCCCGGATATTCCTCAAGACCCGCCTCACCACGGTGGAGGGGCGGCTGCTAGTCCGCTGGCGGGACGGAGAGGCGGCGGGAGATGGCCAGCTGAGCGACTACGCGTTTCTCATCTGGGGCCTGCTGGAGCTGTACGCCGCCACCTTCTCCGCCCATGTTCTGCGTCAGGCGTTGGCCCTGGCGGAGGTGATGCTCCGGGATTTCCGGGACGAGGCGGCGGGGGGATTCTTCTCCACGGCCCACCACGCCCAGCGCCTCATTGCCCGGCCCAAGGAGACCGATGACGGGGCTGCCCCCTCCGGCAACGCCGTGGCGGCGCTGGTGCTTGTGCGGCTGGGGAAGCTGACCGGGCGGCGGGATCTCCAAGCGGCGGCAGAGGAGCAGACGGCGTGGCTGGCCGGCCGGCTGCGGGGCAACCCCGCCGGCCACAGTTTCGGCCTGCTGGCGATGATGGAGGAGCTGTACCCCGCGGGGACGCTGGTGTGCGCCGCCGCAGGGGCGGCCGTGGAGGGGCTGGGGGACCTGGCCGATCGTGTCCACGCCGTGGTGAAGACCCCGGACAACGCCCGGGCGCTGGCCCGGTTGGCCCCCTTCACGGCGGACTACCCCCTGCCGGCGGCGGGGGAGAGCTACTACCTCTGCCGGGATGGGGCCTGCGCTCCACCTGTTGGGGACCGGGAGCTGCTGGAGGAGCTGCTGCGGCAGTAGAAAACAGGGGGAGGGACACGAAAATCGTGTCCCTCCCTCTGAGACTGTCAAAAAAGTGCAAGCACTTTTTTGAGAAGGGGATTGCGCTGCGCTCTGCGCCTCGGTTGGCCGCCTTCGGCGGCCAATTCGACGCTCACTCCGCGAGCAGTATTTTCTGCCACGCACATGTCGCGGCAGAAAATGATTTCACTCTATTCGCCGCCGGGCGGCGAACTCTGCGAGGCTTTTTTGACAAGTAGAGGGGGAGGGACACGATTTTCGTGTCCCTCCCCCGTTATCTGCATTAAATCAGAAGATACTTAAATAGAGATGCTGGCTCAGCAGCTCCAGCAGGTGGATGCCCGCCACGCTGTTGCCCTTTTCGTCCAGGGCGGGGGAGAAGATGCCGATGCCCATACGGGTGGGGACAACGGCCATGATCCCGCCGCCTACGCCGCTCTTGGCGGGGACGCCCACCCGGATGGCGAACTCCCCGGAGCCGTCGTACATTCCGCAGGTCATGAGGATGGCGTTGACATACCGGGCGTACTGGGCGGGGAGGATACGCTGGTTGGTGATGGGGAGCCTGCCCCGGTTGGCCAGGACGAAGCCGATGTTGGCCAGATCCGCGCAGCTGACGGAGATGGAGCAGGCGCGGAAGTAGCAGTCCAGCACATCCTCTGTGTCGTCTTGGAGCATCCCGTAGGACTTCAGCAGGTAGGCCAGAGCCCGGTTTTTGCTGCCGTGGGACTTCTCTGAGCGGTACACCGCCTCGTCCACCTGGATGTCCGGGTTCCCCGCCAGGCGGCGGGTCAGCTCCAGCAGACGGTCGAATTTCTCCCTATAGGTGGCCCCGTGGATCAGGGTGCACAGCACAATGGCCCCCATGTTCACCATGGGGTTCAGGTGCTGGCTGTCCAGCTTCTGGTCGGTGTAGTTGATGGCGTCAAAGGGCTTGCCGGTGGCCTCCACCCCCACATGGGCCTGGACGGCGTCGATGCCGTTGTCCAGCAGGGCCTGCAGCAGGAGGATGGGCTTGACGATACTCTGTATGGTGAACTTCTTGGCGTGATCCCCGGCCCAGCTCCGCTTGCCGTCGCCCCCCACCACATAGACCCCCAGGTCCTGGCGGTTAGCCTTGGTGAGTTCCGGGATATAGTCCGCCAGACGGCCCAGGGCAGTATCCGCCCGGCACAGCTCCACCAGCTGCTCCAGTAATTCTTCCATAGCGTTGCTCTCTTATCTTTCGCGTTTTGGCGGGGCGGCGCTGCGCCCCCTCTATGCCCATTGTAGCGGAACGGACGGAAAAGTCAATAGGCATCCGGGGCGATCACGGCGGCGGAAGCGGCAGACTGGCGGCCAGGAGGATCGCCCCGGCCAGCAGCGCCCCCAGGGCGAAGACCAGATACTTCTTTCGCAGCAAAACCACGCGCACGGCGCTCACCCTCCCTGTTGCAGACAGATGCTCTATCCTATGCGGCGGGAAGAAAAAATATGTGGGCTGCTGTCGCCATTCCCCGTGCCCGTGGTTTACAAAGCCGGCGGCGGATGATATACTAACCAGCGAAGAAACGGACGAAGGGGGAGGAGAAGCATGAGTCGGGAGAAGGTATACGCTATGCTCTGCGCCCAGCCAGGGGAATTTTTCTCCGGTCAGGAGCTGAGCCGCCGTCTGGGGATCAGCCGTGCCGCCATATGGAAGGCCATTGACGGCCTGCGGCAGGACGGCTATGTCATCGAGGCCCGGACGGGACTGGGCTACCGGCTGGTATCCGCGCCGGACGCCCTGGTGGAGCGGGAGATCCGGCAGTATCTGGCGCCGGGGACGGTCTGCCCGGATCTGCGGTGTCTGGAGGAGATCGACTCCACCAACTCCTACCTGAAGCGGGAGGCCCTGGCGGGGGCGGTGAGCGGCACGGTGGCGGTGGCCAACCGGCAGACCGCCGGCCGGGGCCGGCTGAGCCGCAGCTTTCTCTCCCCGGCGGATCGGGGGATATACCTCTCGGTGCTGCTGCGGCCCCAGCTGCCGCCGGAGAAGCTCATGGGGACCACGGGCATGGCCGCTGTGGCCGTCTGCCGGGCGGTGGAGCGGGTCTCCGGGGCGGCGGTGCAGATCAAGTGGACCAACGACCTGGTGCTGGGGGGAAAAAAGCTCTGCGGCATCCTGACCGAGATGGCCCTGGAGGGGGAGACGGGGATGACGGAGTCCCTGGTCATCGGCGCCGGGGTCAATGTCAGCCAGACCCCGGAGGACTTCGGCCCCCAGGTGGCGGAGATCGCCACCTCTCTGGCCCAGGCGGGGTTCGTGGTGTCCCGGCCTGCCCTGGCTGCCGCCATGATCGAGGAGCTGTACCGCCTGGCGGCGGATCTGGGGGGAGATATTTCCCCCTGGGTGGCGGAGTACCGCCGCCGGTGCGTCACCCTGGGCCGGGAGGTGCGGCTGCTGTGGACGGAGGGACAGGAGCGGGCGGAGGCCCTGGATGTGGACGACCAGTTTGGCCTGGTGGTCCGCCGGGCGGACGGCGCTGTCACCACCATCCGCAGCGGAGAGGTGTCCGTCCGGGGGCTGTGGGGCTATACGGAATGAGCAGATCTGATACCATAAAATAAGGAGTAACGGGATGAATATGTATTTGGACCTCTTCCTCACCTTTGCCCGTGTGGGGGTCATGACCTTCGGCGGCGGATACGCCATGCTGCCGATCCTCCAGCGGGAGGTGGTGGAGAACAAGAAGTGGGCCACGGAGGAGGAGCTGGCGGACTACTTTGCCATCGGCCAGTGTACCCCCGGGGTGATCGCCGTCAATACGGCCACCTTTGTGGGACAGAAGCTGCGGGGGATCTCCGGGGGGATCTTTGCCACCCTGGGGGTGGTGTTCCCCTCCCTGGTGATCATTATCCTGCTGGCGGGGGTGATTTCCGCCGTCTCCCACCTGGCCTGGGTGCAGCACGCCTTCGGCGGCGTCCGGGTCTGCGTGTGCGTGCTGATCTTCAACAGTGTGGTGAAGCTCTACCGCAAGGCGGTGGTGGATAGGGCCACCCTGGCCATTTTCCTGCTGGTGACGGCGGGGGCGGTGTTCACCCAGCTGAGCCCGGTGTGGTTCGTGCTGCTGGCGGGGGCTGCCGGAGTGACACTGAGAATGCTGCAGGGGAGGGCAAAGAAATGATGGTTTATCTTCGTCTGTTCTATGAGTTCTTTAAGGCGGGTCTCTTCGCCATTGGCGGGGGCATGGCCACCATCCCCTTCCTCTACGATATCTCCGACGCCACCGGGTGGTTCACCCACAACGATCTGCTGAACATGATCGCCGTGGGGGAGTCCACCCCCGGCCCCATCGGCGTCAATATGGCTACTTATGTGGGCTTTACCACGGGGGAACAGGTCTGGGGCCTGCCCGGTGCGGTGCTGGGGGCGGTGGTGGCCACGGTGGGGCTCATTACCCCCTCGGTGATCGTCATCCTCATCATCGCCATGGTGCTGAAGAACTTCCGCAACAACCGGTATGTGGACGGGGCCTTCTACGGCCTGCGGCCCGCCTCCACGGGGCTGATCGCCGCGGCGGGGCTCAGCGTGGTGGGCATCAACCTGTTTTATCCAGATGCAGGACTGTCTCTGGCGGCGATCAACTGGAAGGGCTGGGCCTTGGCCGCTGTGCTGTGGCTGCTGAGCAACCGGGTGAAAAAGACCAAGGGCCTGCATCCCATTGTGTTTATCCTGGCTGCCGCGGTGGCGGGCGTCGTCTTTCAGCTGTGATCCTATTACATAATTATAATAAGGTAAAGAAAAGGTTGGTATTGCTATGATCTATCACATCCTGGCCGTAGGCGATGTGGTGGGGGAGGCGGGCCTGGCCCATCTCCGCCGCCACCTGCGCAGCGTGAAGAAGCTGAAGGACATCCACTTTACGGTGGTCAACGGGGAGAATGCCGCCGGGGTGGGGGCGCTGCCCGACCAGGTGGAGGAGATGTATGCGGCGGGGGCCGATGTGGTCACCCTGGGCAACCACACCTTTGGCAAGCTGCAGCTGCGGGACAAGCTGGAGGAGGACCCCTACCTCCTGCGCCCCGCCAACTACTATACCGGCCGGGCCCCGGGGCGGGGTTGGGGCGTCTACGACTGCGGCGCCATCCGCATTGGGGTCATGAACCTCATCGGCCGGTGCGGTCTGGACTTCAATGCGGACAACCCCTTCACCGTGGCTGACCGCCTGCTGCGGGAGGAGAAACCCACCTTCACCCTGGTGGACTTCCACGGGGAGGCCACCAGCGAGAAGCTGGCCATGGGGTACTATTTGGACGGGCGGATCTCCGCGCTGTGGGGGACCCACACCCACGTGCCCACTGCCGACGAGCAGATCCTGCCCGGGGGGACGGGCTACCTCACCGACCTGGGCATGACCGGACCGGTGAACAGTGTTCTGGGCATCCGTCCCCAGCAGAGTATTGAGAATTTCCTGGGGGGACTGCCGGGGCGGTACCAGGTGGCCGAGGGCCCCTGCAAGCTCCAGGGGGCGGTCTACAGCCTGGACAGCGCCACGGGACTGTGCGTCGGCGTGGAGCGGGTGGACATTCGATAGAGAGGGGAAGAGCTATGCCGAAGATCGTACATGCCGCCGACTTCCACCTGGACAGCGCCTTCGGCGGGCTGCCGGAGGACATGGCCCGCCAGCGGCGGCGGGAGAGCCGGGATCTGGCGGACCGGCTGGCGGACCTGGTGCTGGCGGAGGGGGCGGAGCTGGTGCTGCTGTGCGGGGACCTCTTTGACGGGGAGCGGGTGTTTCCTGAGACAGTGGAGCTGCTGCGGGGCGCGCTGGGGCGCATGGCCTGCCCGGTGTTCATCGCCCCGGGAAATCACGACCCCTACACCCCTAGAAGTCCCTACGCCGCCGCCGGGTGGCCGGACAATGTCCATATCTTTACGAAGGACAGCCTGGAGGCGGTGGAGCTGCCTGAGCTGAATACTGTGGTCCATGGGGCGGCCTTTACCGGCCGCAGCCGGACGGAGCAGCTGATGGCGGGCTTCTCCGCCCCGGCGGACGGGCGGGTCCATGTGCTGTGCCTCCACGGGGACGTGGACGCCCCGGACAGCCCCTACGGGCCGGTGACCACGGCGCAGCTGGCCGCCAGCGGCCTGGACTACGCCGCCTTTGGCCATGTCCACCAGTGCAGCGGCCTGCGCCGGGCGGGAAACACCTGCTGGGCCTACCCCGGCTGCCCCGAGGGGCGGGGGTTCGATGAGCTGGGGGACAAGGGCGTGCTGGCGGGCAGCGTGGAGAAGGATGGCGCACAGATGGCCTTTGTCCCCCTGTGCCGCCGGCGATACCACATCCTGACGGCGGATGTGACGGAAAAAACGCCCAGGGAGGCCCTGGCTGCGGTCCTGCCGCCTACGGCGGCAATGGACGTGTGCCGGGTGATCTTTACCGGAGAGACCGGGGAGGCCGGGGTGGATCTGGCGGCGCTGGAGACGGCCTTCCGGGACAAGTGCTACGCCCTGGAGCTGCGGGACCGGACCACCGTGGCGGAGGATATCTGGGCCCGGGCGGGGGAGGACAGCCTGCGGGGCATCTTCCTCCGGGAGCTGCGGCGGCAGTATGAGGCCGCCGGGGACGACCGGGAGCGGGAGACCGTGGTCCGGGCGGTGCGGTTCGGTCTGGCGGCCCTGGATGGCCGGGACCTGGGATGAGCAAGAAAGGGAGGAGAAGATGATGGAGAAGAAGATCCTGCTGATGGGTACCGGCGGTACCATCGCCTCGGAGATGGGGGGCAGCGGCCTGGCCCCGGAGCTGACCTCGGAGCAGCTGCTGCGGTACATCCCGGACATCTCCCAGATCTGTCAGGTGGACTGTGTCCAGCTCTTCAGTCTGGACAGCACCAATATCCAGCCCAAGCACTGGGTGCGGATCGCCGCCGCCCTGCGGGAGCACTATCTGGACTACGACGGCTTTGTCATCAGCCACGGCACCGACACCATGGCCTACACCGCCGCCGCCCTGAGCTATCTGGTCCAGGGCAGCCCCAAGCCCATTGTGCTCACCGGCGCACAGAAGCCCATTGGCTTTGAGACCACGGACTCCAAGCAGAACCTGCGGGACGCCTTTCGGGTGGCGGCCTCGGATCTGGCGGGGGTGATGGTGGTCTTTAACGGCAAGGTCATTTTGGGCACCCGGGCAAGAAAGGTCCGCAGCAAGAGCTTCGAGGCATTCTCCTCCATCAACTACCCCTTCCTGGGGCTGGTGCAGGACGGCCAGCTCATCCGCTATATCCGCCCGGAGGCCAGGGTGTCCCCGGAGTTTTACGACCGGGTGGACCCCAAGGTGGCGCTGATGAAGCTGATCCCCGGGGCGGACTGCAGTGTGGCGGACTATCTGCTGGAGAAAAACGACGCCCTCATCATCGAGAGCTTCGGCGTGGGGGGCCTGCCCGCCTACAAGGCCGGGGACTTCTACGACGCGGTGAAGCGGGGGCTGGAGGCCGGCAAGACCGTGGTCATGACCACTCAGGTGGAAAATGAGGGCAGCGACCTGTCCATCTACCATGTGGGTACCCAGGTGAAGCGGAACCTGCCCATCTTGGAGGCCTACGACATGACCACGGAGGCGGTCACCGCCAAGCTCATGTGGATCCTGGGCCAGACCAGGGAGCAGCGGCAGGTGGCGGAGCTGTTCTACCGCCCGGTGGCCTGCGATATTCTGGCGGTCAAATAGGCAGCGGTGATGAAAAGGAGGCAGTGATGAAAAAGGTGGAGTTTGTCCGGGTGATGTCGGAGCTGAGCGGATATGGATTCGGTAAGGGCGTGCGGAGCACGTTTTCCGGTGCGGAGGACATTATCCGGGAGCGGATCGAAAATGGGTGGTCCTTCGCCGGATACATCCCCTTGGAGACCCGCGGGACGGGGGAGATCGAGCGGATGTCCCTGATCTTCCAGCGGGAGGAGTGATCCTGCCGGCACTTGATGACCTACGGCATTCTGGCGAACAAGTGGAGAATAAACAGCGTGGCGGGGGACGGCGGAGGATGGTCCACGCCGCTGTATCGGAAAGGGAAATAACATGGATAAAGATGTAATCGGGCAGAGGGAGGGCTTTACCCTCCGCCTGGCCAGAGTGGAGGACGGGGAGACGTACTATGCACAGAACTACTGCCCCCTGGACCAGGAGGTGGCCCGGCTCACCGGCTGCAAGACGGCGTTTTCCCGGGAGGAGGTGCTGTCCTTTTTCCACCGGGCGGTGGAGGCGGAGGACTGCCGCTTCTTCTTGATCCTGGCGCCGGACGGGCAGATTGTGGGGGAGAGCGTCATCAATGAGATCGACTGGGACAGGCGGTGCGCCAATTTTCGCATCGCACTTTTCCGGGCGGAGGGCCGTGGGCGGGGCATCGGCACCTGGGCCACGGCGGCAACTCGGGATTTTGCCTTCGGACAATTGAAGCTCCACCGGCTGGAACTGGATGTGTACAGCTTTAACCCCCGGGCGGAGCAGGTGTATGTTAAGGCCGGATTTCGGCGGGAGGGGGTTTTGCGGGACGCTGTCCTGGATAACGGCCGGTACGGGGACGACATCCTTATGGCTATGCTGGAGGACGAGTGGCGGGAGCTGACGGGAAAATAACCGGGAAGTGGCCTTCCGGTGAAGCGGGTTGCCCAAAAGAGGAAAACTGTAACATGACAAGTCGAAAAAACTGTGCTATACTGTCCCTCGCCAATGCAGAAAGGATAGTGAAACTCTCGTGAACGATCAGCGACAAGACATCTCTGCCCAGCTGGGCAGCGCCCCGGTGGGGCGGCTGCTGCTGAAGCTGGCCCTCCCCACGGTGGTGGCCCAGCTGGTGAACCTGCTGTACAACATTGTGGACCGGATCTACATCGGCCATATCCCGGAGGTGGGCATGACCGCCCTCACCGGCGTGGGCCTGTGCTTCCCGGTGATCTGCATCATCACCGCCTTCACCATGCTGGTGGCCCAGGGCGGCGCGCCCCGGGCGTCCATCTCCATGGGACAGGGGAACAACGACGCCGCCGAGGAGATCATGGGCAACTGCTTTACCTGCCTGATGACCCTGGCGGTGCTGCTGGCGGCGGCCTTCTGGATCTGGGGGGAGCCCCTGCTGTGGCTCTTCGGCGCCAGTGAGGAGACCATCGCCTACGCCCTGCCCTATATGCGGATCTATTCCAGCGGCTCCGTCTTCGTCATGCTGGCCCTGGGCATGAACCTCTTTGTCACCACCCAGGGCTTCACCCGCTTCAGCATGATCACCGTCCTGGTGGGCGCCGTCACCAACATCGTGCTGGACCCCATCTTTATTTATGGGCTGAACATGGGCGTACAGGGCGCTGCCTTGGCCACGGTCATCTCCCAGGCGGTGTCCGGGGTGTGGGTGCTGCGCTTCCTGCTGGGGAAGAGGACCCGGCTGCGGCTGAAGGCCGCGTATCTGCGCCCCAAGTGCCGGGTGATGCTGCCGGTGCTGGGTTTGGGCCTGGCACCCTTTGTGATGCAGGCCACGGAGGCCCTGCTGAATATCTCCTTCAACAACTCCCTCCAGCGGTACGGCGGCGATATTGCGGTGGCGGCCATGACTGTGGCCAGCACGGTGCTGCAGATGCTGTGGATCCCCCTCCAGGGTATCGGCCAGGGGGCGCAGCCCATCATCAGCTTCAACTACGGCGCCCACAATTTCCAGCGGGTCAAGGAGGCCTTCCGGGTCCTGCTGAAGGTGAGCATGACCTTTATGCTCACGGGCTGGGCCCTGGTGGAACTGTTCCCCCAGTTCTTTATCCGCATCTTTAACGACGATCCGGCCCTGCTGGAGACGGCGGTGTGGACCCTGCGGCTGTACACCGCGTCCATGGGCCTTTTCGGCATCCAGATGTCGGTGCAGCAGACCTTTACGGCCATCGGCAAGGCCAAGGCGTCCTTGTTCATCGCCTGCCTGCGGAAGGTGATCCTGCTGATCCCCCTGATCTTCCTGCTGCCCATGTTCTTTGAGAACAAGGTGTTCGCCGTGTTCCTGGCGGAGCCGGTCAGCGACCTGATCTCTGTGGTGGTATCCGCCATCACCTTTGCCATCGTGTTCCGGCGGACCATGGCGGAGGAGCGGTAGCGTTCCTTACAATTGTGTTAAATGCAGAAGTTCCCCCTTCCCATTCGCTGCGGATTATGGTAAACTCAATGTCGAAGTTTGTCGGGCCGTCCCCGGGGGACGGCCCGATTGCTATCCCCGTGTATGGATGAGAAAGGGAGAGACCCATGAAGAAGATGCTGAGCTTGAGTTTGAGCCTGATCCTGCTGCTGACCCTGCTGCCCTCGGCGGCCCTGGCGGCGGAGACCTTCACCACCGGCGAGGCGGGCATAGAGCTCATTAAGGAGTACGAGGGCTTCCGGGATATGCCCTATACCGACAGCCGCGGCGACTGGTACATCGGCTACGGCAGCTCCTGCGACCCGGAGGACTACCCCGACGGCATCACCGAGGAGGAGGCTGACGAGCTGCTGCGGGAGCAGCTGGAGAGCAAGGAGGACGCGGTGAACCGCCTGCTGCTGGACTACGGCATCGATGTGGAGCAGCAGCAGTTTGACGCCATGGTCAGCATGACCTACACCCTGGGGACCCAGTGGATGAACCCCAATTACCGGTTCTGCGCCTATCTCATTGACGGCATCTGGAAGTACACCGAGGCGGAGGTGGTCAACGCCATTGCCACCTGGTGCCACCAGGGGGACCGGGTGCTGGACAACCTGGTGGAGCGGCGGCTGCGGGAGGCGTTCCTCTTCCTCTACGGGGAGTACGACAACGAGGGGCCCGACAGCTACTGCTATATCCACTTTGAGCCGGAGGGGGGGACGGTGGAAAATTCCACGGTGTTCTTCCCTGTGGGCCTGCCCTACGGCAGCCTCCCGGAGCCGGAGGCCAAGGGCCGCCGCTTCCTGGGCTGGTACACGGAGGACGGGGAGCCCTTTGACGAGATGTCCGAGGCCTGGGAGGACCAGACCTTGATCGCCCGCTGGGACGGGGAGACCACCGGCCCGTCGAAGGAGGAGATCGACTACTCCAAGTGGGTGAACCCCTACAGCGACGTGAAGGACACCGACTGGTACTTCACCTATGTCCGGGAGCTCAGCGCCAAGGGGATCATGGGGGGATACCCCGACGGCACCTTCCTGGCGGAGAACACCCTCACCGCCGGCGAGGCGCTGAAGCTGATCCTGCTGGCGGCGGACTACCCGGAGCAGGAGCCGCTGAACTGGCACTGGGCCTCCGGCTATCTGGCCCTGGCGGAGGAGACGGGCTGCCTTGCTGTGGGTGAGGTGACGGATCTGGACGCCCCCATGAGCCGGGGGCTCATTGCCCGGGTGGCGGCGGTGGCCCTGGGGATCGACCCCAGCTCCGCTGTTACCCCCTTTGCCGACGCCGATGACGGCTATCTCACCGCCCTGTATGAGGAGCGCATCCTCAACGGCACGGTCATGGGCAGCAGCCGTCTCTACTATCCCCAGGACGGCATCAAGCGCTCCGAGGTCTGCGCCATCGTCTCCCGCATCGGCAGCTGGGAGGAGAGCCCCAAGAACGATCCGGCGGAGACCGGCTATGTGGCCTACCGCAACAAGTACTACCCCCTGCACGAGGATGTTCCGGCCTGCGCCTATGAGCCCAACCTCTTCGTCAAGGACGGCAGCACCATGTACTACAACGATCCCGGCTACACCACGGCCCTGGGGATCGATGTGTCCTCCCACCAGGGGGAGATCGACTGGGGGAAGGTGGCGTCCTCCGGCGTGGAGTTCGCCATGATCCGCCTGGGCTTCCGGGGCTACGGCCAGGAGGGCACCATCAATCTGGACAAGTACTTTCTCCAGAATATCCGGGGGGCTGCGGACGCCGGGCTGAAGGTGGGCGTCTACTTCTTCTCCCAGGCCATCACCCCGGAGGAGGCGGAGGAGGAGGCCCACTTCGTCCTGGACAATCTGGACCAGGCGGGGGTATATCTGGATTACCCCGTGGTCTATGACTGGGAGCCGGTGAGCGACAGCGGCGCCCGGACCAACGGACTGGATGTGATCACCCTCACCGACTGCGCCATCACCTTCTGCCAGGCGGTGGAGGAGGAGGGGTACATCCCCATGGTCTACTACAACACCCCGGTGGGATACACCCGCTATGACCTCAGCCGCCTGACGGACTACGACGTGTGGTACGCCCAGTACGCCCAGTGGCCCACTATGTACTACGACTACCGCATCTGGCAGTATACCGACAGCGGGAAGATCCCGGGGATCTCCACCCGGGTGGATATGAATATCGCCTTTTTGCCCTACTGATCTGTGAAGACGGCGACAAAAACTGGGGGGGCGGGCCGCCGGTGCATACCGGCAGGCCCGCCCTCTGGCGATGAAAAAGGCCCTAACAAAAATTTCTGAAAATTTTTAGGAAAAACAGAGAAAAAGTGCTTGACATTCCCGGCCGGATGGGGTATTATAATTGAGCTTGCGCTGGGCGGAGTTTGCCCGGTCGGCAAGTACTGCGATGATGCGGGAGATTGCGGCGAGAGCCGGTAACTTCCGCGGAGTATGTCCGATAATCGGGCGGCTGAGAATGTCCTTTCCGCGGCGTAGATCGCGAGCCATGGACTTAACCGGCCTTTTGCGCCGGTTTTTCTATGAGCTGGAATGATACGCACGGATAAGCGGGAAGAACTTCTCGCCGTACAGAGTAAGGAACATCGACACTACTTTGTACAACAAAATGGAGGAACAAACAATGGCAAAAGAAATGATCCGCATCCGCCTGAAGGCTTATGATCACCAGGTCATCGATCAGTCCGCTGAGAAGATCGTGGAGACCGCCAAGCGCACCGGCGCTGCCGTCTCCGGCCCCATCCCCCTGCCCACCAAGAAGGAGGTCGTCACCATCCTTCGTGCTGTCCACAAGTACAAGGACAGCCGCGAGCAGTTCGAGCGCCGCACCCACAAGCGCCTGATCGACATCACCAACTCCACCCCCAAGACGGTGGAGGCCCTGATGAGCCTGGAGCTGCCCGCCGGCGTCGAGATCGAGATCAAGCTCTAAGATATACTGTATATCTACTAGGATCTCACCCCCGCGGCATGAGGCCGCAACCAACCATGTTACCCATCGGTCCGCCGACTTGCGTGAGGCGGACGGGGTCATGTCGCCGCAGCAATGGGAAAACCCCAACTGCGCCGACCAATAACCTTTAAAGGAGAAAAATACCATGGAGAAAGCTATCATCGGTAAGAAAGTCGGCATGAGCCAGATTTTCGGCGCCGACGGCAAGGTGATCCCGGTTACCGTTATCGAGGCCGGCCCCTGCGTCGTCGTGCAGAAGAAGACCGCGGAGAAGGACGG
Organism: uncultured Oscillospiraceae bacterium; assembly: GCA_963557105.1. Lineage (GTDB taxonomy): Bacteria > Bacillota > Clostridia > Oscillospirales > Oscillospiraceae > Pelethomonas. The sequence goes on from CAUWCX010000020.1 coordinate 17,098, forward strand.
CTACGAGGCTGTTCAGCTGGGCTTCGGCGAGGTTGCCGAGCACAGAATGACCAAGCCCGAGCTGGGTCACACCGCCAAGGCTGGCGTGAGCGCCAAGAAGTACCTGAAGGAGTTCAAGCTGGCCAAGGCCGCCGAGATGAATGTCGGCGATGTGGTCAAGGCTGACGCCTTCACCGTGGGCGACCACGTTGATGTCACCGGCATCAGCAAGGGCCACGGCTACGCCGGTGTTGTTGAGCGCCACGGCGCCCACATCCAGCGCAAGACCCACGGCGGCGGCCCCGTTCACCGCCACGCCGGTTCCATGGGCCCCATCGATCCCGCCCACATCTTCAAGGGCAAGATCGGCGCCGGCCACATGGGCGTTGACCAGGTCACCGTCATGAATCTGGACGTTGTGAAGGTCGATCCTGAGCTGAACATGATCGTTGTCCGCGGCGCTGTCCCCGGCCCCAAGGGCGGCCTGGTGACCATCCGCAACACCGCGAAGACCATCGTCGAGAAGAAGGTCGCCGCTGGTATCAGCAGCAATCCTCAGAAGGCTTCCGGCCGGAATCCGCAGAAGGCTTCCGCGAGACGCTAAGGGAAAGGAGAGTACTGAAAAATGATCAAAGTTTTGAACATGGCCGGCAACCAGGTCGGCGAAGTGGAGCTGAATGCCGAGATCTTCGGTATCGAGCCCAATATGCACGTTGTGCATGAAGTGGTGAAGAATCACCTGGCCAACTGCAGACAGGGTACCCAGAGTGCTCTCACCCGCGCCGAGGTTTCCGGCGGCGGCAGAAAGCCCTGGCGTCAGAAGGGCACCGGCCACGCCCGTCAGGGCAGCACCCGTGCTCCTCAGTGGACCCACGGCGGCATCGTTTTCGCCCCCAAGCCCCGCAGCTACAGCTACGTGCTGAACAAGAAGGTCAGAAGACTGGCGCTGAAGTCCGTCCTGTCCGCCAAGGCTGCCGAGGGCAAGATCATCGTGGTGGATTCCATCGCGATGGACAGCATCAAGACCAAGGCATTCCGCGGCTTCCTGGACGCGGTGAAGTGCGATGGTAAGGCTGTCGTGATCACCAACGGCGTCAACGACGTGGTGGTCAAGAGCGCACGCAACATCCCCGGTGTCCTGACCACTACCGGCAACAACCTGAGCGTCTACGACCTCGTGAACGCCAAGTACCTGGTGATCGATCAGGCCGCCCTCGCCACTATCGAGGAGGTGTACGCATAATGATCTCTTATGATATCGTCATTCGTCCCATCATCACCGAGCGCTCCATGGCCGGTGCTGCTGAGAAGAAGTATGTGTTCGAGGTCGCCCCTACCGCCGGTAAGGTGGAGATCAAGAAGGCCGTCGAGGAGATCTTCGGCGTCAAGGTCGCCAAGGTCAACACCATGAATGTCCCCGGCAAGGCCAAGCGCATGGGCGCTGCCCGTCCCGGCCGGACCAAGGACTGGAAGAAGGCCATTGTCCAGCTGACCGCGGATTCCAAGACCATCGAGTTCTTCGAGGGTATGGTGTAAGGAGGAAAGTGAACCATGTCTATTAAAACTTTTAAGCCGACTACCCCTTCCAGAAGACACATGACGGTCTCCGGCTTCGACGGCATCGACAAGAAGGCCAAGCCCGAAGCCAGCCTGACTGAGGTCCTGAAGAAGAGCGCCGGCCGCAACAGCTACGGCCGTATCACCGTCCGCCACCGCGGCGGCGGCAACAAGCGGAAGTACCGCATCATCGACTTCAAGCGCAACAAGATGGACGTGCCCGGCACTGTCCTGCGCCTGGAGTACGATCCCAACCGCAGCGCCAACATCGCTCTGGTGGAGTATGAGGACGGCGAGCGCCGCTACATCCTGGCTCCTGTCGGCCTGAACGCCGGCGACCAGGTCCTGGCCTCCGCCTCCGCCGATATCAAGCCCGGCAACGCGCTGCCCATCGCCAACATCCCTGTTGGTACCATTATCCACAACATCGAGATGCACCCCGGCAAGGGCGGCCAGCTGGTCCGCAGCGCCGGCGCCGCCGCTCAGCTGATGGCTAAGGAGGGCAACGACGCCCAGATCCGTATGCCCTCCGGCGAGGTGCGTATCGTCCGCCTCAACTGCATGGCCACCATCGGCCAGGTGGGCAACCTGGATCACGAGAACGTCCAGATCGGTAAGGCTGGCCGTAAGCGTCACATGGGTTGGCGTCCCACCGTTCGCGGTAGCGTTATGAACCCCTGCGACCACCCCCACGGCGGTGGTGAGGGCAAGAGCCCCGTCGGCCGTCCCGGCCCTGTTACCCCCTGGGGCAAGCCCGCTCTGGGTTACAAGACCCGCAAGACCAAGAACCCGACTGACAAGTTCATTGTCAAGCGTCGGAATGAGAAGTAAGGAGGCAAGAGGATATGAGCAGATCGATTAAGAAAGGCCCCTACGTTGCCCCTGAGCTTCTGAAGCGGGTCAATGAGATGAACGAGAAGGGCGAGAAGAAGGTCCTGAAGACCTGGAGCCGCAGCTCCACCATCTTCCCCGCCTTTGTGGGCCACACCATTGCCGTCCACGACGGCCGCAAGCACGTGCCCGTCTATGTCCAGGAGGACATGGTCGGTCACAAGCTGGGTGAGTTTGCCCCCACCCGGACCTTCCGTGGTCACACCAAGGGCAAGTAAGTAAAGGAGGATGCAGAATAAAATGGAAGCTAAAGCTTATGTCAGATATGTCCGCATCTCTCCCCGCAAGGTCCAGATCGTTGCCGATCTGATCCGCGGTAAGGATGTCGGTTCCGCCATGGCCATTCTGATGCAGACCCCCAAGGCTGCCTCTGAGCCTATGATCAAGCTCCTGAAGAGCGCTGTGGCCAACGCTGAGAACAACTTTAACATGGATATTGAGAAGCTCTACGTGTCCCAGGTCTTCGCCACCCCCGGCCCCATTCTCAAGAGAGTGCAGCCCCGGGCACAGGGCCGTGCCTACCGGATCAACAAGAGAACTTCTCACGTGACCCTGGCGGTCGCGGAAAAGGCTTAAGGGAGGAGACAGTTAATGGGACAGAAAGTTAATCCCCACGGTATGCGCGTGGGCGTCATCAAGGACTGGGATTCCCGTTGGTATGCCAGCAATGAGAAGGTCGGCGATCTGCTGGTCGAGGACAAGAAGATCCGCGACCTGCTGAAGAAGAAGCTGTACAATGCCCAGGTGCCCAAGATCGAGATCGAGCGCAGCAACGGCGGCGTCACCGTCTACCTGCACTGCGCCCGCCCCGGCATGGTCATCGGTAAGGGCGGCGAGCTGATCGAGCAGTACCGCCTCGAGGTGGAGAAGATGATCGGCAAGCCCACCAAGCTGAACATCGTCGAGGTCCGCAACCCCGATATGAACGCTCAGCTGGTGGCTGAGAACATCGCCCAGCAGCTGGAGAAGCGTATCTCCCACCGCCGGGCCATGAAGAATGCCATGGGCCGCGCCATGCGCGCCGGCGCTAAGGGCATCAAGGTCACCTGCTCCGGCCGTCTGGGCGGCCGCGAGATCGCCGGCAATGAGCACTATCACGAGGGTACCATCCCCCTGCAGACCATCCGCGCCGATATCGAGTACGGCTTCGCTGAGGCCGCCACCACCTTCGGCCGCATCGGTGTGAAGGTGTGGATCTACAAGGGCGAGGTCCTGAGCCAGACCCTGCGTACCACCCCCCGTACTATGGACACCTCCAAGCCCTATGAGGAGCGTCGTGAGCGTCGTCCCCGCCGTGATGGCGACCGCCGCGGTGGTTTCAACCGCGACAACCGCGACAACCGCGGCTTCAACCGCAACAACGACAACCGCGGCCCCCGCCGCGATGGCCAGGGTTCCTTTAACCGTGGCCCCCGCCCTGAGAAGAAAGAAGGAGGCGCTCAGTAATGCTTCTGCCTAAGAGAGTCAAGTACCGCAGAGTCCATCGCGGCCGCCTCACCGGCAAGGCCATGCGTGGCAATACCATCACCTATGGTGATTTTGGTCTGGTGGCCACCGAGCCCGCGTGGATCACCAGCAATCAGATCGAGGCCGCTCGTATCGCCATGACCCGCTACACCAAGCGTGGCGGTCAGGTGTGGATCAAGATCTTCCCCGATAAGCCCGTCACCGAGAAGCCCGCCGAGACCCGCATGGGTTCCGGTAAGGGTTCCCCCGAGTACTGGGTCGCAGTTGTTAAGCCCGGCCGTGTCATGTTCGAGATCGCCGGCGTTCCCGAAGAGATCGCTCGCGAGGCGCTGCGTCTGGCCAGCCACAAGCTGCCCATCAAGACCAAGATCGTCAAGCGCGAGGACCTGGAAGTTCAGGAAGTAGGTGAATAATGATGAAGGCAAGTGAAATCCGTAAGATGAGCGAGGCTGAGCTGAACGAGAAGCTCGTCAGCCTGAAGAAGGACCTGTTCTTCCTGCGTATGCAGCACGCCACCAACCAGCTGGATAACCCCGTGAAGATCGCTGAGGTCAAGCGTGACATTGCCCGAGTCAAGACCATTATCCGCGAGCAGCAGACCGCTGCTGCGAAGTAAGAGAAGGAGGTAAATCGAAATGAGTGAAGTAAGAATTTCCTCCCGTAAGACTAGGGTTGGTAAGGTCGTGTCCGACAAGATGGACAAGACCGTTGTCGTTGCTATCGAAGACCGCGTGGCCCATCCTCTGTACAAGAAGATCGTCGGCCGCACCTATAAGCTGAAGGCCCACGACGAGCAGAACGCCTGCGGCGTCGGCGATAAGGTCAAGGTCATGGAGACCCGCCCCCTGTCCAAGGACAAGAGATGGCGCGTGGTCGAGATCATTGAGAAGGCTAAGTAAGGGGGTGCCGATAAATGATTCAACAGGAAAGTTATTTGAAGGTTGCTGACAATACCGGCGCCAAGGAGATCAAGTGCATCCGCGTTCTGGGCGGCTCCAAGCGCAAGTACGGCAACATCGGCGATGTGATCGTCGCCTCCGTCCGCAAGTCCGCCCCCGGCGGCTCTGTGAAGAAGGGCGAGGTGGTCAAGGCCGTTATCGTCCGCTCCGCCAAGGGCGTCCGCCGCGCCGATGGCACCTATGTTCGTTTCGACGACAACGCCGCTGTTCTGATCAAGGACGACAAGAACCCCAAGGGTACCCGTATCTTTGGGCCCGTCGCCCGCGAGCTGCGCGACAAGGATTACATGAAGATCCTGTCCCTGGCTCCCGAAGTCGTTTAAGGAGGAGCAGAAAATGGCTATGAATGTGAAGAAGGGCGATACCGTTATCGTCCTGTCCGGTAAGGACAAGGGCAAGCAGGGTAAGGTGCAGGGCACCATCCCCAGCGAGGCCAAGGTCGTGGTTGAGGGCGTCAACATCGTCACCTGCCACACCAAGCCCCGCCGCCAGGGTGAAGAGGGCGGCATCGTCAAGCGCGAGGCTCCTCTCTATGCCAGCAAGGTGCAGGTCGTCTGCCCCAAGTGCGGCAAGGGTACCCGCGTGGCCCACAAGACCGTTGACGGCAAGAAGTCCCGCGTGTGCAAGCACTGCGGCGCCGAGCTTTAAGAAGGGAGTAGGAAGGAATTATGCCGAATCTGAAGACAAAGTATCAGGCGGAAGTCGCTCCTGCTCTGATGAAGAAGTTCGAGTATAAGAGCGTCATGCAGATCCCCAAGCTGGACAAGGTGGTTGTCAACGTGGGCTGCGGTGAGGCCCGCGACAACGCCAAGGTGCTGGAGGCCGTGGTCCGCGACCTGACCACCATCACCGGCCAGAAGGCGATCATCACCATCGCCAAGAAGTCCGTGGCTAACTTCAAGGTCCGCGAGGGTATGCCCGTGGGCGCCAAGGTCACCCTGCGGGGCGACAAGATGTGGGAGTTCCTGGATCGTCTGTTCAACGTGGCTCTGCCCCGTGTTCGTGACTTCCACGGCATCAACCCCAACTCCTTTGACGGCCGCGGCAACTACGCCATGGGCGTGAAGGAGCAGCTGATCTTCCCCGAGATCGAGTACGACAAGATCGATAAGATCCGTGGTATGGATATCATCATCTGCACCACCGCCAAGACCGACGAAGAGGCCAAGGCTCTGCTGGAGCTGGTTGGCGCCCCCTTCGAGCGTTGATAGGGAGGATTAAAAAATGGCAAAAAAGTCTATGATTCTCAAGCAGCAGGCTGAGCCCAAGTTCTCCACCCGGAAGTACAACCGCTGCAAGATCTGCGGCCGTCCCCACGCCTATCTGCGTGACTACGGCGTGTGCCGTATCTGCTTCCGCGAGCTGGCCTACAAGGGCGAGATCCCCGGCGTCCGCAAGGCTTCCTGGTAAGCTGCGGCCCCGAGCCTGCACCGTGCGCCCGCTGTACGACTGCGTACAGCGGGGCGCCCCGCGGCAGATCGCCGCATCAACAAGCACTGAAAGGCAAGCGCCTTTGGTGATATAGGATGGCGAAAGGTCACTGCGAATTAAGCGGAGCGGTCCCCGCCCGGCCCAAATTCGTAGTGATACCTCGCCACCTCAACAGCAAATGCTGTAACTTCAAATGAGGAGGATTTTTCAATGCATATCACCGATCCTATTGCGGATATGCTCACCCGCATCCGCAACGCGAACAATGCAAAGCACGAGACCGTCGATGTCCCCGCTTCCAACATGAAGAAGAGCATCGCTCAGATCCTGCTGGATGAGGGCTTCATCAAGAGCTTCCAGCTCATCGACGACGGCACCCAGGGTGTGATCCGCATCACCCTGAAGTACAACGCTGGCAAGGAGAAGGTCATCACTGGCCTGCGCCGCGTCAGCAAGCCCGGCCTGCGCGTCTATGCCGGCGCAGATGAGCTCCCCCGTGTGCTCCGTGGCCTGGGTATCGCTATCGTTTCCACATCCAAGGGCGTCATGACCGACAAGGCTGCTCGCGCTGCCCACGTCGGCGGTGAAGTCCTGGCATTCGTCTGGTAAGGAGGGTATTTGAAATGAGTAGAATTGGTAGAATGCCCATTACCGTCCCCGCTGGTGTTGAGGTCAACGTGGCCGAGGGCAACGTCGTTACCGTCAAGGGCCCCAAGGGTACCCTGACCCAGAAGCTCCATCCCGCTATGGTGATCGAGCAGAACGGCAATGAGATCCTGGTCAAGCGTCCCTCCGACAGCAAGGAGAACAGAAGCCTCCACGGCCTGACCCGTACTCTGCTGGCCAACATGATCCAGGGCGTCAACGAGTCCTACAAGAAGGAGCTGGACGTCAACGGCGTCGGCTACCGTGTGTCCAAGGAGGGCAAGAACCTGGTGATGAACCTGGGTTACTCCCACCCTGTGACTATGCCCGAGGTCGACGGCATCACCATCGAGGTCCCCGCGCCCAACAAGATCGTCGTTATCGGCTGCGACAAGCAGCTGGTCGGTCAGTTCGCCGCCGAGATCCGCGAGAAGCGTCCTCCCGAGCCTTATAAGGGCAAGGGCATCAAGTATGTCGACGAGGTCATCCGCCGCAAGGTTGGTAAGACCGGTGGTAAGAAGTAAGGAGGCGTGCTGAAACATGATTAAGAGACCTAACACCAACGCTCAGCGGCTGAAGAGACATAAGCGCGTTCGCGCCAAGATCTCCGGTACTCCCGAGTGCCCCCGTCTGAACGTATTCCGCAGTGAGAAGAACATCTACGCCCAGGTGATCGACGATGTCAACGGCGTCACCCTGTGCTCCGCTTCCTCTCTGAAGCTTGACAACGGCAGCAACAAGGCCGCCGCCCGCGAGGTGGGCAAGGCCGTGGCCAAGGCCGCTCTGGCCAAGGGTATCGAGGTGGTCGTTTTCGACCGCGGCGGTTACCTGTACCACGGCCGTGTGGCTGAGCTGGCCGAGGGCGCCCGCGAAGGCGGCCTGAAATTCTAAGGGAGGAGGAACACAAAATGGCTAGATTTGAAAAAGCTCCCAGTGAGTATATTGAGAAAGTTGTTTACCTGAACCGGGTCTCCAAGACCGTCAAGGGCGGCCGCGTGATGAAGTTCTCCGCGCTGATGGTCGTGGGTGACGGCAAGGGCAAGGTGGGCTTCGGCCTGGGCAAGGCTGCCGAGGTTCCCGAGGCTATCCGCAAGGGTCTGGAGGACGCCAAGAAGAACATGGTCAACGTCACCATGTCCGGCACCACCATCCCCCACGAGGTCATCGGCGAGTTCGGCGCCGGCCGCGTGATGCTCAAGCCTGCTGCTCCCGGTACCGGTATCATCGCCGGTGGTCCTGTCCGTGCGGTCATGGAGGCTGCCGGTATTCAGGATATCCGCGCCAAGTGCCTGCGCTCCAACAACCCCCAGAACGTGGTCGCCGCCACCTTCGCCGGCCTGAAGAGCCTGCGTGGTCCCGCTGACGTGGCCCGTATCCGTGGGAAGAGCGTCGAAGAGATCTTGGGTTAAGGAGGAGTAGTGACATGGCAAATCTGAACATCAAGCTCGTCAAGAGCCTCAATGGCAGACTGGATAAGCACATCGCTACTGCCAACTCCCTGGGCCTGCGTAAGATCGGTGATACCACCGTGCAGCCCGACAACGCACAGACTCGCGGCAAGATCGCCAAGATCGGCTACCTTGTCAGCGTAGAAGAGACCAAGTAAGGAGGTACCGGAAAATGAATCTGCATGAATTATCTCCCGCCGCCGGCTCCACCCATGTGGGTAAGCGCAAGGGCCGTGGCGCCGGTACCGGCAACGGCAAGACTGCTGGCCGCGGTCACAAGGGCCAGGGCGCCCGCAGCGGCGGCGGTGTCCGTGTCGGCTTCGAAGGCGGCCAGATGCCTCTGGCTCGCCGCATCCCCAAGCGCGGCTTCAACAACATCTTCGCCAAGCCCCTGGAGATCATCAACCTCAGCGCCCTGAACGCCTTCAACGACGGCGACGTCGTCACCGCCGAGGCTCTGCTTGCCAAGGGTATCCTGAACAAGTGCGAGTACGGCTACAAGGTCCTGGGCAACGGCAAGCTGACCAAGAAGGTCACGGTTGAGGCTTCCGCCTTTTCCAAGTCCGCTAAGGAAGCGATCGAGGCGGCCGGTGGTAAGGCGGAGGTGAAGTAACAATGATCCAGACAGTACGCAAGGCCTGGGCTATCCCCGAGCTGCGGAAGAAGATCGTCTTTACTTTACTCATCCTTCTGATTTACCGCGTGGGTAGCGCCATCACGGTGCCCTATATCAACACCGAGATGCTCAGCGCCTACCTGGAGGGCATGGGCACCACCATCCTGGGCCTGTACAACGTCATGAGCGGCGGCGCCTTTGCAATGGCCACCGTCTTTGCTCTGGGTATCCAGCCCTATATTAACTCCTCCATCATCATCCAGCTGCTGACTGTGGCCATCCCCTCCCTGGAGCGTATGGCCCGGGAAGGCGGCGAGGAGGGCAAGAAGAAGATCCAGTCCATCACCCGCTACTCCACCGTGGCTATCGCGGTGCTGCAGGCGCTGGGTTACTACTGGATTGTCAAGAGCAACGGTATGCTGACCAACACCAGCATCTGGGCTGCTCTGGTCATCATCGTCTCCTTCGTTGCCGGTTCCAGCTTCCTCATGTGGCTGGGCGAGCAGTGCAACGAGTTCGGTGTGGGCAACGGTATCTCCATGATCCTGTTCGCCGGCATCATCTCCCGTGTCCCCACCATGGTGGGCGGCCTGTACAGCAGCATCGTCTCCGGCCAGATGCACTGGGCCTGGACGATCCTGGTTCTGGTGGGCATCCTGGCTCTGGTTGTCCTGATCGTCTTCGTGGGCGACGCCGAGCGCCGCATCCCCGTGCAGTACGCCAAGCGGCAGGTTGGCCGCAAGATGTACGGCGGTCAGTCCAGCAACCTGCCCATGAAGGTGAATATGTCCGGCGTTCTGCCTGTCATCTTCGCCCAGTCCATCGCTTCCATCCCCGCTACCATCGGCGCCTTCCTCCCCGCACCCAAGGAGGGCACCTTCTGGTACGGTCTGCTGAATGCCATTGATACCAAGTCCTTCATGTATATGATCGTGTACTTCCTGATGATCATCGGCTTCAGCTACTTCTATGCGACCATTCAGTTCAACCCCATTGAGATCTCCAACAACCTCAAGCGTAACGGTGGCTTTATCCCCGGCTTCCGTCCGGGCAAGCCCACCAGCGACTTCATTGCCAAGGTTCTGAACAAGATCACCCTCTTCGGCGCCATCTACCTGGGCATCGTGGCCATTGCGCCTCTGATCGCCGACAAGTTCCTGGCGAAGTTTACGGGTCTGGGCAGCCTGGCGATCGGCGGTACTTCCGTCATCATCGTGGTTGGCGTTGCTCTGGAAACAGTCAACGCGCTGGAGTCCCAGATGCTGATGCGTCAGTACAAGGGATTCCTGGAATAAGGAGAAACGACTATGAATCTGATTTTATTAGGCGCTCCCGGTGCCGGAAAGGGCACCCAGGCGGAGATCCTCTGCAAGAAGCTGGGAATCCCCACCATTTCCACCGGCAACATCCTGCGTGCCGCCATCAAGGACGGCACCCCCACCGGTATCAAGGCCAAGAGCTATATCGATGCCGGACAGTTGGTGCCTGATGAAGTCATCATCGGAATCGTCGATGAACGCCTCAGCCAGGACGATTGTCATAACGGGTACATCCTTGACGGTGTGCCCCGGACCATCGCCCAGGCTGAGGCCCTGGAGAAGGCCGGCATCAAGTTTGACGCCGTGATCTCCATCGAGATCTCCGAGGATGAGATTCTGCGCCGCATGAGCGGCCGCCGGGTCTGCGAAGCCTGCGGGTCCAGTTACAATGTGGAGGCCGTCCCCCCCCGGGTGGAGGGCATCTGCGACAACTGCGGAGGCAAGCTGATCCAGCGTAAGGATGATACCCCTGAGACCGTGCGTGAGCGGCTCAAGGTCTATCATATGGAGACAGAGCCCCTGGTGGATTTCTACGCCGCCCGCGGCCTGCTCAAGAGCGTGGAGGTTGCCGACAACAAGGAGGCCACTTCCCGCAAGATCCTGGAGACTTTGGGGATCTGCGAATGATTACGCTGAAGTCCAACCATGAGATCGAACTGATGCGCCGGGCGGGGAAAATTACCGCGGCAGCTCGTGCTTTGGCAGGAGAAATGGTAGCCCCCGGCGTAACAACCCACGAAATTGACAAAGCAGTACACCGGTTTATCAAGTCGCAGGGCGCCGTGCCATCCTTCCTGAATTACCAGGGCTATCCGGCCAGCGTGTGCATCTCGGTGAACGATGAGGTCATCCACGGCATCCCGGGCCACCGGGTGCTGCGGGAGGGCGACATCGTCTCCATCGATGTGGGCGCTTACAAGGATGGATTTCACGGCGACTGCGCGGCCACCTACGCCTGCGGCCAGATCTCTGACGAGGCCCGCCGGCTGATCGAGGTGACCAAGCAGAGCTTCTTCGAGGGATTGAAGTTTGCCCGTGAGGGGTACCGCCTGCCGGATCTGTCCAGTGCGATCCAGCGGTATGTGGAGGAAAACGGCTTCTCTGTGGTCCGCGAGTTTGTCGGTCACGGCATCGGCAGCGAGATGCACGAGGCGCCGGAGGTCCCCAACTACTTTGAGCCCCGGATGGGACGCCCCCGCTTCCTGCGGGGAATGACCATCGCCGTGGAGCCCATGGTGAATGCAGGCAAAGCCGGTATCAAGGTGATGCCGGACGGGTGGACGGTAAAGACCGCCGACGGACGGCTGTCTGCGCACTATGAAAATACCATTCTGATTACTGATGGGGAGCCGGAGCTTCTGACGGACCCCGAGGCAAAAGCGGAGTAATTGGTTATGGACATTGCGCGATCAGACATTGTGAAATCTATCGCCGGCAGGGACAAGGGGAAGTACTTCTTCGTCCTCGCGGTGGAGGAGGACTTCCTCCTGCTGGCGGACGGCAAGACCCGGAGACTGGAGAGCCCCAAGCGGAAGAAGCGCAAGCACGCCGCTTTCGCCGCGCACTCCGACTGCCGGGTGGCCGAAAAGATCAGAAGCGAAGATAAAATCACGAACAGTGAACTTCGCAGAACCCTCGCCGCTTTTGGTGAGGAGGGTAATCCAGACCAGGAGGGATAAGCACTTGGCTAAATCCGATATGATCGAAGTTGAGGGCGTCGTTGTTGAGTCGCTCCCCAACACCACATTCCAAGTAGACATTGGAAACGGCCATACCATTCTGGCCCATATTTCCGGAAAACTCAGAATGAATTTCATCAGAATTCTGCCTGGTGACAAAGTCACGGTGGAAATGAGTCCCTATGACCTGACCCGTGGCCGGATTACCTGGCGTACAAAGTAGGAGGTTACACAACATGAAAGTAAGACCGTCCGTGAAGCCCATGTGCGAGAAGTGCAAGATCATTCGTCGCAAGGGTCGCCTGATGGTGATCTGCGAGAATCCCAAGCATAAGCAGAGACAGGGCTAAGTGAATTTGGAGGTGCTTTAACTATGGCAAGAATTGCCGGTATCGACCTGCCCAAGGATAAGCGAATCGAAATTGGACTCACTTATATCTACGGCATTGGCAGAAAGAGCGCCAAGGATATCCTGGCGCAGACTGGTATCAATCCCGACACCCGCGTGAAGGATCTGACCGAGGATGACGAGAACAAGCTCCGCGAGGCTATTGACCAGAACTACACCGTGGAGGGCGACCTGCGCCGTGCCACTGCTCTGGACATCAAGCGTCTGAGCGAGATCGGCTGCTATCGCGGCATCCGTCATCGCCGCGGCCTGCCCGTTCGCGGTCAGCGCAGCAAGACCAACGCTCGTACCCGCAAGGGTCCCAAGAAGACCATTGCAAACAAGAAGAAGTAAGGAGGGAGAATAAACAATGGCTGCACCTAAGACTGGCAAGAAGGTTATCCGCCGTCGCCGCGAAAAGAAGAACATCGAAAAGGGCCAGGTCCATATCCGTTCTTCCTTCAACAACACCATGGTCACCGTGACCGACACCCAGGGCAACGCCCTCTCTTGGGCCTCCTCCGGTGGTCAGGGTTTCCGTGGCAGCAAGAAGTCCACGCCCTTCGCCGCACAGACCGCCGCCGAGGTGGCTGCCCGCGCCGCTATGGAGCATGGCCTGAAGACCGTTGAGGTCTTTGTTAAGGGTCCCGGTCAGGGCCGTGAGGCTGCTATCCGCGCCCTGCAGGCCGTGGGTCTGGAAGTGACCATGATCAAGGATGTCACCCCCATCCCCCACAACGGCTGCCGCCCCCCCAAGCGTCGTCGCGTCTAATTCGGAAGAAGGAGGAAATTAAATTATGGCTAAGAATATGCAGCCTGTGGCTAAGCGCTGCAAGGCTCTGGGCATTTCTCCCGCGGCCATGGGTTACGCCAAGAAGAACACCGAGCGTAATTCCAACACCCAGGTGAGAAAGAAGAAGAGCGAGTATGCTCTGCAGCTCCAGGAGAAGCAGAAGGTCAAGTTCGTCTACGGCATCATGGAGAAGCAGTTCCGTGCCTACTTTGAGAAGGCCGACCGTATGCCCGGCAAGACCGGTGATGAGCTGCTGAGCCTGATCGAGCGCCGTCTGGACAACGTGGTGTACCGTCTGGGCTTCGCCATGACCCGCCGTGAGGCCCGTCAGCTGGTGAGCCACGCCCACTTCACTGTCAACGGCAAGAAGGTGAACATCCCCTCCTATCTGGTCAAGGCCGGCGATGTGATCGAGGTCAAGGAGACCAGCCGCGCTTCCGTGAAGTTCAAGCGCCTGCTGGGCGAGGATGCTCCCGTGGTCCTGGTTCCCCAGTGGCTGGATCGGGAGAAGAACGCTCTGAAGGGCACTGTTACCCGCCTGCCCCTGCGTGAGGACATCAACGACATGCCCATCGAGGAGCATCTCATCGTCGAGCTGTACTCCAAGTAATAGGAGGCTACCCTCGATTATCGCACGAATTGAATTTAGCGTGGGCCGCCTATGGCCCGCCAAGAGAAGGAGGGTAACTGCATGATTGAAATTGAGAAGCCCCAGATTGAGTGTATCGAGACCCCTGGTGATGATTCTTACGGCAAATATGTGATCGAACCTCTGGAGCGCGGCTACGGTACCACGCTGGGTAACGCCCTGCGCCGTATCATGCTCTCTTCCCTGCCCGGCACTGCTGCCACCAGCATCAAGATCGCCGGCGTCCAGCACGAGTTTACCACCATCCCCGGCGTGAAGGAGGATGTGACGGAGATCGTGCTGAACATCAAGCAGCTGATCACCAAGCTCCACAGCGAGGGTGTGAAGACCGTCTTCATTGAGGCCGTCGGCCCCTGTGAGGTCACCGCCGGCGACATCAAGAGCGACGGCGAGGTGGAGGTCCTGAACCCCAGCCTGCACATTGCCACTCTGGGCAGTGGTGCAACGCTGAACATGGAGATCACCCTGAGCCACGGCCGGGGCTATGTGCCCGCCGACCGGAACAAGGCCCAGCAGAACATCATCGGCGTGATCCCTGTGGACTCCATTTACACCCCTGTGTACAAGGTGAACTACACCGTGGAGAACACCCGCGTGGGGAACATGACGGACTTTGATAAGCTGACCATTGAGGTCTGGACAGATTCCACCATCTCCGCCCGGGATGCCGTTTCTCTGGGCGCCAAGATCCTCTGCGATCACTTTACGCTGTTTACCGACCTGAGCGAGACTGTGGGCTCCAAGTCCACCGTGGTCGAGAAGGCCGAGACCCAGCGGGATAAGGTTCTGGAGCTGACCATCGAGGAGCTGGACCTCTCCGTCCGCAGCTTCAACTGCCTCAAGCGCGCCAACATCAACACCGTCGAGGATTTGATCTCCAAGACCGAGGACGAGATGATGAAGGTCCGCAACCTGGGCCGCAAGTCCCTGGAAGAGGTCATCAACAAGCTGGCCATGATGGGTCTTTCCCTGGCCGACGAAGAAACCAACTGACCGGCGCTCTCCCCGGGGCTCAGCCCCGGCGGAAGCGGACCGGATCTATCCGCCCCCTGGGCGGAAGGACAAACGCCTTTTGAAGGAGGAAACCTACAATGCCCGGAACTCGTAAGCTCGGTAAAACTACCGACCAGCGCAGAGCGATGCTCCGTCAGCAGGTGACCGATTTCCTGGACAACGGCAAGATGGAGTCCACCATCACCCGCTGCAAGGAGATCCGTCCTCTGGCTGAGAAGATGATCACCCTGGGGAAGAAGGGTGACCTGGCGGCTTACCGTCAGGCCATGGCCTTCATCACCCGCGAGGATGTGGTGAAGAAGATCTTCAAGGAGATCGCCCCCAACTATGCTGAGCGCAACGGTGGCTACACCCGCATTACCCGCACCGGTGTGCGCCGCGGTGACGCCGCTGAGACTGCTGTGATCGAGCTGGTCTAATGGACCTGCCCCTGCTGCGGCAGCAGAGCGAACACTAAACAAAAAGTCCTTTCGTGTGTAGGACCTCCTGCACAAACGAAAGGGCTTTTTTGTGTGTTTGCGGGTGTTTTCCACAGGACAGGGCATACTACTGTGGAAAACCAAGAAGAGGGGGCAAACCCATGAAGAGACGAGCAATGCTTTTCCTGCTGGCATTGGCGCTGCTGTCCACCGGCTGCGGAGGGACCGGCCAAGAGACCGCAGAGCAGGCATCGGGGCAGGCGGAGATCCCGCGGGAGATCCTGGGCAGTTTGGATGAGGAGACGCGGCAGGCGCTGGTGGAGGCGCCGAAGTATGTGGCACTGACCTTTGACGACGGGCCCAGGGCCAGCACCACGGGGCCCCTGCTCAGTGGTCTGGCGGAGCGGGGCGTCACCGCCACCTTCTTCGTCATTGGCCAGCAGATCCCCGGCAACGAGGACCTGCTGCGGCGGATGAAGGCCGATGGGCACCAGATCGGCAACCACACCTACTCCCATGTGAGCCTGCTGACAACGGCGCGAAACGCAGTGGTGGAGGAGATCCAGAAGACAGAGGTGCTGCTCCAGTCTGCACTGGGGGAGGGGGAGTGGTGGCTGCGGCCCCCCTACGGCCTTATCGACCATCAGCGGGCGGATCTGGTAAAGACCCCCATGATCTACTGGACGGTGGACCCGGAGGACTGGAAGGTGCTGGACGCGGCGAAGGTGGTGGAAGAGGTTTGCAGCAGGGTGAAGCCGGGGGATATTGTCCTGCTCCACGATTTTTATCCCACCAGTGTGGATGCCGCCCTGGAGATCGTGGACCGGCTCCAGGGAAAGGGGTACACCTTTGTCACCGTGGAGGAGCTGTTCCGTATCCAGGGCGTCACCCCCCAGGCCGGGACCCTCTATGCCTCCCCCGGCAGGACCCACCGGCTGTCCTAAAAAACATCAGCTTATTCAAAAGCCTCGCAGAGTTCGCCGCCCGGAGGCGGCGAATAGAGTGAAATCATTTTCTGCCGCGACATATAGCACGGTATTCTCGTGGCATAGCCGCTGCGACCTACGCTAAAAATATGCCACAGGCATATTTTCTTAACGCTGCGGCGTGGCAGAAAATACTTCTCGCGGAGCGAGCGTCGGATTGGCCGCTTACAGCGGCCAACCGAGGCGCAGAGCGCAGCGCAACTCCTACTCCAAAAAGTGCTTGCACTTTTTTGACAAATGCATCAGCGCCGCCCCGATCACTCGGGGCGGCGCTGATGTTTTGCAGAGCAAAGATTAGAGCTGCTTCTGCAGGATGGACAGGACCAGGGTCAGCACGATAAACGCAGCGCCGATCCACTTGGTGGCCTTGGCCAGCTTGGCGTCAAAGGTCTTGGCCTTGCCCTTGGCCATGAAGGTGTCAGCCACGCCCGCAATGGTGCCGGAGAGGCCGGCGTTCTTGCCGGACTGGAACAGCACGGCCAGAATGATCACCAGACCGCACAGCAGCTGCAGGATAGTGACGACGATGTTGAGAGCTTCCATTGTATTGTACCTCCAAAATCATGATGGAAGTGCGCCAGGGCGCACGAATCTCCATTACACAGGTATCTATCATACCACAACCACACCTGAATTTCAAGAGGAAACCGGTGTTTTTTTCCCAAAACAGCCCGCTGACGGAGGAAAACCCCATGTGCAGCGGCGGGGAGGAGAAGGGGAGAAGTTTTGGGCAAAATACAGAACAGACGTTGCAATTTTTGCGGGGCTGTGGTATACTGAACACAAAATAACTGTCGAAACACAGGGGAGGGCTGCGTCGATGCCGAAGAAGACCCAGATGACGGAGCAGATCTATGAATATTTGCAGCGGGTGATCCCGGAGCAGGGGTATGCCCCCTCCGTGCGGGAGATCTGCGAGGCGGTGGGGCTGAAATCCCCCTCCACGGTCCACTTCCACCTGAAGCGGCTCCAGGAGCAGGGGCTCATTGAGAAGGGGGACTTCAAGGGCCGGGCCATCGTGCTGGTCAATCAGCGGGAGAAGGGCCGCATCCCCGTGCTGGGTACGGTGGCTGCCGGTGCGCCCATTTTGGCCCAGGAGTATGTGGAGGACTACCTGGCCTTCGACTGCGGCGGCCGGGAGGACGAGTATTTTGCGCTCCGGGTCCGGGGGGAGTCTATGCTGAAGGCCGGTATCCTGCCCGGTGACCTGGTGGTGGTCCGCAAGCAGTCCACCGCCGACAACGGGGAGATCGTGGTGGCGCTGCTGGGGGACGAGGCCACGGTGAAGCGCCTCAGCCGCCGCAGCGGCCAGGTCTGGCTGCTGCCGGAGAACGACGACTACCAGCCCATTGACGGCACGGAGGCCCAGGTTCTGGGCAAGGTGACTGCCGTGGTGCGGCAGTACGTGTAAATACAGGAAAGGTGCGCCTGTGCCCAAGGAGGGTACAGGCGCACTTTTTTGTGCAGTACCTCTTGACAAGATGTACTATGTGTTATATAGTGTTATGCGAAAGGGGGTATGGCAATGATCGACCCACAACTGAAGCGGGGACTGCTGGATATCTGCGTCCTGTCCCGCCTGCGGCGGGGGGACTCCTACGGCTATCAGATCATCAAGGACCTCTCCGAATACATCGAGCTCTCGGAGTCCACGCTGTACCCCATCCTGCGGCGGCTGGAGAGCAGCGGAAGCCTTGCGGTCTATACGGTGGAGCACAACGGGAGGCTGCGGAAATTCTACCGGCTGACGGCGGCAGGGGAACAGCAGATCCAGGAATTCTTGGCCAGCTGGAATGAGATCCAGCGGATATATACATTTATTCGGGGGGATAAACGATGACGAGAGAGGAATTTTTACGGGAGCTGTGCCGCCGCCTGATGGCGGAAATGCCGCAGGCTGAGGCGGAGCAGCATCTGACCTACTATGCGGAGATGCTGGCAGACCGCATGGAGGAGGGCATGAGCGAGGAGGAGGCTGTGGCCAGCCTGGAGAGCGTGGAGGTGATCGTCCAGCGCATCCTCCAGGACCGGCCCGCCGGGGAACAGCAGCCCAGCTACCCGGAGCCGTCCCTTCGGGGAGGCGAGGGGCCGTATGACGGCGGGAGAGCTGTCCCAAGGCCGCAGCGCCGGTGGGTGCTGCCGGTGGTCCTGGGCCTGATAGGCGTGGTCGCCTTGGCGGCGCTGGTGGGGCCCTGGTACGCCTGGCAGGTGTATGATTCTGTTGCCTCTGCCAATGTGGAGCAAGTTACCGATGTGGGCTTTGAGATGGTGGATACGACCACAGAGAATCCCCCAATCGCTTTGGAGGAGGTCCCCATGGACGAGAGCGGCATCATTTACGTCCAGACAGGACCGGGCGCCAGCAGCTCCTGCACGGTGGAAGCTGACGGCATCTGCTCCCTTCAGGTGGAGTGGATCTCCGGGGAGGTGAGTATCCGCACCCACCAGGGCGAAGAGGTGCAGATCCAGGAAACCGCTACTGTGGCGCTGAAGCCGGGAGAGGCCATGGACTGCACCCTGGAGGGCGATCAGCTGACCATCCGCTTTTCCCGACAGCCACTGGTGAATTACCGGGGCGAAAAGCACTTGACTGTGCTGGTGCCGGAGGACCTGTTCCTGGAGGAGCTGGATGTGGATACTGTCTCCGGTGAGGTGGATCTTGCGGGTCTTCACGGGCAGGAGCTGGGGATCACGACGATCAGCGGGGACTGCACCCTGTTGGAGGGGCAGTTTGCCCGGGTGGAAGTGGACACCACCAGCGGTGATGCGCGCCTGGGGAACATTACCGATGAGGTGACATTTGACAGCGTCAGCGGCGATCTGCAGCTGTTCCTGCCGGAGGAGGGGGACTTTACCCTGACCCTGGACACGGTCAGCGGGGATCTGGATACAGGGGACTTCTCTCTGCAGCGGCGGGGAGAGGGGGAGTACATCTGCGGCAGCGGCAGCCTGGAGATCCAGGCGGACACGGTCAGCGGCGATGTGACCCTGCGGACGGCATAAATCAAGAGCAACAGCCCCACACCATGCGGTGTGGGGCTGTTTATATCCTGTTTAGGACAGGTGGATGGCCCACTTCTCCAGCCCGGCGAAGGTGTATCCGGGCGTGGGGGAGATGCAATCCACCACACCGGCGTGGGTGAGCACGGTGTCGCACTGGAAGCAGATGGGGGCAATGGGGACCTCCTCCCGCAGCAGGATGCACAGCCTGCGGGCGGCGGCGGTGCGGTCGCTGGCTCCGGCAAAGTTCAGCATGGCGGCGTCGAGCAGGGGATTGGTGTAGCCGCCGTAGTTGAGGAGTCCCGCGGTCCCCACCAGATCCCGCAGATCCCAGTCGGCGGTAAGGCGGGCCTCGCCGTAGTAGAGGTCGAAGTCCCCCGCCGCCAGGGCGGCCAGATATTCCGCCCAGGGGAGGGCGCGGACGGTGATGTGCCAGTCCAGCAGAGAGAGGTTCTCCGCAATGAACTGGGCGTTGGCCAGGCGGAAACTGTTCTCCTCATTCACCAGCAGGGTCAGCTCCTGGATCTGGCCGGTGCTCTGCCCGGCCCGCTGAAGGGCGGTCAGGGTCTCCTCGTAGTCGTAGGCGGAGGCCAGATCGGCGGGATACAGCGGGCTGATGGGGGAGATGGGGAAGTAGGCGACCTGGGCATGGCCGGAGAGGAAGGCGTCCACCAGCATATCCCGCTGGATCCCCCGGCTGAAGGCCGAGCGGGCGGCGGCGTCGGCAAAGATCCCCTGCCGGGTGTTGAAGCCGATGAACTGGAGAATGGCGGTGGGGCGGTCGGCGGTGTCCGGCTGGCCCATGGCGGTGGGGGTTTCCCCGGTGGGATCTGTGGTCAGCAGCTCCACCCGATGGGAGGAGAACAGGTGCATGGCGGTGTCCAGATCCTTGGCATGGACCAGCTCAATGGACGCCACCGGCCGGGATTTCCCCTGCCACCAGTCGCTGTTGGGCAGCAGGCGGTCCCCCTCGCTGGCAGTGACGAAGACATAGGGGCCGGTGCCCACCGGCACGGACTGCCCCTCGGTGCCGCTTTTCACCACAGGGATGTCCAACAGGGCGGGAAACCCCTGGTTGGGGGCCGCCAGGGTCACGGTCACTGTGCCGGAGCGGCTGGAGGAGGAGATGCCGGTGACCTCCCGCAGGCGGTAGGCGTACCGGGGAGACGCGGCTGCACGGCGCAGGGTGTCCGCCACATCTGCCGGGGTCAGACTGCTGCCGTCGCTGAAGAGCACCCCCTCCCGGACGGTGAGGGTACACACCAGGCCGCTCTCGTCCCAGCTGTACCCGGTACACAGCAGAGGCTCCGGGGAGAAGGTCGCGTCCAGGCGGAAGATGGGTTCAAAGAGCAGGGAGGACACATCCTGCTGGATGCCCTCGCCGCAGGTGATGGGGTCCAGGGTGTGTCCCTGGTGGTAGGCCATGGAGAAGGCGTCGGGGTAGTCCGGGGTGTCCTTCTCCTGCTGCTGGGCCTGCTCCTGCTGGAACTCCGCCCAGTCCCGGGCCGGTTCCTCGCTCTCCTGGGGGACGGCGCTGCAGCCGGTGAACAGCAGCAGCAGGGCCAGAAGGGGAATAAGAAGTCGGTTCATGTGCGCTCCTTTACGGCCGAAGGCCGATAAGTCCGCCCTGGACGCCCCGGCGGTCCCCGGTCCTGCGGTGGCTCCAGAAGAGATCGGTGTTGCAGGCGGTACAGATGGGGCACAGGTCGATCTGCTCCCGGGGGACACCGGCTTCAGTCAGCCGCCAGGCGTTGACCGCCTTCAGATCCACGGCCCACTTGCCGGGGCGGTCCGGCTGGGGGAACATAGCGAAGTTCAGCCCGGGGCCGAAGGCCGCACGGAGGGCGTCGGGGACATCGTCGTGGGTCTCAAAGCAGCAGGAGCCGATGCCGGGGCCAATGGCCACATGGATGTCCCTGGGCCGGGCGCCGTAGAGCCGGCCCATCTCCGCCACCGCCTTGGCGGGCAGATCCAGGGCGGTGCCCCGCCAGCCGGCGTGGACCGCACCGATGGACCCGGTGACCGGGTCGTGGAGGAGAAGGATGATGCAGTCGGCGGAGAAGACCATGAGACTCATGCCCGGCACATTGGTCACCAGGGCGTCGGCGGTGTAGTCTGCGGGGCGGAGAAGGCCCTTTCCGGCATCTGCCGCAGTGACCTGACGGACCGTGTCCTGATGGACCTGCTTGGACAGCACCAGCCGGTCACTGTCTGCCCCCAGGGCGGCACAGAGACGGTGGTAGTTCTCCCGGACATTTTCCGGGGCGTCGGCGGCCACCTCCTCCAGGGGCTGGCTGCCCCGCAGATTCATGGCGGCATAGATCCCCTGGCTGACGCCGCCCAGCCGGGTGGAGAAGCCGTGGACGATTTGGCGGTGGTCCAGAAGGGAAGAGGTGAGGGTGACCACACCGCTGTGGTCGTGGGTGGAAAAAGCCATAGGCGGCCTCCTTTTCTGCTCATCGGGGGTGGCCTGCGCCAGGCGGGGCACCGGGATGAGGGGGATTTTTGATTCCAAAGGGGATAGTAATTTGCGAATAATACGAATAGTATTTGAGCTTTGGCCTGGTGGGTGGGGAGGAGAGATGGTTCTCGACGATAGCTCCCGGGGATTCCATCCCCGGACCCCGGGTCACTTTCCCCTCGCCGGGAAAGTAACCAAAGGGGCGCGAAGGTGGAGAGGGATTTCGATTTCCCTCTCCCCCTTCGAACCCCCACTCCTTGAAACGACTCTTCAAGGGGGCCAAAGGCCCCCTCGCCAGAGGGGCTACCCCCCGTGCTGCCCTGGGGGTGGGTTGCACAACAAGAAGCGGGGTAAGGGTGCGGCACTGTCATTGCGATGACCACACGGTAGTCTGTTCTCGTCCGGGTCGATTTGATTCTCGCCCCAGGGGCGAGTGGCTTTTTGTAGAGGTATGCATCACTTGCCTCTCCCTTTGGGAGAGGTGGCGGCGAAGCCGACGGAGAGGG
>CAUWCX010000021.1:0-36552 GCA_963557105.1 uncultured Oscillospiraceae bacterium
ACGATACCGAGCTTCATGATTCTATCTATCTCCTTAATTTTCTGATGTGCGGTGATCTGCGCGGGGGCTGGAGCGGCCCGGTCTGGATGCCGGATCGGCCGTTCCGGTGGAAAACATGCGCAATATAACAGAATAAGTATACCACAGAGAGAAGCGCCGCTCAAGGTAAATTTGCGGAACTTCCCGGCGGGAAATACAGGGGCCTGCGGGACATAAAAAAGTGGGCGGCAGCCGCCGCCCACCCTGTCCGGGCATGGTGATCAGATCAGCGCCATGCGGCGCAGGAAGGTGTAGATCCCATCCTCCCAGGAGCAGGCGCAGACATATTTTGCCGCAGCCTTGGCCGCCGCGCAGGCGTTGCCCATGGCCACGCCGCAGCCTGCCGCCCCCAGCAGCTCCCGGTCGTTTCCGCCGTCACCGAAGGCCACGCAGGCCTCCACCGGGATGTCCTCCCGGCGGAGGACAGCGCGCAGGCCGGTGAGCTTGTTGACGCCGGTGTGGAAGATGTCGCACTCCGACGGGTTGTGGAAGTACTCCACGCAGAGGTCGCCGCCAAGACCGGCCAGCTGCTGCCGCAGATCCTCCGGCCCCTTCAGGGTCAGCCCCAGGGGCTGTTCGCGGAGGTGCTGGTCCCCGGCGGGGCAGTAGCGGAAGGCGTCGGCGGACAGGCCAATCTCGCCGTACACCGCCATCATCTCCTCCCACCCGGAGTAGATGTAGTTGATGTTGTGGTATTTCAGCATCATGTGGATGTTCAGCTGCCGGGCCAGCTGGGCCACCCGCTGGGTCTGCTCCAGGGTGAAGCGGACCAGCTCCAGGGGCTGTCCATCCCGGTCCAGGAGCTCATGGCCGTTGGCCAGCACATAGTAGTCGGGCTGGATCGATTGAATGACCTGCTGGCCCAGCAGCCCGCTGGACCGGCCGGAGGCCACCACGATACGCACACCCTGCTGCCGCAGCTGCTGAACTGCATCGATGGCGGACTGGGGGATGCTGTGACTGTGATAGTCGTACAGGGTGCCGTCAACATCAAAAACTGCCGCCCGGATCTTCTGCTCCATACCAAAAGCTCCTCTCTGTTTTCTGTGGGTCGCTGTACCTGTTCACCCGGTATTTGGGGAGAAAGGGTTATTATTGTACCGAAGATGCAGCGGGTTTTCAATTGTTGGTTGTGACAAAAAATGGAGGAAAAATCCGGCAAAACGGACAAAAAACAGGGAAGCACCGCCGTGCTGCTCCCCGGAGGAGCGGCATGGCGGTGCGCTGTTGGAGATCACAGGCCGGAGCACTGCCCGCGGCCAAATCCCCGATATTCCGTCAAGATGAACTCGCCGTAGGACTGCATCCACACGGAGAGCTGATGTTTGTGGAAGGAGAAGGTCAGCTTGGCGGTGCCGATGTTGATGTCGGTGAGGTAGATCCGGGCGGTCAGGGTGTTCGGCGCACTCCACACGGCGCCGGCCATGCAGCGCTGGCTGCGGTGGCCGGGGCGGCAGACGGTGCGGGTGTAGTAGCGCTGCTCGGGGAAGTCCTGCTGCCGGTAAGCGCCGAGCCCCAGGCGGAGCTGGTGTACTCCGGTTGGATTTTCGTAGTGCCACAGGATATCCGCACCCTCCTGCTGGAAGCGCATCCAGGCGATGTTCATGGGGTTCTCCGCCATGACAAAGGTCCTGTCCCAGATGTGGGGCGGCGGGGCGCTGTGGCCGCCGGAGAAGGGGAGAGGCAGTGTCAGCGCACTGGGCAGAGGGGCGGCCTCCGCCGGCGCCGCACCGCCGGGCTGCAGCGCGGCATAGACCGTGCGCCAGAAGCAGTTCAGCAGGGCGTCGCCGCCGCCACGGATGGCCTGGGTATCCCCGGTGGTCACCAGCACAAGCTCCTCCTCCGGTAGGCAGACCAGATACTGGCTGCCCAGGCCACAGAAGGCGAAGCCGTTGTGCCGGGTGCGCCAGATCAGATAGCCATAGCCAAAGCAGGACTCTGTGCCGCTGTTCTCCGCGTCGGAGTCCAGCTGGCGTCCGCAGGCGGCGCGGACATAGTCCCGGGGCAGCAGCTGCCGTCCCGCCCACTGGCCCTCGTTCAGCAGCAGTACGCCGATCTTGGCCAGATCCCGGGGGGTGCACATGATCCCCGACGCCCCCCAGCACAGCCCCTGGGGCATCTTTACGCACCAGGTCTCCGGGGAGAAGCCCATGGGCTCCAGCAGCCGCAGCCACAGGTAGTCCATCAGCGATCTGCCGGAGAGCTTCTCCACAAGGGCCGTCAGTACGGCGGGGGAGGCCGCGTTGTAGCAGAAGATCGCCCCGGCGGGGTGGGTGGTTTTGGTCTGGAAGAAGGCGTCCACCACGGGGCCCTGGAGGCTGTCATAGCGCTCGTCGCCGAAGGGCGGGGCCATCCGCAGCAGGTCCTCAACGGTGGTCTCCAGAAGTGGGGGATCGGTTGCGGGGGACACGCTTTCGGGGAAGTGGTCCGCCAGGCGGTCTGTGACGGCCAGGCGGCCCTCCCCCACCAGAAGACCGATGGCCAGGGCCACAAAGCTCTTGCTGGCGGAGTAGATGCGGTGGGGCGTGTGGGCGTCATAGGGCGGGGCGTAGCGCTCCGCGATCAGCTGCCCGTGGCGCAGCAGCAGTACGCTGTGCAGCGGCAGGGAGAGGGCCTCCGCCTCCCGCAGGAAGGCGGAGATTGCCCCGGAGGGGACCCCCTGGCTCTCGGGGGAGGAAATGGGTAGAGTCATGGCCGTTCGCCTCCTGTCCGCAGAGCGCCGGAGTGTAGGGCGTCATCCTCCTGCCAATAGTTGCCCCGGCGGGTCACGATCTCGCAGTGGGGCGGGATGCTGACCTGGCAGCTGGCGGGGTCCTCCTCCGGCGGACAGGGAGCGGCAAAGCACAGGGCCTGTCCGTCGTCGCTGCGGCAGAGCAGGGGGGCGCCATAGGTTCCTGCGCTGCCGGTGATCACAGCCTCCCGCAGGCCCATGGGCATCACCACCTGGTTCCAGCGCACCCAGGCCAGGAGCTGACCATTTTCGCCGGTCACGCTGCGGGAGAGGACCGCCGGCGGATCAAGGGGGGCGTCCGGGGACTGCAGGAAGGCCAGGTCCATCTTCTGGAAGGTCATGGACAGGCTGGAGGAGCTCTCAAAGAACACGGCGACCTCGCCGGGGGATACGGTGCAGATACTGGAGTAGGCATAGGTGCCCGCCCAGACGGTCTTCTCGTATGCCCAATCGAGGGCGTAGCGGCGGCCGCTGGGGGTGGGCGGGATCTCCCGGGCAAGGCCCAGTTTCACGGTGCCGCAGGTCTTCCCGTCCAGGTGCAGGGAGCAGGCGTAGGCCCTGCACCCGTGGATCTCCCGCTCCAGGGGGACGATGCCGAACTGTCCGCAGGGGCCGGTGAGGGCCTCGTCGTAGAAGTTCTCCTGAGTGGCCCAGGTCTCCCCGCCGTCCCGGCTGTAGGCGCCCAGGGCCTTGCGGCGGCCGTTGCGCATGTAGTAGAGCACCGTCCCGTCCGGCAGTTCCACCAGCTGGGCCTCCAGCGTCTCATAGGCGGCCTCCTCCAGCGTCTGGGCATGCAGCAGTTTGCCGTCCACCTGCCAGCCGTCCACCGGCGATGCGCCCCGGCGCCAGGTCTGCCCGTGGTCGTCGCTGTAGATCAGGGCCGCGGCCTGGCGGTCGTGGGCATTGAAGAAGTAGACCGGGAAGAGCAGCCGCCCACGGTGGGGGCCGTGCTGGAGCTGGATGCCGTTGCCGGGGCCGCAGCCGAAGAACTTCATCCACGCCTCCTTGGTCTCCGGGTTGAGGTCCCGCAGCACCTGCCAGCTCAGGCCGTCGTCATCGCTGGCCAGCAGGAGCAGGTGGTTGGTGGGGTACAGGCGCAGGGGGGCCTGCTCCGTCCAGATGTTCCCTAGGCAAACGCCCTCGGCGTCCAGAAGGTCATCCCGCCGGTCCAGCCGCAGTCCGGTGTCCTGGCCGTCCAGGGTGATGCGGCCGTCGGGGTGGGCCAGATACTGCACGCTGCCGTTGACCAGGATGCGGCACAGCTCGCCGCCCTCCTCCTGCCAGCCGGTGCCGCTGCTGACGGTGAAGGTGGTCATCACCTCCGGAAAGGCGTCGGTCAGAAGAAAGATACGGCCGGTCTCCTGGTCCTGCACGGAGCAGGTGTCGATGGTCTGGGCATTTTCCGGCATGGCGATGGCGGTGATAGGGTCACCCCAGGTCTCTCCGCCGTCCGTACTGCGCCGCAGGACGGTGTGGATGCGGTTGGGGTGGTCGGCACCGCCGTAGAACCGCTGGTCAATGAAGGCCAGCAGCGTGTCCGATGCAGTGTGCAGCAGCGTGGGGATGCGGTAGCCCAGGCTGCCGCCCATGCCGGAGGTGAACAGCTCCTGGGGCTGGGCGCGATATGTCCCGGCGGGGACGGGGACCTCCGGTGTACACCGGGTCTGTCCGGTGAGGGTCAGAAGTGCCTCCTCCGGCAGTACCCGGTCGTAGATGCGGATAAAGTCCATGTCCCCGTGGAAGGGGTAGTGCCGCTCCAGCATCTTCTGGGGCTCCAAAAAGTTGCCCAGCATGGCCTTGCCGATGGGGGCCAGGGCGGTCAGGTCAGCCAGCAGGGCGGCGTTCTCATCGGGGACCCACTGTACCTTCCTGCCGTTGTAGTAGAGGCCGTACCCCCGCCCGTGTTCAGCGGTCAGGGCCACGGTATTCACAAAGCCAAAGTCCACCGAGACGTCGGCGTGGATATCCCGGGTCTCCATGACGCAGCGGTCCGGGCTGACCCGGTGCTTGAGAAAACCGATCTGGTTGGCGTGCTTGATATAGGCGGTCAAATAGGAGGCGGGGTACTGGTCGGTCAATACGGTCAGCAGGGCCATGTACCCCTGCTTGCGGTAGTTGCGGAAGCGGATGACGATGGTCCCGTCACCCACGGCGCCCACGGACTGCATCTCCCGGGTCACCGGACGAAAGTCCCTCCCCAGGATGCGAATATTTTCCATTTCCAGGACTGGTGCCTGCAAATTCAGCTGCATATTTCCAGTCTCCTTTCTCAAATAAAAAAACCGAAGCCGGGAGACTACCCGTGACTCCGGTTTGGATTTGTCGGACATTGGGTTTTAACGGACAGGCGGCATACTCCGCTGGGGAAATTACCGGGTGCGTCGCCCGCACTGGATCAGCAGCGTCCACACCGGGCCGTCGGGCCCGGTCCAGGGCTGCACCCACTCCAGGTTCAGAAAATGGTTGCGGCGGGTGATCTGCCAGAAGCCATTTTCGCCCCGGGGGGTGAAGGTAAAGGAGCGGTCGCCGTCTTCAACGGCCACGGGGCCCAGGGCGTAGGTCGAACAGCCTTCCAGCGATTTGACCTGACAGCCGTTGACCAGGATGCGGTCCACCGGGGAGAAGTGCTCGGTAAAGAGCAGATCCAGCTTCATGGCGTCAGCCCCAGAGCAGAAGCCCCTGGGGCGGTAGGTCAGCACCAGGCCCTCCGGCGTCTCCGCCACGGATTTTCGCCCGTCGTCGGGGAAGTTGGAGGCGTTCAGCCGCAGCCCCAGATTGGGGTAGTCGTTCTCCTCACCGATATAGCGGGAGGTGTCCCGCACCAGCTTGGTGAAGAGGGCCTTGGTATCCCCGCCCTTGCAGTAGAGCGCCCGCAGGGCGGGGCAGGCCATGCCGTTTTCATACTCCCGGTCCACCCAGGATAGGGAAAAGCCTGCCTCCTGGCGGGTCACCATGGTGACTTCGCCGGCGGGGTAGTCCCAGTGGAGGCCGGCGGCCACATCCTTCTTGCAGCTGATGTCCCAGGCGGGATCGGTGTGGGCCTGCTGGACGATCTGCCGGGGCAGCTGGCAGCTGTGCCAGTCCGCCAGATCCTGGGGAGCGCAGTGGTAGGGGAAGGCGGAGAAGTACAGGGCGTACAGCCGCATCCCGTCCAAGGTCCCGTGGGGGACGATGGCCTGCGTGTACCGGGTATTCCACAGGGTATCCCAGAGCGTGAACCAGCACGCGTCGTCCAGGAGCCGCCGCACACAGGCCATGACAGCCTGAAAGTGGCCGCAAAGCTCGCTGGTGTAGCCCCGGGAGTAGACCCCGGTGAGGGCCATAAATCCGGGCTGGCAGTGCTGCAGCACGCCGTGCCAGGTGAACTCCTCCAAATGCTGGGCGGCCTTTCGGCAGGTGTCGTCCAGGGGAAGGCATTGGAGCTCCGCCAGGGCAGCCAGCTGCAGCGCGGTGTAAAAGGGGGAGAGAAACTCGTCCGGCAGACGGCCCTCCCCCATGCGGCCCTCCAGGGCGGTCAGCGCCTGGCGGGCCTGGCTGCATCCGGCGGTGTCGCCGGAGATCACCCCGTAGCCCAGCACGGAGACCGCCGCCAGCAGGGCGAAGCTGTTCCACTTGCCCTTCTCCAGCTCCGCCAGCCAGCCCGTCTGTCCCTGGCGGAGGAAGGTCATGAGCCGCTCCTGGGCCAGGGGGGACAGGTCGGCGCGGTGCTCCAGCAGGAGCTGCACGGCCGGCAGACCGCTGTAGGGGCAGGGGGCGAAGGCCGCGGACTCCAGCAGGGCGTTGGCCCGCTGCCGGTGGTCCGGGTCGTGGGAAGTGAGCAGTACGCAGGCGTAGTACAGGTCATCCCGCAGGCCCTCCACAAGGTGGAGGGCCTGCGTCTGAAGAAATGCTGACCGGCACTGCGCTGCATCCTGGGCAAAGGAGAGCTGAGCCATAGCCATGTCTCAGCGGTCCAGGACCTTGACCACGATCTTCTTCACCCCGCAGGGGCCGGAGACCCACAGCTTGGGGCAGTGGGCATCCTCCGGGAAGGAGATCAGAAAGTCGCCGGGGCGCATGGTGCACATGCTGGTGAAGGGGCCGGAGAAGCCCAGGAAATCCTCCTCATCCCGGCGGTCAGTCTGCTGGAGCACGGCCACATCTGCCACGCCGATCTGCTCCTCGCCCGCCAGAACAACATGGATATCGGTGTAGGCCATGTGGCCCTCGATAATGCTGGTCTGGGCAGTCTCGTAGTCAAAGCGGTTGATGAAGATCTCGTCGCCGTCCACCACGGTCTTGCCCATGGGCAGGGCGGCCAGATCCTGGGTCTTCAGGAAATCCAGGGCCTTGTCCAGACGGGGGCTGATGCCCCGGTAGCGGTCCAGACGGTCCAATCGGCCAAAGATCATCGGTTGTCCCTCCTCTTCCTTATACGATGGGGGCGCCCTCGTAGTAGCGCTCCGCCCGCTGCACCACATCGCCGCGCAGGGCGTACAGCTTGGTCTTGTGGAAACGGAAGATCAGGCAGATCGGGGCGATCTCCAGATCCATGAGGTTCTTGTTGCGGAAGCGGATGCGGGTGTACCCGTCGTCCTCCTGGGTGAGCTCGCAGTCCTCGAAGCCGAAGCCCTCGTAGGGGGCTGCCTTCCAGCTGGGGGCCACGGCCACGCTCCAGTGGCCGCCCTCCTCCACATCTGCCAGAACAGACAGGTAGTTGCCGTAGATGTTGAACAGGCAGGTGGGCAGGGTGGCGGGACGCGCCTCGTCCTGCTGCTGGTACCAGGCGAACTTGTCCTTGGGCAGGAAGCCGCGGGCAAAGGAAGTCTCCCGGAAGTTGGTGTGCTGGCCGTTGCCGCCCATATAGTAGAAGCACAGCTTGTCGCCCATGTCGATGGGGGCCGCGGCGTAAATGCAGCCGCAGTCGAAGTCACCGGTGGGGTAGGAGCCCTCTCCACGGGGGATCAGGTACTGGTACGGAGCCACGCGGTCAAACTTGTCGGAGGTGGAGGCGAAGGTCAGCTCGCAGTCCACGGTGTCAAAGTTCGGCGCGGAGCGGTCCCCCTCGTGGAACATGGAGGCGAGACCCAGGTAGATGCCGTCATACCAGAATACCGGCATGGAGTAGACCTGGGAGGCAAAGCCGTCGCCCCGCATGATCTCGTGGGGCTCGCTCCAGTTGATGAAGTCCCGGCTGGAGCAGATGGAGGAGATGCGGACGCCGTTTTTCCAGGTGCGGGTGATGACCTTGAACAGGCCGTCCACCTTGTCCCGGAAGGGGAAGTTGTGGGAGTCCGCCTGGGGGTTCCAGCGGGGCCACTGGATCATGTCGCCCCAGTGGATGCCGTCCTCGGAGAAGTTTACGGCCATATAGGTGCGGTGGCCGGGGTACTCCACCTTGGTGACCATCTTGTACCGCTTTGCGGGATCTGTCTCCGCCTCGTCCAGGAACACACCGGTGCCGTGGGCGTAGTAGAACATGATGTTGTTGTCCGTGCTGCCCTCAAATTCCTCGCGCCCCAGGTTGGGCTTGACCCAGTGGATACCGTCGTCACTCTCCGCATAGCCCAGGGCGGTGATGCGGGTGGACATGGGGCGGTAATCCCGCTGGGTCCGCTCCTCCTTGGAGGCGGAGGCGGAGTCGTCGTCCTTGGTGCAGAGGGTGTAGTAGCAACGGTACTTCTTGTACTTGGGGTCGTAGATGACATTGGGGTAGGCGTTGTCATAGCGGGCCTCCCAGCGTCTGGGGGGATCGCTGAAAAAGTCCTCGTGGAACAGGGGGTTGTTCTCGGTGTCCTTCTCGATTTGCGCCACAACCAGCTTCAGGTTGTCCATGCCCTGGGGCTGCAGAGCGCCGCGATTGAGAAACAGATACTTGTCCATGGGGGAATATCTCCTTGCAAAAGATTAAATTCAGGCGTTGTTATCCTGTTTATTGTAGAGATGGCAGGCCACCATGTGGTCGCTGTCGTTGTGGCGGCACAGGGCGGGGTCCACCGTTTTGCAGATCTCCGTGCAGTGGGGGCAGCGGGGGTGGAAGGCGCAGCCGGAGGGCTTGTTGATGGGGCTGGGCACCTCGCCCTGGAGGACGATGCGCTTCTTCTCCTGGTGGATCTTCGGCACGGGGATGGCGGACAGCAGCGCACGGGTGTAGGGGTGCAGCGGCTGGTCGTACAGGGTGCGGGAGTCGGCGATCTCCACGATCTTGCCCAGGTACATGACCACGATGCGGTTGCTCATGTACTGCACCACGGACAGGTCGTGGGCAATGAAGAGATAGGTCAGGTTCAGATCCTTCTGGATCTTCTTCATGAGGTTGAGGACCTGGGCCTGGATGGACACGTCCAGGGCAGAAACGGGCTCGTCGCAGATCAGCACCTCGGGGTTGACCTCCAGGGCCCGGGCGATGCACAGACGCTGGCGCTGGCCGCCGGAGAACTCGTGGGGGTAGCGCAGGAGGTAGTCCGGCTGGATGTTGACCATCTTCAGCACGTTCTCCATGATCTTGTCCCGCTCCTCCTTGCTGCTGACGCCGTGGACCTTCAGGGGCTCCTCAAAGGCGGTGTAGATCTTCTTCAGGGGGTTCAGCGCGGAGTAGGGGTCCTGGAACACCATCTGGACCTTCTTGCGGAACTGGAACAGCTCGTCCTTGGTGAACTTGGTGATGTCCTTGAACTCACCGCCGTAGTTGAACATGACCTGACCGCCGGTGGGGCGGTTGAGCATCATGATGGTCTTGCCGAAGGTGGACTTGCCGCAGCCGGACTCGCCCACGATGCCCAGGGTCTCGCCCTTGTACACCTCCAGGCTCACATCATCCACGGCCTTGACGTGGCCCACGGTCTTCTTCATGAAGCCCTTTTTGATGGGGAACCACATCTGTAAGTTGTTGATCTTAAAAATGACCTCTTTGTTCGCCATATTACTCCACCTCCTGGAAAGAATCGTATTTCAGGCAGCGGACATAGTGCCCGGGAGACACCTCGAAGCGGGGGATGTCCCGCTGCTTGCACCGCTCCTCGCAGAAGGGGCAGCGGCCGGCAAACTCGCAGCCGGGGCCCAGATCGGCGGGGTTGGGGGTGATTCCGGGGATGGTCTCCAGCTCCTGGCCCTCCGCCAGACCCAGCACAGGCACGGAGCGCAGCAGGGCCTCGGTGTAGGGGTGGGAGGGATGCTCGAAGATGTCCTCCAGGGAGCCGAACTCCATGACCCGGCCCATGTACATGACGCACACCTCGTCGGCCATCTCCGCCACCAGACCCATGTTGTGGGTGATGAGGATGATGGACTTGTGGTCGTTGACCTGCAGGGACTTCATCAGCTCCATGATCTGGGCCTGGATGGTCACATCCAGGGCGGTGGTGGGCTCGTCGGCGATGATCACATCGGGGTTGCAGATCATGGCGATAGCGATGACCACACGCTGCTTCATTCCGCCGGAAAACTGGTGGGGGAAGTCGTGGATGCGGCTCTCGGGGTCGGGGATGCCCAGCTTGCGGAACATCTCCAGGACCTTCTGCTCCGCCTCCTTCTTATCCATACCGGTGTGCTGGATCAGACCCTCAGCCACCTGAGCGCCGACCTTATACACGGGGTTCAGGGAGGACATGGGGTCCTGGAACACCATGCCGATCTCCGCGCCGCGGAGCTGGCGCATCTCGGGGCCGTAGGGCTCCATCTGGTCCAGACGGTACGCCTTTCCGTCCTTGGCGGAGTTATAGATCACATGGTCTGCGGTGACCTTGGCGTTTTTGGGCATCAGCTTCACAATGGAGTGGACCGTCACGCTCTTGCCGCAGCCGGACTCGCCCACCACCGCCAGGGTGGTTCCGCGCCGCAGCCGCAGGGAGACGTCCTTGACGATGCGGACCTCCTTGTGGTCAGAAACAAAGCTGGTAGACAGATTCTTTATGTCTAATACGAAATCCTGATTCTCCATAGATTCCCCTCCTTACTGCTGTTTCGGGTCGAGGACGTCCCGCAGGCCGTCGCCGAAGAAGTTGATCGCAAGCACAAACACGGAGATCACCACGCCGGGCACTGCCCACAGCCACCAGTAGTTGGAGACGACCTCCACGGACTTGGCGGCGTTCAGGATGTTGCCCCAGGTGGCCACGGACGAGGGAACGCCAACGCCCAGGAAGCTCAGGCTGGCCTCGGAGAGGATGAAGCCCGCGACGTTGACCGTGGTGGCCACGATGACCGGGGACAGCACGTTGGGCAGGATCTGCTTGAACATGATGCTGGATTTGGACATACCGAAGGCCTCACAGACCTGGACATAGGTCTCCTCCCGCAGGGCGAGGAATTCGTTTCGCACCATACGGAAGGTCGTCATCCATCCGGTGACGGAGAATACCAGGATCAGGTTGCCGATGCCCTGGCCCAGGATACCCACCAGGATCATGATGAGGATCATCTGGGGGAAGGTCTGGAAGATCTCGGAGATGCGGATGATGAGGGAGTCCACCTTGCCGCCGAAGTAGCCGGCGATACTGCCCAGCACCATGCCGATGAGGGAGCCGCTCAGGGCGCCCACCACGCCGACGAACACGGAGACCCGTCCGCCGTAGAGCACCCGGGAGAACACGTCGCGGCCCAGCTTGTCGGTGCCCAGGATATGTTCAGCACAGGGGGCAAGGGACTTCTCCGCCAGATTGACCGCACTGGGGTCATAGCTGGTGAGGAGAGGCGCAAAGATTGCGGAGAGAATGATCAGCGCGGCAAAGACCATGCCGATCATGGCCAGCCGGTTGTTGACGAACTTGCGAATGTTCTTCCGCATCAGGCTGGAGGCCTGCTTCTTGTTGGCCTGCTTGAGGCTGGATGTAGTTGAACGCATACGATTTGCCTCCTCCCTTTCTTATTCGCCCAGCCGGACACGGGGGTCCAGCGCCGCTGTCAGCACGTCCACCAGGAAGCTGGCGGCCAGGATCGCCGCGGCGATCATCAGCGTAGTGACCATGATCACGGGGTAGTCGCCGGAGACCACGGACGAGGTGATGATGGAGCCGATGCCCGGCCAGCCGAAGACGGACTCGATGACCACGGAGCCGCCGATCAGCATGGGCAGGCGGAAGCAGAGGATGACCAGCACGGGGCGCATGGCGTTGCGGAAGCCGTGCTTGATGTACACCTTCCACTCAGGGATACCCTTGGAGCGGGCGGTCTTGATATAGTCCATGTTGAGCACGCCCAGCATGGTGTTGCGGGAGTACCGCATCAAAACGGCACACATGGCGATGGTCATGGTCAGCACCGGCAGGACCAGGTGGATCACGGCGTCGCCAAAGCCGCTGACGCCTGGTGAGGTCCGTCCGCTTACCGGCAGCCATCCCAGCTTGATGGCAAAGATCTGGATGACGCAGATGCCGAAGAAGAACTGGGGGATGGACTGGCCAAGGACCGCGAACACGCGGCCGATGTAGTCGACTATTCCGTTTTGTCGTATGGCTGATATGATACCAATGCCGATCCCGATGATGGAGGACAGGACCAGCGAGATGATCGCTAATTCAAAGGTGGCGGGCAGCCGCGTCTTCAGCAGGGACGCGATGGAGCTGCCGTTGACGATACTGTAGCCAAAGTCACCCTGGATAATGTCGCCGACCCAGTTGGCGTAGCGGACGATGAAGGGGTCGTTCAGACCCAGCTTCTCCCGCAGTGCCTCCTGGTTTTCCACGTTGGCGGCCTGGTCCGGGGTAAGCAGGTAGTTGATGGGATCGATCCCGGTGGCCTGCAGGCCAGCAAAAACAATAAAGCTGATCAGCAGGAGCATAGGGATCATCTGCAGCAATTTTTTACCGATAAATTTCAGCAATTCGCTCCACTCCTCTCTTGGTGCTCCCTGCCGTCCCCGACTGCGGGGGGACGGCAGGGGAAGTCAAAACGCATCTCTTGCGGGGGGGTGAGAAAACCAAGGAGGGAGACGCCCCTCAGCGGCTGCGTCTCCCTTGGCAGCTAGCGCTTCACGCCAGCCGGCTCCATGTTGCCTGGTTTAGCTGATGATCTCCCACTGATCCATGTGGATGTTGGAGATGTACCAGGGGTTGCCGAAGACGGTGCCCTCGGGGATCTTGACATGGTCCGTATTGATGAAGAGGTTGTTACCGATGGTGTACAGAGGCAGCTTGTACAGGTTCTCCTGCTCCAGCTCCTGCAGCTCCTTGAGGATCTCGCTGCGGACGGCGGGATCGGATTCGGCGGCGATGTCGTTGGCGCCCTGGTCGAACGCGGTGTCACCACCGAAGATGTTCTTGAAGTTGGCGTTGTTGGAGTCATACTCGCCGTACCACTCAGCAATGCTGAAGGCGGACAGACCCTTGTAGCCCACGTCGTAGTTACGGGTGGTGAACAGGTCGGTGGTGCCCTGCTGGCTCTGGATGGTCTCCACCTTCATGCCGACCTCGCCCAGGTAGTAGGCGATGGTGTCCATGAAGTCGATGGAGGTCTGATCGGTGTAGTAGTACAGGATGCGGAAGGTGTGGTTAAAGTCGTAGTTGGCCTCCTCCAGCAGCTGGCGGGCCTTCTCGGGGTTGTACTCATAGACCTTGCCGTTGTACTCGGGGTAGTCGTTGGGCACACCGGAGTGGAGCACGTGGGCCAGGCCGGGGAACAGCTGCTCGGCGATGGTCTCACGGTCGATGGCGTAGAGGATAGCCTCACGCACGCGCTTGTCCTGCATGACGGGGTTCTCGTTGCCGTCAACACCCTTCATGTTGCAGATGAAGTAGCGGTAGAAGAGGATGTCGATGGGGTACATGGTCAGAGAATCCAGCTTGCTCAGCTCGTTGATCATGTCGGGAGCGTTGGTGTTGAGCATGTAGGTGTTGCCGGCCTGGGCGGCGGTGATGAGGTCGGGCACGAAGTAGTTGATGATCTTGGTGAACTTCCAGGGCTTGCCGGTGTAGTGCTCGTTGGGCACCAGGGTGTAGTAGTTACCGGGGCTCATCTCGTCCAGCTTGAACGCGCCGCTGGTGACGGGGTTGGACCAGTAGGTGCTGTTGTGCAGCTCCAGAGGATCGATGTCCTTCATGGCGTGCTCGGGCATGATGCAGAACTGCGCGATCACGGGGATGAAGGCACCGTAGGGAGCGGACAGGGTGATGGTGATGGTGTTGCCATCCACCACGACGCCCTCCAGGTCGTCGGCGGAGCCGTCTCTCCAGGCCTCAGCGCCCTTGATCTTGGTGAAGGCGTTGGTGAAGATGGCGTTGCCGGAGGCGACCTTCAGGTCGGTCTTGATGCTGAAGGCCACGTCCTCGGCGGTCAGATCCTCGCCGTCGGACCACTTCAGGCCATCCTGCAGCACGAAGGTGTAGACCAGGCCGTCATCGGAGACGGTGTAGCTCTCCGCCAGATCGGGGTTGACGTCGGTCAGGTTGGGCTCCGCCAGCAGCAGGGTGCGGTACATGGCGGGAACAACGCCGTTGGGGTTGTGCCAGGGATAGGGGGTCTTGTCGGCAGCGCCCTCGATGACGGTGGCCATCTTGAAGGTCTGCTCCACCTCACCGGAGGGGGTGGCGGGGGCGTCGGGCTTCTTCTCCGTGTCGCTGGTGGAGGGCTGCTTGGTGTCATCGGCAGGGGTGTTGTTCTTGTTGCCGCAGCCAGCCAGGCAGGCCATCAGCATGGTCAGCGCCAGAGCTAATGCCAGTAGCTTTCTTCCTTTTTTCATGTAGAGATCCTTCCTTTTCATTTCGTTCTATTCCAGCCCTAGGGCTGGAACAAAAGGGCGCGCCCTTTTGTTCCCCAAAATTATTGCTCGCCTTCCCCGCGGCTCTCCGGGTTGTCCAGGAGCCAGTCCAGGGGGAATTTGGCGAAGTACTGGGTGAGATCGCTCCCCTCGTAGAGGATGCCGATCTGCCCGTCCGGGAGCTGCGCCATACAGCTGTAGGCGAACTCCCCGGCCTCCAGCAGGCGCTTGGTCCGCCAGCTCTGGGTGCCGTCGTCACTGTACTTAACGGTCCCGCGCACCCGGCACCGCGGGTCCTCGGGATTGGAGAAAAGCCAGGCGGTCCGTTCCCCCTGTCGGATGCGGAGGACGTGGCTCTGACACTCCGGGTCAGGCAGCGCCTGCTGGTGGGCCAGGCCGTACCAGCTCTCGCCGCCGTCGTCGCTGTAGGCGGCGGCAGTGCGGGGCTCCAGGGGGTTGCGCAGGAAGATCCGGAGCTGTCCGCCGGGCAGCTCCGTGATCTGGCACTCCCCCAGATTGGCCATGGGGTCGTCCACATCCCGGGCATTGATCACCGCGCCGTTGAACACGCGGCCGTCGTTGACGGAGGCGCCCCGCTTCCAGGTGCGGCCGTGGTCGTCGGAGTAGATGGCGCCGCTGGAGTAGGCCTTGGCGCTCTCACTGGAGAAGTAGACCGGGTAGACCAGACGGCCCTTGTGGGGCCCCTCCTGGATCTGGATGCCCGTGCCGGGGCCGGCGCCGATGAACTTCATCCACTCCTCCTTGACCTGGGGGTTCAGCTCCCGGGGCTGGGACCAGGTTTCGCCGTTATCCCGGCTCTCAATGATCTGGAGGAAGGAGGTGTCCATCTGGCGGAAGGGGCGGTCCGCGCCGTGGCAGATGCTGCCGCAGTCCGCCCCGTTTTTGGTGATCTTTCCATAGATATCCACCAGATATCCGGTGTCCTGGCCACTGGCGTCCAGCACACGGCCATCCGCTGCGCGGACGAACTGTTCCCCGGCCGGGTTCCAGAGGAGCTTACGCCCCTGGCTGTCAAAGCCGGTCCCCGGTACGGAGCGCATGGAGCCGATGCCCGCGGAGGTGTGGCTGTAGAGCATATAGAGGATCTTCTCCTCCTGGTCATAGAGGAGGGAGCCGTCAATAGCCGCCGCGCCGTCCCGGCGGCCCGTGCCGCCGAAATCGAAGAGGATGCGGGGGTCAGACCAGCTCTCGCCGCTGTCGCGGCTGATGCGGACCACCCGGCAGATGTGGTTGGGATTGTCCCCGGGGGCCTCCATCCGACCGTCGGCGCTGGCCACCACCACGCCGTCTCCGGCGGTCACCATGGTGGGGATGCGGAAATTTTCCGCCCCGGCCATTCCCCGGGCGAACAGGGGGAGCTTGGCGATCCCCGGCTTTGCCTCCGCCGCCGGCAGGGGCTCGGCCTGGTCAGAAAACCGCAGGGAGAGCAGTTCCCCCTGGAAGAAGTTGGCGTACTGGTCCGCCAGGGTCCCGCGGCCCACGGTCACGAAGCCCACATAGCCGTACTGGCAGTAGGGGCCCGGGCCAAGGTCCTCCACAACGGGGACGCCGTCCATCCAGAGGTGGACGCCGCTGCTGTCGCCGCGGAAGCTCATGAGGTGCTCCTGTCCATCGCAGTAGGCGTCCTGGCTGCACAGCACCTTCAAGCCGCCGTCCCGCTTGACGGTCAGCACGGCCCGCCCCTTGTTCAGGTTCAGGGAGAAGTCCGGCAGCAGGCTCTCCTTATAGTAGACCGCCAACAGGGTCAGATACTCCGGGCTGTCCGTCTGAAAGCGGATGTCCAGGCTCAGGGTATCGCTCTGCAAAAAGTGGTGAAGATCGTCGGAGAGATCCATATAGTCGTCCACACCATTGAAGGTGCGGGGGCCATCCCACGCAAAGAACAAAACACATCACCCCGTGAAAGAAAATTATTTTCATCAGTTTTATTATACGGGGAAAGTGACGCTGTGTATAGTGACAAAAAGTCCAATTATCGAAAAGTTTTTTTGTGCAAATAGTATTTCTGAAGAAATATAGCACAGAACAGAGGCGGTAGATGGCTTGTTTATTATGGAAAATCACTAGCCTTGGTTTTTGTGAAATCAAAATTATTTTTATTTTTCGGAGGACGCCGCCGGGAAAGAGCAAACCTCCGCCGTGGAGACGCCCGCAGCGGAGGTGAGATCAGATATATTTGTTGATGATGGCATCCAATGCCAGCTCGCGGTTTTTCTTTGCCTGGGGCAGATCCCGGCGGCAGAATTCATGGAAGAGGACATCCACCAGGTAGAGCTGGGCCATTTTTGCGGCGACAGATCCCATCTGCAGGGGGCCCTCCAGCGCGCCGCACAGCAGCACCGCGTCGGCCAGCGCCGCAGCGGGCACCGTGGATGAGCGGGTGATCAGGATCAGGTGTACCCCGCGGGCTTTGGCGATCCGGGCCAGGTCCATGAGATCCCTGGTGGAGCCCGACAGGGAAAAGTACAGGACGGCGTCCCCCGGCGACAGCAGGGAGGTGGCCATAGCCTGCATATGGGCGTCCTGTATCCACTGGACCTTGCTTGTGGCCGTAATAAAGAGGGACCAGGCCTCCATGGCCAACACGGAGGACCCGCCCTGGCCGCAGCAGTACACCCGTCCCGCCTGCTGCAGGAAGTCCACGGCCCGGGATACTTCGGCGGGGTCGATCATCTGGTGTGTCCGGGTCACCGCATCCCGGTTGACGGTGCACAGCTTCTGGCACATCTCCTCAATGCTGTCCAGAGGACGGATAACCGCCGTCAGGAGTTCCTTCTCCTCCTCGGCCAGGGCCACCATGCTGTCCTTGGCCAATGCCAGCTTGAACTCCAGAAAGCCGTTGTACCCCAGCGTCCGGCAAAAGCGGGTCAGCGTAGCTTCGGCGACGCCGGACTTTGCCGCAAGGTCGGTGATGGTCATGTACTGCGCCTCCACCTTGTGGGCCTTGATGTAGTCCGCGATCTTTTTTTCGGACCGGGTAAATCCCGTGTATTCCAGGTCAATTTTCGCCAGGATCGATTCTGAAAGCATCTTCTTGCCCGTCCTCCTGTATTTTTTTGGCCTTTCTCCTTTAATAGTAGTATAGAATTCCCCGAAACACAAGAAGATTTTTCGGCGCTGCTGCTGGGCGGCAGGGCGGCGGCTGTCCTGCGGGGAGAGAAGGGGCTTGCGGCTGCTTGCAAAAGGTGCTGTTTTATGATATATAGGGAGAGATAAAAGAAACATCCGCCCGGCGGCTATCCGGAGGCACTGCCCGACAGGCGCGGCCGGATACCGCGCATATGCTGAGCGGCGGGTGACAGGAAGGAAGGATACCTTATGGCAAGACGGCTGGAGGAGATCGATCCCAATCTGCGGTCCGTGCCGCTGGAGGACGGGCTTTGCTTCCGGGATGTGGGGGCCACTGCCGCCACGATCCACG
Source organism: uncultured Oscillospiraceae bacterium (assembly GCA_963557105.1). Lineage (GTDB taxonomy): Bacteria > Bacillota > Clostridia > Oscillospirales > Oscillospiraceae > Pelethomonas. The sequence continues at coordinate 17,884 of CAUWCX010000021.1, forward strand.
GCCTGGCGGAGGGGGAGTATGTCCGGCTGTCGGCCCATATTCGCGCCCTGGCCAGCGATAAGCTCCTGCACTTGCAGACCAATACCAGCGGCGGCCGTGTCCGCTTCGTCACTGACAGCAGGCGGCTGGGGATACGGCTGAGGCTGACTGATGCCGATGGACTGCCCCACATGGCCTACAGCGGCTATGCCGGGATCGACTGCTATGTGGGGGAGGGGCCGGGGGCCCGCTATGTGGCCACCCGCTGGCCCGCCCTGGGGGAGACGCTGCTGGCCACGGAGATCCCTCTGCCGGGGGAGAAAACGCTGGTGACGGTGTATCTTCCCCTGTACGACGGGGTCCGCACCCTGGAGCTGGGGGTGGAGCCGGGGGCGGTGATCCTGCCGCCAACGCCCTATTCGATCCCAAAGCCCATTGTGTTTTACGGCTCATCCATTACCCAGGGGGGCTGTGCCGGCCGGCCCTCCAACACCTACTGCGCCCTGGTCTCCCGCTGGCTGGACAGCGACTTCCGCTGCCTGGGCTTCAGCGGCTGCGCCAAGGGGGAGCCGTGGATGGCGGAGTATATTGCCGGGCTGCCCATGAGCTGCTTCGTCTATGACTATGACCACAACTCCCCCTCGCCGGAGAACCTGCGGCAGACCCACCGCCCGTTTCTGGAGACGATCCTGGCCAGGAACCCGGCGCTGCCGGTGGTGGCCCTGTCCAAGCCCAACCCGGATCTGACTGGTCCGGATCTGGAGCGCCGGGAGATCGTCCGGGAGACCTGCCAGTGGGCCCAGGCCCAGGGGGCCAGGATCTGGTTCGTGGATGGGGACACCCTCCTGGGGACAGAGGGACGGGAGAACTGCACGGTGGACGGCATCCACCCCAACGATCTGGGCTTCTGGCGGATGGCAAAGGCCGTCTACCCCAGCCTCTGCGCCGCCCTGGGGCGGCAGGCATAGGCGGGAGACGGCAGAGAGGAGGAGACTATGCGCCTGGAGAGACAGGAACAATATGATGTGCTGGTCATCGGGGCGGGGATCGCGGGGATCTCCGCGGCCCTGGCCGCGGCGGAGCAGGGGCGCTCTGTGGCTCTGGCCAGCAGCACACAGATCTTTTCCGGTTCCAGCTTCTACCCCGGCACCTGGGGGCTGGGCCTCATCGGCCCCGCAGACGACGGGGACCGGCGGGAGCTGGCGGATACCATTGCGGAGGTGGGCTGCGGCATGGCGGACCCCGCCCTGGTGGAGGCCTTTGTGGACGGTATCCGTCCGGCCATTGCGGGGCTGCGGGACATGGGGGTTCAGCTGCGCCGGGCGGACCGGGCCGGGGAGCGGGAGTTCATCCCCTGCTTTGACCACAAGCACCGGGACTGGAACGGCATCGTCTTTGACAGCGCCCGCCAGGTACTCTCCCAGCGCATGGAGGCGCTGGGGGTGGTCCTTCGCCCCGGGTGGGAGGCCCTGGAGCTGGTCCAGCAGGAGGGCCGGGTCTGCGGGGCGGTGATGTGTGCCGGGGGGCAGCTGTGGTATGTGGGCTGCCGGTCCCTGGTGCTGGCCACCGGCGGCTACGGCGGTATTTTCCGGTACCACCTGAATACCCCCGATGTGGCCGGTGTGGGCCAGGGTCTGGCCCTGAAGGCCGGGTGCACCCTGGTGAATATGGAGTTCATGCAGATGATGCCGGGCTATATCCGCCCGGCGGCGAAGACCATTTTCAACGAGAAGACCTTCCGCTATACCCGGCTGTACCGGCCGGACGGCAGTCCGCTCCTGCCGGATACCCCCCACAGCCAGGAGCTGCTGGAGATCCGCTCCGGACACGGGCCCTTTACCTCCCGTCTGCCCTCCAGGGAGGTGGATCTGGCCATCTTCCGGGCGTTCCAGGCGGATCAGCAGGGGGTGACCGCCGTCTATACCCAGGAGCTGCGCCGGGAGATGCCGGAGTTTGTCCGCACCTATTTCGACTGGCTGTATGCATCCAAGGGTCTCACGGTGGAGGACCCCATCCAGCTGGGGATCTTCGCCCACGCCGCCAACGGCGGGGTGCGGATCGGGCCGGACGCCGCCACGGAGGTCCCGGGGCTCTTTGCCTGCGGCGAGGTCACCGGCGGGATGCACGGGGCGGACCGGCTGGGGGGACTGTCCACAGCCAACGGGCTGGTCTTCGGCGGAAAGGCCGGAGCCAGCGCCGCCCGGGCCAGCGGGGAGGCCCCCTGGGGGCCGGAGTTCTGGAATTTCGACACCTGGGCCACGCCGGACAGCGGCGCGCGCCTGGAGGAGCTGCGGGAGATCATGTTCCGCAATGCCATGGTGCTGCGGACGGAGACGGGGCTGACCGATGCCCTGGCGCGGGTCAGGGCCATGGCGGAGCTTCCCCGGTCCCAGGCCGGGAGTGTGGAGGAGGCCGCCGGCGCCCGGCGGCTGGCAGCGCAGCTGGACACTGCTCAGGCGGTGCTGTGCGCCGCCCTTCACCGACGGGAGAGCCGGGGCGCCCATTACCGGGCGGACTTCCCGGAGATGGACATGGCGCAGAACAGACCTATTTTTGTCAAACTAACGGAAGCCGGCGTGACCGCCGGGGAGAAGGAGTGATGGATTATGCCGCTGGATCAGCGGGAGCTGGAGGCCATGGGGACCTATCTGGGCACAAATCCCGTGCCTGCGGATTTTGATGAATTTTGGAGAGAACGGGTGGCGGAGGCCCAGAGGGCGCCTCTGGACTACCACCTGGAGCCTGCGGAGATCCCCCACTGCGCCGCCTGTGAATTCTGGGATCTGCACTTCACCGGGGTGCGGGGGGAGCATATCTACGCAAAGTATATCAAGCCGGTGAGCCCGGACCCGGTGCCCCTGGTGCTGCAGTTCCACGGCTACCCCGGCGCCAGCCGCAGCTGGTTTGAGCAGGCGTCCTACGCCGGTATGGGGTGCGCCCTGCTGGCCATGGACTGCCCCGGCCAGGGGGGATACAGCCAGGATCTCGGCGGCTACCAGGGGACCACGGTGACGGGCCATCTGGTGGCGGGGCTGGACGGCGAGGCGAAGGATATGTACTATGTGCGGCTCTACCAGGATATCTGCCTGCTGTGTCGCATTGCCCGGGAGCTGGAGGGCATCGACCTGGACCGGGTGTACATCAACGGCGCCTCCCAGGGGGGCGGCCTGGGCATTGTGTGCGCGGCGCTGAACCCGGAGCTCCCCCGGAAGGCGGCCATCCTCTACCCCTTCCTCAGCGACTTTGAGAAGGTGTGGGAGCTGGGGCGGGATGAGATCGCCTATGAGGGGCTGCGGTACTACTCCCGGTGGTTCGACCCCGACGGCTCCCGGCGGGAGGAGATGTTCACCAAGCTGGGCTATATCGACGCTCACAACTTTGCCCATCTCATCCGCTGTGAGGTGCTCTTCGGCACCGGCCTGGCGGACAATATCTGCCCGCCCATTACGCAGTTTTCTGTCTATAACCGCCTGACGTGCCCGAAGCGGCATGTGATCTTCCCGGAGTTCACCCACGAGGAGATCCAGGCCTTTGACGATATGATCATTACCTTTTTTGGCGAGGAGGGGGAGAAGTGATGAGCGGACAGCGGATCGATCACACCCCGGCGGACTTCCGGCAGTTCTGGTCGGACCGACGGGCCGGGGCGGCGGAGGCGTGGCAGATGCAGCGGACGGGGGTGGATCTCCCCAACCCTGCGGCGGTATATGAGGAGCTGCGGCTGACCGCCTCTGACGGTGCGGTGCTCAGGGCCCGCTATATCCGCCCGGCCAAGGGCGGACCGGCGCCGACGGTGCTCATGTTCCACGACTACGGCCGGGGCATCCGGGGCTGGCACCACATGACCCGGTTTGCCGCCCTGGGCTACGGCGTGCTGGCCCTGGAAAACCGGGCGCTCCGGTTCGATGTGACCGCCGGGGCGGCGGAGGGAGCGGAGGGACTGCTGCTGACGCAGCTGTTCACCGACGCCCTGACCCTGGCCCACACCGCCCTGTGCCTGCCGGAGGTGGATCGGGGGCGGCTCATGACCTGGGGCGAGGGCTTCGGTGGAGGACTGGCCCTGGCTGCGGCGGCCGTGTTCCCCTGTGAGAAGTGCGCCGTCCTCAACCCCATGCCGGCGGATTTCCGCACCGTGTGGCGGATGGATTGCGGCGGGGAATTTTACAGCGGTATCCGGTCACATTTCCGGGATGCCGACCCCACCCACCAGGGGGAGGAGACATTCTTCCGCACCCTGGACTATGTGGACTGCGTGCACTTTGCCCCGCTGGTGCAGGGCAGCCTGCTGCTGGGGACGGGGATGATGGACGCCGTCTCCCCGCCGGAGGCACAGGATGCGCTCTACGCAGGCGCTGTCTGCGAAAAGCGGCAGATCCGGTACCCCAAATACGGCCACGAGCGGATCAATTTCTTTGAGAACGAGCAGCTGAAGTTCTTCCTCTGATGGCCCCGGCGGCGCGTTGCTGCTGCCCTCTTGACAGGGGTCCGGTTTCGGACTATGCTATAACAACAAAACCAACGCAGCGCAGGCCCCTCCCGCTGGAGAGGGCCGCGCATAGCGGGAGGGAGAAGAAGATGAAAACTGCGCTGGATAACAAGCCCGCCGGGCAGGACGATCTGAACCGGGTGGTGACGATCCCCAACCTGCTCTCCCTGCTGCGGCTGCTGATGATCCCCCTGTTCGTGTGGCTCTACTGCGCCAGGGGGGCGTACTACTGGACCGGCGTGGTGCTGCTGCTGTCCGGGCTGACGGATATTGTGGACGGGTTCATTGCCCGGCACTTCCATATGATCAGCAATCTGGGGAAGATCCTGGACCCGGTGGCGGACAAGCTGACCCAGGTGGCCATGCTCTTCTGCCTCATCACCCGATTCCCCCTGATGCTGCTGCCCCTGGTGCTCATGGTGCTGAAGGAGCTGTATATGGCGGTGTCCGGACTGATGGTGATCCACCGGACCAGCCAGGTCTACGGCGCCAACTGGCATGGCAAGGTGAATACCTTCCTGCTGTACGCCATGATGATCCTCCATGTCTTCTGGTACGACATCCCGGCGGCGGTGTCCAATCTGACCATTGCGGCCTGTGTGGTCATGATGGTGGTGTCCCTGGCGCTCTACGGTGTCCGCAACTGGCGGCTGCTGAAGCGGAAGGACGCCGGCGGAGAGACGAGATAATAAAACGATCTGAGCCGGCCCGCTTTGCGGACCGGCTCAGATCGAGACTGTCAAAAAAGTGCAAGCACTTTTTTGAGTAGGAGCTTGCGCTGCGTTTTGCGCCTCGGTTGTCCGCTAAAAGCGGACAATTCGACGCTCACTCCGCGAGCAGTATTTTCTGCCACGCCGCAGCGTTAAGAAAATATGCCTGTGGCATATTTTTAGCGTAGGTCGCAGCGGCTATGCCGCGAGAATACCGTGCTATATGTCGCGGCAGAAAATGATTGCACCCTATTCGCCGCCTGCGGGCGGCGAACTCTGCGAGACTTTTTTGACAAACTGAATCTGAGCCGGCCCGCTTTGCGGGCCGGCTCAGATCGTCGAAAAGTGCCCGTACATTTTAGGAAATGTTTAGGCCGGCAGCTGCGTCAGGGGGGCGAAGGTATACCCCTGCTCCTCCCACCGGGTCAGCAGCTCGTCCAGGATCTCCGCATTGGTGCGGGAGGTGGAGTGGAGCAGGACGATGGCCCCGTCGTGGATGCGGGGGAGCAGCTTGGAGAAGGCGGCCTCCCGGCTGGGCTGGTTGTCGGTATACCAGTCCACATAGGCCAGACTCCACAAAACCGTCCTGTAGCCCAGGGCCTGGGCGTCCGCCAGGTTGGCTTCGCTGTACTTCCCCTGGGGCGGACGGTAGAACCGGGACATCTCCCGGCCGGTGGTCTGCCGGTACAGCTCCTCCAGGGCGGAGAGCTCCTGCTGAAAGGCGGTGCGGTCGGCAATGGCGGACATATCTGGGTGGTGGTAGGTGTGGTTGCCCACCACATGGCCCTCCTGGGCCATGCGCCGGACGATGTCCGGGGCGGACTCCACCATGTGGCCCACCACGAAAAAGGCGGCGGGGGCGCTGTGGGCCTTCAGCACATCCAGGATCTTTTCCGTATAGCCGTTTTCATAGCCGCAGTCAAAGGTGAGGTAGATCACCTTTTTTTTCGTGTCCCCCAGGTAGTAGGCGTCGTACTGGGACAGGGCGTCCTGGGTGGCGTTGCCCACCGGGGGCTGTCCCGGTGTGGGAAAGCTGAGGCCCCAGTTGTCAGCGGAGGCGGGGACCGCCGCCTCGCCGGCGGTGGGGACAGCAGCCTGATGACTGTCCGGGAGAATGGCCAGTATGGCAAGGCATAGGGCTGCGGCGGCCAGGACCGCAGCGGCGCGCCGGGAAGAGAGTGGCATAACAGAGGACCTCCTGTTGGTAGTTGTGTCAACAGTCTGCGCTGTTTTTCCACAACTATGCGGAGCAATGTGGAAAACCTGCCGCAAATTCGCCGCCCGGCGGGAAAAGTTTGAGAAGAATTGAGAAAAGAGTGTGGTCACAGCGGCGGATCTGTGGTACACTAAAATATAACGGTTTTGCATCCGGTGGTCCCCTGCCGGGGAAAAGGGAAGGAGAGTGCCTATGCCCCAGTGGCTCCAGTCGGTGGCCGACAGCTGGCCCGGAAGATTTATCTCCCACATCATGCGCCGGTACTTCCGCCATGACGTGGGGCGGCAGAGTGCGGCGCTGGCCTACTACCTGCTGTTTGCCCTGTTCCCCTTTATGATCTTTATCAGCAGCCTGCTGGGCGTTTTGCAGCTGGATATCTCCGGCATCATCAACGCCCTGGACCACCTGCTGCCCGACGGCGTTCTGGCGGTGATCGAGGAGTATCTGGACTATGTCTCCCGGACCTCCAGCACGGCGATGCTGTGGTTCGGCCTGGTGTTCTCCATCTATTTCCCCATGCGGGCGGCGGACTGCCTCATGTCGGCGGTGCGGCGGGCCTATCACCTGGGCGCCCCGAAAAACCGGCTGTTTTACCGCTTCAAGGTCCTGCTGTACACCATGTTCCTGCTGATGTCCATTGCGGCGACGCTGCTGCTAACCACCGTCGGAGAGCGGGCTCTGGCCTTTTTGGAGCGGTTCCTGCCCCTGCCCCACTGGTTTGTGGAGCTGTGGGGGGATCTGCGCTTTGTGGTGCTGGGCGTGGTCATGTTTGCCGCCGTCGGGCTGCTGTATGCGGCGGCGCAGGATGTGCGCCAGCCCGCCGGAAGCGTGGTGCCCGGCGTCATTTTTGCCCTGGTGGGCTGGATGGCCCTGTCGGCGGGATACTCCTTCTATGTGGAGAATTTCGCCAACTATTCGGTGATTTACGGCGCGCTGGGAACAGTGATCGTGCTGATGATCTGGCTCTATCTCACGGCTACGGTCCTGATCCTGGGCGCGGAATTGAACAATACCCTGCTGACCCTGGGCGGCGAGCGCCGACGGCGAAAATCGGCCGCCAGGTCCGGCACAACAGAGGGGGACCGGCTGGCCGGCCCCTGCAAGGAGAGAGAAACATGAAGATCATCATTATCGGCAACGGCAAGGTGGGCTACACCCTGGCCCGCCAGCTCAGCGGAGAGAACCACGATCTGGTGCTCATCGACAAGAATTTCGAGGCGCTGCGAAATGCCGACGGCGCACTGGACGTCCTGTGTATGGAGGGCAGCGGCGCCTCCATCCAGGTCCTGCTGGAGGCCGGCGTCCGGGCGGCGGATCTGGTGGTGGCAGTCACCGGCTCCGATGAGCTGAATATCGTCTGCTGCCTGATCGCCAAAAAGCTGGGGGCCCGCCACACCGTGGCCCGTGTCCGCAGCCCGGAGTACTACAAGGAGGCCAACCTCCTCAAGCGGGAGATCGGCGTCAATATGATCATCAACCCCGAGTATGCGGCGGCCCAGGAGATCTCCCGTCTGCTGCGGGTCCCCGCCGCCTTCAGCGTGGAGACCTTTGCCCGCGGCCTGGTGGAGATGATCGGCTTCCCGGTGACGGAGAGCGACAGCCTGGCGGGGATCTCCCTCTATGAGCACAGCCGCCGCCGCCCCAGCGGCGTGCTGATCTGCGCCGTGGTCCGGGGGGACGAGGTCTTTGTCCCCAACGGCCGCTTTGTGCCCCAGGTGGGGGACAAGGCCTATGTCATCGGCAGCCAGAGCGAGACGGCGAAATACTTCCACTACCTGGGCCGGGATACCGGCAAGATCCGGGATATTACCCTCCTGGGCGCCAGCAAGATCTCCACCTACCTGGCCTGGGCGGTGGAGAAGGTGGGGATGAAGGTCCGCATCGTGGAGCAGGACGAGGCCAAGTGCCGTCTGCTGGCGGAGAAGCTGCCGGGGGTGATGATCATTCAGGGCGACGGCACCGACAGCGCCGTTGTGGAGGAGGAGCACCTGCTGGATACCGACGCCTTCATCGCCCTGACCAACCGGGATGAGGAGAACCTGCTCATGGCCATGTCCGCCCAGCAGGCCGGCGTCCACAAGGTCATCGCCAAGATGAACCGGCCCAACTATATTGAGATGATGCGGGGCTTTGGCGTGGACAGCATCATCAGTCCCAAGGATATCACCGCCAACCAGATCTCCGCCTATGTCCGATCCCTGGCGGCGGGCCAGGGCAGTGCGGTGGAGAACCTGTACACCCTCCTGGGGGGAAAGGTGGAGGCGGTGGAGTTCACCGCTGCCGCCAATACCCGCTTTTTGGACATGCCCCTGCGGGAGCTGAAGCTGAAGGACGGCCTGCTGGTGGCGGCCATCGTGCGGGAGGGGAAGACCATTATCCCCGACGGCTCCGTCAGCATCCACGCCGGGGACCGGGTGGTGGTCATGGCCAAGAGCCTGTTCCTGCAGGATCTCAACGACATTCTGGCATAAGAGCGGGAGGAAACCATGAACGTTAAGCTGGTTTGTCACATTCTGGGCCTGATATTGCGGGTGGAGGCGGTGCTGATGGTGCCCTCTCTGCTCATCTCCCTGGCTTACGGCGACGGGGATGCCATGGCCTTTGTCTGGTCCGCCCTCATTACCCTGGCGGTGGGGCAGGGGCTGGTCATGCTCCACAAGAAGGAGGCCCGGCTCCAGCCCCGGGACGGCTTTGCCGCCGTGGGGCTCAGCTGGATCGTGCTGTCCCTATTCGGCGCCCTGCCCTATGTGTTCAGCGGCGTGCTGCCCAACTATATCGACGCCGTGTTTGAGACGGCCTCCGGCTTCACCACCACGGGTTCCACGGTGCTCACCTTTATGGAGGGGCAGCCCCGGGGCATCCTCTTCTGGCGGGGCCAGACCCAGTGGATGGGGGGCATGGGCGTGCTGGTGCTGGCCCTGGCCCTGATCCCCAAACTGGGGGAGGGCAGCGTCTACCTCATGCGGGCGGAGTCCCCGGGGCCCATCAAGAGCAAGCTGACCCCCCGGGTGGGGGATACGGCCAAGATCCTCTACAGCATCTATATCGGCCTTACGGTGGCGGAGACCTGCTGCCTGAAGCTGGCGGGAATGAGCTGGTACGACGCGGTCAGCCACGCCTTCACCACCATCTCCACCGGCGGCTTCTCCCCCATGAACGCCAGTATTGCCGCCTACGACAGTCTGGTCATCGACTGGATCATCATTGTCTTTATGTTCCTGTCCGGCATCAACTTCGCCCTGCTGTTCTACGCCCTGCGGCGGAACTTCAAGGCGGTGTTTGAAAGCGAGGAGCTGCGCTCCTACACCTGGATGACCGTTATCGCCTCCGCGCTCATCGTGCTGAACCTGGTGTGCCACGCCGGGTGGAACCTTACCGGGAAGACCGTCACCGACGCGGTGTTCCAGGTGGTGACCCTCATGACCACCACAGGCTATATGACGGCGGACTATGTCCTCTGGCCCACCTTCTCCCAGGTGATCTTGATCGTGGTGATGTTCGCCGGGGCCTGTGCCGGTTCCACCGCCGGCGGTGTGAAGCAGATCCGGGTGGTCCTGCTGATGAAGAACCTCCGCCGGGAGATTCAGCGTATCCTGCACCCCCGGGCGGTGAAGACCATCCGCTGCGATGGGGAGCAGGTGGATGAGCCTATCCTCTCCAGCATCACCCTGTTTTTCTTTGCCTATATCCTGCTGCTGCTGGTGGGGACGCTGGTGGTGGCCTGGGACGATGTGGGCTTTACCGCATCCTTTACCGCGTCACTGACCTGTATCAGCAACGTGGGTCCTGCCTTCGACGTGCTGGGGCCCACCTGTAACTTCAGTGCACTGTCTGGGTTCAGCAAGATCGTCCTGACGGCGAATATGCTGCTTGGCCGTCTGGAGATCATGCCCCTGCTGGTGCTGCTGTTCCCCAGCCTGTGGAAGAAGCGCTGATGATTTCAACGAAACGAGGAGATCGCTATGCAGAAGAAATTTGAGGAGTACGCCCGCCTGCTGATCGAGGTGGGGCTGAATGTGCAGAAGGGCCAGAATCTGGTCATCAGCTGTCCGGTGGACTGCGCCTGGTTTGCCCGGATGTGCGCCAGCGCGGCCTACGATGTGGGCTGCCGGGAGGTGATCATGCGCTGGCAGGATGACCAGCTGACCCGGGAGAAGTATCTCCGGGCCGACGATGAGGTCTTTGACGAGACGCCCCAGTGGCAGGCGGATATGCTCAACGGCTACGCCAACGAGGGGGCGGCCTATCTGGCCATCTCCGCCCGGGACCCGGAGAACCTGAAGGGCGTGGACCCGGAGCGCATCGTCCGCAGCCAGCGCAGCTCCAGCCAGGCGCTGAAGGACTTCTACCACCAGCAGATGTCCAATGGGATGCCCTGGTGCATCGCCTCCATCCCCATCCCCAGCTGGGCGGAGAAGGTGTTCCCCGACTGCGGGGAGCAGGAGGCCATGGACAAGCTGTGGGAGGCCATCTTCCAGGCCGTCCGCATCAGCGGCAGCGGCGACGCTGTGCAGCGGTGGCAGGAGCACCTGGACACCCTGAAGATCCGGGTGGACAAGCTCAACGACCTGCGTCTGGAGAGCCTGCACTACACCAACAGCCTGGGCACCGATCTGACCATCCGCCTGCCGGAGAACCACCTGTGGGCCGGCGGCGCCGGGATGAGCAAGGCGGGCCACAGCTTCATCGCCAATATGCCCACGGAGGAGATCTTCACCGCGCCCCTGCGGGGCGGCATGGACGGCGTGGTCTACGCATCCCTGCCCCTGTGCCACGACGGCAACATCATTGACGGCTTCCACTTCGTGATCCGGGAGGGCAAGATCGTGGAGGCCCACGCCCGGACCGGGGAGGAGACCCTGAAGGCCGCCATCTCCGTGGATGAGGGGGCAGCCTACTTCGGCGAGGTGGCCCTGGTGCCCTACGACAGCCCCATCAGCAACCAGAAGATCCTGTTCTACAACACCCTCTTTGATGAGAACGCCTCCTGCCACCTGGCCTTCGGCCGGGCCTATCCCGAGTGTGTCACCGGCGGGGAGGAGATGACCACGGAGGAGCTGGCGGCTGAGGGCCTCAACGACTCCATCACCCATGTGGACTTCATGGTGGGTACTGCCGACCTGTCCATCGTGGGCCGGACCCGGGATGGCCGTGAGGTGCCCATCTTCGTGGATGGAAACTTCGCCATCTGAGCAAAAAGCGAAAACTGATCGTAATCTATCGACGGAATATTCCAAAATGTTTTCAAAAACTGGATAAATAACATAGGAGGGCTGTCCCCGCGGGGACAGCCCTCCTATGTTATTGCGATGGAAAGGGGATCATTCGATGGACTTCAGGGACTCGGCCATATGGACCTTGCTCAGACGGGGGCGCATCCCCAGACCGATGAGTACGGTGAAGAGCATGGTGATCACAAAGGCCAGGAGATAGCTCCAGGGGGCGATGTAGTGGGGGAAGAACATGGAGTCGATCCGCACCTGGGCCATGACGAAGGCGTGGAGGCCGATGCCCATGACGAGGCCCACCAGACTGCCGATGAAGGCCAGAATGTTGATCTCCCGGAACACGTAGGCGGAGACCTCGTTCTTGTAGAAGCCCAGGACCTTGATGGTGGCGATCTCCCGCACCCGCTCGTTGATGTTGATGTTGGTCAGGTTGTAGAGCACGATGAAGGCCAGGGCCGCCGCGCAGACCACCACCACCAGCACCACATAGTCCATACGGGACAGGGTCTGGTCCACCTGCACCCGGGTGGACTCGTTGACCGTGACGCTGACATCGTCAGCCTCAGCCAGCTTGGCGCCCTCGGCGAAGGGGTCAGCCTCCGGGTGGGCGTGGACATACAGGGTCTCATAGTCCGGCTCCACCCCCAGCTGCTGCCGGTAGGTCTCCGGGGAGAGGTAGACGTAGTTGAACACATAGTTGTCGCAGATGGCGGACACCGTGGCGGTCATGGTCCCCAGATCCCGGTCCCGCAGGCGGAGCTCATCGCCCACGCCCACGCCCAGGCTCTCCGCCAGGCCGGTATTCACCACCACCTCCCCGGGGCCGGGGTAGGGGATGGCCTCCTCCCCGCTGTGGAGGGAGATGAAGCCCTCCAGATCCGAGGAGGCGGACACCACCTGGTAGACGGATTTGACCGCGCTGTCGGAGATAACGTCCATGCTGCCGCTGTGGACCAGCTTGCCCTGGTCCGGGGTCCAGCCCATCTCCTCCAGGTAGGCTGCGGCGCTCTCCTGGGTCTGCCCATCCTGGAAGGTGACGCTGTAGTCGTAGAGGGTGATCTCCGCAAACTGCTTATCCACCACGGGCTTGATGGAGTCCCGGATGCCGAAGCCCGTGAGCAGCAGGGCGGTGCACCCGCCGATGCCCAGGACCATCATGACCAGACGGCTGCGGTAGCGGAAGACATTGCGGAGGGATACCTTGTGGAGGAAGTTCAGCCGCCGCCACAGGGGGGTGATGTACTCCAGGAAGACCCGGCGGCCGGCCTTGGGGGCCTTGGGCCGGATCAGCTCCGCCGCAGGCCGGCGCAGCTCCACCCGGCAGGACAGCCATGTGGCGCCCATGGAGCACAGCAGCGCTGCGGAGAAGGAGATGACCATCAGTACGGGGTCGAAGGTGAAGCGCAGGGGGGCGAACCCGTAGAGCATATCATAGATCTCCCAGATGATCCAGGGCAGCCAGTGGGCCCCTGCTGCATAGCCCAGCGCGCTGCCGATCAGGGCGGCGCTGCCAGAGTACATGAGGAATTTCGCCATGATCTGGCCGTTGGAGTAGCCCAGGGCCTTCAGCACGCCGATCTGGGTCCGCTGCTCATCCACCATGCGCTTCATGGTGGTCATGCACACCAGCGCGGCCACCAGGAAGAAGAACACGGGGAAGACCAGGGAGATGGCCGCCACAATGGAGATATCGCTGTCAAAGCAGGCGTAGCCCACATTTTCCTCCCGGGTCAGCACATAGGTGGTGGCCCGCTGGAGCTCCGCCAGGTCGGTATAGGCGTCCTCCACCTCGGCCTCGCCGTCGGCCAGCTCGGCCTCTGCGTCGGCAAACTCCGTCTCCGCCTCCTGCTTGCCGTCATCATATTCGGCCCAGCCGTCATCCAGCTCCCTGCGGGCGTCGGCCAGCTCCGCCGGGGCGCTGTCCAGGTCCCGCTTGGCGTCGGCCAGCTCCTTCTTGGCGTCCTCCAGCTCCTGCAGGCCGTCCTGGTACTCCCGCAGGCCGTCCTGGTACTCCGCCTGGCCATCCTGGTACTCCTGCAGGCCCTTCTGGTAGTCGATCACGCCCTGCTGGTACTCAGCAAAGCCCTCGTCGTAGTCCGCGCGGCCCTCCTTGTACTTGGCCAGGCCGTCCTCGTACTGCTTCAGGCCGTCCCGGTAGGCGCGCCAGCCGTCCTGGTACTCCTCCAGACCGTCCTCATAGGCGGCCTTGCCCTTGCGGTACTCCCGGAGGCCCTCCTCGTACTCTGCCTGGCCCTGCTCCAGCTGGGCGGCCATTCCCGCCAGGGAGCTCTCGTTCAGGGGCGCGCCCAGGGTGGACTCCGCAGCGGCCCAGCCCCCCAGGAGCTGGTCAAGGCTGCTGCCCTGGCTTTGGAGGATCCCGTCTACCGTGGCGTTCAGCTCCGGGAGGAGGCCGGACTGCAGGGTGCCGACCAGGGTCTCCGCAGAGTCCATATTTAACTTGGTAGCCAGCTGCTGGGCGGAGCCGTACAGGGTCTCCAGCTGGCTGTAGGCGGCCTTGCCCTCCGCCAGCTGCGCTTCGGCGTCATCCAGCTGCTCCTCCGCCTCCAGCAGCTGCTCCTCAGCATCATCCAGCTCGGCCCCGCCGGCGTCCAGCTCCGCCTTGGCGTCGGCCAGCTCGGCCTCGGCGTCATCCAGCTCGGCCTTGGCCTCCAGCAGCTGCTCCTCGGCGTCCAGCAGCTCCTGCTCCGCATCCCGCAGCTGCGCCGCGGCATCGTCCAGCTCCAGCTTGCCGTCGGCCAGCTCTGCCTCGGCGTCCAGCAGCTCCTGCTTGGCGTCGGCCAGCTCCTTGACGCCGTCCTCGTATTTCTTCAGGCCGTCGGCATAGTCCAGCTTGCCCTGTTCATAGTCGGCCAGGCCCTTCTTGTACTCCTCCTCGCCGTCCAGCAGCTCCTGGTGGGCGTCGGCCAGATCCTGCTCCGCGTCGGCCCGCTCCTGGCGGTACTCCGTCCAGCCGTCGGCGATCTCCTGCTCGGCGTCCTGGATCTCCTCCAGGGCATCGCTGCGGATGTCATCATAGCGCAGGTCCGCCCGCTGATCGATCAGGGCCTCGATCTCCGGCTTGACGGCGTCGATCCGGTCTTGGTACTCCGCCGACCAGGGGTCAGGGGTGTCCGCCAGGGTGAGATAGAGCTCGTAGTAGGCGTCGGCGGTGAAGCCGTCCTCCGGGATGTAGAGAAAGGCCGCTACACTGCCGGAGCCGACGGAGGTGGTGCCCCGGTCATAGTTGAGGTAGGCGGGGGAGTTGGCCAGACCCACCACGGTGTATGCGTCGTAAGTCAATAGATCCAGCGTGTCCTCGCTGTTGTCGGCGGCCACGGTAATGACCTGGCCCAGGTCATCCTCGTTGAAATACTGGGCATCCGCCAGACACTCGTTGGGGGACTCCGGCATCCGCCCGGCGGTGAGCCGGGGCAGGTCGATGTTCTCCGTCAGGGTGTGGGCCCGGAGGACCACCTCCCGCTGCCCCTCCCGGGTGAGGAAGTCGGTAAAATAGGCCCCGTGGGCGGCAGATACACCCTCCACGCCGGCAAAGACATCCACATCCTCCTGGGTGAAGCCCAGGGTGGACAGCAGCCGGAAGTCGTGCATCTTCTGCTGGTGCAGATAGTCCACGCCGGTGGCCATCATGGAGGGCTGACACATCCGCAGACCGGCGAAGAAGCCCACGCCCAGCCCCACAATGGCCAGGATCGCCAGATACCGGCCCAGACTCTGGCGGATCTCCCGCAGGGTGGAGCGAAGAAATGTCTTTACCATTCGATCTCCTCCACAGGTACAGGGGTGGCGTTGACCTCCTCAGAGGTGACCGTCCCGTTTTTCACCCGGATGACCCGGTCCGCCATGGCGGTGAGGGCGCTGTTGTGGGTGATGATGATGACCGTCATGCCGTGCTGGCGGCTCATATCCTGCAGCAGCTTCAAAATTGCCTTGCCCGTGGTGTAGTCCAGTGCGCCGGTGGGCTCGTCGCACAGCAGCAGCTTGGGGTTCTTGGCCAGGGCGCGGGCGATGGCCACCCGCTGCTGCTCACCGCCGGAGAGCTGGGCGGGGAAGTTGCCCATGCGCTGCTCAAGCCCCACGGACCGCAGCACCTGGGCCGCATCCAGGGGGTGGGGACAGATTTGGGCCGCCAGCTCCACATTCTCCAGGGCGGTCAGGTTGGGGACCAGGTTGTAAAACTGAAAGACAAAGCCGATGTCCCGGCGGCGGTAGGTGGTCAGCTGCCGGGTGTTGTAGGCGGAGATCTCCTCGCCGCCCAGAAAGATCTTTCCCCCGGTGAGGGTATCCATGCCACCCAGGATATTCAGCAGCGTGGTCTTTCCCGCACCGCTGGGACCCACGATGACGCACAGCTCCCCCTGGTCCACGGTGAACGTGGCGTCCCGAAGGGCGTGGATCTCCACCTCGCCCATGTGGTATGTCTTTTGAACGTGATCGAAGCGAACAAAATCACTCATAGCCTTACCCTCGTCATTGCTCTGTTGCAAGCATATTTTCAATATTATTATAGCAAGAGAAGACCAGGAGTGATGAAGTTTTTGTGAATACTTTTCCCGAAATTCAAGAGATTTTTGGGAAAAATATGCAGGGAAAAGTTCTCCGACGCTGCGGCGGGGAAAGGCGGAGGATGCGGCGGAAAATGCGGAGACGGGGTGAAGAAAATGCAACCTTTCTTCAATGAAACTTTAGTTAGATAAAGAAAAGCGGTCGGAGATGCTGTACATCTCCGACCGCTTCGGCTTGTCAAAAAGGCCTCGCAGAGTTCGCCGCCCGCAGGCGGCGAATAGAGTGAAATCATTTTCTGCCGCGACATGTGCGTGGCAGAAAATACTTATCGCGGAGTGAGCGTCGAATTGGCCGCCTTTGGCGGCCAACGAAGGCGCAGAACGCAGCGCAAGCCCTGCTCAAAAAAGTGCTTGCACTTTTTTGACAGTCTCCTACCGCTTGGAGAAAAGAGGGGAATAGGAAAAACGAAAATTTACGGATATCAGTCCCACAGCTTGTCGGGATAGAGCCCCTGGGCGGTCTTCTCTGCAATGGCGGCCACCACCACCGGTTTGTCCGCCTGGTAGGTGACGCCGTACCACTTGTCGTGGGAGCGGAGGACCTTCACCCGAGCCTTGCCCTCCTCCAGCAGCTGGGTCACCACGCTGGGAAGGTAGTACTCGCCCTTCAGGGGGTTCTCCCGCAGCGCCCGGTCCAGGAAGGCGGGGAAGCGGGCCTCCGCCTCGGTGAGGAAGCTTCGGGTGAAGCCCCAGAGGTTCATGGAGACAATGGTCCCGCCGCTGATGGGCGTCCAGGTCTGGCCGCCGTCCTCGGTGAAGCGGGCGTCGGCCCCGTCCTTTTCGATGTGGGTATGCTCAGTGACCCGCAGGAGGAAGCCGTCCTCGCTCTCCTGGCAGACGCCCCGGGCCACGTGGCCGTGCTCGGTGACGGTGTTGCCCAGGCGGTAGCCCACCATGGCATACTCATAGCAGCCGGGCTGGTCGGGGTGGTTTTCCAGGTAGTCGTAGATGGCCTTGAAGCCCTCGGGGCCGTAGCAGTCATCGGCATTGACCACGGCGAAGGGGCCGTCCACCACCTTGCGGGCGGCCAGGATGGCGTGGGCGGTGCCCCAGGGCTTGATCCGGCCCTGGGGTACGGCGTAGCCTGGGGGCAGGTCGTCCAGCTCCTGGTAGGCGTATTTGACGTCGATGACCCGGGACAGGCGGTCGCCGATGGCGGCCTTGAAGGTGTCCTCAATCTCGTGCTTGATGACAAAGACCACGGTTTCAAACCCCGCCCGGCGGGCGTCGTAGATGGCGTAGTCAATGATGAGCTGGCCGTGGTTGCCCACAGGGTCGATCTGCTTGAGACCGCCGTACCGGCTGCCCATGCCGGCGGCCATCACCACCAAAACAGGCTTATTCATGGCGATGTTCCTTTCTTGCTTGTGCGTCATTGGGGGATAGCCCTACCCGCGGTAGCCGTTGGGGTTGGCGGACTGCCACTTCCAGGAGGAGGCGCACATCTCCTCGATGCCGTACTTGGCCTCCCAGCCCAGCTCCTCACGGGCCTTGGCGGGGTCGGCGTAGCAGATGGCGATATCGCCGGGGCGGCGGGGGTCGATGACATAGGGCAGCTCCCGGCCGCAGGCCTTCTCATAGGCGTGGAGGATGTCCAGCACACTGTAGCCCTTGCCGGTGCCCAGGTTGCACACGAAGAGACCGCAGTTGGTTTCCAGCTTCTTCAGGGCGGCCACATGGCCCTGGGCCAGGTCCACCACATGGATGTAGTCCCGCACGCCGGTGCCGTCGGGGGTGGGGTAGTCGTTGCCGAAGACATGGAGCTTCTCCAGCTTGCCCACAGCCACCTGGGCGATGTAGGGGACCAGGTTGTTGGGAATGTCGTTGGGGTCCTCGCCGATGCGGCCGGAGGCGTGGGCGCCGATGGGGTTGAAGTAGCGCAGCAGGGCCACATTCATGGTGGGGTCGGCAGCGCAGATGTCGGAGAGGATGCGCTCCAGAAAGAGCTTGGTGGTGCCGTAGGGGTTGGTGGTCCCGCCGGTGGGGAAATCCTCCCGAATGGGCACGGTGGCGGGATCGCCGTAGACCGTGGCGGAGGAGGAGAAGACAAAATTCTTCACCCCGTGGCGGCGCATGGCGTTGAGGAGGACAAGGGAGTTGACCAGGTTGTTGGTGTAGTACTCCAGGGGCTTGCGCACGCTCTCCCCCACGGCCTTCAGTCCGGCAAAGTGGATGACCGCGTCAATGTCGGGGTAGCGGGTGAACAGCTCCTCCACCTGCTGGGGATCGCAGAGCTCCGCCTTGACGAAGGGAATGGGACGGCCGGTGATCTCCTCCACCCGGTGGACGGCCTCCTCACAGGAATTGACCAGGTTGTCTGCCACCACGATGTCATAGCCTGCCTGGATCAGCTCCACACAGGTGTGGCTGCCGATATAGCCGGCGCCTCCGCTCACAAGAATGGACATGGGACGCTCTCCTTGTATTATAGAGTAGTAGTTTTTAAAGCCCCTCTCCAAGGGCTGTG